>JBBANI010000001.1:0-162966 GCA_040402015.1 Ilumatobacteraceae bacterium
GCTTCCACAATCGCGTGAATCACATTGCCCTTGTCTTCATCGGGAAATCCGATAACGGCACATGACTTGATGGCGGGGTGTTCTTGAATTGCAGATTCAATTTCTGCCGGATAAATGTTTGCACCGCCAGACAAAATCATGTCTGCTGCACGGTCTCCTAGGTACAGATACGCATCGGCATCGAGATACCCCATGTCTCCGAGTGATTCCCAACCGCCTTCCAACGTACGCGCAACAGCTCCGACATATTTATAGGTAGGCGTCTCGCGTAAACTACGCAGCCAGACTTCACCCATTTCTCCAGCAGGAAGTTCTGCTCCGTCTTCATCCGTGATTTTCACTGTGCCAGGAATTGTTTTTCCAACCGAACCGCGATGCGCCAACCATTCATGGCCTGTAATCACCGTTGCTGTTTGTCCTTCGGTACCTGCATACAGTTCAAAAATTCGTTCCGCACCCAACCAATCGATCCACTCTTGCTTCAACCATTCAGGACACGGTTCTGCCAGATGCCACACGACTTGCAAACTGGAAAGGTCGTACGACAGTCGTTCCTCTTCTGGCAGTCGAGTAATGCGCTTCATCATGGTGGGAACCATGTACAAGACTGTTCCCTTGTACTTTTGAATCGCTTCCAATGTTCCTGTTGCATCAAATCGGGGCAACAGCACCACATGTAAGCCGTTCAGCCACGCCTGACAGCTCCATACAGCTGGACCGTTGTGATACAGCGGCCCCGGCATCACTAGACAGCCACCCTTTTGCATCATCAGTGGCAACGGCGCTGCTGGGTCAAGCGCTGCTGGGTCACCAGAAACGATGAGTTTTGGACGACCTGTGCTGCCACCAGACGTTGGCGCTTTCCACGCCTTTGATAACACATATGGAAGATGAGATGCCTCGGCATCTGGTGCACGAAAGCCGGTTGGTACACAGATTCGACCTGCGACGGAGCCTTCTTCGACACCGATCACTGCTGATGAATTAGCCAATTCAATAATTGCATCGAGTTCTCGTTGTGGAAGACGCGATGAGATGGGTTGTGGGGTTGCACCGAGCCGCCAGGCAGCGATGTACGCAATAAAGAAATCAATACTGTTCGGAACTGCAACTGTGACCATGTCGTCTTCACGAACGCCATGTTCGTGCAAATACACAGCAAGGTTGTAGCCAGCCTTTAATAGTTCAACCCGCGACATTGAGTCACCCGCACAGGTTATAGCCGGAGCGAGCGGTGCTTCAGCGGTAAGATCTTCTAGACGTTGAATAAACGAAATCATGCAATGAGTTCTAGCCCATTACTATCGAGTAGCCGCCACCGAAGAGCTACAGCGCGAGAGACAGCAATGGGAGCGACACAAAAGAAACAAGTGTGCCGACTCCGACCATAAAGGCAACCAGTTCAGCCGAGAGACCTGCACCAACCGCCACAACACCAGCAGTGACCATAGGTGGCGCAGCAGCTTGCAAGATTGACGTTGACCATGCGAGGTCATGTGGTGAACCAATCAACATAGATGCGACATAGACAAGCCCCGGTAGTACCGCCATCTTTGTTATCAAACCAAACAACGCGGGCACCTGAACGGAACGACTTACATTCAATGTGAAACGTAGACCCAATGCACACATTGCAACTGGTGCAACTGTTTTCCCGACTCCATTGAGAATCAGATACACATCAGCAGGAAGATCGATAACTCGCAATACAAGACTTGCAAGCAGAGCCATGAACGGCCCAAAGCGTGAGAGTCGATTCAGGATGGGTCGCCATCCACTTTCACCAGCACCATATGTACTTGCGATATATGAACCCCACAGGGCAAGAGCAACAAACGTGCCCACTTGGTCGTATGCGATTGCAGATGCAAGGTGATCAGTGCCCAACAAACTCTCGACCATGCCGAGACCGAGAAAACTCGTGTTGCCAAGAACTCCAACAAGCAGCAATGCTCCCGTGATAGATCGATTCCATTTCAATATCCGAGATGCAGTCAGCACCGCAACGATTGAAGCGAACATCACAGACCACGCCACTGCAATTGGCAGAACAACATCTGCATCAAAGGAGACTGTGCTGATTTTTGCAATAATCACTGCTGGCAACGCCACCTGGAGCACGTATTTATCGGCCCATGCCGTCACCACAATAGGTACTGACCAAATAGTTCTTGCAAGCCACCCCAGCAGAAAAGCACCAATGACAAGAGCAAGCACTCGAGAAAATCTACTAGCGAAGACCCCTTACAGTCATGATGATGGCGACCAAAAACACCACGGTGCTGACAATGTCAATAATTGCCACGTCACGTGATTTCATTCCCACCATTCCCGATAACAACAAGTGTCGCGAAATTGGTCGGACAGCTAAAAGTGCAACAACTCCTACCTTCTGAGCGCGCGGATTCCACAACAGAATTCGGCGTGATATTCGAGACTTCATAGCAAGTTCGCGACCGCGACGTCGCCCAAGATCAAACCAGTGCCAATCAGTAATTGACAAGCGAATTCCGATGAGCGTAACAAACAGGAAGGGGTTTGTCCCCCCAGCTGCAAGCAAAAGAAATGGAAGACGAGGACTAAGAAGCGACAGAATCAAGGGGGCTTTGAACAAGGCCGGGCTGAGAACTGTTCCAATTCCAGAGATGATTGAGATGGCCGAAATCGGCCTCAGGGCGCGCTCGCCAACAATTGTGCTGATCAAGGGGTGGATCCTCACGGGCACAATGTTGTTATGCCGAAATTACAAAACGGCAGTGTTTAGGTTTGCGGTACATGACTATTAGGTGAACCCTCGACATGATGTGACAAGTGGCCGTGTGAGACAATGAGCCATGACTACCCACAATGTCTCGTCACCCATTCTTGGAACTGTCTTCAAGATCTCCGTGAGGCCAGGCGACACGGTGCGCGCTAACCGTGAAATCTTGATACTTGAATCAATGAAGATGGAACACCCCGTTGAAGCAGGAGTTGAAGGAACAATCACAGCAGTGCTGGTGGCCGAAGGTGACACCATTGCTGCCGGCCAAGTGCTGGTGCACATCACACCAGGTGTCATTGCTGACGTCACTGCGAGTGAAGCCTCAGCAACAGCGTCCGTTGGCGAACGCGCTGACCTTGCCCGGTACCGCGATCGTCGACACCTAACTACCGATGATGCTCGCCCAGAAGCCGTTGCTCGTCGTGCCTCAAGAGGGCAACGCACTGCTCGCGCCAACATTGCAGACCTGGTTGATGATGGTTCTTTCATTGAGTACGGATCTTTTGCTGTTGCTGCGCAACGTCAGCGCAGAACCCTTGATGATCTGATTCGCAACACTCCCGGTGACGGGCTTGTCGGAGGCCTTGCCACTGTTAACAGCACCTTTTTCGACGAAGATGCCTCACGTGTTGCCGTGGCCTCGTACGACTACACAGTTCTTGCTGGCACCCAAGGCTCGCTGAACCACAAAAAGAAAGACCGTCTATTTGCTGTGGCTGAACAATTACGTTTGCCATTCATCTTGTTTGCTGAAGGCGGTGGCGGCCGACCTGGCGATACAGACTCCCCCGGTGTTGCTGGTCTTGATTGCTTGGCATTTGCCTACTTTGCGCAATTGTCTGGCCTTGTACCAATCGTTGGCATCACGTCGGGCTATTGCTTTGCGGGTAATGCTGCATTACTTGGGTGTTGTGACGTGATTATCGCTACAGAGAATTCCAATATTGGTATGGCGGGGCCAGCCATGATCGAAGGCGGCGGGCTCGGGCTCGTCAAGCCAACGGATATTGGCGATATCAATGTGCAAACAGCAAATGGTGTTGTTGATATTCGCGTTGCAAATGAAGAAGAAGCAGTCGCTGCAGCCAAGCAGTACTTGTCGTATTTTCAAGGCCCACTGTCTACCTGGACCAGACACCCCGATGATGTGATGCGCGGACTCATTCCGGAACAACGCACACGCGTCTATGACGTACGCACAGTGATTGATGCACTGGCAGACATAGGAACTGCTCTTGAGTTGCGCCCCACATTTGGTATCGGCATTCTCACTGTGTTCATGCGAGTTGAAGGTCGTGTAATAGGCGTCATTGCCAACAACCCTGCACATCTCGGTGGCGCAATTGATTCAGATTCTTCAGATAAGGCCTCACGGTTCATTCAACTCTGCGATGCATATGACATTCCGATTGTCAGCTTGTGCGACACACCGGGGTTCATGGTGGGCCCCGATGCAGAACAGACAGCTCAGGTACGTCACTTTGGCCGCATGTTCGTTACCGCCGCCAGTATTACGGTGCCATGGATCACTGTCGTACTGCGCAAGGGCTATGGCCTTGGTGCACAAGCAATGGCTGGTGGCAGTTTCCATGGAAACACCATGACCGTGTCATGGCCTACAGGCGAGTTTGGTGGCATGGGCCTTGAGGGTGCAGTGCGACTTGGTTACCGCAAAGAGTTGGAAGCAATTACTGACGATGCAGAACGCGCAGCTCTTGAAGCAAAGTTGATCGCTAGCGCATACGAACGTGGCAATGCATTAAATATGGCAAGCCACGTAGAAATTGATGATGTCATTGACCCGGCCGAAACACGAGCACGGATTCTGGCAATTATTGGTCGCGGAACCACATGGCGTCAGCGCACGGGCAAAAAGCGCCCCATGGTTGACACCTGGTAACTAAAACGCGGCGAGTCCATTGCGCAGTTGTTGTGCGAACTCTTCATCCGTAATCACGTGTGCATCAGGCGCAATCTTTTCGTGGATTGCAGCAGCATTCGCTCTACCGACAACGGTGCCACCCAATGCCGTTAGTAGAGCACTCGTTGCTTCCACAACACGAGCACCACCGCCTGGTCCTGGAGTTACGCCAATCACCATGGAACGCTTTCCAATAATTGGCCCCTTCATAAACGGACGTGACGCCCAGTCGATGAGATTCTTTGTCGCGCCGGAATACGAACCGCTGTATTCAGGACCAGCAATGATGACACCATCAGCTTCAGCAATAGCCGCGCGCAACGCCGCAACAATTGGCGGCACGGTGTCTGCATCAAGATCTTGGTTATACATCGGCAATTCAGCAATGTCGAATAGCGTGATGTTCGTACCTTCAGGAGCGAGCGCCGGAAGGGCCTTCAGAATGCGGGTATTGAAGGAATCGGCGCGTAGTGAACCTGAGAATGCAAGAAGAGTTGTCATGGATTTCTACGATACGGCGTCCGGCGTGAAACAATGAACCTGTGACTATTTCACCTATTTTCGACCCCGCCGCATGGCGCGAAGTGCCTGGCTTTTCGTTCACCGACATCACGTATCACCGAGCAGTAGACCAGGGCACGGTCCGAGTGGCATTCAACCGTCCTGAAGTGCGTAACGCCTTTCGTCCACACACAGTTGACGAGTTATACACGGCCCTCGATCATGCACGCATGACAACTGATGTCGGATGCGTTCTACTCACGGGCAATGGCCCATCACCCAAGGATGGTGGCTGGGCATTTTGTAGTGGAGGCGACCAACGCATTCGCGGCAAAGACGGTTACAAGTACGCAGATGGCGATACGCAAGACACCGTTGATCGGGGCCGTTCTGGTCGCTTGCATATTTTGGAAGTTCAACGTCTGATTCGTTTCATGCCGAAAGTTGTTATCTGTGTAGTGCCAGGCTGGGCCGCCGGTGGTGGGCACAGTTTGCACGTGGTGTCAGACCTCACACTTGCTAGCCGTGAACATGCACGTTTCAAACAAACTGATGCTGATGTTGCGTCGTTTGATGGTGGGTACGGTTCTGCCTACCTTGCAAAGATGGTTGGCCAAAAGTTTGCTCGCGAGATCTTCTTCCTAGGCCGCGAATACTCAGCAGATGACATGAAGGCCATGGGCGCCGTGAACGAAGTAGTGGCACATGCAGATCTTGAAAAAGTTGCACTTGAATGGGCGAAAGAAATCAACGGTAAGAGCCCAACAGCACAACGCATGTTGAAGTTTGCATTCAACCTTGTTGACGACGGTCTTGTTGGTCAGCAAATATTTGCTGGCGAAGCAACTCGCCTTGCATACGGCACGGACGAAGCAGACGAGGGTCGCGAATCTTTCTTGGAAAAGCGCACACCCGACTGGTCGCCATTTCCGTGGTACTACTAATTCCAATAATCAAATGATTATTCACGTCACTGATGGGTCTGACCCACGGTTAGACCCCTTTCGCTGGCGTGACAGACAACTAGCAAGCAAATTGGAACGCCTTGACGCAGTGGGCGCTGGCATGTTTGTTGCAGAGGGCGATTTAGTAGTGGAACGTGCAATAGAGCTGCGCTACGAAGCCGTGGCACTTTTGTGCGACGAACCAACTGGTATTCGACTGTCGGAATCTGTTGATGAATCCGTTCAGGTATTCATCGGCTCAGAACAACTACGTGGCGATGTAACGGGCCTAGGTGTCCCCTTGCGCGCAACTGGGCTATTTCGTCGGCCCGCTTTGGTTTCAGCACATGATGTTCTGTCTCGCGCAACCCGTGTTGTTGCGGCAGAAGAGATTGATAACCCCACAAACTTGGGGGCCATTGTGCGTAGTGCTGTAGCACTTGGATGGGATGCCATTGTGCTCTCTGCAGGCAGTGCGGACCCGTTAGCCCGCCGAGCATTACGCGTATCAATGGGGTCAGGCCTGTCGGTTCCCTTTGTTCGATTAAGCCACGGCGAGAACCTCGGAAAGCTATTGCAGCAACATAACTACGTGTCGTACGCCATGACACCAGACGTGACTGCCACGTCACTTGCGTCGATCACTGTTGCGCCAGAACAAAAGACAGCGTTACTTCTTGGCAGTGAACGAGATGGGTTGGAACAGGACACCATGACCGAGGCAACTCATATTGTTCGTATACCGATGCATGGTGGAATTGATTCGCTCAACGTTGGAGCCGCAGCAGCCATTGCCATGCATGCCCTAGGTCCTGATTCACATCACGTCTAACTAAACGTTGCGCATTGCCTCGGCTGTATTAATCATGTAATGAGCAAGCTCTGTCGTGACATGCTCTCGATACATCTCATCAACCTCAGTAATGGTCTGCTCTATGGCTGCAGCCATGTGCATCAGCCAATGGTCGCGCTCTAATGCACCGATAACAAATGGGTTGTGTCTCATGCGAAGTCGAGGATGGCCCCGTTCCTGCATGTACGTATCTGGTCCGCCCCAGTATTGAATAAGAAATAGCGCCAGGCGTTGACGCGCCCCCGCAGTCTCGCTTCCTTCTGGATACAGCGGCAACAACACTTGGTCGGTTTCTATGCCATCGTAAAAAGCATCGACCAGGTGAATGAAGAAATCGGGACCCGCAATCTCATACAGCGACTTGCTAGCTGATGCGTCAGACATGAGTTAGAAAAACTCTGGTTCTTCCCAACCAGGAAAAATGCTCGGAAGTCCACCGCTCACCTTGTCGGGATACACAGCAGCACGCTTTTCAAGGAAGCTAACAACACCTTCTTTTGAGTCAGCACTGCGCCCACGTTGTTGAATGCCACGTGAATCAGCGCGATGCGCCTCCATAGGGTGAGACGCTCCCAGCATGTGCCACAACATTTTTCGTGACATTGCAACAGACACAGGTGCTGTGTTGTCGGCAATTTCGCGTGCAATGGCGATTGCAGCAGCCATTAGGTCATCCGCTGTGTGCACACTGCGCACCAAGCCTCCGGCCAAAGCCTCAGACGCTGGGAATACTCGGCCGGTAAATACCCACTCTGTTGCTTGGGAGATTCCGACAAGACGTGGCAGAAAATATGACGAGCATGCTTCAGGAACAATTCCGCGCTTCGCAAAGACGAAACCAAATTTGGCTGTGTCGCTAGCAAGACGGAAGTCCATTGGCAGTGTCATGGTGACACCTACGCCCACTGCTGGGCCATTGATAACACCAATAACAGGCTTCAAGCTTTCGTAGATACGTAATGACACGAGACCGCCACCATCACGGGGTACGCCCTGCTTGGTTTGTACATCACTGCCGCCCTTTGCAAAGGTGTCTCCACCTGAAGACAGATCAGCCCCAGCACAAAACGCACGGCCAGCGCCAGTGAAGATGACCACTTTGACATCGTCATCAGCGTCAGTGATGTCTAATGCCGCGATAATTTCGTGCATCATGCGCCCAGTGAACGCATTCAATTTGTCTGGTCGATTCAAAGTAATCGTGGCAATGCCGTCAGATACGTCGAAGAGAATGTCTTGAAATTCCATACCACGACCCTAGCGATGCAGGCCGATATGTCAGTAGTTCGACTAGACGTCGAGGAACTTGCTGGAGGCAACACCAGAACCGACGCCGCCAGCGGTTGCACCAATGATTAGCAATGCAATCATGACGCCGTTCAAATATGAATCGGGCACAACGAGTGAACTAACACCTGTGCCTGCTTTGAATTCGGCCACTCCGGAAGTCCATGCGCTGTTCAGTGTCCACAAGCCGACGCAGGAGAAAATGGCGCCCACGAGTCCCTGAATAAGGCCTTCCATAATGAACGGCACTCGAATGAACCAGTCAGTAGCACCCACCAGCTTCATCACTTCAATCTCGCGGCGTCGAGCAAAGATTGCGGTACGGATTGTGTTCCAAATCAGAATGACAGCAACCGCAAGCAAAACTAAGGACATTGCAATGGTGACCGTGCGAACGAATCCGGACAATGTGGAGATGACATCGAACTCATCTTCGGCAAGTGATACTCCGGCAACTCCCGGAAGTGTTCGGTATTGGTCGGCAAGGCTGCGCACTAATTCGGGGTCAGTCGTTTTCGGCACCACCTTGAACTGAGACGGAATCGTTTCTATCGACAACAGACTCAAAGTTGTGGCATCACCAGCAAACACACGCTTTGCCTCTTCAAAACTTCCGGCTTTATCGAGATATGAAAGCTTTGTTACATCAATAATGTTCGGCTGTGACTTCAGGTTCTGCTCGACAAACTTCAAAGCTTCAGGAGTCACGTCAGGACGAACAAACACGATCATTCCAACGTCCCCGCGCCACTGCACGAGCAAATTGTCAAATGCGCGCTGCATAAGGAATGTTGCACCAACGAGCAGCAGCGAAACAGCAGAAGTGATGACTGCTGCTACCGACAACGTGATGTTGCGTCGGAAACTTGCGAATGTCTCACGAAAGGCGTAGGAGATGCGCTGAATCATTCGTAGACCCCACGCTCTTGGTCACGCACGATCACGCCGCGGTCAAGCTGAATCACTCGCTTACGCATGGCGTTGACGACGCGATGGTCATGAGTTGCCATCACAACCGTGGTACCAGTGCCATTGATCGCTTCAAGGAGCGCCATGATGCCTTCACCCGTTGATGGGTCGAGGTTTCCGGTGGGCTCATCTGCCAACAAAATGAGTGGGCGGTTTACGAATGCGCGCGCAATGGAGACTCTTTGCTGCTCTCCACCCGAGAGTTGATGAGGCAGTCGATCTTGTTTGTCGCCAAGACCCACGAGTTCAAGAACTTGCGGAACTTGCTGGGCAATGATGTGACGTGGCTTGCCGATGACTTCTAGGGCGAACGCAACATTTTCGAACACGCTTTTATTTGGCAACAACTTGTAGTCCTGGAACACGTTGCCCATCGTGCGACGCAAAAATGGAATCTGACTATTTGCCATTTCGTTGATATTGCGACCAGCCACCCACACGTTGCCGCGCTCTGGACGTTCCTGGCGATTCATCAGACGAAGAAGTGTTGATTTGCCCGAACCGGATGGACCAACAAGGAACACAAACTCACCCTTTGGAATATCAAAGGATGCATCGCGTAGGGCCGGAACATCGGAGCCGTAGACCTTGGAGACATTTTCGAGACGAATCATGAAGAGACCCAACCTAGCAATGCACGACTACCTCGCGAGGGCGGGCACGAAAGCCATACAGGCATTACTCTGCCTGCCCTCTGCGCCAACGCAGGAAGCCCTCCATAAAGGAATCAAGGTCGCCATCAAGCACGGCAGCCACATTGCCTGATTCCACTTCTGTTCGAATGTCTTTCACCATCTGATACGGCTGAAGAACGTAGGAACGAATTTGACTTCCCCAACCCACCTGTGCAGGTTTGCCTGCAATGCGATCTTTTTCATCCTGATGTTCTTCTTCGATCTTGGCCACGATCATGGCCTTTAGTCGCGTCAATGCTTTTTCCCGGTTTTGTAACTGGCTACGTTCTTCTTGGCTGGTCGCTACGGCACCTGTTGGCTCATGAATAAGGCGCACTGCCGATGATGTCTTGTTTACATGCTGGCCTCCAGCACCCGATGCACGGAACACTTCCATGCGTATTTCTGATTCGTTGACTTCAAGATCTGGGGCATCCATTACGGGCCACACCTGCACACTTGCAAAACTAGTTTGGCGACGACCCTGGTTATCAAACGGACTAATACGCACCAAGCGATGAGTTCCACGCTCAGATGTCATGAGGCCGTACGCATAGCGCCCCTTGATGGTGAATTCAGCAGACATGATGCCCGCTTCAGTGCCAGGACTGACGTCGTCAACATCAACAACAAAACCTTTACGTTCTGCCCAGCGGGTGAACATACGCATCAATAGTTCTGCCCAGTCCTGGGCATCAACACCCCCATCTTTGGCATTTATTTGCACGATGGCATCTGCATCATCATGTTCGCCTGTAAACAAACTGCGCATTTCCAAAATGCCAAGTTCAGCTGACACGTGTGCAATACCTGCAGCGATATCGACTTCTTGAGACGCATCATCTATTTCACGAGCCATTTCGTGAAGAACATTGAGATCTTCAAGTTCAGCACGCATGGCCTCGTATGCATCAAGGTCTGCACGTAGGTTCGAATACTCCCCTGTTACACGCTTTGCGAGATCTTGGTCATCCCACAAGTCTGGTCGTGACACCTCAATCTCAAGTTCTGAAATACGTGCGCGTGTTTGATCGATATGCAAATACTCATGCGATTCAGCAATACGCGTTGCTAGTTCGCGAAGGTCGGAAGTGAAATCACGCATGACGAATTATGGCTCGGAATTGGGCAGTCAGGCGGCAGCGCCGTGGCACATTTTGTATTTTTTGCCAGAGTTGCACGGGCATGGCGAGTTACGCGGGGTGTTAGACCAGTCACTTGCATCTTTCACGATGGGCTTGCGTACTTCTTCTTCTGGTGCAGATAACAGAGATTGGTCAACGTCACCACTGGCTAGAGCCGCAGCCGTAAAGCCATCGGTGGCCACGTTGTCACTACTTGTCTCGGTGAGATTTTGCACACGGAGAACTGGCTGTTCTTCATTAACTACTTGTACGTGCATGACATAACGAACAAAGTCTTGAGCAATTCCGGTCATCATCTGACCAAACATCTCGTACCCCTCGCGTTGCCATTCAGTAAGAGGATCTTTTTGGCCCATGGCGCGCAAGTTGATGCCCTCTTGCAGGTAATCCATTTCCTCGAGATGTTCGCGCCACCGTTGATCAATGATGCTCAGCATGACTTGGCGTTCAATCTGACGAAGTATTTCTGAACCCAACTCTTCTTCGCGGATTTGATAATGCTTATTCGCGTCGGCCATCACTAGGTCATAAATGGCGTCCGTGCCTAAACATTGCTCGATGTGGGCTGCGGTAATGGTTGCAGGCCAGTAGCCAGACAATTCCAGCTCCAAACCATCGACATCCCATTCGTCGCTTGCCTCTGAGACACAATGAGTTTCAATCAAAGAGTCAACGGCCTCAGCCAGATATTCCAAAGCAGCCACTTTGAGATCTGCACCAGACAAAATCTGATCACGACGCATGTAAATAACCTTGCGCTGCTCGTTCATCACTTCGTCGTATTTCAAGACATTCTTACGAATTTCACCGTTGCGCTGCTCAACAGTTGTTTGTGCACGCTCGATGGCTTTTGTGACCATTTTTGCTTCAATGGCTTCGTCATCTGGCAACGCGCGACCCATGACCCAACTAAGAGCACCGGTAGCGAACAGACGCATCAGTTCGTCATCAAGGCTGAGATAAAAACGACTTGCCCCAGGGTCGCCCTGGCGTCCCGCACGACCACGCAACTGGTTATCAATACGACGACTGTCGTGGCGTTCAGTTCCGAGAACATAGAGTCCACCAACAGCGCGGACTTTGTTGCCTTCTTCTAGACATTGTGCTTTCTGCAATGGCAACAATTCGTCGTAACGGGCTTGGGCAGCGATGCGAGCTGCTTGGAACTCTTCTGGCATCTCAGCAATTGGTGCTGGCAGGGCAAAATCGTCAACCAAAAGCTCAGGGCTTACGCCTTCAGAGAGCACTTGTTGGCGTGCAAGAAGTTCTGGGTTTCCGCCGAGCAAAATGTCAACGCCTCGACCAGCCATGTTTGTTGCAACTGTGACCGCACCGAGTCGGCCAGCTTGAGCAACAATCAGTGCTTCACGAGTGTGTTGCTTTGCATTCAAAATCTCATGCTTGATCCCACGTTTGGTGAGCTCGCGCGACAGATGCTCGCTCTTTTCAACGCTGATAGTTCCGACAAGGATTGGTTGACCCTTTGCATTACGCCCAGCAATATCTTCAACGACAGCACGGAATTTTGAATCTTCAGACTTGAAAATAAGGTCGGCTTCATCGTCACGAACAACATTGCGGTTGGTCGGAATTGGCACAACGTTCAGATCGTAAGTATTGACCAATTCAGCGGCTTCTGTCTGGGCAGTACCAGTCATTCCTGCAAGCTTGTTGTACATACGGAAGTAGTTCTGCAAAGTAATCGTTGCAAGAGTTTGGTTCTCTTCGTTGATGCGCACGCCTTCTTTGGCTTCAACCGCTTGGTGAATACCTTCGCTCCAACGACGGCCTTCCAAGATGCGGCCAGTGAACTCATCGACGATCTTTACATCGCCAGCGTCAACGATGTAATCCTTGTCGCGGCGATACAGCTCTTTAGCCTTGAGCGCTACAGACAGTTGATGCACCAAGTTTTGTTGAACTGCGTCGTACAAGTTGTCAAGGCCCAGTTCTTTTTCAACTTTTTCAATACCTAGTTCAGTAGGAACAACAATGCGCTTGTCTTCTTCCACTTCGTAGTCAACATCGCGCTGCAAAATACGAACAATGGACGCAAACTTGTAATACATGGTGGCTGCATCGGCGATGCGGCCCGAAATAATGAGCGGGGTACGCGCTTCGTCAATAAGGATGCTGTCCACTTCGTCAACAATGGCAAAATTATGACCACGCTGAACCTTGTCGTCAAGCGAACCGGCCATGTTGTCGCGCAAATAGTCGAAACCGAATTCGTTATTGGTTCCGTACGTAATGTCACATGCGTAGTCCAGGCGCTTTTCTGCAGGAGACTCACGACGTCCGGGAATAACCAGTCCAACACTGAGTCCCATGAACTGATGAATACGTCCCATCCATTCGGCATGGAACCGAGCCAAGTAATCGTTGACAGTGATGACATGCACGCCATTGCCTGACAAGCCATTCAGATACGCAGGCAAAGTAGACACAAGAGTCTTTCCTTCACCCGTCTTCATTTCCGCAACCCACCCGAAGTGAAGCGCGGCCCCACCCATGAGCTGTACATCGAAATGGCGTTGCCCAATTACGCGGCTTGATGCTTCACGCACAACTGCAAACGATTCAACAAGAAGGTCTTCAAGTGATTCGCCGCGATCAAGACGCGACCTGAATTCACCAGTCTTTGCTTGAAGTGCCGAATCAGACAATGCAGCCATCTCAGACTCAAGGGCATTGATGTCGGGAACTAGGCCTTGGAGGGCTTTAACTCGCTTGCCGTCGCCGGCTCGAAGGACGCGGTCGAGAACTTTCATGCAGTGTCCAAGCCTACCTGCGCCCTTTGCCAGAGCCAGTTCGCCGCTCGGCCCGGAACCCAGCAATACTTGGTGCCCATATGGCCTCCAGAGCAGTTGACACAGTAATTTTCGACCTCGGAGGGGTGATCATGCGTAACGGCGGACCCCGCGACTTTACGAGGCGCTACCCCGACCATGACCCTGCCGTAGTGGCCGAAATAGTGATGGGCCCCCATCACCTCGACACCGACCACCAGTGGCACCGCGTCGAGCGCGGCGAGATCACGCTTGACGAGTGCCGAGCAATTACAAAACAGAAACTCGACGATGCAGGCATTGTCGCAACCCTGCCTGCCAACACTCCTGCATCGAATGCCAACCCTTTCAACTTTCAACTCAACGACGAGATGGTCACTTTCATCCATGACCTGAAATCAGCTGGAATTCCGATTGGAATCCTGACAAACAACGTGAAGGAATTTCGGCCAATGTGGTGGCCGCTCATGGACTACGAAAATATATTCGACACCATTGTCGACAGCCATGAGGTTCACATTCGCAAACCGAACCCTGCTATTTACGAACTCACGATGTCACGCCTCAATGCCACACCGACGCGAACTGCATTCCTTGACGACTTGCTCGCAAACGTGCACGCCGCTAACGCACTTGGCATGCTCGGCGTTCATGTGGAAGAAGACTCAGCTGGCGCCATAGCGACAGCCCGTGTGCTTACAGGGCTGTCTTAGTCGCTCTTTATCCACCCCAGAGGCTCCCTCTAAGTAAATTAGGCAACTGTTACTGTTTCTAGGTAATGAAGCACTATTCCGCCAGCCTCCTCGACCCAGCGGGTACGCGACATGTCGAATTGCGAGTGCGCACGAAAGCCACATGGGGGTCAGACGCCTCCACTGTCACGGTTCGCTCACGGGTTCGTACCAAGGCATCAAATTTTACCCCTGTTGCACTGCATCTTCGCGCAGACGCCATGCGGTCAATTCCCACTGGTTCTGTCACTGCCCAACTCACTCCCTCGCTTCATGAAGTCACATTTACTGTTTCCTCATCTGGTGAGTGGAGCACATCCTCATTCGCGGTTACGCGCAGTCGAGGAGATAAAAACGTAGTCACGCACGCACTTCTTGCTGGGCGCGCGATGACATCAACCACTGTTAATCGCAAGGTGTATGTCTCGGTGTCCACATTGGTTGCGACACTGCTTCTGTTATTCGGCTCGCTTGCAGTGTCCAAATCTGCAAGCGATAGGACTGTTTTTGCTGATCAAGTAACAGTCGCACCACTTCAAACGACCGACTCAACAATTGCTGCTGCAGAAACGACTATTCCAGTCACCACTATTGCTACTCCCACTCAAAAATTCTCAGCGTTGCCGGCGAAGTCCGAGTTCCCTGCGATGGAATCCACAATGGAGGACGAACTTCTCGCTGATATTCCGAATGACGGCAAGACATGGATAGTGATTCCTCGCCTCCACCTGCGGATGCAAATTGTTAGTGGCATTAGTGACGATCGTCTTGCTCTTGGTGTCGGCTGGTACAAAGTAAGTCAAAAGCCTGGAACAAAGGGGAATATCGGGCTTGCTGGACATCGCACTACATTTCCAGCACCCTTCTTTTTCCTTGACAAAATGCGCGTTGCCGATTCTGTAATTCTGATTGTGGGTAACGAACTTCACCGGTACTTGGTCAAGGGAAATGAATCGGGCGAACCGTATGACGTTGTTCAGCCAAGCGCCATTGGAGTTTTGTCATATCTCGGTTACGACTCAGTGACGTTGACAACATGCACACCAATTGGAACAGCAAATCAGCGCCTCGTTGTTCACGCCAAGCTGATGAAGCGCTCTCCATTTGAACGAAAGGATTGACATGTCTGACGATGTTTCAACTACAAGCAGCGACACCGCCGAAATAGCACGTGAATCCATAATGTCAAAGATGGTCAGCCCTCAACGTGGCATTGTTCTTCCTGACCTCAAGTCACGTCGTCGCAAGTACAAAGCAGCCGATGTTGAACAAGCATTTCGTGACATCGCAGCACAAGTTGACGATTACCAAACGACAGTTACTCAAGAAATACTGCAACTCTTAGCTCTCCTCATCACTGAAGTTCACCGCGAGACAACATCGCAACGCCAGGTTGCCGAAGTCGAAATCTCCGAAATGCGTGAAGAAATCAAGCGTGAGGGCGCATTAATTATTTCCAATGCGCAACGTGAAGCGCTTTCGCTTGATCACAAGATGGAAGAGATCCGTCGCCTTGCCGCCGAGGTCACCAACGCCGCAAACGGCACTTCGCTCGCATAAGTCTTCACACCGTGCGCGATGGTGCGGCACAAACAATCGATAACGCCCCTATTTCAACAAGCGCTCTCGTTGCATCCCTAAACGTGGCACCAGTAGTGACGACATCATCGATGACCAGAACATTGCGCTGACGCCCCAAAGGTCGTGCCACAAACTCTGGCGACACCAATCGTTCACCACGATCTAACCCTGTTTGTGAAACCGTGTTGACACGCCTCAACAGTCGTTTCACTGGTAACGCCAACATCACACCAGCGTGTCGAGCTATGAGTTCTGCGTGGTCCATGCCGCGCTCATGCTGATGACTCGCTGTTGTGGGAGCCCACGTCACAACGTCACAGTCGAAACAATCCCAAGCAATTGCTTCAACAACTATCTCTGCCAGCGCGCGCGCATTCGATCGTTTCCTTCCGTATTTCAGCCCCAGTACGAGCTCCCTTGTATGGCCCTCGTGAGGGTCAATCCCCAGAATGTGTACAGGAATCAATACTCCCGTGTTTGAACGCACAGCTTCAGTACGGTGTAGTTCCATGGCACAAGCTCCCCTTCGACCGCTGCGCGAACAATTCACTGAACGCCTAATCAGATGTGTGGCAGGGCTTGCATGCTTTGGCACCGGCATCGCATTCTTTGTGCGCTCTGAACTAGGTGTTCCGCCTTGGGATGTGTTTCACCAAGGAATTTCCCAGCACACCGGACTCGGACTTGGCACAGTCCTAATCACCGTCGCCTTCTTTGTGCTGCTGTTATGGATTCCGCTTCGCCTTCGACCAGGACTTGGAACGTTATTAAACGCAGTCGAAATCGGATTAGTTGAAAACTTTGCACAGGACTTAATCCCCCACAGTCACAACATGTTTATTCGCATTGCCTACATGGTGGCGGGCCTGAGCATTATTGCCGCCGGATCTGGTTTGTATATCGGCGCAGAGTTTGGGTCTGGGCCGCGCGACGGCTTAATGCTTGGGCTCAATAAACGTTTCGGCATCAGTATTCGTATCGCTCGCACCCTGATTGAAATCACCGTGATGATTATCGGAATATTTCTGGGCGGACACATAGGCATCGGTACATTTGCATTTGCACTCGGCATCGGACCAATGGTCCAGGTGACACTTCGTCTATTCAAGATGTCACGAAGTTCGCTTGATGCTGTAGCCAGCGAAGCTTCAGAGCAATAAAAAAGGCCTCGAGCAAAACGCCCGAGGCCTTTTCAGTACGTTGAGTTAGTAACGGTAGTTTTCAGCCTTGAATGGACCTGAAGGGTTCATGTCCATGTACTCAGCTTGTCCATCTGTGAGTTGTGTCAGTGTCACACCCAGTGCATCAAGATGCGCGAACGCAACTTTTTCGTCAAGATGCTTTGGCAACACGTACACACCAAGTGGGTACGCCTTCAAGTTGGTGAACAACTCAATCTGTGCAAGAACTTGGTTAGTGAATGAACAACTCATCACGAATGATGGGTGTCCGGTTGCGCAACCAAGGTTCACAAGTCGACCTTCTGCCAACACAATCACTGCATGACCATCTGGGAATGTCCATAAGTCAGTTCCAGCTTTCAATTCATCACGAGTGGCACCGCTACGAGCAAGGCCCGCCATATCAATTTCATTGTCGAAGTGGCCAATGTTGCACACAATTGCGTTGTGCTTCATTCCGGCCATGTGCTCGGCAGTGATGATTGCTTCATTGCCAGTTGCAGTAACGAAAATGTCTGCTTCAGCCAAAGCGGATTCGGTGGTGTTGACTTCATAACCTTCCATCGCTGCCTGCAATGCGTTGATTGGGTCAATTTCAGTAACAATGACGCGCGCGCCTTGGCCGCGAAGGCTTTGTGCACAACCCTTACCAACATCGCCGTAGCCGCATACAACTGCAAGCTTTCCGGCGATCATGACGTCAGTTGCGCGGTTGATTGCGTCAATGAGCGAGTGACGACAACCGTAGAGGTTGTCGAACTTGCTCTTTGTCACGCTGTCGTTCACATTGATTGCAGGAAACAGAAGCTCCTTGTTGTCGAACATCTTGTACAAACGCTTCACGCCTGTTGTGGTTTCTTCTGTCACACCCTTGATAGACGCCGCCATCTGAGTCCACTTTGCAGGATCAGTTTTTAGTGTGCGCTGCAAGAGTCCAAGAATCAATGCAAGTTCTGGGTTTGATGCTGACGTTGGATCTGGCACCGCGCCAGCTTTTTCAAATTCGACACCCTTATGGATAAGAAGTGTTGCATCGCCGCCATCGTCAAGAATCATGTTCGGTAAATTGCCATCTGGCCATGTCATCATCTGCTCGGTGCACCACCAATATTCCTCGAGGGTCTCACCCTTCCAGGCGAATACAGGAACACCTTGTGGGTCTTTTTCTGTTCCGTGTGGACCTATTGCAACAGCTGCAGCTGCATGGTCTTGAGTTGAGAAAATATTGCAACTTGCCCAACGCACTTCTGCACCAAGCTCAACAAGCGTCTCAATGAGAACTGCTGTCTGAATGGTCATATGCAATGAACCAGAGATGCGTGCACCCTTCAAAGGTTTTGATGGGCCGTACTGTTTGCGCATCCAACGAAGGCCAGGCATTTCGTGTTCAGCAAGATGGATTTCTTTGCGACCAAATGGCGCAAGGCTGAGGTCAGCGACGCGAAAATCACGACGATCGGCGAGAGAGGACATAGTGGCTCCTTACATGAGTTACATAATGAATCGAGGCTGGGGCCAACTGGCACCGCTCTGATCAGCCCGATTACGGATTCAGTGTACCCAAATCATCGAGTAAAGGTGGGCTTAAGGCCCTCAGCAGCGATGCGTGACTCAATTCGCGCATGCTCTGCATCTGTCACTTGTGTGGATTCTTCAATCAGCATTACTGGGATGCCATCAATAACTGCATACGAGCGCTTCAGACGTGGATTAAACAGAATATTTTCTGACTCGATGTAAAACAATGGGCCCTTATCTTCTGGGCAAGCAAGGATGTCAAGAAGGGTGCGGTCAAGAGTCATGGGTCCATTCTTTCATTGTCAGACCGATGTCACAAGTGAGAGGACTTCGACCACGTGATCGTCACATTCTGCTCTAGTTGTGGCCTCTAGGTTGAGGCGAAGTAACGGCTCGGTGTTTGATGGGCGAAGGTTGAACCACCAATCACCACAATCAACTGTGAGGCCATCGACCCAATCTTGCGCATGGGCTTTGTAAACATCAGCTACTGCAGCCATGACAATTTGTGCATCAGAGACGCTGGTGTTGATCTCGCCGCTTGCTTCATATCGCTCGAATGGTTGCCGTAATTGTGACAGAGGCATTTTGGCCCGTGACAATTCTTGCAACATAAACATGGTGGCGATGATGCCAGAGTCTGCTCGGTAGTTGTCAAGGAAGTAATAATGAGCCGAGTGCTCACCACCAAACACAGCACCCGTTTCTGCCATGACTTGCTTGATGTTGCTATGGCCGACTTGAGTGCGAACGGGCACTCCGCCGCTTTCGCGAATGACTTCAGGGACAGATCGTGAGCAAATGAGGTTGTGTAACACGGTGGCGCCTGGGTTGTTGCGCAAGACCGCTGCGGCAAGAATTGCAGTGGTGGTAGAGCCGGATAATCCTCTGCCCTTTTCATCAACTACGAATACTCTGTCTGCGTCGCCATCAAAAGCAAGGCCGATATCAAAACCGCCACTAGTGACGCGGGCTTGAAGATCTCGTTGGTTTGCTGGCTGAATTGGATCAGCGGGATGATTCGGGAAGCTGCCATCAAGTTCTGGATACATCACTTCAAGCTGCATCATGGGAAGACGTTCAAAAACAACAGGGACAATGAGCCCACCCATGCCATTTGCGGTGTCTGCAACAACTTTCATCGGCACAAGCGCGTTGACGTCAATGAACGAGACCACATGATCAGCAAACTCATCAAGCATGTTGCGTGTTGACACTGTTCCACGAACTGCTACTGCACCAGGGCCAGAACCCGTCAGCACTGATTTTGCGGCATCACGAATTGTTGCAAGACCAGTATCGATTCCAACAGGTCGTGCACCAGACAAACAGAATTTGATTCCGTTGTATTCAGCCGGATTGTGCGAAGCAGTAAACATGGCTCCAGGTACATCAAGTTTGCCCGCAGCGAAATAGACCAGGTCAGTGCTGGCTAGTCCAAGATCAAGCACATTGATGCCACGCGACATGACACCGCTGGCGAACGAAGCCGCAAGAGACTCCCCTGTGACACGCATGTCTCGGGCAACGACAACCATCGGTGCGTTTACGAAATCTGCAAAAGCAATTCCGAGAGCAAACGCCACTTCCTCGTTCATTTCATTCGGGGTAGTACCGCGAATGTCATACGCCTTGACGATGCGGTCAAGGACTGAAGGGTCTGTTTTCATCAGTCTCTGAGGCTATCGGCGGAAAGTTCGTCATTAGATTCGGATTCAATTCCGCTGTCGTTACGCGCTGGCATCGCCACACCGTAACGAAACCTTCTACGGAAGAGGAACACGGCCATCACAATTCCGAACAACGTAATGGCATAGGACGAACGATCCAGTTGTGACGGTTCGTACGACAGTGTCACATTTTTTTCTGTTGGCACGACGACCATCATGTTCGGTGCTGCGCGATACACACGCGATGCGCCACGGACTTGCCAATTGGGAAAGTAACTGACTTTTACAAGAACTGGAACATCAATGCGATCAACAGTGAAGGACAGAGACTCTTGTTTGATTTTCACATCAGAGACAACAACGGGGTCAAGAGAGACAGATGTGATTTTCGAATCATCTGCGGGCAACACAATGTCAACTTGACGACCTGGACCACCGGGTACACCAACACTGCGCGTCGCGTCTGCTACGACATCAATGCGTTGCCATGCATCAGGCCCGTGATCCACCGGCAATGCAGCCCATTCATTAGTGTGCTGAAAATACGACGTACCAATTTCCAACCAGCGTTCACGCCTGTCTCCTGGTCGTTCATTCACCACAACAGGCTGTACAGCAAGCGGCTCAACAATCGCTGTATCGGCAACTTCGTAGAGATGCCACGGTCCTGACGTTCCAACTTTTGTTAAGTCGACTTGTTCGTCTGCTTTTGCAATTGCTTCTGGCGTGTATGCCATGTAATAACGAATACCCATCATGCGCATGTAGGCAACGCCTTTTACGGCATCGTTGTTGTCATATCGCAATTCACGAACCGGGTTGCTGCTTTGTTTCGACAATGCCGCTGCTGAGATGAAGTGATACGGGGTTGAACCAGCTGCTTCAAAGAACAGCCCTTCCATGGAACCGATGCATCCATCAGTCCAGTATGGCAACAACATCAACGCCATGGTGGTGCCGTATTTATTGAGATCGCCACTATTTTCCCACAGCGCATGACCACAACCGTGTGCAGGATCTTCACCAAGTTTCTTCATTGCTTGAACAACGCCGTTGTATTCATTAAAAGTTGCCTTGCCTTCGTAGCCTTCAAAGTTCCAACGAGACCAACCATCTGAGAAAGCACGTTGAGAAGAAAACGACACAGCGCCCCAACCATATGAAGTGCCCGTTGCGTTCGACTGCAATGTCGCAAATGGCAAGCTCTGATAGCGCACACCAAGCACAACGAGACAAAATGTCGCTACAAGCCACAACAATGACGTTGAAGTATTCGTGGTGTGCGCTGTTGGCATCTGTGATGGATTGCGCTGTATGGCGATTGTGCGACGAATAAAGAGACCAGCTTCGTATGCGCCAATTGCAGCCAACATGTAGCGCAGCAGATACAAGAAAGGCAAGATGCGCGGGTTCCAAAGTAGCCCGATTACTGGCAAACCACCTTGTGCAACTTTGACGCCAATCATCAATACAACGATGTACACACCCATCCATATGCCGAGGAACCGTCGTCGATAGATCGAACCAACAAAACCGATGATTGCAAGCGTCATCAACATGATGTCGAGGGTTGTATTCAAGGGAAAGTACATAGCCCACATGGTTTTGAAAGATCCACCGCCTGGCTCTGAGCCATACTTCATGTCACTCATGAATGCATGTCCGCCTAGAAACGGAACCACCCAGAATGCAGAGAGACATACAGCACAACCCAAGGTTGTGATACCGAACTTCAAGCGCTGGCGATCAAGGCGCATGAGGAGCATCAAGACTGCCCCGCCAAAGACAAACAACAACACGATGCCGTGGCTAAGTGCTGACAATGCAATAAACAATGCCGCCCAACCGCGGTGTTTGCCATCATCAAGACCACGCGCAAAAAACCCAAGACCCAAAATGGCAAAGGCCAATGCGATGGAGTGCGAGAACTCCCCCGCCATTGTGGAAGCGATGTTGCCACCATAAATAGTGAAGCTCTCATCAAAGAGAAACATAGTGGCACCAATAACCATTAATTCAGGCAATGGATACAGCAATTTGCTGACGCGTCCCATGATGTACACACACGTTGGAAAGGCAACGAGACCGGCGGCAACAATAATTTTGAATGCAATTCCGTACGGCAAAACAACGTCCAATGCCACGATGGCTAGTGCTGGCACCACCATGTAAAAGCGATACACAGGCAACCCGGCATACCAGTCCATGCTCCAACCTGTTAGTCGCCAATGAGGCAACAACACATCACGTAAGTATGCAGGCCCCCACACATGAGCACCCATATCACCACCTGTTGGTGTGTTGTTGCGCAAAATCAAATCAGGATGAAGAACTGACAACACCATCAGCGTTGCACCGAGCAAAATTGCAGTCGTGCTCATTGACTTAAATGTGGCTGTCCACTCCTGTGCACGAACGGAAGGTCCTGTTGTTTCCTGTTGAATGTCAGAAGTGTTGATTTCGGTATTCATAATTCTCTACAGAAGCACTACAAGCGCAAGTCCTGTTGCGTTGAAGGCCATATGGGTGACAATGGACAGCCCTATTGTGCCAGTTGAGTGACGTGCCCATCCAAGCACCAATGCGAAGACAAAAAGTCCAGGCAATTCGACGGGCTGCATGTGAATCGCTGCAAACAACGCCGCTGTAGCCACTATTCCTACCGTACGGCCCCACGACGCCACCAAGCCAGGCTGAACCACACCGCGGTACACGATTTCTTCCACAATGGGTGCCCCGACAATGACGACAAGACCGAGCAGGAGAACCCATCCCCCGTGTGCGGCATCAACGAGATCTGATGCACGCTTTGACACCTCATCAAAAGAAAAAATGTCAGGAAACAAACGAGCCAATGGCCAGTTCACTGCATTCACCAAAATAAGTTGGCTCACGATTCCCAACGGAATACCAACCACTACATCACGACGCAGGAATGTGGCGCCGATTGTTAGGCGAAAATTTGTCCATCGCACTTGCAAGAACTGAGAAGTTGCAAAGAGATACACACACCACATTGCAGTTGCGCTGAGTGCCACATCAAGTGTGGACATGTCAGTACTTGAAGAGTCACCATTCCCCATGAATACCAAGACAAGAAGTGACGCAAAGTTTGCTACAACAAACGCGATGAGCCAGAACAGCAGTACCTGGCTTGCTCGTGATTGACGCGATGCCATCTGATCCAAAATAATTACCCGGCGAGGCGGCCAGGGCTGTACACATGAACCCGCTGACGGCGATCTTCTAAGTGCCATCCGCAGGGAGCTGTCAGTCGATTCGCATGCTGGTCACATAGGTCATATGAATGTGGATCGCGTTCAGGGCTGAGGTCATCAAGCCAGACCTGAGATCTCGCATATTGATACGTCAGTGTGACTGTGGCGCAATGCACACAGCCTTGTCGGGTGCATTGCCTAGCCATCACCGAAACGGTAGTCACCGTGTGCCACAAATTAGGCGATGCCGCAGGTACGAGGGCTGACGGCGCCCGTAGCATGAACATATGAGCGATCTCCCACCGCCCCCTCCACCATCACGCAACCCACAAGGCCGCAACCCCATGAAGGGCCTGCGCAATGGCAAGCCCGGCGCCGACGGCAAGCCGCCTGTGCCCAAATGGGCCATCTGGGCCATTGTGGCAGCGGTAGTTGTCCTCGCTTTCGGTAGCCAATTATTCGCGACTCCTACTGGCGACAAGCTCACCTATACAGAGTTCCTCGTTCAAGTGAAAAACGGCGACGTCAAACAAGTCGTCATCAACAACTCCTCAAACATTATTTCGGGCACTCTTCAGTCGGGCACAAAGTTCACCACAACCGGATCAGTGAACCTCAGCGATGCTGATGAACAACTCTTAAAGCAAATGGGAGTCGACTACTCGTTTAAGACGCCTCAAGCCAACTTCATCACCAGTTTGTTGCCCATTATTCTTCCGTTTGCTTTTGTCATCGCATTTTTCATGTGGATGCAACGTCGCGCCATGGGACAAGCAGGCAGCATCATGTCCGTTGGTAAGAGCAAGGCCAAGGCCTACCAGGCCGATAAACCATCAACCACCTTTTCCGACATCGCCGGATACGACGGTGTAAAGCTGGAAATCAAAGAAGTTGTTGACTTCTTGCGCAAGCCAGAACGGTTCAAAGAAATCGGAGCACGTGTTCCGAAAGGCATCTTGCTTGTTGGCCCTCCGGGAACTGGAAAGACACTCTTTGCTCGCGCCGTTGCTGGAGAAGCAGGCGTCGGATTCCTCTCCGTAACAGGCTCTGACTTTATGGAGATGTTTGTTGGTGTCGGTGCAAGCCGAGTTCGTGACCTTTTTGCACAAGCAAAGAAACTCGGCAAGGCAATTATTTTCATCGATGAAATAGATTCCATCGGCCGTAAGCGTGGAGCAGGACTTGGCGGCGGTCACGACGAACGCGAACAAACTCTGAATCAATTGCTTTCAGAGATGGACGGCTTTGAAGCCACTGAAGGCATTGTGATTCTTGCGGCAACAAACCGCCCCGATGTTCTCGATACTGCACTTCTTCGTCCAGGACGTTTCGACAGACAGATTATTGTCCCTCTGCCTGAATATGAAGAGCGTCTTGCAATCTTGAAAGTTCACTCGCGCGACAAGCGCATGGGAACAGACGTCGACCTCGAAACAATGGCTCGTGCTACACCCGGAATGAGCGGTGCTGATCTTGCAAACCTCGTGAATGAAGCAGCCCTTTTTGCTGTTCGTCGTGAGTCACTTGCCATTGAACGACTCGACTTTGAAAATGCACGTGACCGTGTTGTTATGGGTGCGCGCCGCGAATCATTAGTGTTAAACCCTGAAGAAAAGCGTGCCACTGCGTACCACGAAGGCGGCCATGCAGTATTGGCAGTAGTGCTTCCACACTCTGATCCATTGCATAAAGTCACCATCCTTCCTCGCGGAATGGCTCTTGGAGTCACATGGACTTTGCCAGAAGAACGCCATACGTACTCACGTGAATTCTTTGAGGATTTAATTTGCAAAGCAATGGGTGGTCGTGTGGCCGAAAAAATCATTTTTGGTCATCTCAACAGCGGTGCCGCAAACGACCTCGAGCAAGCAACAGGCATCGCGCGCCGTATGGTGCGCGAATGGGGCATGTCAGACAAGATCGGCCCAATGGCTTGGACCGGAAATCAGCAAGTGTTCCTGGGCGAAGACCTCATGACTAGCGGTCGCGAATACAGCGACTCAACAGCACAACTTGTTGACGACGAAATTTCCCGCATCTTGCTTGAGCAAGAAACGCGCGCGCACGAAGTGTTAATGCGTCATCGCCGTGGACTTGAACTAGTTGCTGAAGCTCTTCTTGTTGAAGAAACTATCGACGGGCCAACCGTTGGTCGTTTGGTGCAACAAGGACTTGATGCACCATCAACAAGTGACGTTCAGGCTTAATTACTCGTGCTCTTGACACGAACCAGGCGAACTGCCCGGTTCACGACATTCAGCTACTGCTGCCCATAAGTCTTGAGCTTTGATGGGACCCAAGAACCCAGCTTTCACAACGCCCACAGCATCTGCAACGACCAATGTTGGAACGGCTTCGATCTTGTAACGAGCATGCATCTGCGGATCAGTGGTGTAATCCACTCGCACTACTGCGACATCGTGTGACGACAAGACTTCAGCTTTCGTAAAAACATCATTGCACGTATTGCATGTGGCTGACGTAAAGACCACAACCAACCATGGCGCTTCTGGCGACGCAAAATCGTTTCGATCAAGTTGCACTGGTAATTCAAAACCACCCTGTGTGGGTGCGTCGTTCTGGCGACGACGTAGGAACCACGACACCACAAGAGCAACAATCATTGCGCCCGCGACCGTGAGAATTCGTACCATTACCGAGACCTTATGGGAAGCGCTCCCACTATTCCGAAACCAACTAGCCCATGACCTCGAGTAGTGCGCCGTTGCACAACCACAGGGACTGTTGCAGTAACTGTTACTTCCCCGTCTTTCACATCTGCAGGTACGTCAATACTGATCACCGATGCTGCACCAAGAACAACATCAACAAGCAGAGGCAATTCCACATCGCCACCAGGGCCGCTTGCAGAAACCGTAAACGTTCCGTCCATTCCCGTTGTGTTCACAACTGACAAAGCATTTCGTGCACCATTAGACAATCCACTCGGAATTCGCCATTTCTGTGACACCAAGCCACCAGGAATTCCATTTGTGATGGCCGTAAAAGAACTTCCACCAACTCTTTGACTCAGTACATGTTCCACCACCACCGGAACATTGTTCACAGCCGACACCACCATCGCGTGATCACCCTTTGGCAAATCTGCAAGGGCGTCCGTATTGATGGCAACAATCCCACCAGCCGGGATATCGATGGCCGTTGATGGTGCTGCAGCTTTGGATGTTTGGTCAATCCCAAGTCCGTTGGTGATTCCTGGCCCAAAGAATGAGACGTTGACTTGCGCAGGAGAATCCGATGGGTTGAACACCATCAGCAGTTCAGACACCAATGCACCCGTACGACCAGACGTAAACCACCAGTCACGCAAAGCCACGGGCGTACCCACAGTGGTGGAGTACCCGAGTCGTCCTGCACCCAGATAATGCTGAATACGTGATGCAATTATTTGACCCGTTGATGCCTTGACTTCAACTGCTAATCGCGCTTCGTTTTGAGCACCGGCGTCGGCCAGTGAAATACTGCGGGATGAACGCGCGTCCAAAATAATTCCCTGTAGTGATGCAGGAGTTCTGCGACCATTTGTCGTGGTGTACGACACATTGACTACGGCGCTTTCAGGAAACGGATTCGTCAGTACCAATCGTTGTGTTGAACCTTCTGCTGTAAACCCATCAGCGAAGTACCACGTACTCGAAGTCTGCGAAACACATTGAGATGTCACATCACCCGCAGCATAAATAAGTTCTTGCTCTACTGAGCCAGACGACCCAATAATTTCAACGACAGGAACAACTACACCGACCGTTCGCCCGCGAAGGACATCTACTTCTTTTCGTGATCGCGCGGTGACGGTAATTGTTTCTGCATCTGCTGGTGAATTGCTGAGAAAATTAATGGTGGCAGTCAAGTCACTGTCACTTGGGTTAACAATGACAACAGATGCACTGCTGATTCCGTCACCCGCAGCTGCGCCAGGGCAGAACCATGATGTACTGATACGAGTTCCGTCAGATGCCTGTGGGAAACCAGCAAATTCAACGATGGCAGATGATGCACCCACCGATTGTTTTCCGGAATGACGATCGACCACAACTACTACTGCGCTGACCCCACAGAGAAGCACAAACGCAACAACACGACGTAACAACTTCACGACGATTCCTCGCTCACGAATCTCATGACCGGGGCATCAAGGGATGAAGACACCGAAGAATTCCTACGGGGCTTCCGTCGTGGCCGAACTAGAGCGAAAAAAGCCACTACACACCATGCAGCAAATTGAAGCAACACTGAAAGAGAATGAACAAGGCTCGAATCAAATCCCAATCGAATACGCCCTGCACTTGCAACGTCATATGCATTTGTCAGGCCAAAAGCAGGGCGCGCCTCAATCTTGTTGCTACCTAATGTCAGCTTCCAATGGGTACTAAACGGAACTGAAAGATGAATGGTCCCCGGCTTCACATCGGCCTCAATCGCACCTTCTGGTCGAGTCTGAGTCGGAAGCGCAGTTGCGCCTGAAATATCTGTGGCAATCATTGAAGTCGCACCAGCAAGTTGACTGCTGGCAGCTCCAGATGCAGTCAGCATTGACCGCACGGGCACCCACGACGCATTTTCGAAAATCACAAGATCTGGCGATGCATAGAGGCGACGTAAATCGAGTTGTCGCGACAATGAATCAATAAGTCCACGTGGCGCGGCAATTGGATCACTGCGCGTCGATTGTCCTCCATCGACGATTGGAACAACAATGAACCGAACAGATAATGGTGCGAGCAGCCGCCCGGCGCGGGCTGTTTGGCCACGCACAATTCCGTACAAAGCAGCAACCGCATTGTCACGAGCACGTGTTGGTGGGGTTTCCCACAGTTCTTCCAAGGTGGGTGCTCCGCTATTCACGACCGAATATGAAATACCCCATCCAAAATTCAACGAAGCTCCCGGCAACACACGGGTGTCTCCAATGAACATGGTGCGGTACTCACCCGATGACTGCGCATCGGGTAATTGCGCTAAGAGTTGAGGCAACGCAAGTGACGGCTGACTCCAACTGCCATTCAATGCATTAACCGAAACCGGCACAAGTCCAACCGCAAAGGCAAGAGCAACTATCGCACTGATTGGTTGACGCCAACCAAACCTCGCACGACGCAAATCAACAACGAGGGCCGCACCCATTGCGCCAGCACAAATTGCAATTCCAAAAGCAACGGGCACAAGCAAAATTGCAGGTTCGGGAAGATGGACTGGTAGTAACGCAGAATCATCAAGCATTGCAACGGCTAGACCAAATGCAACGAGGCTTGCTCCACGCAACACCCAACCAGACCGAACTCCGTGCACCAGCAGCACTGCTCCAATGACAACTGCATACAACGTGACGGTGACTGACGACAATACAAATCCACCGACGTTGAACGTTGCTAACCCGATGAGACCAATATTGCGACCAGATTCAACGGGTGCACCGGTAATTGCTTCCCACCATCCTGAACGAATGTACGTACCGGCCCACGGAAGATTGAGAACCACGCCAGACACAATGACGGCAGCAGTAACAACTACCCACCGAATAGCCCATCTCACTTGCGTGCCGTGCACAACACTGACCAGGGTAAAAATAATTGCGACTAATGGAACTACGAGTACGACTGACGGTTCAAAGGCAATCACTGTTCCTACCAACAGAAGCAGGCATGCAAACCATTTGCGCCACAATGCAGTTGGTGCGACTGCCATTAATTCTTCTGACAATTCCTCTTCAAGGTCTGCGTGGCCCACCAACATGCGCAACAAGTGCACAATCCACGGCAATGTTGCGTACATCAACAACGCACCCCAGCGTCCAGACGATACTGCGGCATATGGCAATGGCACAGCGGCGTAGGCAGCAGTGGCTGCGATGCGGGCTGCACGGGTACCCAATACCGATGCAAAACGCCAGACTCCTAGCCATCCGGCTAACGGCAAGAGTGCGACAAGAAGGGTGTGCAGAAGTCCCATATTTCCCAGCGTGGTCAATGCACTTGTCGCGAGAATTGCAATGCCCGTCGGCACCGCAGAAACCTGACCGAAGCCAGCCCCCCACCAACCAGAGGTATAGGAACGCACTAGTTCGCTGCCAGATGCCGAGATTGGCGCCATTTGGCCGACGGGTACAACCCCGTTCATAAACAAGGCACGGGAACCGACCAGAAAAATAGTTGCGAGAATTCCCCACAACCAATACGCACTACGTGGAGTCGCTTCGTGTGATTGACCAGCTGATCGTGATTGCACTTGGCCCGCTTGTGTCGCGCGACGTCGTAAGAAATTTGCGACGTACGCATTTCCCGGCAGTTGCAATGCACGTACCTCGTCACCAGACACTTGGCGATGTTCTGAAATGGCATCTCGACGCTCGCGAATACCTACGACACCGAACGGCAAGAGTAACAATGCACGCATCTCATCAACAGCTCTACGGACACGACCCGTTGCCGCCAGAATAAAGAACCGCGACAGCGTCAGAGCAAACATCTGTACCAATGTGGCAAGCAACTGAGTTGCGGAAGTCAATGAGGCAACCGTTCTGACACGAACTATTTCGTTTTCAAGAAAATGATCCACATCGCCTGCATTGTTGACTGATTGAGATGAGTTCTCGCGGTGGCGTCCGACTGCACTTGGCACCACCATGACTCGAGCAGCTGTTGAATGGAGCCGCCAACAGAAATCAAGATCCACTCCAGCGACAGGAAGTTCGGGGTTGTATCCGTTAATGGTGGCAAAGAGATCAGCTCGCACCATGATGCACGCAGACGAGACAACAAACACGTCTTGCACAGCGTCGTGCTGTTCTTGATCTAGTTCGCCATCATCTGCAATAGGCAAACTATTTCCGAATCGGTCTACTGCTATTCCGACACTTTGAATCATGCGGGGGTCATCCCAGTACACAAGCTTCGGGCCAACCGCTCCAGCATTTGATCTGTACAACTCTTCGACAAGGCAGGTGATTGCATCGGGTGCGAGCGCGACGTCATCATGCAGAAAACAGAACAAGCCGCTGTTGCCATCCACAAGATTGAGAACCGAATTGCATGCAGCACCGAATCCTGGATTTCCACCAAGGAAACGCACAACCGCAGAAGGCAAATTAGTGGCAACCACATCGAGAATCTCACGTGAGATGGGGTCGTCTTCAGCCCCCGTTACAAGGACGAGGCTTTGCAAGGCGTTGTAATTCTGGCCAGCAAGGCCCTGAAGGGACTCTGCTAGCCATTCGCCCCTCTCGTGTACGACCATGACGGCCACCACTGGGGGTAAGGAAGAAACAACCTGAGGCTCTGTCACGCCGAAGCGAGGTTAGTGCCACTGGTGCTAACCCCATGGGCAGCAGGGTCAGACTCCCCTGATTTCCCTTTGCCACCAAAGTTTGTCAGATGCTTGCAAAAGTAAGCACTAGTGGGTACTCTTGGTGTATGAACAAAATTTCGTTCCCCCACATCACACTTCCAAACATCACCATTCCTGGCCTTGATCGCCTTCCCAAGGTTGACCTATCAAAGATCACTGTTCCTTCACTGCACTCAATTGACCTCACATCGTTTGATATCTCCCGCCTGAACCCATCTGCACTTCTTCAGAACCCTGTGGTGAAACAAGCAACCGAGATTGGCTACACCGCGGTCGGGTTCGCAGTTCTCGGATTCCAAAAACTGCAAGTGCGCCGCGTTGAGTTGTTCGACGCTATGAAGGCACGCAACAACACTGCTCAATAGAGCCATGTAGCGCCATAGAGCGCACCACTCTCACTGCAACTAACCTTCAGTCCGTGTCAGATGGTGAAACAACAGAGAAGACCTCGCGCATTCCACTGCCGGAAGGCACGATTCCTGTTGGCATCGGATTATTTATCTCTGGTTGCACGGCGTACGCATTCTTCAAAGTCGGCCAGCTTGCGCTTGGTAAAGAAGATTTCAAACCAATCGTTGCATTGTGGTTCACCACCTTTGCTCTAGTTCCCGGTTTCTTCATGCCAGTGGAACAAGAAATTGGCCGCGCACTTGCACATCGTCGCGCCTTAGGTCAAGGTGGGCGTCCAGTTGTGCAGCGCATGTTGCCATTAACAATTGGGCTTGCAACAATTCTCCTTGTTGCAGTCGCTGCATCATCTTCGTGGCTCACGTCTGACATGTTCGACGGACATTGGGTTGTCACACTCTCTCTCGTCTTGACTATCTGTTTTTATGCGCCAATGCATATGGCGCGGGGCATTGCGTCAGGTTCTGGTCGATTCGGCGCGTACGGCATAGTAATGGCAGTAGATGGCCTTGTTCGCATCACGGCCTGTGTTTTGCTGTGGCAGTTCGGCGTAACGAACGTTGGCGCATACGCACTATCAGTAGCGGTATCTCCCATAATTGCCGCAGGTGTGGTTTTTGCACGCGGAGAAACAAAAACTGATGACGGCCCACCCGCGACGTATGCCGAAATTACCCCGAATCTTGGTTGGTTGTTATTGGGCACCATTATGGCTGCGGCCTTAGTCAATGCTGGCCCACTTGGTGTTGATTTCCTAGCTAATGCAAGCGATGCCGAGAAGGTAACAGCGTTCGGTAACGGAGTGTTGTTGTCGCGCGTTCCACTGTTCTTGTTTCAAGCAGTACAAGCCGCACTTCTGCCACGGCTTGCACGTCTTGCAGCCAAAGGTGACCTTGTGGAATTTCGTGAAGGGTTTTCGTTACTGCTGAAAGTTGTTACCGCAGTTGCGATACTTGGCACCGTGGGTTCATTTGTACTTGGGCCACCAATTCTCAAGATGGTGTACGACGGGGGTCTTGATCGGCGCACCCTGACATTGCTGGCACTCGCGAGTGGTCTGTACATGCTTGCGCTTGCTGTGTCACAAGGCGTTATTGCTTTGCAAGGTCACAAATATGTTGCAGCTGGCTGGTTGTTAGCAATGATTGGCTTTCTTGTTGTCACTACTGTTGCATCTGAGGACTTGTTCTTGCGCGTTGAACTAGGGCTCGTTGCTGGTTCAACAGTTGCTCTTGCAGTCTTTTCCTTCGCACTACGGGCACGCGGGAGCGCCGGTGCCATACCCGATGCCGAGTCAATGATTGATGGCGTCCTTGATTTCCCTCTCGAGGGATAACTCACTACTTGCGAAGTCGAGCGGTTTCGATTTCCAAGTCGTTCTTCACCATCATTTTGACAAGTGTGGGGAAATCAACTTCAGGAACCCAACCCAACTTGTCACGAGTTTTGGTGGGGTCACCAATGAGCAAGTCAACTTCTGCTGGACGAAAGAATCGCGGGTCTTGGCGCACGTAATTGTGCCAATCATCAAGTCCTACTTCTTCAAACGCCAATGTGAGAAATTCTTCAATGGAATGTGCCTCACCGGTTGCGACCACATAGTCGTCTGGTTCTGGCTGCTGCAACATCATCCACATAGCGCGCACGTAGTCGCCTGCGTAACCCCAGTCACGTTTTGCATCAAGATTGCCCATGACCAATTCTTTTTCAATACCCAGCTTGATACGAGCAGCTGTGTTTGAAATCTTTCGCGTAACGAACTCGAGTCCACGACGAGGACCTTCGTGGTTGAACAAGATGCCTGAACAGGCATAGATGCCGTAGCTTTCGCGATAGTTGATGGTGATGTCATGGCCAAATACTTTTGCGCAGCCATATGGTGAACGTGGGTGAAACGGCGTGAGTTCGGTTTGCGGCACTTCGCGAACTTTTCCGAACATCTCTGATGACGATGCTTGATAAAAGCGAATCTTGTTGTTCTGAGTGCCGCCGACCATGCGAATGGCTTCAAGCATGCGCAACACGCCAAGACCAGTGATATTCGATGTGTGTTCCGCCTGCCCAAATGAAATAGCAACGAACGAGATAGCGCCAAGGTTGTAGACCTCGTCTGGCTGCACGTATTCAAGAGCGTTCACCAGGCTGGTGAGATCAGCTAAGTCGCCTGGTACCAGTTCGACATATGGGAACTCATCGCGTATTTGCAGGGCGCGAGGGTTGTTCTGCCCCTTCAACATGCCAAAGACTTGGTAGCCCTTCGAATGGAGAAACTCAGCTAAGTGCTGGCCATCTTGGCCGGTGATACCGGTGATAAATGCGCGGGGCATAACTGGACCTCGTTGATCGATAATCGGACTTGACAACGGTACCACCGCAGCCCTTTTGTTCAGGTGAACCCTCCCGCGAAACAAACCCCTACGCTTGTCTCATGATTATGGTGCTGGCTGGGGGTGTTGGTGCTGCCCGTTTTCTCTCAGGACTCATTCAGGTGGTCAACCCAGCAGATGTTGTGGCCGTAGTCAACACTGGCGATGACACCGAACTTCATGGATTATCCATCTCTCCCGATATCGACACCGTCATCTACACCTTGTCTGGGTCTATTGACCAAGATCGCGGGTGGGGCCTTCACAATGAGACATGGCGAGCCATGGAAGCGCTGGAACGTTTTGAAACCGTACGCCCGGCCGGATCTGCTGCTGCACCTCGGTGGTTCAACCTTGGCGATACTGATCTTGCGACACACTTTTATCGCACTGCTCGTGTTCGCGAAGGTGCAACACTTCAACAAATCACAGCAGAACTTCGTACAGCATTCGGACTGTCGGTCACTGTTGTACCAATGTCAAACGATTCAGTGCGAACAATTGTTCATCTTGCAGATGGCCCAGTTGCCTTCCAGGAATATTTTGTGCGCCTGCAGCACAACGTGCCAGTGACTCGCGTTGAATTTGTCGGAGCAGAGTCCGCAACATTCATAGATCACTCACTTCTCACTGATGCAGAAACAATTGTGATTGCACCGTCGAACCCCATCGTTTCCATCGCTCCTATCCGAGCATTAGCTGGCGTTGATGCGGCTCTTACTGCGCGTCGCGACAGCGTTGTTGCAATCTCACCCATCGTGGCTGGCGCTGCATTGAAGGGTCCTGCCGACCGAATGCTGGTTGAACTGGGTCATGAACCAACCGTTGTTGGCGTCGCGCGCATTTATGCGCCTATCTGCGGAACTCTAATCATCGATTCACAAGATGAACATCTTGTAGCTGCAGTAGAACGCGAAGGAATGCGCTGCATCACCACTGACACCATCATGTCGAAACCTGGTGTTGCAGCGTCACTCGCTCGCATTGCAATCGATGCGCCCTCAAATAAAGGAGACCACTAATGGCACGACTCATGGCATGGAGCGTTGAAGGAATCGGTGAAATAGTTCCTGGACAACAACTGGGCGACGTCATTGTCGAAGCCTGCTCGGCAGAACCAAATGGACCACTGCGCGACAACGATGTGCTGATCGTAACGCAAAAGATTGTTTCGAAGGCCGAAGGTCGCCTCGTGGCCATTGACCCAGACGATCCGCTCTCACACAAAGTTCTTGTCGAACAAGAAGCTGCTCGCATTGTTCGTCGACGTGGCGACCTCATCATCACAGAAACGAAACATGGTTTTGTCTGTGCAAATAGCGGTATTGACTTATCGAATGTTGAGCGCGGATACGCAGCACTTCTTCCACTTGATAGCGATCGCTCTGCGCGACGCATCAGAGACATTGTGCGCGCACGGCTTGGCGTCACGGTGGGTGTCATCGTAAGTGACACCTTTGGTCGCCCATGGCGAAAAGGGCTCACCGACGTTGCCATTGGAGTTGCCGGCATTGCTGGCGTTGTTGACTTACGCGGCACCGAAGATGCGCTCGGCAGAGTGATGCAAGTAACAGAAGTGTGTGTTGCAGACGAATTAGCAAGCACTGGCGAAATGGTTATGGGCAAGTCAAACGGGGTCCCCGTTGCTGTTATTCGCGGCGCTGACCCTTCATGGTTTCGCAATTCCTCGATGGATGAAATTGTTCGTCCGCCGAGTGAAGACCTCTTTCGCTAACGCAACGTTGCGAGGCCGTCTTTCAACGATGTAAACGGCGACCACCCAAGTTGAATGCGGGCACGTACTGGCGATAACGACAGACGAGCCAAATCATTGGGGCGTGCTGCACTAGTGCGGGGTACTGGCGACGCAGCACCAGCCATTACCGACCACAAGTCGGCAACGGATGTTGCAATTCCTGTTCCGACATTCACCACCAAGCCACCGGCTCGTTCAGTGGCGCGTGCAATTGCATCAACTGTGTCATCGATATAAATAAAATCACGTGTTTGCTTTCCGTTGCCGTGAACGATCGGTGCCCGACCATTTGCCAATGCATCAACAAATGAGGCGACAACCCCATCGGCTGCTCGTTGGCGAGGTCCATAGACATTTCCCATAGCAAGAACGGTGAATTCGACACCATGTCGTTCGCGATACACAGAGTGAATATCAGCTGCTGCGCGAGCTAACACTTCTTCACTGGTGCGAGGGTCATTGATGTGACCTTCTTTGATTGGCAAATCTCGCACTGAAACTTCACCATACAACAAGCCGCTTGGCAATGCAGTAATGACTTTCCCAACACCACCGAGGCGGGCGGCTTCAAGAATGGCAACCGACAATTGCAAACTCGACAATGCGCCATTGAGGTGAGCATGGACTGGAGAGAACGTCGCAAGATTGATAATGATTTGCGGCCTGCGCAGTGACACGAGTTCAGAAAACTCACGAGATTCAATTCCAATGTTCTGAAATTTAAATCGACCTGTTGCATTGCGGGCATCGGCCAAGTTGGTTAATGATCCACTCGACAAGTTGTCGACCACTTCGACTTCGTGACCTTCTGCAATCAGGCGATCAACTAGGTGAGAGCCAATAAAACCAGCACCACCGCACACCATAATCTTCTTGGATGCCATCGCTATACAGCTCCTTCTGGATCAGGCACTTTTGCTTTAGCCAGTTGAGAAAATGGTGCGACATATGCATCAGCACCGACAACACAATCAATCAGTGATGCTTCAGCACCAATACTGCCCATGACAAGCGAACGTTCGAGGCGAACTCGAGCACCGATATGCGCACCGGGGAGAACAACTGAATCAATGATGACGCATCCCTCTTCCACTATGGCTGCTTCACCAATGACACTATGTGTGATTGAGGCTGACGAATGCACATGAGCTTGTGGTCCGACTGACGCCAAGATTCGAGTACGTGTTCCGTCAATGAGGTCAAGATTGGCGCGCAAGTATGTACTGGGAAGACCCGTGTCAATCCAATAATCGTCTGTCGGCAGTGCTGCAAGAGTTCCGTCCGCCACCATTGCAGGAAACACGACACGTTCAATGGAAAGACGTTGCCCATCGGGAATGCGACTAATGACTGACGGCTCTAAAACGTATGTGCCAGCATTTACCAGATTGCTTGATGTTTCTCCTGGAGCAGGTTTTTCCACGAAGCGTTGCACCCACCCCTTGTCATCGGTTTCGACCACTCCGAACTGCGATGGGTCAGCAACCGGTGTGAGGTGCAACGTTCCTTCTGCGCCTTGACTCTTATGAAATGCCACCAATACCGACAGATCAACGTCACACATGATGTCGCCGTTCATCACAATAAATGTGTCAGAAACGCCAGCATGACGTGCGGCAAACGCAATAGCGCCCGCAGTGTCAAGAGGTTCTGGTTCTACTGCGTAATGCAATGCGATTCCTGCACATACGCCATCGGGAAATGCCTCAAAGAATGGTTCCGGCTTGAATCCGATTGCAAGAACTACTTCAGTAACACCAGCCGTACCGAGAGACGCAATGAGATGTTCTAATTGGCGCACATTCGCTATTGGCAAGAGTGGTTTTGGCGTAGTGAGAGTGAGTGGTCTCAGCCGAGTTCCGAAACCCCCGACTAGAACAACAGCGTGCATCAGCCGCCAGTGGTTGTTGTGGTGGCGCCAGCAACAGTTGTTGTAGTGCCTCCACCAAATTCAGATGCCACGATGTCTGACAACTTTTCAGCTGAATCTGGCAATGGAATTTGTGTGCCAGGAGCAACGTAAGCAACGGCGATTGCCATTTCGTCGTTCAAAATTCTGACATTCGAGAAATCTGTGATGTAACGCTTTGAGTTGGCATCTTCGCCGGCCTTTGGCCACGCAATGACTTGCACTTGTGCATCAACCAATTTGCCTGACTTGTCTTTGCACTGGTCTTTACTGACCGCGTACGACACACCCTTGTTTTGGCTGGCTGGAAATGTGATTCCCTTTGTTGTCACTTCAACACCATATGTATCGAGGTAGCGGCCCAACTTGGCTTTCTTGCCTGCAGACGCGACTTGTGGGTACCAACGAATGACGCCGTCTTCACGACTGAAGACTCCGAACTTCGTAAAATTCGGATTAGGCGTGTCGGACTTTTGCATATCGATGGTGAGATCAGCCAGATAGGCGTCGCAATGGTAAATACCAAATGGAATGTGCCAGCGATCAGAAGTAGTTGGAGCTACGTCACTTGCGGGTGGCGCTTGACGAGCATAGGAAATAAGGCCAGTCCCGACAATGACGATGACAGCCATGATGGTCGGGAAAAGAGTGCCGCCTTGAAAGCGCACCTTCTTGCCTTTGCCCTTCTGTGCGAGACGGGCGACCTTTTTTGCTGATGAACCACTAGCCACGAAGGATTGAGGTTACCTGCTAGACGCCCAGTGAGGCGATTACATCGAGGTATGAATGGGCAACCCGAGCTGGTGACACATGAGATTCGACCCATAATCGGCCACACGCACCTGCTTCTGTGGCTGCTGAGCCCGAATTCACCATCGCACGAAGTGCATCAGTAAAGGCAACCGGATCATCGGGCGCCACCGAGACACCTGCTCCGCTCTCGGCCAATATTCGCGTTACTTCGGTGCCCGCATCGATAGCGGCAACGACGGGCCTGCCCGCCGCAAGAATGCTGTACGTCTTTGACGGAACGCTGACTGCGCCAAGCCCTGCCCGCAACGGCACTACATGCACATCCGCAGTGGCGAGAACCTCTGCCACCCGATCTGCAGGTTGATACCCAGAGAATCGAATATTGGAAAGCCCAACTGCGTCGCGTTCAAGATCTGCACGTGCAGCACCATCACCATTTATAACAAACGTCACTTCGGGCATCTGGCGTGCAGCGTGCAACATCATGGTGAGTGACTGCGAGTAGCCAACATTGCCTGCATACATCACAACTGGCTCAGCGCCAATACGTAATTCATCTCGATACGAAGTCATTCTGTCACGCGGCGTGATTCGGTCACTGTCTACAAAATTAGGAATCACATGCACCGTGTGCTGATGTTTTGGTGCAATCTTTGCCAACACGTTGGCTCGTAAATCTTCTGACAACACCACCACTGCATCAGATCGGTGATAGCTAACTCTTTCCAACCATCGAGACACAGCAATGATGCGCGCATTAGTGATTGCGCCAGTTTCAATTGCGGCATCAGGGAACACATCTTGAATATTGAACACTGACGAAGAGCGCCGAATTCGGCTTGCAAGCCACCCAGTTAAACCCAGCGTGAGTGGTGGAGACATTGAGATCACTGCGGCAGGACGACGATGAATACCGCCTGCAAAGACTGTGCACACACCGGCAATTGCGCTGAACGCACCGAAACCAACGGCACGACGGAGCAAATTGGATTTGCTCTTCCCGGGAAATGGATGCACCCGAATAATCGAACCCCACACAGTTTTCTCGCGGCGAACCAACCGACCAGTCCACCCAGTTTCAATGGCATGGGTTCGATACCACGGCAACGATGTCACCACATGAACTTTTTGATCCTTTGCCACGAACTCTTGGACAATGCGAGTAATCACATCGCCAGTGGGCGCAGTGTCTGGCGCAAAGTGTGGGCACAGGACAATGATTGGGCGACTCATCTGATACCTCGCGCTGCAGCAAGCACCAAGTCGTACTGTTCCACTAATTCAGTTGCAGAAATCAAAGAGGTAAAGGCCCTGGCACGATCTTTTCCTGCATCCACTAGTTCTTCACGGCGAATCTTCACTGCTTCCAAAGCGCGCACCCATGCATCATTCTCTAGTGGACATACGAGCCCCGCGTCTCCCACCACTTCTGGCAAGCTGCCCCTATCGCTGCACACAACGGGTGTGCCACAACGCATGGCCTCAATTACCGGCGCACCGAACCCTTCGTATTCACTAGGAAACACCATCGCTTCTGCCATTGCTAATAATCCGTTGCGATCAGCGTTTGACACTCGACCCGTCATCACTACACGATCACCAAGACCCAATGTGTCAATCAGTTGCAGTACCTCATCGTGTGCAGAACCTTGTGAACCCATACAGATAAGACGTAGTGCAGGATCTCCCCAACGTCCTTCGCCACCTGCCATTAGGTGCATCAAGAACACATGATTTTTGTGAGGATGAGTAATCGCGGGATACACAAGAACTGGTCCGTTACCAAGATTAAGCTGTCGACGCAATGCATCGCTACTGGTTATTTCACCATCAAAAGCTGCTTCTAAACCGTGACGCACCACACTGATTTTCTTTGGTGCAATGCCGAACGCGCGCACCAACGTGCCAGCAACAAAACGAGACGGCACGGCAATGCGAACCGCTCGCTGCAATGACGACGGAACCATCTTGTTGAGATATTTCAATTTTACAGGCGCCACATAATGCGGATAATCAATCCACTGAACATCATGGACGGTAACCAGTGTGTGTTTGTTCCCGATACGAGGAATAGAACCGCCACCATGATGAACAACTTGGTACTCACGGGTGCGCCACGCAAGCCATGTGTGTTCAAGAAAAATACGCCCTGCTCGACGCGTACATGAACTGGGTGCTTCATACACAGTGAAGGCCGCCGCAATGCGCGGGTGCCTCTCACAAAATCCACGTGGTGCAAATACATCCACTTGATAGTTATGCGTGATTGATGCAAGGCCATCAAGTTGACGCAACAAGTATTCCTCACTGCCACCAACACCAGGCACACACCACAATAAATTCATGGCGGCATAACGCGTAATCATGAACCAGCACCAAGAACTTCTCTGTATGCACTCACAGTGGCTTCAGCCGTCACAGACCACGGCACTTGCGCGGCACGCGAAACACCGCTGGCGCGAAGTTGGTCAACATTTGCCAACGCTTCAGAAATCCCGGATGCAATCGATTTAACACTGAGCGGGTCAACCAGCACTGCTGCCCCACCTGCCACTTCTTCAGTGGATGTTCCTCGAGAAGTCACCACAGCCGCACCGTGGGCCATGGCTTCAATGACTGGCAATCCGTACCCTTCCAAGATTGATGGGAATGCAAACACTGTGCATGCCTCATACAGAGCAGGCAAATTGTGTGCCGGCACAAAACCAGTAAACCGAACGTCATATGCGGTCGACGGAGTGTGGTCTCCCCACCCAGCCATACCGACAACAACTAACGGCGGCGCACCACGAATGGAATCGAGAGCTGCGATCAGTCGCGCCAAATTCTTTCGTGGTTCGAGCGTGCCGACAAACAAAATGAAGCGTTCGGGCAGGTCGTATGTTGCACGCACTCGAGCACGATCCGTGTCTGTGATGGCATGTGTCGTCACGCCAAGGGGCACCATACGCAATCGATCTGCATCAATACCTGCTGTTACACAATCGTCAATGGTTGCTTGCGACGAACACAACACCATCGCTGCTGTGTCGCGAATGATGTCGAGACTACGGCGAAACACTTTGTTGCCACGCGCAGTGAAGAAATCAGGATGGCGCAAAAACGCCAAGTCATGAATCGTGACAACCAACGGCAATGACGTCGCTGGCGGAATGATCGTGGTGGAATGCACAAGGTCTGCATCGTCGACCACGGATTCAACTTTCGGCCATCTAAGGCGCAACCAGGATTCAAACAGAAGGGGTCCACCAATGGGCAGTGCGTTAACTGCAATCGGAGGTGCAAACCCGTCCGTTGGCGGGTGACGGTGCCGACCAGCCACCCCAATCACCTCTACATCAGACCGCAATGCCAGTTCGCGAGCCACTTCTATGGCCGCAATTCCGGTCCCACCAGGGACGCGGCGCCAGCATTGTTCGAAGGTGTAGGCGATGCGCACCCCTCCATTGTGACCGTTCCAGTCGTACTATGGCATCTATGTCGGAATTTTGGTCGAATCGCAGTGTGGTGGTCACGGGGGGCAATGGCTTTCTCGGGCGGGTCGTGGTGGCCCGATTGGCTGATTTAGGCGCCCGCGTTGTTGCTCCCACCCATGATCAATATGACCTCACGATCCCTGAGGCGGCTGATGCAATGTTGGCCGCCTACTCACCTACGCACGTCATTCATTTGGCTGCCCGCGTTGGAGGAATCGGCTACAACCAAGTTGCGCCGGCACCGTTGTACCTCGACAACCTCATGATGGGAACTCACATCATTGAAGCAACGAGAGCTGCCGGGACTGAAAAAACAATCTTGCTCGGCACCGTGTGCTCGTACCCCAAACTCACCCCTGTTCCCTTCAAAGAAGAATCACTGTGGGACGGTTACCCAGAAGAGACCAATGCGCCATATGGAATTGCAAAGAAAGCTCACCTCATTCATGCACAGGTGAATGCAATTCAATACGGGCAAAAGTTTGCGTACCTTATCCCGACAAATCTCTACGGGCCTGGAGATAAATTTCATGAATCGGTTTCGCACGTCATTCCAGCACTGATCAAAAAATGTATCGAAGCAAAAGAAACAGGCGCTGATCACATCGATGTGTGGGGCACTGGTTCTGCAAGCCGTGAATATCTGTACGTTGAAGATGCAGCAGCAGCCATTGTGCGTGCCGCAGAATCACACGAAGGCACAGAGCCCATCAACCTTGGCTCGGATAGTGAAATAACAATTCGTGAAACGGCTGAAACAATTGCTTCGGTTGTTGGATACACCGGCACTCTTCAGTGGGACGCCACAAAGCCAGACGGCCAACCACGTCGTCGAATCGACGCCACACGCGCAGAACAATTACTCGGCTGGAAAGCTGCCATGAATTTTCGAGACGGTCTAACCACAACAGTTGATTGGTATCTCGCCAACCGAGAGGCAGCGGAGGCTGCGCCTCGCTGATGTCGTTCCCCCCACCGATTCTCGAATACTGCACCAAACACCCCGACACGGCAACGGGCCGTCACTGCACACGTTGTGGTCGCCCTGCATGCAACCAATGTCTTACCCAAGTTGATGTGGGCTCACACTGTGTTGACTGCATCAAGAGTGTGCGACCAGCAGCTCGTGAGCGCATTCGCTTCTGGAACGCATCGCAGCCCTTATTGATTACGCGAAGCATCATTGCCATTAACGCATTGTTTTACCTCTGGGTCACCTTGGGCACTCGTCTCACCTACGGGAGCGCAATCAACAAACGTGAACTTGATATGGCTTTGTCGTTGTATTTCATCGACAACGGCGAGTGGTACCGACTGATTTCTTCAGGCTTTCTGCACTACGGATTAATTCATGTCGGCATGAACATGTTCTTGTTGTGGCAACTTGGTCAACTACTTGAACCAGCATTAGACCGCGGCCGTTTTGCTTTGCTGTATTTTGCAGCGATGCTTGGCGGTTCAGTTGGCGCACTTGCACTTAGCCCTGATGCCCTGACAGGTGGAGCATCTGGTGCGGTGTTCGGCCTTATGGCTGCAGCTGCTGTGGGCTTGCAACAACGTGGCGTCAACCCAATGAAGACAGGCATCGGCGGAACACTGATCTTGAACTTGCTCATCACATTTACGATTCCCGGAATCTCAATTGGTGGTCATGTTGGTGGAGCGTTCATGGGTGCCGCTGTCGGGTACGCCATGCTCGAGCCCCGATGGAACCGCAACGCGGCATACGTCTCATGGGTTGCACCCATTGTTGGCATGCTCGGGTCCGTGTTTTTCATCGCCATCTTCTTGTAGTGACACACCCGCCGCATAACGTGCACATCACATTCCCCTGTGATCCACTATCTCAACGGGAGACTCCATGCTCAACGCATCACTTGTCGACATTCCACGTCCATTTATTGACTCCATCTCTTCCCTCGTCGAATCACTCGGTGTTGCCTGTTTGGCACTAGAACACCCACTACGCGCCAACACATATGCCCTTATTACTGATCAGCAGCAACGAGGGCTCGGACTTATTCGGGATCGCCCCATTAACGAAAACACCATTCACAACATCGTTGGTCAATGTTCGCGCGTACCGAATGCGCACTCAATTGTCCTTGTGTCAGTGCGAACAACGTCGCCCATTCAATACGGAGACGTCGAAAAGCTTCACCATTGCGCAATGGTTACCAATAACGCCGGGCTGCATCTACTCGACTGGGTCATCATTGGTCGTGGTGGACTTTATTGTCCAAGGTCAATTGCGGGCATGCCAGACCCGTGGTCAACTGCATCAGCATTTTTGTAAGCACGACGCTGCGCAGCAGACATTCGCAAGCCAGAACTCACTAAATGTGTCACCAGTTCTCTGCTGGTCACCACTTGTGCGCCAAGGTCAATTGCAATGGCACGAATATGCACAGGCAAGTCGTAATGATCACCATGAAATGTGCGTGGTGGAATTTCTAGCGTGACAGCAAAGAGATGTAGTTCTTCATATGAATGGTTGCTCACCATGTGGCACCACTGATGATCTTTAAACCACCATCGGCTCTCATCAACAAAGATGGCCATGCGTTATGAGCAGCAGCCCCCGCCACAACAGCCACCACCAGATGATGCTGCTGGCATCGACTGCGCTGAACCACCACCAACGGAAGCGAACACGCTCAACATACGAACTGCATTGTCATGGCCTTGCGGGCATGTGGCTGGCGCATTGGCTTCTGCCATTGGGCGACGTTCATCGAATGTGGAATCACATGTGCGGCAACGAAACTCATACAAAGGCATGAACTAAGTGTACGGCACCTCATTCACCTGATTGACTGTTGGACATGGCAACCCCACTCAAAACTCGTCCCGTCGAGTCGCGACCAGAGACAGAGATGGTTCCCGAGACTGGCGAACCAATTGTCGCTCACATTGTGAAGACCGAGCCTGGTGAGAATGCCGCGGCGAAAGTGCTGGAAGCCCGCATCAATGGAACTCCTATCGAAGCATTGTGCGGGCACGTTTGGGTGCCATCTCGCGACCCGAAGCAAGTTCCTATGTGTCAGAAGTGCAAAGACATCTACGAGACGTATCGCATGTTCAATGATGGACTTGGCGAAACACCAAACGAGTGAGTAGTCCACTTCCTCTTCGGCCAGCAGTGCGTGGCTTGGTCATTGATAATGACAACAGTGTCTTGTTAGTGCGATTGGTGTTCCCCGACGGTGCCTGGTGGGTATTGCCAGGTGGTGGTATTGACACGGGCGAAGATCATGCCACTGCATTGCACCGCGAGTTAGCAGAGGAAATCGGTCTGGTCGGAGCCACTATCGGCCCTCCCGTGTGGGAACGCACACATCATTTTCAACTGATTGACACAGACGGTGTTGAGTGGAGTGGCCAAACTGAAGCGGTGTACATCGTTCGTACTGAACGTTTTGACCCGTCTCCTCATTTTAGCGAAGAACAACTACGCGCCGAGAGCCTTCACGAACACAAGTGGTGGACTATCGACGACATTGCGTCATATGAGGGCACTGACAGTTTTGCACCACCACAGATTGCTGAACATCTATTTCACATCGTGAACCACGGCGTACCTGTTGCGCCGTTTGTAATTAATCAGAACACTTAACGAAAATCGCGACTCGGAATAGTGGCCGGCGCAAACAATGGCAGTAATTGTTCAGCCACGATATTGATAACACCTGTTGCAGATTCCACCCTGCCGCGCACTAACAATGCAGACGCATCACGCGCAACATTTCGGTACCGCGCCCAACATCCTTTTGAACACACCACATTGATCAGGCCTGTCTCGTCTTCCAAACTGATGAACGTGGCACCTCGTGCGCTCATGGGGCGCTGGCGATGCGTGACAATGCCCGCCACTAACACTCGATCTTTGTGAGGCACAGCTGGTAGTCCATCTGCAGTAACCACTCCCTTTGCTGCAAGTTGTTCGCGTAGAAAAATAGTGGGGTGACCATCAGGTGAAATACCCGTGGCCCACAAATCCGCAATGGCTTCTTCCACTGGTTCCATGCCAGGCAACGTGGGCCGAGAATTGAGACCCAAGATTCCCTGCAAGTGAGCAACATCACCATGACCATGTGCACCTGCTTCCCACAAGGCGTGCCTGCGGTCATCACCAAAACTGTCAGTGAATGCTCCAGACGTAGCTAATGCCTCTACTTGTTTGCGCGACAACGCAGGAACACGTGCGACGAGTTCTTCGATAGACGTGTACGGCCGATGCGTTGCAATTTCGCGGGCAAGTTCTGACCCAATGCCACGCACAGAACCGACACCAAGTCGCACTGCTAGACCAGTTTCTGATTCGCTACACACTTCAAGTGTTGCTTCATGGCCCGATGCATTGATATCCGGAGTACGCACCACAACACCATGACGTCGCGCATCACGCACCAATGTGTGTGGCGACCAAAAACCCATTGGTTGTGCATTCAATAGCGCAGCACAGAACACGGCTGGTTCATGCAACTTGATATACGACGACGAATACACAAGATACGCAAAACTCACCGAGTGGCTTTCGGGAAATCCGTAGTTCGCAAACGCCGCCATCTTCACAAAGATCTCATCAGCGATTGCACCAACAATGCCGCGTTCCGCCATGCCCTCATACAGCCGTACCTTCAACCGTTCCATACGGGCCTGTGACCGCTTAGAACCCATGGCTTGTCGTAATTGATCAGCTTCGCTGGCCGTAAAACCAGCAACATCAATTGCCATTTGCATCAGTTGCTCTTGAAACAGCGGAATACCCAATGTCTTACCGAGAGAATTCTCTAACAGCGGGTGCAAATACGTAATGGGTTCAAGTCCATTACGCCTGCGAATATACGGATGCACCGACCCACCTTGAATAGGTCCGGGGCGAATGAGTGCAATTTCCACAACTAAGTCATAAAAGCGACGCGGCTTCAACCGTGGCAAGGTTGACATTTGGGCACGAGATTCCACTTGGAACACCCCCACCGTGTCTGCACGACACAACATGGAATACACATCGTCTTCTTGCGGAATGGTGGCCAGGTCAAGTTCATACCCACGATGTTCTGAGATAAGTGACACCGCATTTGATAGTGCCGACAACATGCCAAGGCCCAATAGGTCAAACTTCACTAATCCTGCAGCAGCACAATCATCTTTATCCCACTGCAACACACTGCGGTTAGCCATACGTCCCCACTCAACAGGGCACACTTCAATGATGGGCCTGTCACACATGACCATTCCACCAGAATGAATACCTAAGTGTCGTGGCATGTGTTCCACTTCGGCAGCCATCTCCAATACCAAGTCGGGAATGTCATGGTCACGCTGTGTAGCGATAATGGCAACAGTGCCCCACGCATCAACTTGTTTGCTCCATGAATCTTGCTGATCAGGTCTGTGCCCCAGTGCACGCGCCATGTCGCGCACTGCCGAACGCGACCGATATGTAATGACATTTGCTACTTGTGCCGCATGATGACGCCCGTGGCGGGCATAGACATACTGAATGACTTCTTCTCGCCTGCCGCTTTCAATGTCGATATCAATATCGGGTGGGCCATCACGTTCTGGTGACAAGAAGCGTTCAAACAACAAACCGAGCGACACTGCATCGGCCTTTGTAATTCCCAGAGAGAAACACACAGCACTGTTTGCCGCACTGCCGCGCCCCTGACACAAAATTCCCTGCTCGGTACAGAACCGCACGATGTCCCACACCACCAAGAAATAGCCAGCAAAACCAAGCGTTTCAATGATTTCTAATTCATGGTCAATAGTGCGCCAAGCCCTTGCCCGTAACGACAAATCTTCACTTGATTCCGCTGGTTTTTCGCCGTATCGATGTTGTGCACCACGCGCAACGAGGTGCCGCAAGTACGACATTTCCGTATGACCATCTGGGCACGGAAACGGTGGCAACTGTGGCGCCACCAATGACAAGTCAAAAGCAATTTCCTGCGCAAGGGTTGCGGTGCGTTCCACAACGCCTGGGTAGCGCACAAAGCGTCTCTGTTGTTCAGTACCAGAACGCAAGTACGCCGTTGCTGCAGCAGGCAAAAGATGATCAATACTGTCAAGACCACATCTGTTACGCACTGCAGCTAATGCTGTAGCCAAACGATATTGCGACGGCACCGCATACATGACGTTGTTGCTAGCAACACACTCAAGGTCAAGCATTGCTGCCAACTGCACTAACTGGTCATTACGTACTGCATCAATTGGGTCGCCGTGATCCCACAGTTCCACCAACACATTGCGTTGCCCAAAGTGCTCGATTAGTGACCGTAATGACCGTTCTGCTTCTGCTGGGCCATGTTGCACCAATGCCTGCACTACTGCACTGGTCCGTCCACCTGTGAGAACCACACAATGATCACGCACTGTTTGCCCCACCGAGGGAAAAGAAAATACGGGGGCACCTTTGCTGCCAGCTAGTTGGCCTTCGCTAATGGCTCGTGCCATACGTGCATACCCTGATGGTCCGCGTGCCAACAACACAATGTCACCAGCAGCACAATCAAGTTCCACTCCGAAGATGGTGGGCAGGTTCACTGCACGTGCTGCTTCTGCAAAACGCACGACTCCGTACAAACCGTTGCGATCAGTGATGGCGAGTGCAGATAACCCGAGCGCCGCTGCCACCTCTGCCAATTCTTCAGGATGCGCTGCACCTTCTAAGAAAGAAAAATTTGATGTGCAATGCAATTCTGCGTACGGCACTGTGGATTGCCGACGTGACAACACAGGTTCAAACGGTTGACGCGTTGCACTAAATGCCGGACCATCACCACCAGCGTTCCAGCCGACAGAAGACGGCGCTCGGCCATCAGACAGACGCGCTTCTAATTCGTGCCACGGCATCGCCGGATTGTTGAACCCCACCGCGCAATTCTATACGAACATATGTTCGTATAGACAAGGGGGTTATAAGCCCAGTAGGGCTTTCGTGGCGCGTAAACCGCCCAAAAGGCCCACATCTGCAATGGCCTCTGCCTCGTCCCAGTCGAACCACCGCACCAGTTGGCTCTCGCCTTCTCCAGGTGCCGGCGCAACATCAGGAGCTCTCACCACATACCGCAAATCAAGATGCGTATGACCCTTCGGACCCGGATGCACATCAACGTGCACAAACACTCCTCCATCACTTTCATGACGTACAGGCAAACCAGTTTCTTCTTCAGCCTCACGCAATGCACCTTGTGCGGCGGTTTCTACCGCTTCGATATGCCCACCTGGTTGCAACCACATGTTGAGTCGCTTATGCATATGTAACGCCACTTTGTCACCGGTATCGCAAACCACTATTGCTGAAGCCGTGATGTGCACAAGATCTGCATGTTCGTTAAACGGATCTGCAAGAACAGGCGCAAGAGCCAAGAATTTCTCTATTGATTCGCGTTCACGTTCATCAATAGGCGTGCGCGCGCCAACCAATTCACACCAGTATTGAGCATCGCGATGTATCGGCACACACCAAGTGTGCCACGAGAATGACTAGTCGTAGCGCGCGAGCAGGGTCCATTGTTGATTTTCTAAACCAACAAGAAACACACCAACACCACGGCGAGGATGTCGCACCAATACCTGCATACGCACTTGACGACGTTTGCGACGCGGGTCCCACCATCGTTCTTCAAGCGGCCATGGGCCTGCAACACGCACAACGTCATACTTTTGACTACCGACTTCAACATACGACGGCACAGTGTTTAGTTCATGCCGGCCAGTAACCCCAACGTCGCTACCACTGGCATCAACAACGCGAATATGTGGTGGCTCAACAGCAACAGATGCTGGTGATGGTGACGGCACAGAACCTGACCAGTGACGCGCAACGCCATCACCCGTGTATACGCGTTGTTCGCTTGCGTCAGGGTTCGTGATATCAACAAGAGACAGCGGCACACGTGAATACACCGTTGCCATATCGCGACCTCCTTCCCATCGCGGCACCGTGACCTGCACGCTGGTGTTCACCGCCATTGCCATACTGGCTGCTCGCGCTGCACGTTCAGTGTTTTCTTGACTGCCGCCCCACAACAACGGTTGCGATACCAATACTTCACGACTTTCTAACGGCATGAACTCAACACGAATAACGCCACTGGTGGGCGCATCAGGGTCAGCAGCAGAATCAGTGAGCCATCCTTCAAGTTGATACAGAAGTCGTTGTGCAGTGACTGCAGCACCAAACCCGCGCGGTTCACCCCAAATACGACTAGCGGTTTCTGCATGATCGGTATGGCATGTGATTAACAGTCGTACGCATTGTTGACCATGACCCGCAATGGCATTGACCATGGCATCAATAACATCGCGAGCAGCAGACACCACATGTGCCGCATTTGCCAATGGCGATTCGAACTCAATACTGCACGCAAAGTCTGATGGTGGTGCACCGGGTGCAAGATGTTGCACTTCACCACCTGACACCAACAGATGCACCCGCTTGCCTTCAACACCGAAACGATCAATGAGAGCAGCTTCACCCACTGTCAGCAATGCACCACACGTTCCAAGACCTAGCCGTTGAAATAAATCAACGGTGTCGGCGGTAATGCCACCCACGCGAGACAACGATGCCACCGGCAGTGCTGCAATGAACTCAGCAGCAATAGCAGTATCAATAACGCACGGAAGTTGACGCAACACCGCTAAGTGGGCCGCAGCAAGCGCAGCAAAACGTGAATCAGCAATACCCACCCCAAAGGCGGAACCCATATTGGTATCAATACAGATTTGATTCAATTTTTGTGCCACTGCGTTATCGCCACCGAAGTAACGTGACGGGCCGCGCGCAGACAACACAATGGTGCCAATATCTTGCACTTCAACAAGTGGTGACAGTGCAGTGACCGCACGTACCACATGTTCAAAAGTACGAAACGCGTGTTCTTCACCTAGTTGACCATGTTGTTGCATCCAATGTGGAAACACCACAGCAATAGAGCGACTCATGATTCACTCGGCAACTGCACCGTGCATGAACGATGTGCATACACACGACGTCCCGATGCAGACACTTCAACCGTGCGTGATCGGGCATGAGTATCAAACTGCCAATCAACAGTGTGTGCACTAAACGAAGCATCAAGAGAAAACCCGCCAGGATTTCCCAACACAAACAACACAGCACCTTGCGCTTTCACGCGCGTGGCAATGCGTCGTGCTTCAGACTGTGAACACACGGGCGACGACACTGCAACAAGATCAATGCCATCAACTAACGCGCCGACTACTGGCGACATAACAGATGATGTGTTGTCACCAGACACACACAATGTGCGGTGCAACGCCACGCCATGTTCATATGCAGACATCAGACCAGCAGTGGGCATGTTGACCATGGCAAACCACGAACCACCAGCAGTGGCAGCAGCAACAAGACCAAACAACAACGACATAGCGGCATCACCTGTGCATCCATATATGTAGCCGCGCTCGAGACCTGCTGCCGGCAACAAGGGCGCTAGTTGCGACGTAACCGCAATAGGGCCAAACCCACTGGCGACATGAGCATGCATACGTTGCGCAAACTGCACACCTGTTTCCACGCCTGCAATGCGCATGCCTGCAAGTTCTTCAAAAGCGACGCGTCCCATGGGGCCAGTGTAGCGAACATATGTTCGATGGTTTCAGGGGTACCCCTGACCTGGCGTGCTAGGCGGCGAGACGGGCGCGAGCTTGGCGGCTGCGCTCGAACAAGTGCGGCGGAATGCGTGGGTCTTCACCAGCCGGAGCCGCAGTATCAACACCAGCTGATGCAACCGGAGCTACTTCTGCTGGCAACTGTGCAAGAAGTTCTTCAAGTGTTGGCGGCACCATGCCTGGCTTCCAGTACTGATACAGATCGCGCACAATCTCATTGAGACCTGCCTGCGATGCGCCCACCTCAAGCGACGCGGTGATGCAGTTTCCATATACATGCACCCAAGACACGTGCCCTGATTCGAAAAAACGACGGGCGATGACCGCAGCGGGGCGAGGGCCCTTTGCTTCGGCGGCACTAGTAAAGCGTTCGTGGCCGCTACCCGTGAGGGACCGGTTGGTCTCAAACCGCACAACGGTGGACACGCCACCAACTTTTTGTTCTACTGCCACAAGCTGTCCCATAGGGCTCCACGCTAGTCAATATTCACCTGGCTTCGCCCATCAATCGACCGCCCGATACGGTAGAAAGGAGAAACCGACCCGATCGGGTCCGACTCAGGGGACAAACACACCATGGCCGACATCACCATCGCAGAATTTGAAAAAGAAGCACTCACCTTTCTCGAGGCAAACGCGGATCGCCGTGTGGCTGAAAAAGCCTTCGTTTGGGGCGAAGGCGCAGACACCTTCTATCGCGAGCGCGATCGCGACGCAGAGTTCACTCAAGCACAAGAAGCCAAAGTGTGGCGTAATAAGAAATTCAAGGCTGGCTTCGGATGGATTACCGGACCAAAGAAATACGGCGGCCGCGAACTTCCCGCTGCATACGATCGTTTGTACAGCCAACTCGAAGTGCAATTCCGCATTGCTGACCAAAGCTGCTTCGGCATTGGTCTTGGCATGGTGGCTCCCACCATCCTTGCGCATGCAACTCCTGCAGCTCTTGACTTGTACATCAAGCAAATGTGGAGCGCCGAAATCATTGGTTGCCAATTGTTCTCAGAGCCAGGTGCAGGTTCAGACCTTGCATCACTCACCACAAAAGCTGTCAAAGACGGCGACGAGTGGATCATCACTGGTCAGAAAGTGTGGACCTCAGGTGCGCACTACTCAGACATTGGTGAAATCATCTGCCGTACCGACTGGGATATGCCAAAGCACAAAGGCCTCACTGGCTTTATCGTCGACATGAAAGCTCCTGGCGTTGATATTCGCCCACTGAAGCAGATGACCGGTGGCGCAAGCTTCAACGAAATCTTCTTCAACGAAGTGCGCGTTCGTGATGATCACCGTCTTGGTGACATCAACAACGGCTGGAACGTGGCTCTCACAACTCTCATGAACGAGCGTGCGTCTATCGGTGGCGGCAACGCTGGCGACAGCAACTTGCTGACTCGCGTGATTGCAATGGTTAAGCATTACGGACTCGACACAGACCCACTCATTCGCGTGCAACTTGCAGACATCGTTATGAACTACCGCATTGCAGCTATGAACGCTCAGCGCACAGCAGCATCTGCCAAGGCCGGAAAACTTCCTGGACCTGAAGGTTCAGTGGGCAAGATGGTGTTGGTGAACAACCAAGCTCGTCTTGTGAAGTTCGTGTCACATGTTCTCGGACCAAAGCTCATCGCAGACAGCGGCGAGTGGGGCACCTACGCATGGTCAAACTTCGTCCTTGGCGCACCTGGTCTTCGTATTGCTGGTGGTTCTGACGAAGTAATGCGCAACATCGTTGGCGAGCGCGTGCTTGGTCTTCCAAAAGACATGGGAATCGACTCCGTGTCTCCATTCAAAGACATCAAAGTCTCAGGCGCCAAGAGCTAAATACCCAAGTTCCACGACTTGCGATGCAAGTCAGTAACTCCGTGAATCTTTATTGCATCAGTGTGTGCTGCTGCGCCATAACCCTTGTTGCCGCTCCATCCATAGTGCGGAAACTGTTCATGTAACTGCGTCATCAATGCATCACGTTCCACTTTGGCAATCACGCTGGCTGCCGACACGCTCGCACATGTCTGGTCACCCTTGATGCGTGTCACGATGCGTGGCCCATTGTCTTCTTCAAGAAGGAAACTGTTGTTGCCATCAAGGATGATGATGTCTGGTCGCACGCTAAGCGCCGTCAACGCCCGACTCCCGGCAAGACTTAATGCAGTCATAATTCCGTACTTGTCGATTTCGGCTGCCGTGGCAGAACCTGTTGCCCACGCAAGACCCCACTCTTTTGCAACAGGTACCATTGCTTCTCTGCGTTTCGGCGTCATCAATTTCGAATCGGCTAATCCATCTGGCACTGCGCCAATAGCTGCATTAATCGCGACAACACCGATTGTTACTGGACCGGCAATTGCCCCACGACCCACTTCATCCATGCCCGCAACAATGCGAGCACCCGTTGCCATCAACTCACGCTCGTAGTCAAGAGTGGGAACGGGTCGTGCCATACAGCAGAGCGTAGGCTTCGCATATGCCTCGTCCCGCATCAATCACTGTTGGTCACTACGTGTACACGGCCCAAGATGCACAGCGGACTATCGCCAATCTGAATGACATCTGGGGCCACCACACGCACGAGTCCTCTATTCCAGACGGTTGGCTCGCAGGCGCTCGTGGTTATCTTGCAGAAATGTCATCGCTCGCTGGAATTTCATTGCCGTCGCTTGACAATGTTGATAACGCATTCGCTGCAGTTCACACATCTGTGATGGAGAAATACGATCAACTCTCCGACCCACAAATCGAGTCTCTTCTTGCAGCTATGTGGAGATTCTTTCCCACCATGCGATCACTTGCTATTGACCATGTCGGCACTGTTGCGCACTTACATGCATCTAGAGGATTACCGAAAAAGCCACTGAATTCTGCTGTAATCGGATGGAAAGGCATTGAAGGTGACGTGCAATCAGCGCGTGCGCACCACGGTCGACCATGGCAAGCATTATGTGTTTGGTCAACTGATGCAATCAACACGCTTCGCACAGAAGGTCACCCCATTGCTCCGGGTTATGCCGGAGAGAACATCACAGTTGCGGGCATTCCCGCTGAAGCGTTTCGCCCTGGTGCGCACTTTCGCATTGGTACTGTGCGTGGATTTTTAACGGCCTATGCAATTCCGTGCAAGCAGAACAACGATTGGTTTCTGAACAAGGACTTCAAACGCATGAGCCACGAACGAGGTGATCAATGCCGCCTCTACGCCATGGTCACAACATGTGGCGACATCGCAGTCGGCGACACGTTTGAGTTATTCACCGACCGCTAGTTGCTGGCAACAGTTCAATTAGTTGACTGAATGGTGCCGACTGATACGGCGTAACACACGGAGACCCTTGCGCCCACCACATGGTCGGATGATCTGAGAGTTCAACAATCATCGACGCAGTTGTGGCTTCGACGCATTCACCATCAACCACTGCATGCATACACACAGTCCAGCCATCTCGCCCACCCACATGCGATTGCATATGTTCTTTCACACCGTGAACTGCTAGTGGCCCGGCGGCCAACAGTGCACGAGATGCATGTAGTCGTGGGTCAACCAACAACTCAACGGGTTGTTGAGGGTGGCGATACCGCGAGTCAAACGACGGGATTGTGGTGCGATTTGAGATGGCCCACGTAGAAACCACCTGGTGAGTCGCAATCTCGGTGCCGCTTGTTTCCATTACCCACGCATCGTTCGCATCGGCAATCAGAAAACTCGACCAATATGGCCGCGCTCGCCCACCATTACGTGTGTCGTGCCCACTTCCACCTTGTCCGTAGCGCGTGATGAGTTCTGACATCACCTGAACGGCGTTCAGAGCGCTTGTCGCGCGTTCTAAGCCGAGTCGCACCACATCCATACCTATTAAGGCATCAGGCGCACCACGTGGGTCGAGAGTGGTGTAGATCGTCTCGTTACCAATCACGACACCCGCTTCATTGATACCGTGCTCTGCTCCCCAACACCAGTCGGGCATCGACATTGCACATGCCAGAGTGTCACCGTCATGCGCCTCAACTTCGATGTAGGTGGTGCGGGTTACACCTGCATCGCGTCGAGACGGATTCCAGCGCATGATTTGCGGTTCAGTAGGAGGCCGATCTGAGTTTTTCGCAAACAGTGTGTGATGGTCTGCAGTATGTGCAGAAAGCGAAACGAGGCAATCACACATTGGTAGAGACAGGCGCCGCCAGCAGTGCTTCGCCTGAAGCATCTGTGGTGTGCCACGACGGGTCGGCTGCGCCACCCGTTATCAATAAACCGGCTGCTCCAGTGATTTCCCATAACACAGCAGGCCGCGGCCCATGCCACCGCACAGCAAACGACATGGTGCGGTATGGATCGGCGGTCAGACCATGTGCTTCAAACGCTGAACCCCACCAGGTCTCTGGAATGCCGTGAGGTAGCAACACACAGTGTCCACCACTTGGCGACGCCTGTGCCAACAAAGATTCGGCCCACGCAATTGCTCCGAGTCCAGCGGGAATCTCTATCGGGAGTTCTTCTACGTCGCGGTCAGCCATGCGCAACCATGTGCTGCCAATATCGTTCGCAGCAACTTCGTCTTCTAGCAACACACATGCTCGCGCAGCAGACGCCATGAGATGTGGTGTATCCCACTGCAATACTCGCGCACGCTTTTCTGCTTTCACACGGCGTTGCGCGCATTCCACTACGTCAACAATCGAGTCTCGGTGTGTTTCAGCTAATCGCACCAATTCGATTGAGGCATCTTCTGTTGCGCCAACGCCTAACAACAGATCACTTCGCACTCGGGCAATACCCGCTACCACTGAATGGTCTGGCATGGTGATGCGCGACGCAAGGTCACATGCTGTTTCCCATCCGCGCACTACTTGTTGATGATCCGGAACGTCATCTGGTAGCGGCCCAGATGACGGATTGACATGTGCCAATGCAATGCGCGCGGTGCTCTTGTGCCCAAGAGGGATCACCATAGAGCCAGCAGGCAGATCAATTCCGGCTGGCGGATTTTCAATTGGTTTGCGTGTGGTCAATACATCGCAACGTGTAACTGCCACAGCAACAGGAAGCGTTGACTCATTTTCAAATTCAATGACAGTCATGCCGCCACGGTCAGCAACGCAATACATGCGCTGCACAATGTCGCCATTGCCAACACGAATTCGTGTTTCGCTGACAGGAAAACCTGCGTACCACTTCTGGCGAAGTGTTGGTTCAGATGATGGTGAGTACCACCGATCATCTCCTGCAACATGCCATGCAAGTTCTGTGCCACCATCTGCTGGGGTCAGAGTGCCGTGTTCAGAAACAGTTCCACGCCATAGGGCGCCGCGATTGCCAATGACGCGGCTCATAGTTGGGCTTCCGGACGTGATCGACGAGACATCAATGCCAGTAAACCTTCAGATGCGGATAATCCGTTGTGACACACCGCAACTACTTGCTCGGTGATTGGCATATCGACCCCGTATTGCTGCGCTAATTCAAGAACTATTGCCGAGCTACGCACACCTTCGGCGACCATTGTGGTGGAACCAAGAATGTCTGCCAGTGCTTCACCTGCTCCAAGTCGAATTCCAACTGAGGTATTTCGACTGCTCAGCGATGAACAGGTAGCAATAAGGTCTCCCATTCCAGCAAGTCCGGCAAGAGACACTGGGTCACCACCTAACGCAACAGCAAGTCGTGTCATTTCCGCAAGCCCACGAGTAATGAGTGTTGCCCGCGTGTTGTCACCGAATCCCATTCCCTTTGCCATACCTGCTGCGATAGCAATGATATTTTTTACAACACCGCCAATTTCACATCCCACTACATCGGGGTTCGTGTACACACGAAAGGTGGGCGTAGAAAACAGTTCTTGAAGTGCTGTAGCAATGACCGCATCATCAATAGCCACAACACTGGCAGCTGGTTGACCAACAGAAATTTCAGATGCAAGGTTCGGACCTGTCAACACCGCAACGGGGTGACCTGGCATCACTTCATTGGCCACTTGCGACATGCGCAACATTGAGCCCGCCTCAAGACCTTTCGCCAAACTAACAATGGGCACCCACGGACGAATGTATGACTTTGCCTCGGTGAGAAGTTGGCGAAAACCTTGAGACGGCACAGCCATGACCACAACGTCTGCCGCGCTCACTGCTTCGCTCAAGGATGACGTTGCCCGGAGTTCTGGCGTTAGCGCTACGCCACTGATGTAATCAGGGTTGACATGATTTGTGTTGATGCTTTCCACAATCGACTCACGGCGTGCCCACAGAACCGTTGGGGTGTTAGCTGCAGCCAACGAGGCGACCGTGGTGCCCCAGGAACCGGCACCCACTACCGCCATACGAATCTCTGCCATGTCTCTAGCGTAGGTCACTAGGCCAACGAGGTTCGTAGGCTAACTAGGTGCATCTCGCCGTTGTGATCCCCGTGAAGTCATTCACCATGGCCAAAGGACGTCTTGCCGACACTCTGACCGCATCACAACGCTCTGCACTTGCACAGTCGTGTGCAGAGATTGTGGTACGGGCAGCACTGTCATTACCCACCTATGTGGTGTGTTCAGACGAAAGTGTTGCATCGTGGGCGACAGCGCTTGGCGCACACGTTGTTGATTGTCAGACTCCTGGTCTTGATATTGCGGTTGCTACGGGACGCGCAGCTGCCCGGTCAGATGGCGCAGGCCACATCATTGTTGCTCATGCAGATCTTCCATTAGCAGTTGGTTTTGACCACATTGCCCGGGAAGGCAAAGTAAGTCTTGTCCCTGACCGCCATCGCGATGGCACCAATGTGCTTAGTTTTCCTGCTGGCAGTTCTTTCACAACTGCGTATGGGCCGGGTAGTTGCGACAATCACATTCGTCTCGCAGTAGACGCCGGGCTTGAATATGAAATCATCATTGATAACGCTTTGGCACTTGACCTTGACACAGCAGACGATTTAAGTGAATTAGCACGAAGAGAAACGGAACAATCATGAGCGCAAATGAACCAGGCCAACCACCAGTAACCGCACCAATATTCACATCGAATCTCACAACACCCAGGGTTGTTCTCGCAATCGGCGCGCACCCAGACGATATCGAGTTCGGCAGTGGCGGCACTCTTGCCAAATGGTCCGCAGAAGGCGCAGTCGTGCACCACCTTGTGTGCACAGATGGTTCAAAAGGCTCATGGAACCCTGACGCCGATACTGCAGCACTTGTGCAATCACGCCAAGTCGAACAACGCAACGCAGCCAGCGCGCTTGGAACCTCAGGCACAGTGTCGTTTCTTGGCTATATCGACGGCGAACTCGAGCATTCCAAAGAGGCGATCGATCGCATTGCTCTTGCCATTAGAACACTGAAGCCAGACGTGGTCTTGTCACATGATCCGTGGAAGCGATACCGCCTGCACCCCGACCATCGCAATACTGGCCTGAATGTGTGCGATGCCATCGTTGCTGCACGCGACCCACATTTCTTGAAGCATCACTTCGCAGATCACGGCGTTGTTCATCATCGCCCTGATGCATTGCTGTTGTGGGAAGCAGACGAACCGAACCACGTGGAAGATATTTCCCCATGGGTTCCTATCAAACTCACTGCGTTAGAACGCCATGAAAGCCAGTTTGAATCAACTATGAAGGCAACTGATGAAGACGGCATGGAAGTGTTTCGTTCACGGATGCGTCAGCGCATGAGTGATCTTGGCGCGCCACATGGTTTCGCAGCAGCTGAAATCTTTCACCTCATGAACAGGCTTTAAGAGAACTGCCCAGCAACTCTGCCAACACCTGGCGGCCCCGCAAAACTCTGCGCAATTGGCATCCATGTTGATGCAGGTTCTCCGATTGTTGTTAACCCACAGTCGTCAATGTGTCGACGTTGTGTCACTGCTAAACAGAACCCTGATGCTGGTCCAGTGACGAAAGAATCTGCTGACTCGTCTCCCCATGTCCACGTGTCACCATTCGGACCAGTAAGTGAAACAAAGACATTCCCTTCTGGAACTGGCAATTTGTTTGATGCAAATGCAAAGGGCATTGCGCGTACCCCAATATGAGCAATGTGCTTCAAGCGATCAGTCGAAATACGTGCCCACTTCAATGCATCTGCAATGTCTTGCCCGTGCGCCCAGGTCTCCATCAAGCGCGCAGTCAACATAGACGTGCCTGACATAGATGGCCCGTACCATTTGCACCGTGCCGACAGATCAATTGATTGTGCCGCACGAGCCAGATCAGCAGCGCCTTCGCGCCACCACTCGAGCAATTGTTGTGGTGTCTTTTCACGTTCAGATTTATGAATTGCATCCAAACCACCAGAGGTCATCATCTCGGCCACATCGCTCGTGAAACGTTCTGGATCAACCATTGACCACATGGCCCGCAGGTCAATGAGACCTAAGTGAATCACTTGGTCAGCTACATCCCAGCCTGGCGCAGGAGTTGAAACAGACCAGTCAGAGTCAGACATTCCTGACAGGTGCGCATCGAGCGCTGCTACCTCGGCAATGAGATCAGTAAGTACATGGTCAGTGTTGCTAGGCATTCCACAAGTGTGCCCGAAATACAACGGTGAGAACTTGTCCGGAGAAAGTGAAATGGAGGGCTTTCGCCCTCCATTTCGACACTCCGAACCCAAGGGTTCTACTGATTTGAAGTTGTAGAGAAGGCCTAGGCCTTCTTTGCTGCCTTCTTGCGCTTTGCAGGAGCCTTCTTGGCTGCTGCTTTCTTGCGCTTTGCAGGAGCCTTTTTGGCTGCTGCTTTCTTCTTGCGTGCAGGAGCAGCTTTTTTGGCTGCTTTCTTACGCTTTGCAGGAGCCTTTTTAGCTGCTGCTTTCTTCTTGCGTGCAGGAGCAGCCTTCTTGGCTGCTTTCTTGCGCTTTGCAGGAGCCTTCTTGGCTGCTGCTTTCTTCTTACGTGCAGGAGCTTTCTTAGCTGCTGCTTTCTTCTTGCGTGCAGGAGCTTTTTTAGCTGCTGCTTTTTTCTTTGCTGCCACTTGAGTTTCCTCTCGTTGTGTAAGTGGTTACTTACGGTTTGGGTTCAGCTGAGCTTTTAATGTAGAGCTCGCTGTGAATTTCATCGCGGTTGAGGCGGGGACTGTTACTGCTGCACCCGTTTGTGGGTTACGGCCAGTCCTCTCCTTGCGATCGGTGGTGCTGAACGAGCCGAAGCCCGGCCATGCCACTTTTTCGCCCTTCTTAGTAGAAGCAACAATTAGGTCGAAGAACGCTGCAAGTGTGCGCTCGGCGTCTGCCTTTGAGCACTCTGCTGCCTTCGATACCTCTTCGATGAGTTCTGCTTTTGTCATTGTGTATTCCTCCCCGGAATCGGAGTTGTCAAACAATTTGAACTGCTTTGATCACAAAAAGCAAGCATTCGACTAGTTGCAAATGCAACTATCTTATTCGTGAGCATTTTGGTGACGCACAAACAAAAGCATTTTTTACTGTTCTCACTAGTTGATTCAAACACGCGTTACTGCTGCGTCTGCGCAATTTGGTCTTGCACTATTTGTTGCGGGGATCAGAAGAGATTGATACATATTTCCTCCCAAACCCTTACAGTGCAGGACTTTCAGAGGACAGACTGCCATGCAATTCTGATTCATCAATGAACATTGTTGTCGCTGCACCATGCAACGGTTGACGCTTTCAGCATTTGTCACACACGCTTGACACGTACCACTCATCACGTCAATCATGTAGAAAATTCTGGAACCGAGATACCTAAAATATTTTAAAAAATATTTTGAAAACATCCGAAAATTACCCTCTTAGTGGAATGTTGAAGTCAACTTTTCATTTCGTGCATACGCGAAGAGACGAAAAAGTTACGTCGATATGAATACTTTGTTCAGGACCTCGAGCATCCACCACTTAGGTAATTCAGTGATGCCAAGATGAGACATCGATCGTGTTGCGGAGCAGATCGGTGCCGATATGGAGTCACCAGATGACACCATGACGAGCACTTCGGAGTTCCCAATTGGTGTGCGTACTCGCATAGTTCTCGACACGTCAGTTCTTGTCGCAGACCCTGGTTGTCTTCATTCTTTTCCCGGTTGCGATGTCGTCATTCCCCTCACTGTGGTGGAAGAACTTGATGGCTTGAAGAGCCGTGCCGATGATGTGGGCCGCGCTGCACGAACCGCATTGCGCACTATTGAAGATTTGCGTCGCAGAGCTGGCGGTTCCATTCACCTCCCCGTTCCGCTAAATCAGGAACCAGGTGGAGCAACCGTTCACATTGAAGTCAACGGAATTCAGCGGCATTTGTTAATTGAGAACGGACTGAACCCAGAGATTCCTGATAACCGAATCATTGGGGCAGCACTTGGGCAATCATTAAAAGCACCAACACAAATCATTTCGAACGACGCGGGTTTGCGCATTAAAGCAGCCCATTTGGGACTCGTTGCAGCGGAACATCAACCAGTAGGCAGATCTGCTCACACTCGTCCAATGGGTTGGTTCACACTTGAAGTGTCGTCAGCGGTTGTCGATGCGCTATACGAACACGGTGAAATCTCTTCAGAGTCGTTTGACGCCGACACTCACCTCACGACAAATGAATTTGCTGTTGTTCGTTCCGGTTCTCAATCGGCACTCGTTCGCAGCACCGGTGACACTGTGGAACTTCTTGCTACGACGTCGCCTGAGGCGTGGGGACTTCGTTCCCGATCAAAAGAACAACGTTTTGCACTTGAACTTCTGATGGACCCCGATGTCAGCGTGGTGGCTCTTGATGGGCGCGCTGGTACAGGCAAGACCGTGATGGCTATCGCTGCTGGCCTAGAACAAGTAGTCGAAACTCGCGCATACGAGAAGCTTGCTGTTTATCGCCCGTTAGTAGCGGTCGGTCGAGCCGATGTAGGTTTCCTGCCTGGCGGACTCGATGAGAAACTTGACCCGTGGATGTCAGCCATTCACGACGCGATTGTTGCGCTCACCGACCAACGCTCAAGTAACGACGCAAGGCGCCTCATTGAAGACTTGACCGCTCGTTCGCAACTCACTCTTGAATCTGTCACTTTCTTGCGCGGCCGGTCGCTACATCGCCAGTTCGTTGTGGTCGATGAGGCTCAGAACCTTGAACCCACCACATTGAAGACAATCCTCACTCGTATTGGTGAGGGTACAAAAGTTGTCTTTACGGGCGATACCAGCCAAATCGATGCGCCCTACATGGGAGAGTCGAACAACGCCCTCGCTGTACTGATTCATGCCTTTGCTAATCAGCGGTGTTTCGGTCATGTCACCCTTGCTGCCTGTGAACGCAGCGAAGTGGCAAGCCTCGCAGCAGAACTTCTGTAGCGGCACATGACACAATCGTGTGATGCCTACTACTCCAGTTACACCTGATTCGCTTATTAGAGAATTCATCACACTGTTGGTGTCACGCGATCTTGAATCTGCAGCAGCCATGGTCACAAATGATTTCGAATACGACAATGTGCCAATGGGTAAAACCTTTGGGCCACAGGGACTACGCGACACACTGAATGGCTTCTTCAGCATGTGCACTGGCATTGACTGGAAAATTCACCGTCAAACATCTAGTGGCACGCTCGAATCTGGCACTGTGCTGAACGAACGTGACGACCGAATAGAGATACACGGCAGATGGACAACTCTTCCTGTTGCTGGAGTCTTTGAAATTCGCGATGGAAAAATTTCGTTGTGGCGGGACTACTTTGATAAGCAAACCATTATCGACATAATGACACCACCTGTCGGTTGAAGTCACACCACAATGACATCACCCTGCCTCACCCCCGTTCTAAGGTGCTCTCAATGACACCGCACGAACTATCTACAGCCCCACACAGCATGCGCAATGTATCTTTTGCGGTCGTTGACTTCGAAACAACTGGCCTCAACCCAGAAACAGATCGCATTGTGCAGTTAGCTGCGGTCATAGTGAATGGTGAGGGCCACATTGTCGATTCGTTCGACACAATTGTAAAACCCGAAAGTCCTGCTGAATACCAGCACGGAGCTGAACACATTCACGGCATTTCGGCTGAACAAGTCTCTAGCGGAATGCCATTACGAAAGGCGCTCGAACAACTCTGGAGCATTAGCGCAGGCAATGTCTTTACCGCTCACAATGCCTCTTTTGATCTTGGTTTTCTTCATGCCGAATCTGAACGTGTTGGCATCGAAGGCCAGGTTGAAATTCACATCGACACTCTAGAACTCTCACGGCGCACCGCAGGAACAGACACCACACGCCGACATAATCTTTTTGCTTTGTGTGAGCACTACGGTATCGAACGAGACCAAGTGCATGATGCAAAGTCAGATGCCACAGCTACTGCGCAACTTCTCATGCACCTCATCAAAGAATTGGGTGTAGAAACGCCTGATCAGGTGTCTGAACTATTCGCGCCATAACGCGCAAGGACAGCAATGGCTGTTCGGACTTGCACCGATGCCATTTCAATTGGGGCCACCACTGTGATCGCACCACCTGCACGAAGGAGCAAACGCCCGAGCCAATGCTCGCTGTTAGACACTATGTCAATCAGGTACGAGCCGTCTGCACGCTCTTCTCGCACCGTGCACGGATATGTTTCCACTACCCATGCTGCAGATGCGGCAACTTGCGCTGTCACAGTTTCACTGCCCGACGCATCGGCAAACCAAGCAGGAACCTGAGCCGTGGCTTCAGAGACTGCAACAAATTCGTTCAGAAGCGAGACAGAGCGAATTCGATCTACACGGAAATGCCGACTGTCATTCGATGCATCGTCATCGGCGCGAATGTACCAATGTCCACGGTCAACAAAGACAGTACGTACGGTAATAGTGCGTTCCGATTCTTCGTTTCGAGCTGGGGTCCAATATGTCATTCGCACACGCTGACCAGATGATGCCGCTTCGGTGACTACCGGCAAAAAAGTTGGCGATTCAATATCAACGTCGACAACATCATCGCCGAGCACTTTGCGCAATTTCTTTACCGCGCTCTTCAAATCCTTGCCTCGTGTAAAGCCGGGCAATTCCATTGCTGCCGCCGCCATGAGGTTCAACCCAAACGCCTCTGACGAGGTAAGTTCCAGGCTTCGTTCGAACCGCTTGTTTACCCCTACAAAAATGTATCCATCGTCAATGTAAATGTCAGTGAGTTCAAAGGGTGTGTAAGGCGGCACGCCACACATAGAGGCCATTTCAATGTCTTCAATGAGATCAGACTCTGACATTGAGAATTGCTTGGCCATTTTTGCTACTGACACGCGTTCTTGTTTCATCAGCCACGGCAGCATTCGCAATAAACCACTGACACGAACTTCTGATGAACGAGGGCCGCGCTTTGCACTCATGATTTGCCACCCGAAAGTCGTACCAAGTCAGCCACAATTTCACTGCGCACAGATTCAGGAGAAATGACTTCAGCCCGATCGACCATTGCGTACAACCAAGAGCGAAAAGCAACCCGATTGCCGCATGACACTTCTACATCTACAGAACCATCGATGCGGACAGCAACGATTGCATCATCGCCAAGTTCTCGAACAACACCAGGAGCGATGCGGCTGTCAAGACGCACTACCGCCACTTCTGTGTCTGTGCCAGGAAATGCCTTTGCATCGCGTTCGAATGCAGTTGCAAGATTGAAATCTGCCGGCCGAACAAAAGATTCTGGCGCGCCAATTGTGGCTACAGCTTCAAAACGGTCGACACGATAGGTCACTTGTGCCTGACGGTCAGTGTCAAAAGCGACGAGATACCAGAACCCGCTACGTGAGATAAGGCCGTACGGATGCACCGTGCGAACGCGGCCGTGATACGGGAACGAGATTTGACAACTTTTTGCGATGGCTGACCACAACTGTGGCAGTTCCTGGGAACGAGCATCAACGTGCGCAACAGTGTGCGACGGCGACTCATCAATATCGCCACCAAGCCACTGAACAGCTTGCTTTCCCCACTGCGTATCGATCTGCACAAGCGCTGCGGCTTGCTGCAATGCCGACAGTTCATCTTCTGTCAGATCAAAATTGATCAGCTTGTATTCAGCCCGGTCAATTGAATATGCAGTCTTGCCGGCATCATTTCCACCAAGAACTTGTGTCGTGATGGGCACACCCAGTTTGCGTAGTGATTTTTTGTCGCGTTCAAATGCAGTACGCCGAGCTTCAGCTTTTTCTGGATACTGACGCTCCATATAGTTGCCGATATCTTCCAACGTGAGTGGTCGATTCGACTCAGTAAGTAACGCAACAAGATTCAACATCCGTTCCGCTGAATTGACGATGGGCTTCGGAGATGCACTTGCCATTGCAGGCAGGTTATCCCCTTTGTTATTGGTTGCGTTGCAGTTTTTTTCGTATTGATATATACCAATTCAGCAAGGGGTGTGTCATGGTTTGTTCATCTTGTGACACGCCAGATTTAATTGCTGTGGCGGCATCTACGGCCAAGATCTTGCCTAATTCCACTCCCCACTGATCAAAACTATTGATGCCCATGAGCCAGCCTTGAATGACTGCCGAATGTTCATACATCGCGATTAAAGAACCAAGGCGTCGAGGGCTAAGTTCGTCAAGAACTAGAACACTGCTTGGTCGATTACCTTCAAATGTCTTGTGTGGTTCATCATGCACTCGACCTGCAGCCAATGCTTCAGATTGGGCAATCACATTGGCGAACAATAAGTCGTGCGCTTCATCATCTGTACCAAGAGATGCCCCCGTTGTCACAAACTCAACAGGCACTACTTGAGTTCCCTGGTGCAGCATTTGAAAAAATGCATGCTGGCCGTTCGTTCCTGCTTCACCCCAGACCACAGGGCTCGTGCCGCCGAGAATTGAACGACCATCAACCCCAGCAGATTTTCCATTGCTTTCCATCACGAGCTGTTGAAGATACGCGGGCAGTCGCGACAAGTCATGGCTGTACGGAATTACAGCAACCGTCGGAAACGAATGGAGAGCGCTATTCATCCACCACATCAATGCATGCACCACCGGCAAATTGTGTTCCGTCGGCGCAGTCACGACGTGGCTGTCCATATCGGCCATTCCGGCGAGAAATTCACTGAATTGGTCTGCCCCAATTGAACACATGACCGGAAACCCAATCACCGACGACAACGAAAAACGCCCACCAACCCAGTCAAAGAATTCCAGGCAACGATCTTTTTGGATGCCCCAATTCAAAGCAGCCTCGGTGTGCGACGTTGCGGCCACAAAATGAAGTGCCCAATCCGGAACACTTGCCTGTATCCACCGGCGTGCACGTTCTGCATTGTGCATTGTTTCAAGAGTGGTAAATGTTTTCGATGAAATGACAAACAACGTGGTTTCAGGATCTGCACCGTGCAATGCCTCGTCAAGATCTGCTGCATCAATATTGGAAACGAATTTCACAACAGGTCCATTGGCGAACCGCCGTAGTGCGCGTGTAACCATTGCAGGACCAAGATCGCTACCACCGATACCAATATTGATAACCGTCGCAAACTGTTTTCCACTTGCGCCACATACTGAGCCCGAGCGCACACCATCGGCCACTGCCTTTGCTCGCTCTAATTGCCCCGACGCCTGCTGAGCCATTGGCGATGACGTGGCTTGCGCACGCAATGCCATGTGCCCAACCGCACGGTCTTCAGTGACATTCAGAATGTCACCAGCCATCATTTTCCTAAACGAACCGCGAATATCGACAACGTCTGCAGAGTGCAGCAACGCTTCATGCAAAGTTCTGTTGACGCGCTGACGGGAGAAGTCTGCATGAATTCCACATGCATCGATAGTCAGCCAGTCAATGCGGGAAGGGTCTGTTTGAAATAGCTCAGAAAGAGGAGCGACACCGTGAGTCAGATTCTTCAGCGAATGAAATACCTCGGCGTCCATGACGCCAACTTACTTCTGTGCAGCAGTATGAATCAGTCTTAAGAAGGCAGCGGCCACTGCAACATGGCGAGATTGGTCTCCACGAGCACTCATTCTGCCTAATCCGGCCAGAACAGACGACACAAGATCGGCAAATGACTGCACTGTTGTGCCCTGCAAGATTTGATCAGTCTCTTTTGCCGTCGCAATGAGGTCAACAATATTCCGACCAAATTCTTTGCCGAATGCATCGGTACCTTTTGACACCTCGGGGTGCTTTTGTACTACTGCCGAAATACCCGTGATAAATCCGACAGTGGAAGGGGCATTTGCCCCGAGTGTTCCGACTTCTGCAAACAGCGCAACAAGCCGCGCCTCAAGAGTGGTCTCAGATGCCTTCACTCGAGCAAAAACATCCACAAAAATTTCAGTGATGGAATCACAAACCGCAATGTAGATATCTACTTTCGAAGGAAAGTAGTGATACAAGGCCGCACTAGACACTTGCGCTGTCTCAGCAATCTCGCGATTTGTCGTGCCTTCGAATCCCTCTGCCGCAAAACGTTCGCGCGCGCACACAACAATGCGATCGTGAGTGTCTGTGGAATCAGTGTCCGCAGGTCGTCCACGCTTGCGACTGGCGTCCGTGCTCTTGTTCAATGAATTTGCAGCCACACCCAAGTATGACCCAGTCGTGTCTCTGAAGGTTTAGCGGGGTTTTGCGTAATACAGGGTCCAGCCCAAAGGGCTGACCAGGGCTGCCAGAACCAACTTGACTGCGTCACCTGCAAGAAACGGAGCCACACCAAGAGTGATGGCATTGGTGTCTCCAGTGGCAACCGGGACACCAATCGAATGTGCCAACCACAGTGCGCCAAAGAAATAAATTACAGCAGTACCGAGCGCCATTGCAGACAATGACGACACAACATTGCGGTCATTGCGACAATCGGCATACCAGCCAACAATGCCAGCGGCGACAACAAAACCGACGAAGTAGCCAAACGTTGATCCTGTTGCATGACTCCAGCCACCTGTTGAATCGGCATAAAAAGGCAATCCGATTGCGCCAAGTAGCCAGTAGAGCGCCTGGCTCGCAATCGCGCGGCGTGAACCAAGCACACCACCCACAGCCAATACGGCAAATGTTTGACCAGTAATTGGCACGGGCGTAAAACCAAGATGAATAACTATTTGGGCGCATAAAGCGGTGAGCAATGCTCCGCCCACGACGAGCGTGACATCGCGCGCCACTGACTTTTCCATGATGCGTGGCATCGGAATGAGGTCTGTGAGAACGGTTGGTACTGCGTTTGACATTCGCGTTACGCTACTACGGTGACAATCATGAAGATCAGTTTTGCCGTCTGGACCATTGTCACATCATGATCTTTTCTACACGCATCATTGCTGCAATCGACATCGGCACCAACAGTATTCATATGGTTGTCGCAAAAGTTAGTGATTCGGGCTTCGAAGTCATTGCCCGCGAAAAAGACAACACTCGCCTTGGCGAAGGCGGTGGCGACATGAAAATACTGAGCCCCGAGGCCATGGAACGAGGCGTCGAAGCATTGCGACACATGCGACGTGTCGCTGATGCACACCGAGCAAGCGTCTTTGCAGTTGCAACGAGTGCGGTGCGCGAAGCAAAGAACTCCTCAGACTTCGTCGACCGAGTTGCCAACGAGGCCGGAATTGATATTGAGGTCATCTCAGGAGTCGAAGAAGCGCGACTCATCCACCTCGGAGTTTTACAAGCCCTTCCCCTATCCGACAAACGTTCGCTACTTATTGATATCGGCGGCGGATCAACAGAGGTTGTCATTTTTGATCACACAGAAGAACTGTTTGTCCGCAGCTTCAAAATTGGTGCCGTGCGATTATCCAATCGCTTCTTTCCAAATGGTTCAACACACCCAGCCTCAGTTCCTTCGTGCTCCAAATTTATTGCATCAACGGTTGAACCCGTAAAGCGAGAAGTTCTCAAGCTTGGTCACGAAGTTGCAATCGTGTCCTCGGGAACTGGCGAGACACTCGCTCGAATGTGCTGGATGTTGACACACGACGAAATGCCTCGATCAATGAATGGTGTCCTCTTTACTGCCGACGAACTCCATCAGGTCACGAGAATGATTGCTTTGTCCGCACTTGTTGAGCGCACACAATTGGAAGGTCTTGAGGCTGATCGTGCCGACATCATTTTGGCAGGTGCACTTATTCTTGACACCTTGGCAGAGTCATTCGCCATCTCTTCATTCATGTATTGCGACTATGCCCTGCGAGAAGGCGTGCTGCTTGATGCCGCGCAACGACTAGACCCTGACGTCAACAATGACTTACACAATGTTGCTATTCAGAGTGCCCGAAAGTTGGCCGAGCGGTGCGATGATGATCCTTCCCACAGCCTCAACGTTTCCCGCCTGTCATGCATTCTCTTTGATGAGTTGTCACATTCATATGAACTAGACCCACATCATCGTTTGTACTTAGAGACTGCAGCCGTGCTCGCAAATGTTGGACTCATTGTCTCTCACGCCAGGCATCACCTTCATACCTATTACATTGTGCGCAATGCAGACCTTGTTGGATTCACAGATCACGAAATTGAGTTGATAGCTCAAATAGCTCGCTACCACCGAAAGAGCGAACCGAAACTTCAACATGCCGCATTTGCTGCATTGTCGGAAACAGACCAACATATCGTTCGGATGTTGTCAGCAATTTTACGTATAGCTATCGGACTAGATCGCACACATGACGGCCGAACAACGTCTGCGTCTGTCACTCAAAAGAACACATCGCTGCAAATTACACTTCACAGCGAGAAACACGCAGACCTTGATTTGAACCTATACGCCACGCAACAGCGCACATCTCTTCTTGCCGATGTCTTTCAGTGCACCGTCACAGTTGCAATTGCTACCTAAGAAGGAACAGTCGACGTCACCGTCGTAACCCCTACAGGAGCAACAGTCGTTTTTGGCACTGTTGACTTCGGCGCAACCGTCGTGCTTGTCGCTACGGGCACAGTTGACGTTGTTGTGGAAGTCGATGTCGTAGTGGTGTAGTTCGGATCTTTCTTGTCCCATGGTGGCGCAATAGATCCGTAATCTTCGGGCTCTTTCACTCCGTCAAACACATACACACGGTCGTTGTATTGCACCAATGCAGGAAAGTAGTTCGAGACAAAGATGGGAATGCGCACGCAACCATGTGACGCAGGTTCTTTGGGCACCATCATTGCGCCGTGGATTGCAATGCCAAAGTTGAAATACACCGGGTTCCACATGGTGCCCAACTTACTTTCGCGTAGTCCGAGTTTGCGGTTGTAGAAGTAATAAATACCTCCAGGAGTTATTGCTTCTCCACAAACACCCATCTTGATGGGCACTGCTCCTTTGTTGCCGTCTTCGCCTGGGTCAATAGTCACTTCTTCACACCACTTCTGACCAGTGCCAGTTGAAATGTGAGTTACAAGCAAAAGTTGCTGCCCCTTAAAGACAGCCATTACCTGTTCGGGTAAATACACCTCAACATGATTTGGTGTTCCGGGTTGGCGGCGCGGCGTAATAGTTACGTTTCCACGCATTGACTCCCATAGAACAGGGGTCACAAAATCGACCAACGTATCGCGTGTCATCTTTTGTACAAGTGCTTGGAATGCCCACACAGCCATCATCGTGTCTCCGCCGTACACGCCATCAATGCGGCCTGGATCGAAATGTAAATCTTTGAGGCGCTGTTGCAAACGGCGAACATCAGCACCTTTCATGCCGTCTCTGATTGTGCGAGACAATGTGTAACAGGTGATTGGTGCATCGACTGGGCAGAACCCCGGCGTAGTCACTGCCGTCGTTGTAGTTGTTGTGGGACTCTGGTTGTTATTGGCGACCGCAACCCCAGTACCGACAGTTACAAATAGCACTGACGTAATGATTGTCTGACGCCATCTCACCCACCACGACTGGCGCACCGGCATTGCGATTTCGGGTTCAAGGGGTTCAGACACAGAACCGAAACGCTACCAACGCTGGAGGCGCCTCAACCTTCAGCCTAAACAACGGGCGAAATGCCTCGAATTTCACGACGAAGTTGGCGCGCTTCCTTCAAAATCTTCAGGATTACGGAAGGAGACGACAATGTCGAAACCCCACGAGTACGAGGGAAATAGTCGACCCCAAATTGAATGACTGAATACCCGAACTTTTGAGCCTTCACCACCAGTTCGGCGTCGATGAAGGACCCTTCGCTCTTTAGTTCAACATGCTCAAAAATACGAGTACGGCACAACTTGAAGGCAAAGTTGATATCGCGCATACGAACACCGAACAACACTCGAACCATTACGTTATAAAAGAACGAATACACCGTGCGCACATAGCCTTCTCCGGTGCGATCAAACCTGTAGGCACTAACTACATCTGCGTTGTAATAGCGAAGTAGCCGCATTGCCTTATGAACGTCGTGCATATCAAACGGCAAGTCCGCATCGGTGTACAGAACCAAGTCACCTGTAGCTGCTGCATATCCAGACTTCATAGAACCACCTAGCTTGCGGTTCTCGGGGTGGTGCACAACCTTAACTCGCGGATCTTGTGAAGCCAAACGTTGTGCAATTTCGAGTGTGCTGTCTGTTGACGCATCGTCAATAACAATCATTTCGTAATCAACAATGTCGCCTTGTGCCATGAGGTCTTCGCACTCTTCACGCGCTGCATCAATTGCACGTTCGATATACGACTCTTCATTCCACATAGGGAAAAAGATCGACAATTTACTGAATGGCGACTTTTCCATACGCATGAAGGCTAACGGTGGGTGCCACTTCCCGCAGGCGCTGGCTGGGTACGGTGGCATGTATGGATTTCGCTACTCCCCCCACGCCGATCGAGGTGCTTCCGAGCGACGGATGGCGAACCGTCTCCACCATCACATGGGCTGGCGTATTCGGGGCATTGCTTGCAATCGCTATCTCTAGCCGCACCATCGGACGACCCATTTGGTGGCTGGGACCATCGTCAGCACCTGCATCGCCGTTTCTCCTCACAATTCCTCTTGCCATTGTCCTTATTCCTGTGGTGGCCACGCTGCGCTCTCCGCGTCATATGACAACCGCCAGTTGGGTCTGCTCGCTTGCACTGATTGCAACAGGAGTTGCGGAACTTGCATCAAACCCCGCCGTCTCGGTTGCTGTTGTAATCATTGGTGTCGCAGCCTTGATGGAATCCATCGCTGTAGTAGTGGTCATGCGCCAGTACCGTTAAAGGAATGTCAAAGGTACTTACCACCCTCCCAGCAGGCGAACGCGTCGGCATTGCGTTTTCTGGTGGACTAGATACATCGGCTGCAGTTGCATGGATGCGCGAAAAAGGGGCAATTCCTTGTGCCTATACAGCAGACCTTGGACAACCAGACGAAACTGATCTTTCCGGTATCCCAGGCAGAGCAAAAGAATATGGCGCAGAAATTGCGCGCCTTGTTGATTGTCGCGAAGAACTAGTTCACGAAGGTCTCATTGCATTGCAGTGTGGTGCATTCCACATCACCACAGCTGGCAAGACATATTTCAACACCACCCCATTGGGTCGTGCAGTAACCGGAACATTGCTCGTTCGCGCAATGCGCCAAGACTCAGTCGACATTTGGGGTGATGGCAGCACGTACAAAGGCAACGACATCGAGCGGTTCTATCGCTACGGCCTGATGGTCAACCCTGCGCTACGTATCTACAAGCCATGGCTTGACCCCACATTTGTTGACGAGATGGGCGGCCGTACCGAGATGAGCGAGTTTCTCACCGCTCGTAAATTGCCGTACAAAGCCTCGAAAGAAAAAGCGTATTCCACTGACTCAAATATTTGGGGTGCAACTCACGAAGCAAAACTGTTGGAAGAACTCAACAACGGAATGGAACTTGTCGAACCAATCATGGGTGTTGCCCATTGGGACGAGAGCATCGCTATTGCGTCAGAAGTTGTATCAATTCGCTTTCATGAAGGTTTCCCAGTTGCAATCAACGGCAAAGAATTCACGTCACAAGTTGATCTTGTCTTAGAGGCAAATGCCATTGGTGGCCGTCACGGTCTTGGCATGAGCGACCAAATCGAAAACCGCATCATCGAAGCAAAGAGCCGTGGAATTTACGAATCTCCTGGCCTTGCGCTGCTGCATATTGCATACGAGCGCCTCGCAACTGGCATTCACAACGAAGCAACACTTGAGAATTACCGCACGATGGGCCGTCGTCTTGGTCGGTTGCTGTACGAAGGTCGATGGTTTGATCCACAGTCACTGATGTTGCGCGAGCCACTCATGCGCTGGGTAGGCACCGCAATCACTGGTGAAGTCACTGTTCGCTTACGTCGTGGTGATGACTACAGCATTCTTGACACAACAAGCCCGAATCTCACGTACGCGCCTGATCGTCTCAGCATGGAACGTGTAGAAGATTCAGCGTTTGGTCCGCTTGACCGAATTGGTCAACTCACCATGCGCAACCTTGATATCGATGACAGCCGTGCAAAGTTGCAGGTTTATCGTGATGCAGGCACATTGCCAAGCGGCGGCCTTTTGGCCATTGAAGACAATTCCTGACACAAACCAGCAAGTAACGCTGCACGATGCGGCATTGTTGCAACCACAACATGTTCTGCGTCTCCGTGCGCCCCACCACCGACTGCGCCTAAACCATCAAGCGTTTCAACACCTACGGCTGCTGTGAAGTTTCCGTCTGAGCCACCACCAACAACAACACCCTGAAGAGAATCAATACCAATTCGATTCGCTATTGCTACGGCAATGGGAAAGAGCCCGGCTGCTGCTGACTCGTGCATTGGAGGCCGACCAATCTGTCCAGACACCACGAGACGCGCCTCTGGGTGCTGCAGACGCAATGCGGCAAACGCTGCTTCTACTCGCGGCTTCTCCCTTGGTACCGCCACTCGCACGTCTACTGCGCACGTAGTGAGTGCTGGCACCACATTGTCTGCTGTGCCGGCCGACGCAAGAGTTGGCGTCACTGTTGTACCCATTGACTCATCAGCAATAGCGACAATTTGGGGAATCAAGGTGGCTAATTCCACCAACGAGTTAATGCCTTTTTCTGGCTCGAGCCCCGCATGTGATGCTCGACCCTCGATCGACAAAGTGATGGTCCCAGTGCCTTTGCGACCGATCTTTAGTGCCCCACCATCTGCGCTTGGTTCAAGCACCAATACCGCACCACATGCAATTGCGCGCTCTTCAATAAGGGCACGTGACGCATGTGACCCAATCTCTTCATCTGCACTAAGCAGAATCTCCACATGCGAAGAATCTTCTAACGAAGCAACTGCATAAATGGCCTGCACAATGCCAGCCTTCATGTCAAAAACTCCAGGGCCAGTTGCTTTTCCGTCGCGCACTGAAAATGGCAACCGTGACAATGTGCCGGCACGATGCACCGTGTCGTGATGACCCAAGATCAGAACCTTCGGGTCGTTGCCGCCACGCCAATGAATATGTGGCCCGACTGGTGAATCAATCAGCGTTGGTGCAGACCCGAGCATGCGCTCCATTAGGCCTGACAGCAACTGTGCGTGCGTCTGCAAACGTTCAATGTCTCGCGATGGGGATTCACATGACACCAAAGCTTCAAGATCTGCGAGCATCGCATCAAGGCTGAACGTGTCTGAAGAACTCATGGGTGAAATCGTGCCACGAATTAGCGCTGAAACAACGTTTCAATTACAACGCCATCACCCGCAAGCACCTCAGGCAAGGGCTCAACACCAATTCCGAGGCCCGTTGGCACCTGCAGCATGCCGTCTTCAAGCACAAAAGGCCTCGTCACGTCAGAGGCAAAATAACGGGCAGATGCTGACAAGTCAGGCGTCAACGTGAACCCTGGCATGGCAGCAAGCGCAAGACACGAGGCACGCCCAATGCCCGATTCGAGCATTCCGCCGACCCACGCATCAATGCCCCGATCAACAAGAACATCGTGCATCGCAATCGCCTCACGAATACCGCCCACACGTGACGGCTTGATGTTGACAACATCACATGCACCACGGTCTAGTGCGTTCAACAATTGGCTAATGGCGTTAACCGATTCGTCAAGACATACCGACGTTGCAGACCGACGCAACAACTCTGCGGGAGAATCGAGATCATCGGCGGCAAACGGCTGCTCTATAAATTGCAATGCAAATTTGTCCAGCGAACACAGAAGGTCAATATCGTTCGCACCATATGCGCCATTGGCGTCGGCCTGCAATGCATATTCAACACCCACTGCATCACGCACAGCTGCCAGCACTTCAACATCATGCCCCGGTGCAATCTTCACTTTGACGCGCGCATATCCCTCTTCAACACGCATCATCACTTCTGAAACCACATCATCAATGGAATCATGCATTCCCACAACAACGCCGACTTCAATTTCGGTTTCCACTGCACCCAGAACCTCGGCCAATGATTTTTCTTGCCGTCGAGCATGAACATCCCACAATGCAGACTCGAGCGCGTGCTTTGCACAGTGTTGACCTGCAATTCCCCACCATCCATCAGCAAACAGATCGGCAACTGCAACATCGTGTTGCACAAGTTCAGGAATCAACAGCTGCGTCATGGCCTTGTATGAGGCTTCAGCACTTTCTCCGACATAGGCAACACCGCTGGTCGCGACATTTTCTCCCCATCCGACAAAGCCCTCAGAATCGGTGATTTCCACCAATACAGCTGACCGGGATTGATGCGCGCCGTCAGATGTGCGCAAGGGCGAGACGAGAAGAATCGGAACACGCACCACTCTGATTCGTTCAATACGCATTATGCCTCCGAAGAACTGGTGCCCGGAGCGGGAATCGAACCCGCAAGAGGTTGCCCTCCGGGGGGTTTAAGCCCCCTGCGTCTGCCTGTTCCGCCATCCGGGCAAGAACATATTTAGGCTACGCGCGTCGTGGCGTGGTCGTGCTGAACTGCATGGGGGGAATTCGACACTTCAACCGTGAACTGCAACATGGTGCGCCATAACTGGGTGCGGGCCCTGTCAGCTTCGGGCGGCTCGAGTCGATTGATAAAGATGACGCCTTCGATCATGTCGCCAACAGCAGCTGTGAATGGCCTGTCAGACAGGCGTACGGCGACGACACCGCCTTCACTATCGCGCGAGCGCCTGATGCTGCGATTGACACCCACAATGCGAGGAGGACTGCGAAACCCTGGCACCACGAGATCAAGTTCGGCTGCACGCTGGGCCAACACCCTGGCTGCTGCCGTGAACTTAGTGGTGGCCGATGGACTCATGGAGACATACTGCCAAAAGGGTGTGGCACACTCTCCCCTTCTGCGACACTCCGGCGACCTATCGTTACGGCGTCGTGGATACAGAACTCAACCCGTTGCAACAGGCCGTCATTTCGGCACTTGGCGTTCCCGCTGATTGGGAACCGTTGTCTATCGACGTTGTGGAATCAATTGAAGAGCAACTTGTGGAAGCACTTGCTCCTATCAGAGATTTGTTTACGCCAGAAAATCCTTTGCGTGTCAACAAGCACCACATTGCAACCGTTCACGGATGTGAGAAGTACCACGTATTGAATCGTCAAGCACAGTTTGCTTGGAACATCAACACAGTGCGCGGCACCATTGCACATAAAGGCATTGAATTGTTGTTGAACTGGCGTGGCCCAATTATTCCGACAGAAATTGTTGATGCAGCCATCACGAGCGTTGCGGAAAACCCTCGCGAAAGTGCTTCTGATTTCATCATCTCGTTGCCTGCACACGAACTTGCCGAATTGCGCGGTGCAGTTGTCGGAGCTGTTTCAAATTTCCTTGAATGCTTCCCACCGGTCAAACCACAATGGCGCCCAATGGTTGAATACTCAGCGTCCTATTCACTATTCGGAGGCGCGGTGCTATTTACATCTCGGATGGACCTAGTACTGGGTGGGCCAGGGCGAAAAGTAATTATCGACCTAAAAACAGGCCGCCTCACACCCACACACCGTGACGACTTGCGTTTTTATGCGCTCATCGAAACATTGCGTAGCCGTCAAGCGCCACGCAGACTTGCATCGTATTCGCTCGACTCTGCTCGTCTCGATGATGAAGACGTCACAGAAGGTTTATTGCAATCAGCTGTTCGTCGCACCGCACAGGGCACCTTGTTGATTGCAGATCTTGTATTGAAAACTCGAGAACCAGATGTTCGTCCCGGTTTTCAGTGCAGGTGGTGTCCGGCAAATGAATCATGTGACGTTGGTGCGCAGTTCTTGCGTCAACTTGCTGGCGAAGACGAAGAGTCTGACTAAGTCAGCGCGTTGCCATGCCCGGAATGTGCGGAGTCATCATGGCAAACGGAACACCAAGCCCCGTTGCTCCGCGCACGGTTGAGATGTAACGACCAGGTTGAGTTGCGCGTTTCGGTGGCGAAGCAATATCGTCACCCAACGATTCGCAATATTCGAACAAGTCATCGATGCTTGCAACCATTCCCCACAACGATGCACCAACAGTGGTGATGTGTGGTCCGCTGACAACTTCAATAATGGTGTTATCCAGTTTGTGGAATCGCTGCACGACACCGTTGCCGACTTCGCGTTCGCGGCGCACATCAAGCCCAAGAACAGCTTCAATTGCCGCACAGGTGCGATCCAGGTTGTCGGTGTTGACCACTACGTGGTCGAGCCCCGTGATGGTGTGAGAGCTAATACGAGACGTGGCGGGATGTCCAGGAGAGGTTGAGACAAGGGTGGTGGGGATGCCATCGATCTCACAGACATCATCAATACCGACATCAATGGTCCAGGAATGGAGCCCAAGAGGGTCGTCTGTGATGGTCAGGTCAATATCAGCCAACAGACAAGAGTTACCAGTAAATGAAAGCCCCAGTTTCTGCCAGGGTTCACGAGAGCCTCCTGCTTGCAGTGCAACGAGGCGGCTCATATGGGTGTCGGCTTAGCCGCGACCCATGTTTGGACGCTTGCCGTGGTTGGCCTTGGAGCGGCGCATGCGCGCCTTACGCTTTTTGGTCTTCTTCGACATAGGAGTCAAGGCTATCGGGCAACAGCCCGAGCGCCACAAGTCAAATTTAGGCTGGGCGCCACATGTAATAGCCAGCCGCATAGCGCGTGCCATCTTTGCGGTGGTCAGAACAGACATAAGCGACACCTTTATATTGCCCGGTCTGGCCAAACTCGGCTTTCTTGCACCGAACTGGCGTCACTTCGCGCGCCCCGATCGCCCCTTCGGGATCTGCAATGGCAACAGGTGCGGTGGCGACGACGGGCGCCAACGTTGTGGCTGACTTAACAGCAGGAATAGTGGTCGCAGTCGTTGTCGCGATGGTGGTGGCTGTTGAACCGGATGTTGAAGGAGGCGTAGCGGCTGTTCCCCACGGTGCAATTGTGGCAGAAGCGCACGACGCCGTGAGCACATTCTTGATGCGGCCAAATTCACTCTGGTCCATCGAGAGTTTCCAACGAGCTTTAATTGCTACCCACTCAGATAGGTACGTGCACGTATATGACTTCTGTGGTGGAATCCAATTCGATGGGTCTCGGTCAGACTTTGATCTGTTTTGACCTGCGGTTACTGCAATAAGCGCGCGGGGATCAGACAAGTCGTTTGCAAATGTTTGCCGTTGTGCTGCAGTCCAATTCCATGCACCTGAATCCCACGCTTCTTTCAGGGGAATCATGTGATCAATATCTAACTCACTCGGATTTGTGTGCATCACATTGTCATATGGCGACAACCAGTCACCCTCAATCACTTTGCACCCATAGGCATCGACTTGGGCTTTGCTCTGAGACTCAACAATCAGAACTTCTTCGCGCGTATCGCAACCATTTCCATTTGCATCAATCCAATGCTTAAACAATGAACGTGAATACCCGGTCTTGTATTCGTTTTGCACGGTAATCGTAGAAAGAACCGACAGAGCAGTTGGGTTTGCTCCCACAACACCTTTCGCAATGGTGGTGGTCACCACCTTTTTCTTCTTCAGTGTTGTAGTGGTCTTCTTTGCCTCAGGTGACTGTGCTGCACCAGAAGAACTAACACAGCCGACAGTTACTGCGAGCGCAAGAGCAGGAAACACAATTAACGATCGATGAAGACGACGTGACATGGTGTTGGAGAATTTCATATTTACCTGCAATAGGCACCGTACTAGGGAATTATGAAAACGAAGTTACCTGCCATTATTTGCGAAATGCCGCGTGCCCCACTGCTCAAGATGCCGAAGAATAGGAATCAATTCTTCACCTTTTGATGTGAGGTGATATTCAAAGCGTTGTGGCTTCGATGTGTACAGGCGCTTTTCCAGAACACCACCAGCGACAAGAGTGTTCAAACGATCAGTCAAAATATTGCGTGCTATTCCAAGTGAATTCTGAATAGATTCAAAACGAAATGATCCGTCATTAACTGCTGCAATGATCAGAGGAGTCCACCATTCCCCCATAACTTCCAGTGCATCAGCGAGGCGATGATCGAGATGTTGGAAGTTCTTACGCGGAGACATTGCAGTTACATTATGGTAAGGGTGCGTGGTTGAAATGCGTTTTGTAACGGATTCGAGGAATTTCTATGCAAACTTCACCCCATCTTCATCATCGTTTCAAAGGTGAGAACAATTCACCGCCTAAATAATTATTCGTGTATCTCGACAAAGATGCATTCACCAGGACATACATCAGCGGCTTGCACCACGGCTGCGTAATCACGCACGACGACGACAGCCAACGAACCGGCACCACCCGGATCATTGAGAGGTTCACCACGCTCAGCAACATAGGCAATGCCATCTTCAAGTTGCACAAATACATCGGGACAATGATCAACGCATAAACCGTCACCCGTGCACAGGTCTTGATCAATCCACACGCGCATGCCAAAACGGTACCGTGCACTTGCCCTTATCCTGCACACTATGACATTGAACGCACCAATTGCCCCGCGTCGACCGCATACATGGGTGCGGCCCTCTGGCGAGGTGCAAGACCCATACGCGTGGATACTGCAAAAAGATGATGTCAGTACTCTGAGTTATCTCTCGGCAGAAAATGAATACTCGAGACAGTGGTTTGCGAATCAAGCGTCTGTGACAGAAGAGATATTTTCAACTATCAAATCACGCATTCAAGAAGATGATGCATCTCACCCAGTCAACCACTCGGGCTGGTGGTACACATCTCGCACTGAAACAGGGAAGGCATACGCCATCCATTCGCGCGGTCGAACGGCATCGACCGCCACAGAGAATATTTTGATTGACGAAAACATTGAGGCTGATGGCCATGATTATTTCTCTCTAGGTGCCTTTGAAGTCTCAAACAACACCCGCTTTCTCGCATGGTCAAGTGATATTGATGGCGGCGAGTACTACACCTTGCGCATTCGAGATACCGAAACAGGCCTTGATGCTTCAGACGAAATAGCCGACACAGCGTTCGGTGGTATTGCATGGAGCACGAACGACGACTGGCTGTTCTATGTGACTCCCGATGAACAAATGCGCCCGTGGCAGGTATGGCGACATCACATAGGTACACCAGTTACAGACGATGTCATGGTCTACGAAGACGCAGACGAGCGATTCTTTGTAGGTGTCGCCGCTAGTCGTTCTGGCCAGTTGATCATGATTGAATCCTCTAGCAAGACGTCTAGCGAGACGTGGATTCTGGATGCATCAACACCTACGGCACAGCTGATATGTGTTGCTGTACGACGTGACGACATTGAATACACCGTTGATCACTGGGGTACTGAATTAGCTATCACCACAAACCTGGATGCAGTTGATTTTCAAGTCATGACTGCCCCAACCTCTTCTCCCTCTGGGTGGAAACCGTTTCTCTCTCATGTGGCCGGCGAGCGCATTACCCAATTTGAGTGTTTTTCTTCATTCGCGGTGATGCAGCGATGGGTACATGGACAACAAGTGATTTCAATTGTTGGTCGTGACGGAAATGTTTCACACATTGCAGTTCTCGATGAGCCCCACGAAGTAGAACTCGACACCAACCCAGACTTTGATACAGATGGCATTCGATTGTCGTACCAATCACTCACAGTGCCTCACACCACGGCCTGGTATTCGATTGCTGCAGACGAAATCTCAACACTGAAACAAGTACAGGTCAATGAGTGCGATTTGTCTATGTATGTTTCAGAGCGTTTGTGGGCTACATCAGACGATGGCACTCACGTACCTGTCGACATCGTGCGTCATCGCGACACTCCTCTCAACGGCACAGCGCCAGCAATGGTATACGTGTATGGCTCGTATGAAATTTCAGTTGCCCCATGGTTCTCAGTTGCGCGACTGTCGTTACTTGACCGTGGCTGGATATGGGCGCTTGCTCATCCTCGCGGTGGAGGCGAGATGGGACGTAACTGGTATTTGCAAGGCCGCTTACTTCACAAGCGCAACACGTTTACCGACACCGTTGCCGTAGCCACACACTTGGCAGACACTCGCATTTGTGACGGTGAGAAGATTGTTATTCGTGGCGCAAGTGCAGGTGGACTCGCAGTAGGTGCCTGCATCACGATTGCACCGACTCGATTTGCTGGCGCCATTGCTGAAGTGCCGTTTGTAGATGTGGTGAGCACAATGAGTGATCCGTCATTGCCGCTAACCGTTACTGAATGGGAAGAATGGGGCGACCCGCGTGCAGAACCAAGCGCCTCATACATCGCAAGCTATTCGCCGTATGACAACACTGTCGCTCGTGATTACCCACAGCTTTATGTCACGGCGGGTTTGAACGACCCCCGCGTTAGTTATCACGAGCCAGCAAAATGGGTAGCCCGTATGCGTCATGAATCACCACAGACAACAGTGGTCTTCAAATGCGACATGGGTGCAGGACATGGTGGGCCTTCAGGTCGTTATGACCAATGGCGCGATGAGGCACAAACATTGTCATTCGCCATTGATTGCGTGCAATAAATCTTTAGCTAAATGCTGCAGCAGTAAACATCAAGGTAATCAACGCAAGATTGCGCATCACGTCTCGCCATGATGGTGGCCGATTCACGTTGGCCCCAAAGCACGCACACGGAACCTGTGACTTCATCGTCACCTGTAGTGCTAAAAACGACGTGAACACAACTAACAACAATGTTGCGAGACCGAGAACTATGGCGGCGGGCTTCAACACCAGCAATGCAGCACCAAGAACTAGCTCCAGTGGCGGGAGCGCGACAGCCACGATTGGCCAAAGGTATTGTTTACGAGCATTTACACGCCATTGATTCCACGATATGACTTTGCCTGCGCCGGCAAGAGCTAATACTGCACCGACTAAAGCGGCACAGGCACGCGCGGTGATTTCTCTGCTATCCACCGTGCTTCACGCTTGAGACTTTGCCGCGAAAAAACACCATGGCATTCTCTACTTCTTCTGCATGATCAAGCGACGTGACACGACCGACAACACATGTATGGTCCCCCATCACTGTTTCCGTGTCAATCTCACAATCAATCCACGCAATAGAGCCTGGCAACACTGGACTGCCGCCGGCTGAAGACAACCATTCAATACCGGCAAATTTGTCGTCACCTTCTTTGGCAAAACGCCAACACATTTCTTCTTGGTGTGATCCGAGGACATTCACACAGAAGCGGCCAGATTCACGAATAGCAGCCCATGATTGTGAGCGGACACCCGGAAAAAAACCGACGAGTGGTGGATCGAGCGAAACGGATGCAAAGGAACCAATTGTGAGACCAAACGCTACGCCCTGCGCGTTGAGTCCTGTAACCACGACTACAGAGGTCGGTACGTGGCCAAGGACGGCACGAAAGAGAGCAGAGTCAAAAGATGCAGACATGACTTCAGATTAGACGCAACAGGTCACAAGTTGATTGTTGCGCCTTCACGGGCCACAAAAACTTCAACGCCTGAAGATTCTGAACAGGCTGTCGTCGCATCAAGTTCAGCATCTGTGCGCTCTGGATCATGATGAAACAGAGCCAATCGCTTTGCACGACATGACATCGCAACGCCAACCGCGAATTCTGTGGTGCAGTGACCCCAATGAGCCTTAGTCACGAACTCGGCAGGTGTGTATTGGGCATCATGAATCAAGAGATCTGCACCCTCGGCTAGTTCACGAACTCCGTCAGCAATAGAGAACGACCCGTCTAATGGCTGCTGATGATCAGAGATGTAGGCAATAGTGACTCCACCAAACTCGATGCGATAACCGACTGTTGGTCCGATGTGAGGAACCAAACGCGACTTGATGGAATAACCATCGATTGCGAAATCGTTATCTGCAACATCATGAAACGAGAAACGTCCGTTCAAACCTGCCATGTCAACGGGAAAAGTTGGTGGACGAACAATACTTTTCACCGATTCCATGAAACTGGTGCCATCTTCTTGAGCAGGTCCGAACATTTCAAGTCGCGCGTCTGGTTGTAGCACCGGTGCAAAAAATGGAAGCCCTTGAATATGGTCCCAATGCAAATGCGTTACCAATGCCACTGCATTGACTGGTGCATCTTCTCTAACAAACTGTTTACCGAAATATCGCAGACCAGTTCCAAGGTCGAGAAGCAGGGGACGTTGTCCTTCAGCCTGTACAGAAACGCATGCAGTGTTGCCGCCGTATTTCACGGTGGCGGGCCCGTGACATGGAGTTGAACCGCGAACACCGTGAAACGTGACGCGTAGTTGCTCTGACCCCATTACCATAACGCTACGCATGTTCGCTCATGAAGTAAACATTTACTTAGAGTGACGCGTGTCGCACCACACCCGACTACCGTTCGGTTATGGCTCATGACATCACTACTCATACCGTCACCGCTAACGGCATCGACTTCACCTACCTTGAGTGTGGAACTGGCCCGTTAGCCCTATGTCTTCACGGTTTCCCCGACTCGGCACATAGTTGGCGTTATCTCATGCCCGAACTCGCAGCTGCTGGTTACCGAGCGGTAGCACCATTTACACGCGGCTACGCACCAACGTCGACCGCACCAGATGGCATCTACCAAACAGGTGCTTTGTCTGCAGACGCCAATGCGTTGCATGAAGCACTGGGCGGAAATGGTGATGCAGTTCTCATCGGCCACGACTGGGGTGCGCCAAGTGTCTACGGTGCAGCAGCAAGTGAACCAGATCGCTGGAAGCGAGTTGTTGGCATGGCAGTGCCTCCAGGCGGCGCAATGGGAATGGCATTCGCCACGAACCTCGAACAGACAAAGCGCAGTTGGTACATGTTCTATTTCCAACATCCATTGTCTGACATGGTGGTACCCGCAAATGATCTTGCTTTTATTGACATGTTGTGGCGTGATTGGTCACCTGGTTATGACGGCAGAATTGATTCTGAGAATTGCAAAGCATGTTTGCGCGATCCTGCACATATGTCAGCTGCTCTTGGTTATTACCGCGCAACTCTTGGCACCGGTGCGCGCAGCGAAAAATACGATTTGATTCAGGTGGCAGGTGGCGGTGAACTAACTCAACCGACGCTGTACATACACGGTGCCAATGACGGATGCATCGGGAGCGAAGTTGCAGAAGCAGCCCGCGCGATGTGCCCATGGGCCACAGTGAAAATCGTTGAAGGTGCTGGTCACTTCCTGCAGCTAGAAAAGCCAGCTGAAGTGAACAAACTAATCATTGATTGGATTACGGCAAAGTAACACTGTTGCCTGTGCGCTGAAGCAATCCCTCATCGATAAGTGATGCGATTAATTTTTCCGCACGACTTTCATCAACACGCATTGCTTCAATCACATCGGTGATTCGTTGTGAGCCGTCCCCCACTGCATGCAATGCGCGTCCTCGTGCCTGACGATCAGAACCTTCAAATCGTGGCTGGGGTTTGCTGACGCCAGCCGACAACTGTGCCGGGTCATCACCAACCCCTCTGTATTTGCATTGGGTTCGCACAGGGCAAGAATCGCACAATGGTGAGCGAACAGTGCAGTGCCGTGCACCAAAATCCATCATCACCTGATTCCATTCCCACCCGAGCCCTTGAGGAACTAATTCATCTGCGAAGTCCTGCAAGGCACGAGTTTTCATTGGAACCCCTTCAAGTCGCGACAACACACGCGAGACATTGACATCAACAACCGCAACATCTATTCGATGCGCAAATGCTAAAACGGCACGCGCGGTGTACTGACCAATGCCAGGCAGTTTCAACAATTCGTCAATCGAATCGGGCATCTGGTCGTCGAATTGTCCATGCAGAACTACTGCAGTTGCTTGCAGATTGCGACACCGCCGCGGATATCCAAGACCAGACCACAGACGCAATGCATCGCCTAATGGTGCCTTAGCCAATGCGCCCGGAGTTGGAAAAGCATCAAGAAAAGCCTCGTACTTTGGCATGACACGCGCAACAGATGTTTGTTGCAGCATTACTTCACTAACAAGTACTCGCCACGGGTCGTTTGTGCGACGCCACGGCAGGTCACGCAGCGAACCGCTGCCCCACTCAATCAGGCTGGCCGCAATGCGGTCATTGCGACCTAGTCGACCCACACGTCCTGTCCGTCGTATGGACGGCGACGGCTCGGCGCAAACTCGCGCTTCCACACCATGACGCGACGGCGGAAGTAACACACTTCTTTGCCATCTTGGTTGAAACCTTTGGTCTCAACCAGCACTGTGCCGCGATCGTTCTTTGACTTGCTCTCGGTTGTCTCGAGAACACGAGTCTCTGCATGAATTGTGTCGCCGTGAAACGTTGGGAATTTGTGCTGAAGCGTTTCAACTTCGAGGTTTGCAATAGCTGCACCGCTGATATCGGGAACGCTCATGCCCAGTACTAACGAGTACACAAGATTGCCGACAACAACGTTGCGACCTTGCACGCTTTCTTTTGCAAACCAGTCGTTGGTATGAAGTGGATGATGATTCATCGTGATCATGCAGAAGAGATGATCGTCATATTCGGTAATGGTCTTACCTGGCCAATGACGAAATACGTCACCAGGAACAAAATCCTCTAAGCAGCGGCCAAAGGGGCGTTCATGTGTTGTCATGCCCCAAACGCTACTTGGGTTTTAGCGTGCCATCCGTATCGTCATCTGTAAATTCAAGATCCGACGGGTCGAAAACCGGCATCGGAAACTGGCCAGTGCGGTCACGCGGAGCAAATTTCTCCACCCAATCAACGGTGGTGAGCCCGCGTTGCGCTTGTGACGTGGCGACACGCGGCAATGGTCCCAACTTGTGTTTGCGGTCAATGGAAAACGGCCCGACACGCAACGACAGATAACACAACCAACCAACAAATATCGGCAGCCAATACTGTCCCACGCGATACGACAAAACACCAACAGTGGCCAACGGACGTCCAAGTCCAAATCCGACGAGAGTTGGAATATAGATGCCCTCCATAATTCCTAATCCGCCTGGAGTTATCGGAATAACTGAAAACACATTGGCGATTCCGAACGACACGACAAGCGCATCAAGACCAAGGTTGCCGCCAAATGCCCGAATGAAAACCCATAGCGACAGTGCATCAAGCGCCCAGTTCAAGGTCGCCCACCCGACGACTCGCTGCATCAATGCGCGGTCCGTGAACAGTCCTTCAATCCTGTTTCCCAGATGCTCAAGTACTGACGCTGCGTGATTTTCGTCGAATCGCAAGCGACGAGCAACGGACCGGACCAAGCGTTCCGAACGTCCTTGACCTTCGACAAGGCCGAAAATTATGAAACCAGCAAATGCCATCAGCAAAATACCAACAATCGCTGCTGTTCCGTACGCGGCGTTGACACCACGAGTAGGAATAGAAATGATCAATCCGAACCACAAGATAAAATTCAGTACCACTGCTGAACCAACACCGGCAGTGGCCAATGCGAATGCTGCGTCTGGACCTTTGACACCACACATCGTGATAAGCCTGAATCCGAGCGCCGTACTTGCAGCACTTCCGCCAGGAACAATATTTCCTAATGCCTTGGTGCTGAGTTGAATGCGGAATAGCCGCAAGACACTGATGCCTGCTCCGTGCTCGCCAAGCGCAGCTCTGGTCAACATGGAATATGCGAGTAATGAAAACCCCTGGAGACCAATTGCAACAAACAGCAAATTCGGGTCAACATTCTTCAGGTCTCGAACTGCGTCGCGAAATCCCGGAATAAGCGGCAACACAAAGAAGTAAACAATTGCGCCGAGCAGTACGAACTGCAAAGCCCTACTGATGCGCCAGCGGCGCTGAACTTCATCAGCCATAGCCACCATCGTTGCCGAAATCTGACCCATGGGTTGGGAATGCTTGAACAATCTTCGACAATTCAGCTCGCAACTGAGGTGCATACTCGGCATTTGTCTTGCCGAGCCTCACAACAACAAGATTGCGCCTAGGTGACGCCCACGTGAACTGTCCTTCATATCCGAGAGCTGCGATAGAGCCGGGGTCGTTCGGAAACATCCACACATGCGCTCCGTAATCAAGACCGTTGTCAGGGTCACGTGCGATCGGAGTGCGCGAGTAGTCCACCCAACCCTCTGGCAACAGACGAGAACCATTCCACATTCCGTCGTTCAGATATAGATAGCCAAACCGAGCGAAGTCACGTGCGGTCGCAAACACGTACGACGAGCCAACGAAATTCCCTGAAGCATCGAAACGGGGAATCGCCGAGCGCATACCAAGTGGATCAAACAAACGCTCCTGCATGAATTTTGACATTGCATGTGTCGAACCAGGTTTTTCACCTAGTGCCGAAGAAAGAATTTTTGTCACAAGATTAGTTGTGCCAGATGAATACAAATACTTTGTACCGGGAGTTGCTTCCAAGTTTTTTGATGCTGCATACGCAGCATGGTCGCCAACGAATTTCTTATCACCGAACAGCATCTCGATCACATCAGACGACGTGTCGTCGACATAGTCTTCCAGCCACTCGAGACCGCTCATCTGGTTCAACAGATTGCCCAACGTGATATTGGCTCGCTCATCGTGTTCCCATTCAGGAAATAGATGATCATCATCAATTGACAGCAGTCCGTCCCCCACTGCCATGCCCACCAGTGCCTGCGTAATACTTTTCGCCATGGACCATGAGATCAATGTGGTTGAGGAATCGGTTTCCGGGCCGTACATTTCACGAACTACGTTTCCGTGATGAACGACAACAAGTGCCAACGTGGTTGCAAGGTGGGGTGGCTGAGAAGCCAGAACTGAAATCACGCCATCAAGAGTTTCCGCATCAACCGATGAGTCAAGTTCGCCGTCGAGCCAGTCGAGCGTGGGGAAAGTGTCAAATGCCACATTCAAAGACTAGGCGTGAAGGTCATCTGGGTCGTCATGGGTGCGTTGAAGCCGTGCATTATTCACTAGCGTTTAGGACATGAGCACAATTGCCCCTGATATCCAGACAGCCGCTTCGGTTATTTCCATCGCTTCGGCAATGGTGGACACCGCCATTGCATCGTTAATCGCGCAAGGGGGACCTGACAAAAACCAGACATTGGCATACGACATTGCTCATGTGGCCGCTGCAGTCTCAACCGCCGAGTCACTTCTTGCATACGGTGCAAAAGGCGAAGTTGAAAACAACATCACATGTGCATTCACTGCCGACATGGTTCATGACTTTGTTTCGCGTCTTATCGGACGTGAAGAATTATGGGGAGTCAACGCATCACAGTTTGAACCAGCACATGATTTCATTCAGCGCTATCGGGCCCCAGAATTTCTTGCTTCGCTTGCAGAAGTTCAAGGTCCTCGTCATCTAGCAAGTGACTTTGAGATGGTGCAAGACACTTTTCGTTCATATGCAAACAAAGTCATCGCGCCTCAGGCCGAGCACGTGCACCGTCACAACGGTGATGTACCAGAAGAAATCATTGCTGGCCTTGCTGAAATCGGTGCGTTCGGTCTGAGTGTTCCTGTTGAATACGGGGGTTTCAGTGAAGGCGGAGAAAGCGAATACATGGCATCTGTCATCGCAACTGAAGAATTGTCTCGTGCCTCACTTGGTATCGGTGGTTCGCTCATTACTCGCCCCGAAATTCTTACGCGCGCTCTTGTTAAGGGCGGCACCGAAGCCCAAAAACATGAATGGCTTCCAAAATTAGCCAGCACCGAAGTGATGTCGGCAGTAGCAGTGACCGAGCCTGACTACGGATCCGATGTTGCGAGCTTGAAGACAACTGCAGTTCGCGGCACAGGTCCCAACGGTGAAGCTGGCTGGATTATCAATGGCGTGAAGACATGGTGCACATTTGGTGCGCGGGCAAACGTGCTGATGCTTCTTGCTCGCACAGACCCAGACCGTTCTAAGACACACCGCGGATTGTCCCTCTTCATTGTTCCAAAACCACTTGGTGATTCACATGGGTTCATGTTCAACCAAGACGGCGGCGGAAAGATGGAAGGTCGCCCCATTGACACAATTGGTTACCGCGGTATGCACAGCTATGAGATAGCTATTGAGAACTGGTGGGTTCCCGCTGCAAACCTCATTGGTGAAGAAGACGGCATTGGCAAAGGTTTCTACTTGCAGATGGCTGGCTTCGAAAACGGTCGTTTGCAAACAGCAGCTCGTGCAGTTGGCGTTATGCAAGCCGCATACGAAGCAGCAGTTGACTATGCAAATAACCGCACAGTCTTTGGCCAACCCATCTCGCAATACGAGCTCACGCAAGTGAAATTGGGACGTATGGCCGTGCTTATTCAGGCATCACGACAGTTTTGTTATTCAGTAGCCGGCCTTATGGGCAAAGGCGAAGGCGCAATGGAAGCCAGCATGGTGAAGGCATACGTATGCCGAGCAGCCGAATGGGTGACACGCGAAGCTCTTCAAATTCATGGCGGTTACGGCTATGCAGAGGAATACAGCGTGAGCCGTTTGTATGTCGATGCACGCGTGTTGTCAATCTTTGAAGGCGCAGACGAAACACTGTGCCTAAAGGTAATCGCAAAGAACCTTTGCGACGCTAAAAAATAGCTATAACAGCTCTAGTAACGACGCGATGCGTCGACACGAGACCAAATCGACGGCGTCGTCGTATGGGTCAACAAGAATTGGGATAAGTCCTGCTGCTGTTGCACCACCGACATCCATCACAACGCTGTCGCCTACGTACGCAATGCGCGACCGGTCAATGTCACTAAAGAATGGCAGCGCGAAATCAAAAATGTGCGGGTCAGGCTTCATGACTCCGACAACGTGACTGTCGATAATGCACCTAACACTCGCTAACGGGCCATCTCCCACTTGACAGATGCCGCTACGTCCAAGAATTTCTTCAATTTGTCCACTTGCGTTACTGACAATTCCAATGGGAACTCCGGCAGCATTGAGTCCACGAAGCGTTTGAGCAGAACCAGCAAGTGGTGCACGCCATAAGAGAGCATGACGGGTACGAGACAGCACGTATGTTGCCGCTTCTCGATTGTGTTCGGGCACACCAACCAACTGCACGTATGCGGTGTTGTAGTACGACCAGTCATCTTCTCCGGAGCCCTGGCGCGATTTCGCTGCCATTGCGCCGTAGTGAGCGCGAACATAAGCGTCGAGATCAGACGTAGCGCCGTAATACGCCAGTGTCGGCGCCAGTACTGCGGGGTCTGGAATAAGGAATACTCCCCCTGCATCAAAAAGAATGGCGTCATACTGCTTACTCATGCGAACGACTCTAGGAGATTTGGGCCTGCCGAGCAGATGAACTTGTACCCATTTCCCATACGATTAAGGCGTGCGCCCTTCTCGTGACTTTTTCAAACCCCTTGCCGCCGGAGCTCCTGCCCCCGTACAAGAGATCCCTTTCAGGCCCAGTCGGGTCATTCACTTCTTTCCGCCTCACAACGAAAAGATGGTTGCAAAGCTTCCAGACACCATTCCAAACGTCGACATCATTCTTGGCAACTTGGAAGATGCAATTCCGATGGCCGATAAAGCAGCAGCACGTGCAGGCCTTATCAAGGTTGCAAACACTCTCGACTTCGGTACCACTCAATTGTGGACTCGCGTCAACAGCCTCGACTCTCCGTGGTTCCTTGATGACATCATCGACATCGTCACCCAAGCCGGAGACAAATTCGACGTCATCATGATTCCAAAGGTGGAAGGTCCAGAGGACATTCACTATGTCGATCGCTTGCTTGCACAACTTGAAGCTCGCGCCGGATTAAAAAAGCCATTGCTGCTTCACGCAATTCTTGAAACAGCTCGTGGCGTTGCAAACGTCGAAGAAATTTGTGCGGCGTCTCCACGTATGCAGGGAATTTCTCTCGGACCTGCAGACCTTGCAGCAAACCGTCGCATGAAAACCACCCGTGTTGGTGGTGGCCACCCCGACTACATCGTGCGTGCAGACCCAGAAGGCGACAACTACGAAGGTGCTCGCACCGTGTACCAACAAGACTTGTGGCACTACACACTTGCTCGCATGGTCGATGCATGCGTAATGAACGGAGTCCTTCCGTTCTATGGCCCATTCGGCGACATCAAAGACACTGTTGCATGTGAAGATCAGTTCCGCAATGCATACCTCCTTGGTTGCGTAGGCGCATGGAGCCTTCACCCCGTACAAATCGACATCGCAAAGCGCGTGTTTAGTCCTCGCCCTTCTGACGTGCTCCAAGCACAACGCGTTATTGACGCAATGGGTGACGGCACTGGCGCTGTCATGCTCGATGGAAAAATGGAAGACGATGCATCTGTCAAGCAGTGCAAAGTTGTCGTTCAACTCGCTCGTCAATTGGCAGAGCGCGACCCTGCACTTGCCGCTTCATACGGTTTTTAAACCCCCACAACTCTGAGGAGACACCATGTCTGCACTACGTCCACGCCGTTCCGCTTTGTATATGCCAGCCGCTAACGAGCGCGCGCTAGAAAAAGCAAAAGGTATCTCAACTGATGCAATCATCTTCGACCTTGAAGATGCAGTGTCACCAGATTCGAAAGACATTGCGCGTGCGCAAGCAATCGCGGCAGTTAACTCTGGCGAATACGGCAAGCGCGAACTCACCATTCGTTGCAATGCACTTGCAACACCATGGGGCCATGCTGATGTCGCCGCAGCTGCAAAAGCATGCGTTTCAGCTGTGGTGATTCCGAAGATCAACTCTGTTGCTGAAGTCAATGAAGTATCAGCGGCCCTCGATGCTGCCGGCGCGCCAAAAGAGATGATGATTTGGGCGATGATCGAAACCCCAACAGCAATCTTTGACTGTCGTGAAATTGCGGCACACCCACGCGTTCCTGTTCTCATCATGGGAACAAACGATTTGGCTAAGGAACTGCGCGCAGCACAGGTACCTGGTCGCGCACCGCTATACCCGAGTCTCCACACCGCACTCCTTGCAGCCCGCGAAGCAGGGAAAACAATTCTCGACGGCGTCTACAACGACATCAAGAACGCTGACGGATTCCGCGCAGAGTGTGTACAAGGCGCAGAGATGGGCTTTGACGGAAAGACTCTGATTCACCCTGATCAAGTAGGCGTTGCTAACGACGTGTGGTCACCAAGCGAAGCCGAAGTTGAACACGCTCGCAAAGTTATTGCTGCATTCGACGAAGCACTCGCAGCAGGCAAAGGCGTTGTACAGCTTGACGGCCGCATGATTGAAAATCTTCACGTTGCAAACGCACAGCGCGCTATTGCAATTGCAGACGCAATCGCCGAACTCGCCTAGCTAGTTACAAATTCGCGAGCTACAGCTGCGCGCGGAAGTAGTTAATTTTTCTTCTGATTGAGGAGTTTTCGCACATTCGGTTCCACTTCGGGTCCGAGAAGTGACATCGCACGAATACGAGCTGGGGCTTCTTCATCTGGTCCTTGCAGGGTGACAAGCCAACCAATCGCTCGCTGAACATCCACTGAGCCGTGCCGCAACATTGACTCGATATCAACCCAGTCTTTACTGCGATTAAACATTGCTTTCAAGACGGTGAGATGAGTTGCCGAGATATATGGAAGTTCTCGGTCGCCAAATGGACGCATTAACGACATCATGCGCATCTCGTCATGGAATTCATGTTCAGCAAGAAAGATGTCGAGGGGGTATCGGCCGACAAGCAGTCGCACTTGACCATCTCGCTTCAACAATGCAACCTGTTCTTCAGTAGCTTGGACTATTTCAGACAGAGCTTCAACGACAACTTCGGCGTCTTCTTTCACCACACTGATATTGACGTCGACGTCCCAAGTTGTACGAGGCTCGGCCACATAATGCATTAACGCGAGCGCACCACCAAAAGCATGATCTAGACCAGCATCATCTAAGGCCTTATGAGTTGCAAAAATCAGTTCAGTGAACAACATCTTGAAACCTCGGAAATTTTAAGTACGGATCCGCTGGCCGAATTTCCACCAAGTCAACTATCGATAAAAGGTCAGCCATCATCTCGCCACGTTGTACTAGTTCTTGTGATATCGGAGCAAGATGAACTTCCACCTCCCAACCCGCAACGCGCAGAATCCTGTTCATGGTGTCGACCGTTGGGGATGTTTGCCGTGATTCATATTTCACGATGGCTGCGGGCGATGTACCCGCGCGGCGAGCAAGTTCCCGTTTGGACAAACCCGACTTTTCTCGAGCTTCCCTGATGACCTGTGCTGAATCCATAGCCACATCTTATCAGGTGTTATCCAAATAGATAACACCTGATAAATCCCTTGTAGGGCGCGGGCTAGAGGTGTGCGCGGAACAACGCAAGGGTGCGATCCCACGCAGTTTTTGCAACTGCGGCGTCATAGACCTCAGGGCGGGTGTCGTTGAAGAATGCATGCTGTGTACCTGGGTACACGTGAAATGTTGCGTTCTTGCCTTTGGCGCGCAGTGTGGCTTCCAGTTCTTTCACAGCTTCAGGTGCTGCAGTTCCTCGGTCTGTAGCCGCGTAGTGACCTTCCACTACCGCTACCAAGTTGTCCCACTCAATAACAGTGTCTGGACGCATACCGCCGTAGAACGGTGCTGCAGCCGCAATTGCATCAGGACGCAAACACGCAGCCATTAGTGCGAGTCCGCCGCCCATGCAAAAACCAGTGATGCCTACTTTTGTGCGACCGGTACGTTCCTGCAATAAATCAACTGCGCCGCTGAGGTCTTTTCCTGCTGTCGCAAGATTCATGCTCATCAACAACTTGCCAGCAAGGTCTGGCTCATCTGTCATTTCGCCGTGATACATATCAGGTGCAAGTGCAACAAAACCTTCTGCGGCAAACCGATCTGCAATGTCAGTGATGTGCGGAACTAAGCCCCACCATTCTTGAATAACTATGACCCCTGGACCGCTAGTGCCGGCAAGATAGCCAGTGCATGTTCCACCATTGCTTTTGAATTCGACCATTTCGCCCATCAGAAAACTCCTTCTCGATTCGCGATTCCCAACTTAGACGGAACGGTCACATAACACTGCGCCGAAGAAGTTCATCGGCAGCAGGGCACGCATTCATGCGGGCAAGAGTGTCAGCGGTACCTGACATACTGTTTGGCCCAAAGACAGACGACACGAGTGCATGTGGCACAACGTCAAAACCTGATGCCCACGGGTCTGGCCTGTCGCGCACGCCGCCCACCATGGCTGTAAACAATCCGACCGGAAGTCGTGTGCCTTCAGATGCAACCATCCACACTGGCTTCTCGACGCAATATGCAACAGCAGCAAGAGCAAGCGAACCACCAGCGCACAACACACTGTCGTCGCCCACGGCGAGTGCGGACAAGATGGTGGCGTCAACGCATTCGGCGGCCGACGCAAGACCTTCAGGTGCAACTAGTTCGCAACTCACCTCACGACGCGACAAGTACCGCAACGCATCTTGTCCGTCACCTAATGAATCAACTACGAGTGCGTGAATATCGCCACGTCGTGCCAGTGCATCAACGAGATGACCAGACCAACCAATCATGCAAATTGTCGATGCGCCATCAAGAGCGTCGACAAGATGAGTTGCGGTGGCGTCGTTTGCAATGCGACGCGCCAGATCATCAACATCGCGATATGGGTCCATCGACGTGACTGCGTGAGCACATACAGACCACAGCGGAGCGTTTGTGGGGTGATGTTCCACTAGTCGACGAGCCGACACCAAAGCCGCTGCCGGATCACGGGAAATACCCGCGAGAGCGTCGGCCGCCCCCATAGCAATTTCCACTGGGTCTGCCCCATGGGCTCGCGCCACATAACGGAGATGCTCTATGGGGTGCATGTTCTTAACGCTACTGAACTAGCGTTGGAACCGTGGCAACCGCATCTCTCCCCAACACCAGCATGGACCTCACCCTCACCCCCCTCACGGGTGATGCGAAGACTCTTCATCATTGGCTCACCACTTTTCACCTCGCTTCGGTGGTCCTTGACCCATTCACGAACGAAAGCTCATGGATTCTTAAAACTGCAGCCCGAATCCTCCGCCAATTCTCTGGCGCCGCAGTTCGCATCAACTTCATCGTCACCTCTGATGCCAGCGATGCTCGTGCGTTCCTTGGCCCCTACGCCGACGAGTTCTTAGTGTTCTGTGACCCAGATCGTGTTGCGGTGAAGGCTCTCGGTTTGACGGAACTTCCCGCGTTTGTTCTCATCAAGTCTGACGGGTCTGTTCCTATTGCCGCTCAAGGTTGGACATCGGCTGATTGGAAAGAAGTGGCCGCAGCCGTAGCAGCACTCACCAGCTGGTCTCGACCCACCATTCCTGCCCCCGGCGACCCTGGCTCGTTTCGCGGCACACCCGCACTTGTCTGATTCGTTACCGAACACAGGTCTCCCTGTTGAAGAGGCCATTGCGCCTCTAAGAGAAGCCCTCTCAACACGTCGACATTCGGTGCTCATTGCGCCACCTGGTGCAGGTAAAACAACTCTTGTTCCACTGCGTCTATTGCACGAAGACTGGATGACCGGCCACAAAATTGTGATGCTTGAGCCACGTCGGCTTGCTGCACGAGCAGCAGCGCAACGCATGGCGTTCATGTTGGGTGAAAAAGTAGGCGACACGGTCGGATACCAAACTCGTGATGAACGAAAGATTGGCGCCACAACACGCATTGAAGTTTTGACAGAAGGAATTCTGACTCGACGTTTACAAAATGACCCGACACTTGCTGGCACTGCGCTTGTGATCTTCGATGAAGTTCATGAACGCAACGTGCCTACAGACCTTGGGCTTGCATTCCTACTTGATGCAATTAAGACATTCTCTACAGATGTAAAGATTCTGGCGATGTCTGCAACGGCACAGACACAGTTGTTTGCACATGTGCTTGCCGACGACCAGGGCGATGCACCGATTATTACATCAGAAGGACGCACATTCCCCATTGATGTTCGCTACGTACCACGTCAACGCAATGACCGACTTGAAAACGCAATCACGGATGTAGTTCTTGGGGCACTCAACTCCGACGACGGTGACATCTTGGTGTTCTTGCCCGGAATTGGTGAAATCAATAGGGCTCAAACGTTGTTGAAAGAACGCGTTGCGGGCAATGTTGATGTGTTGCGGCTCGCTGGTGCACTGCCGTTCTCTGAACAAGATGCAGCGCTCAACGCCAGCGGTCTTGGGCGTCGACGCGTGGTGTTATCAACCGATATTGCAGAGACTTCTCTCACGGTTGATGGAGTTCACATTGTGGTTGATGCCGGAATCGCCCGCGTGCCACGACTTGATTCACGCACGGGGCTTACCGAATTGGTCACTGTTACATCATCGCGGGCGTCCGCAGATCAACGCAGTGGTCGAGCAGGGCGCGTGCGTGAAGGTGTTGCATACAGATTGTGGAGTCGCATTGAAGATTCCACCCGCCTTGCCCATTTACCGGCCGAGATCACACAGGTCGACTTGTGTGGCGTGGCCTTAGAAGTTGCAGCATGGGGAACTCCGCTCGCGCAGTTGTCATTTCTCGATGCACTTCCAGAAAAGTCTTTGCGAGTAGCGACTGACACGTTGACCATGTTGCACTTACTGAATAGTGACGGCCACATCACTCCGCTTGGCAGGTCCGTGCTGGGCTTGCCGCTGCACCCTCGTCTTGGCTCCATGGTCGCGCGCAACCGAGACCTTCACCCACACGGATGGATTGCATGTGTTGTTGCAGCATTGTTAGAAGAACGCGACATCATGCGCGGCAAACCAGACACACTGCCTGCAGACCTTGCGCTGCGTGTGAAAGCAGTCCTTGGCATTGCACATCACGATGCAGCAGATCGTGGTGCTACCCGGCGTGTTCTTGAAGCAGCACGCGATATTGCACGACGGTCATCTATTCATACTGATGACAATGTTTCTGATGACGCCGTTGATTCATTGTGTGGCGTAGTTCTGCTGTCGGCATATCCCGACAGGCTCGGCATGCGCAGGACTTCGCCGGGCCAGTTCGTGATGCGTGGCGGTGGTGGCGTCACCATGGATTCCAAAGACCCAATTGCGGGTGAGAAGTTTGTAGTTGCAGCTGATATTGATGCACAACGTTCAACATCTCGGCTTCGTCGCGGTGCTGCGGTGGATATTGAATTCATTGCAACAGTCCTTGGAGACGATGTCGAACTTGAGTCGTACTTACTATGGGATAAATCTCGTGATGACCTAGTGCAACGCGTGGTGCGCAAAGTGGGAAGCATCCGCATTGACGAACGCGATCTGCAACCAACACCGGGCGCTGAAACCACAGATGCCCTTCTCGAACGAGTGCGCGCTACAAACATGGCCGTACTTGGCAACGGATCTGCGACAGCATTTCGACAACGCATTGCATTCTTGCGCCACCATCACGGTGATGCGTGGCCCGAGACTTCGAATGCTCACCTTCTCGCAACGCTTGAGGAATGGCTTGTGCCATTTCTCGCCGGCGCAACATCGCGCAGTGACCTCGCAAAGGTTGATGTCACCATGGTGTTGCAATCAACTCTTGGCTGGGATGCAAGCTCGCAACTAGACCAGTTAGCCCCAGCACAATTTTCTCCACCGCGCGGTCAACCCGTTGATATCAATTATGCAGATCCCGCCGCCCCAACCATTTCCATTCGCGTGCAGCACCTTTATGGCGTCACCACTCACCCATCTGTTCTCAACACATCAGTTCCACTGCGCATTCAGTTGTTGTCACCTGCGCAGCGGCCCATTCAGATCACTGCTGACCTGCCAGGGTTCTGGAAAGGCTCATGGAGCGAGGTGCGCAAAGAGATGGCAGGCCGATACCCGAAGCACGATTGGCCTATTGACCCGAGCGTATAGAGCACCCTGAGGCACTTCGTTCTAACCTAGAGACATGCAAGAGTTTGTCTTTTCAGAGATCTTCCCCTTAGGGCCAGATACAACCGAATACCGATTGCTATCGAAAGAAGGCGTGTCGGAAGTTGAGACCCCTCTTGGTGCTTTTCTTCGTGTCACGCCAGCAGCCATCACGCTTCTTACACAAACAGCCATGCGAGATATTGCACATCTCTTGCGCACCGACCACCTACAGCAACTCAGCAGTATTTTGTCTGACCCCGAAGCAAGCGCAAACGACCGATTTGTCGCGCTTGACCTTTTGAAAAATGCCAGTATCGCAGCTGGCGGGGTATTACCGATGTGCCAGGACACGGGCACCGCAATTGTGAAGGCAAAAAAAGGCCAGTTCGTCATGACTGGCGGGGGCGACGAAGAAGCAATTGCTCGCGGCGTTTTCAATACATATCAAACAAGCAACCTTCGCTACAGCCAGATGGCACCCATCACCATGTACGAAGAGAAAAACACTGGCAACAATTTGCCAGCCGAAATTAAGATTGCATCTGTTGATGGTGATACCTATAAATTCCTCTTTATTGCAAAAGGTGGTGGTTCTGCGAACAAGAGCTACTTGTTCCAAGAAACAAAAGCATTATTGAATGAAAAAGCACTACTGCCCTGGGTGTTTGAAAAAATGATCACGTTAGGAACTGCAGCTTGCCCGCCGTATCACTTAGCAATTGTTATCGGTGGCACTTCTGCCGAACAAGCAGTAGAAACCGCGAAATTAGCCAGCACTCATTACCTCGATTCACTTCCTACACATGGAAGTGAGCTCGGACACGCATTCCGTGACCTTGACCTTGAGCAAAAAGTATTGAAATTGTCACAAGAGACAGGTATCGGAGCCCAATTTGGTGGAAAGTACTTCTGCCACGACGTCCGCGTTGTACGCCTTCCTCGACACGGTGCTAGTTGCCCAGTCTCATTTGCAGTGTCATGTAGTGCAGACCGTCAAGTACTCGGAAAAATTACACGCGACGGAATTTTCCTTGAAGTGCTCGAAACAGATCCGGCGCGTTTCCTTCCTGAGGTGACGAATGAAGACATCAGTGAAGAAGTTGTACACATTGATCTCACTCAACCAATGGACCAGATTCGTGCCACGTTGTCGAAGTACCCAGTCAAGACCCGAGTCATGTTGACAGGACCAATGGTTGTTGCACGAGACATTGCACACGCAAAACTAAAAGAACGTCTTGATGCAGGTAACGGGTTGCCGCAATACATGAAAGACCACTGCGTGTATTACGCAGGTCCTGCAAAAACACCAACCGGTATGGCGTCTGGCTCATTTGGCCCCACCACGGCTGGTCGCATGGATAGTTACGTTGCCGAGTTTCAAGCAGCCGGCGGAAGTTTGGTGATGTTGGCTAAGGGCAATAGGTCGCGCCAAGTCACCGATGCTTGCCAGACGCATGGCGGGTTCTACCTAGGTTCTATAGGTGGTCCAGCTGCACGTCTTGCCCAAGACTGCATCACAAAGGTCGAAGTGCTGGAATACGAAGAACTCGGCATGGAAGCCGTCTGGAAGATCGAAGTACAAGATTTCCCTGCATTCATCGTGGTGGACGACAAGGGCAACGATTTCTTTGACCAGGTTGGCGGCACAGGCACTCCGGTCCACCTCCACTGAATCTGTTCACAATCGAGCCCCAAAAATTCACTCTTTCCCCTTGATATTTTTTCAACCGAGGGATAGGTTTTCGGTGTGGTGACTTTTGCCACATGAACGTCAGGAAGACCCATGAAGATTCGTGCCCTATTTATTAGTTCAGTTGTGCTTGCTGGCTTCATCACGGTTGTTGTGCCCGGTAGTGCAAACGCAGCACCCAAACAAACTGTGAAAGTTTTCATGACTGGTGATTGCGCGGACGGACAAATGGTGGAGGAAATTGATGAAGAGGACTGTGAAATCACAGTGAGTCTCACTCCAAAATCTGCAAAGCGGTCGGCGATTATCGAAGTTGCTTATGATCCCGATGAAATTGAATGGGAAGAACTGGATTCAGGAAAAACCAAATCAGGTCGTCTCATCTTTGGCGTCTCATCTACCGACGATGACGATATTTATTTTGATGGAATAGTGCTCTATCGCGTACAAGTGAAAAAGTCAGGTTCAAATAAAGCTTTCACATCCAAAGAGTACAAAGTCGCCTACACCTCAGCTGAGGCTGCAGCTGATGATGAAGATCTCCTTGAAGATCTCGCAGTACTAGACCCAGAGGAAGAAGCCTTAGAAAAAAAGATGGATCAAGCAAAATCAGACAACCAGAAAAAGGTCAACGAGCAGCAACCAAATCAACAAATAAAGCAAAACACCAATGGACAAAACCCGCCGACAGGGGGTCAGGGTTCTGCCGGAAATGGCCAGCCAGGCACTCCCCCATCAAACCAAAATCCGCCGCAGATGGATGAGCAATTCATTAAAAAAGCATGTGCCACTGCTGGCATTGCAGACTGCACGGCAATTGTTAAATTATTGATGACTGCAATGAAAGCCGGCACGGGACCTGATCCAAAAGAATTGGCGTCTTTAGTTGGAGACAAAATGTTTGCCTTTATTAAGGCAATGGGTTTTAATTCTCCACCGCCAACATCATCCAAGTAATCCTTTATAGGTGATCCAGATACACGTCAGGACACCTTGTAGAAGTTATTGTGCCTCTGCAAAGCCTGGAAAATTCGCCATATACCCGACAAAGGATTCACTAAGACCTTCAGCGAGCAACGTAGTGCGCGCAATAGGCAACGGTCGCATTGTGAATGCAGGGTCATTGGCAAGGATTGGGAAATCGTGATGCGCGATTGCAGCCCGCCCAACGGCAACAATGTCTGCACCTGCATTTACTGCACGTTGGCAATCAGCTGCTGAATACAACTTGCCGGCAACGGCCAGTTTGGTTACACCACGTTCGAGGTTGGCAAAAATGTCAATAAGAATCTTGCCATCACAGTCCTCATCACCAGCAACTTTAAAACAGTCCCACAACGACATGTCAATCATGTCTACTTTTCCAGAGTCAACAAGACGCCCGAATACCTCGACTATTTCCGATGTTTTCATACCGAAACGCTCGGGTGAAAGGCGAACTGCAAGGTTCAATTCTGCACCACAGCGGGCACGAATGCCATCAACGATGTCAAATAACACGCGTGAACGATTCTCCAACGAACCTCCGTATTTATCAGTGCGTGCATTGAGTTCAGCATTCAGGAATTGGCAAAGGACATAGTCATGGGCGCCGTGAAGCTCTACTCCGTTGTAGCCAGCCTTCTCGCTACGAACAGCGGCCTCAATAAACGCTTCCACCATGTCTTCCACTTCCCCAGTGGTCATTGCACGTGAATCCATTTTTTCATCAACACCGGAGCTAACTGGTTGTCCACCAATGAGTTCTTTCGGCGAACGACGACCTGCATGGTGCAGTTGCACAAATGACAAACTGTCTTGTTTATTGATGGCATCTGCGAGTCGCGTCAAACCTTCAAGATGTTGATCGCCAAAGCAGCCCAACTGACCGGCAAAACCTTGACCGATTGCTTGCACATGCGAAGCACATGTCATGGTGAGCGCAAAGCCACCCTGAGCGCGCATTGTTAGCCAACGGAATTCGTCGTCAGACAATGTTCCGTCCACATGGCTTTGCTGGTTCGTGAGAGGAGCCAACATAAAGCGGTTTTTCATGGCTGGGCCATGAGCAAATGTCACTGAATCAAAAAAAGAAACCATTTGTACAGCATTGCCTTTCAGCAGTGCGCAACAAGAATTGAACGGTCAGTCGTTGATTTCGGTGGCTAATTCACCAAGCCGAAGTTCACCTTCGCGAGTTTGTCCGCCACGAGTCATGAAATTATTCATAGCGGTTACTGCTCGCGGGTCTGAGAGAAGACTATTGAACTCCCCCGCCTCTGCAAGTAAGTCTTCGACAATATGATCATCGCTTCGCAAGATTGACCTCTTTGCGGCTTGCACTGCTAGTGGTGGAAATGATGCAATACGTCGAGCCATTGCCAATGAATGCTCAACCGGGTTGTCGACAACTCGATTTACCCACCCCCATTTTTCCGCTGTGTGCGCATCAATATCTTCGCTGCCGAGAATGACCTCTAACGCTCGTGAACGCCCAACTAAACGCGGTAACCGAACTGTTCCGCTGCCGCCAGGAAGAATGCCGAGTGCAACCTCTGGCTGATTGAACACGGCACGAGGAGAAGCAAACCGCATGTCCATGCTGAGAGTAACTTCACTTCCGCCACCACCGACACGTCCATCAATTGCACAAATCGTTGGTTTCGACATTGTTCGGAAATTTTCACACATCTGATGGAAATCACTGAGAGTCGTCGGCGCAGGCCTGCCGGTAGGCAGATGAAGAATGAGTGAAACATCAAAATGAGCGATGAAGAATTCCGGATTTGCTGAAGAGACAACTACTGCTCGCACATCCTCGTCATCACGAAGCTCGGCGCTTACTCGCACCATTTCGGGGTACAGAACAAGATCGAATAAATTGATCGGCGGATTATCAATGACAACATGAGCTACCCCGTCAACCAACTCAACAGTTAACGAATGAAAGCCCGCGTAATCCATGGCTACTTCAACAAACCCTTGATGGCTTCGCGAGTGTTCGCAATCTCTTCGGGCGTTGCGCCGAACTCCACTGCAGCAAAATCGGTGACACCAATGTCTGCCAATGCAGCAACTCTGTCTTGTACTTCACCAATTGAACCCATGATGGCAATATCTGCTGGGCCTGCTGCACCTTCACGGTCGAGCATGGCGCGATAGCTGGGCAATGTGCCGTACACAGCAAACACTTTTGCTGCGCGCTCTGCTGCAGCAACTTTGTCATTTGTGACGCACACGGGAAGCGCCACGATGATGCGAGGGGCAGGACGATCAAATTCGTCTGCAGCTTTTGTGATGGTGGGAATGGTGTGGCCGGCAAGAGTTGCTGGCCCTGTGCACCACGTGAGTGTTCCGTCAGCAAGTGCTGCAGTAACACGCAACATTTGTTCGCCAAGGGCAGCTACAACGACACTAAAACCATTCGAACCTTTGGCCGTAATATTTGCGTGCACTTTGTAGGTGTCGCCATCGAAGTGAACGGTCTCGTTACGCGACAACGGCATAAGGACATTGAGGTATTCGCGAAGGTGACGTACCGGCTTGTCGTACGACATACCCATCATGTTCTCAATGACCACTTTGTGGCTGAGACCAATGCCGAGCGTCAAACGATTGCCGGATGCCGCGGCCACAGTGTGGCACTGCTGAGCAATGGCATGTGGGTGACGTGGGTATGTAGGAACTACAGATGTACCCAATTCAATACGAGGAACTTCACGGCCCACAATGGCCAGCGCAGTAAGTGCATCATGACCAAAGATGTTCGGCGCCCAGTAGCTAGCGAATCCATCTTGTTCTGCCGCACGGGCCTCAGCCACCACATCGTCGACTGTTCCGTCGTTTACTGCTCCACCAAAAATTCCGTATTTCATAGTGGCTGACCGTATCAGGGGGACGTTGTCGTCGTCGCCTTCGGGATTGTCGTTGATACAGCTTTCTTTGGGATTGTTGTCAATGTCGGCCTCGGCTGCAACGTTGTTGTGCTTATTTCTTGTGGCAGCACGTCAGTCGTTGTTGTGATGTCTGATGGCAACGTAGTCATCATTGGCGCAGCTAAATCCACAACCAAATCAATCATGTACTGTATTTCAGACATCCGACAGACTTGATCTCCAGCAAGTGGATCTTGTTGAAGCACTCTGACATCATCAGGCACTTGTGCAAGTGTAATCATCGCATCTTGATCAAAAATGATCCCAGCCATTCCCATGCCGGTAAGAAGTGATTTGGCATCAGCAATGGAGAGTCCAACAACATCGGGGACTGAAACAAATTGACACGATGATTGCCCTGGACGTGGATTTAGATATCCAATCGATCCAGACTCACCATGAGGTGAGACAAACATGAATGCCAATCCGGCGATTGCAAGCACAACGTGAGAAAACGATAATACTTTCCTCCACTTTGTTGGTTTTGAGCGACCTATTCGAACAGACACATAGAGCATTACTCCAAGGACGACAATTCCGCCCCACTGCATGTATCGCCATTCCAAATAACCAGGACTGCTTGACTGATCGCGAAACAATAACCAACCAATTAGTTGTGTGGCAACCCAAGCCCTGAAGATCCACCACGCAGGCTCAAGATCAGAAATGGAAACGAACCAACGACGAACTTTATTGATGAAAACATCAACAGCATTGGGTACCACTTCAACGCCCTTGGTCATCCCAGCAGCCGCAAGAAGATCTGTGGCGTACTTCTCGGCAGATCCGATGTCCGCGCCGTCATCGAGTGATGAAGCGATATCAGCCTCAAGACCATCAGTGAGATCCGCAATCTGCTCTGTAGTGAGGTGACTCAATTCCACACGCACCTTGTTTGCAAATTCGATTGCAGTTTCCATGTTCGTTGACATCAGTTGTCTTCCTTAGTTTTTACGATGGTGTTAATGACTTCGCAAAAGGTGACCCATTGGTCACGTTGCGCAGCAATTGAATCTCTGCCAACAGGCGTCATGCCGTAGTACTTGCGATGTGGCCCCTCATCAGACGCCACCACGTAACTCGAGAGCATTCCGGTAGCGAATAGACGACGCAATGTTCCGTATACGGATGCCTCAGCTACGTCAACAAGGCCAGCACTACGCAAACGTCGAACCACGTCGTAGCCGTATCCATCTTCTTGGCTGAGAGCTGAGAGAACCGCGAGGTCGAGGACACCTTTGACTAATTGGCTCCGGTCGAGTGACTCTTCATTTAAATTGACCATGAATGACACACTACATAGTTATCCGCAGTACCACAAGAACCACAGGTCTATGTATGGACATTGTGGGTACAAAGTAGGTACAGTTTGCATATGGCAACAACGACCGCATCATCAGAGATCACTTTTAGGGTCTCTCAAGAAGACAAAGAACTCATCAAGCTTGCAGCCGAGATTGAGAATTCAAGTGTCAGCGATTACCTGCGCACCCTTGCAGTTCAACGCGCGATGGAACTGGTGTCTCATTTACGCCTACGTGAAGTCACTGTCATTCCAGCGACACAGTTCAACTCCCTCATGGCAAACATTGACGAGCCAGACGACATTTCACCACGTCTACGTACTGCATACGACAATTTGTGGAAACTAGAACTCGATTGAGCCCATCACTGCCATCGCCACGTTCGGTTGCGTACAGTCCTTCGATTCATAACATCAACTCTTTTGATTGCGGCAATGAATCTCTCAACACATGGTTGATTCGCGATGCGCATCATGCGCGTCTTATGGGAACGGCCAATACATACGTATTCGCTAGGGACTCCCACGTCATTGCGTATTACTCATTGTCTGCGCATCAACTTCAATCTGATGAACTGCCAAACCGACTAGCGCACGGCGCTCCCCTGGTCATTCCGGCATATCTCATTGGGAAACTTGCGGTAACGAAAGAAGTACAGAATCAGATGATTGGTGGGTCTCTGCTAATCGATGCACTGTTGCGACTATGCCGAGCCTCTGAAGGCGGACCAAGTGCGCGGATCATTACGGTCGATGCAATTGACGACGCGGCAGTCAACTTTTATCGCAAGAATCATTTCGTTTCTTCACCAACAGATCAAAAACAGATGTTCATGAAAATGTCCACGGCGCGACGAATTGTTACGAAAGGCTGACGAGGTCGAGCCATTCCTTGCTGAAGTAATCCACTTGGCCATCGGGCATCAGGATCACTTTTGTGGGCTTCAGCCGCTGTACGAACTCTTCATCGTGGCTCACCATAATAATGGAGCCTGGCCATGATTCAAGTGCGTCAGCTACTGCCTCACGACTAGCAGGGTCAAGGTTGTTTGTCGGTTCGTCGAGAAGCAAAACATTGTTACGTCCCACCATCAACATGGCGAGCGCGAGTTTGGTTTTTTCTCCACCAGACAATGAACCGGATTCTTGAAATACTTTGCTGCCTTGCAGTCCGAACATGCCGAGCAGGGCGCGCATCTGAGTTTCGGTAAGTGCTGAACCAGCAGGCAACTCGCGGCGCATATGCCAGATCAGTGATTGCGTTGGGTCAATGGTGTCGTGTTCCTGGGCGAAGTAGCCCACTTCCACTTTGTAGCCCCACTCGATATCGCCAATGTTTGCTTGCGTTTCACCAGCCAAAATACGAAGTAGCGATGTTTTACCAGCACCGTTGAGACCAAGAACAAGTAAGCGTTCACCACGACCTAGGTCGAATGAAACGTCTTCAAAAATTGCTGGGCCACCGTAGCCCTTTGACAAACCCTTGGTGGTGACAACAGTGATTCCACTTTGTGGCGGTGGAGGAAACTTCACAGTGAATGCGCGATCTTTCTTGCGCATGCCTGTCGATTCGCCTTCAATACGTGCAATGCGTTTTTCAATGCTGTGCGCCATAGTTGCCTTCGACGCCTTTGCACCGAATCGGTCAACAACTTCTTGCAAGCGCGCAACTTCTTTTGCTTGCAGGGATGCCTTCTTTTCCGCACGAGACTCATCTTCAGCGCGAGAACGTTTGTACTGGGTGTATGTGCCGCGATATTCGAACACCACGCCAGTGTCGTCTTCGTCTGGGCGGTCTAAGTGAATCACTCGTGTAATTGCTTCATCAAGAAGTTCAAGGTCATGGCTAATAACTAGCAACGCGCCTTTGTAATTACGTAGGAAATTCAGTAACCATGTCTTTGCATCAATGTCTAAGTGGTTTGTTGGTTCGTCTAGCAACAACATGTCACTTCCTGCGAACAAAATGCGTGTTAATTCCACACGACGACGTTCTCCACCAGAAAGAACTCCAAGAGCGAGATCAAGTCGATCTGCCTTTAGTCCGAGACCGGCAGCGATAGAACGCGCTTCACTTTCTGCTGAATAGCCACCTTTCACAGTGAACTCTTCTTCAGCTTTTGAATATTTTGCAACGTTCTTGTCGCTTGGTTCTTTCTCCATCACGATGCGGAGTTTCTCCATCCGCGCAAGGTCTGCATCAATATTGCGACCAGACAACACGTGACCAATTGCAGGACGTGCCTCTTGTTCTGGCGAGGTGCGTGGGTCTTGCGACAAGTATCCGAAAGCGCCACTACGCATTACTTTGCCTGCGGCTGGATCATTTTCTCCACCAAGAACACGGAACATCGATGTTTTACCTGCACCATTACGTCCAACGATGCCGACCTTGTCACGTGCCATCACGGTAAATGTGGCGCCCTGCACCACATTTTTTCCGCCGACTTCGACCGTGACATTCTGAACTTGCAACATGATTAACGAACCGTTGTCGTTGTTGAAACTGCGGGCACTGTTGAGGGAACTGCGGGCGAAATAGTTGTAGCGCTCACAATGGTTGTCGCCGTGGTCCCAGCAATTGTCGTTGGAGTCTCGCCTTCAATTGTTGATGATGGCATCACATCACCAGTAACTAGCGAGTCATCAGTGTACTTTGACGGCAAACATGCTCCTGGGCTGGTAGGTGCATCACCAAGCGCTGATGCAATGGACGAGACGAGAACTTGTCGTCCTGCATCAGTGGGGTGAATCTTGTCGCGATTCAGTACACCTGTTTGTACAGATGTTGTGCTCCAGTCAAGTACCGAAACATTCGGATTCTTTGATGCCACGATTCGAATCACTTGATTGACTTGTTGCATAGTCGGACGAAACAATGAAGCTGTTAACAACAATGTTGGACGCGGAGCTAACGATGTAACAATGGCAGTGAGGTCTTTTTCATACAACGCAGCGCTTCCGCCGTAGTTGGTGCCAAGAAATACAACAGCTGCATCCCATCCTTCATAAATTCGATCGCGCAGCACAGTACGGCCAAATCCAACCAGTTGTCCGGCCTCAGCTTCAACCGCAACGCGCCACCCGAGCGGCACAAGACCAGCACACATGGCCCCGCCATATCGATCAGCGGTGCCGGCAAGTATTGAATCACCAATAACCAAGAGGCGGTTACCGCTAGCAACAGTGCCCAAGACTGGGCCATCAAGATTCGCAAGAGATGCACGCACTCCGTTCACGACCACTGCGCCGCTAGTGGCATTGATTCCGGGGATGCGACCAACATTTGTGAGAGTCAATCGCGCTGCATCTGAACCGACTCCGAGACATGACGACACGATGCCAGAAAGGGCAATCAGAGTTGCAATAGTGCGAAAGCGGGGGGCTGACATGACCTCCCAAGGCTATTGGCTAATCACCCCATAAAAGGGGCACCTTTGCTATTGCTGGCCGTTATTACGAGTTGCACGTAACTCGTCACGAATTTCGACCAATAAATCGTTGGTGTTGAGAGCAGCCTTCTCTTTGTCCTCATTCGAACGAAAACGGTTATAAAGCTTCACAACCATGAACAATGCCAGTGCGACGAAGAAGAAGTTCAATGCTGAAGTGGCGAAAGCACCGAATGGAATATCACTGCCATTGACAGTAAGAACTTTCTTTGAAAAATCTGGTTGTTGCCCACCAAAGATGGCACCAATCAAGCTTCCGAGGATTCCGGGGCCTTTGTCGCTTCCCGCAAATGAGTCAACAACGGTTTTGAATGCGGCACCCATAACAAAAGCGACTGCCAAGTCAATGACATTTCCTCTATTGATGAACTCTTTGAATTCAACGATGACTCCCCGCTTCGCAAGGTTTTCTACTTTTGTGAAGATCTCACTCATTGGATGCCACTTTCTCAATCAGAACTAATGCTTCATTGAAGCACGCCCCGCCACCTAAGTCATTGACCCCATCTGAGATCAGAGCGTTAGACACCATTCCGTTAGCAACGTGACGCATCCATAAACCCTTTGGAATCTCACAGACTCCGATACGCATGCGTGCATCGACTGAAACTGGCAGCGTCACAGTGCCGAGATTGTTCGAGACAACAACTGTGTCCCCATCAGTGAGACCTCGCTCTTCGGCGTCTATTGGATGAACTGAAACTGCGGCAGTCGGTGGGTCATACTCGCCAAACATTGAGTTCACCGTTCGTGCAGTAGCCGAGGTGAGTAACCGCAAATACAAACCCGTAGATCCTCGACCTGTCATCGGCGAAGGTAATGGCAATTCAGAATCAGGTGAAAACAGTTGTGCCTTCAAACCGTCGGGGAAAGCATCTCGAAACTGCACGCTATTTTGTGGCGTGAGTACAACAGTATTTTGTGCTACTTCAATGTCTTCGGTGCGTGGTGTCGCAATACGGACACCAAGACGTGCAGCCAATTCACGGCCTAACCAGTCATTGCTACGCGACTCACCCACTGGGTCAATAACTTTGTTCACCCGCTGCAACGAAAAGGAGCCGTAGCTTCCCGCAAAGTCATCTACTTCAAATTGGGTGGTCGCAGGCAACACAACATCTGCATACCGTGCCGTGTCTGTCATCACCTGATCATGCACCACGGTAAAGACGGCTTCATTGGAAAGCCCAGACAACATGCGCTGTTGATCATTGGCCGTGACAGCAGGGTTTGCGCCTTGAACAAAAAGAACCGACGGTGCGTCGTCAGAGTTGAGCCATCTACCTACATGATTCATGTTTACCGCTGCACGCACCCCTTGTACATCTGGCAACAATGCTTCAATACGTGCCGACGTTGCTCGTGAGGTTGAGCCAAGAACACCACTTCCCTCTACTGCAAAATGACCAGCAACCGCCCACAAGGAAAATATTGCAAGCATGCCGCTGCCACCGTTGGCATTGCGTTCAACCCCCCACCCCATGCGCAACATTGCGGGCGAGGAATCACTGATGAGGTCTACACATTCTTGGAATACCGAGATATCAATACCGCATTCATCTGCTGCGTCATCAAGAGTCCAATCGCGACATACTGCAAGAAACTCATCAGAACCACTCACATGATCGCGAATAAACGCTGAATCAAGCTTTCCTCTGCGTTCCAGTTCCGCTGCTATTGCCATAGCAAACACAGCATCAGTTCCCGGCAGTAATGGCACGTGAAGATCAGCACGATCAGCAATGCCCGTCACTCGAGGGTCAATAACAACGACTGTTCCCCCATTGGCTTTGCATTCATTAACCAGGGGTGGAAGGTGTGAGTTTGATGTAGTGGAGTTAGCGCCCCAGATAATGAGAAGCTTTGCTTTCGGAATCGACTGTGGATCTGCCGACGAGAGTCCCGGGAAAACTTGTTCCCATGCACGGCCGTATGTGAAGGCACAGATTGTGTGCTCAATCTCTGGGGCACCAAGACGGGCAAACAGTTCGAAAGTAGAACCATTTCCTTCAAGAATTCCTGACGAAGAGTTATATAGGTACGGCGCAATGCTGTTGACTCCGCGAACAGCAATTCCTTCCGTGATGCGCAACGCAACGAGGTCTAACGCTTCTTTCCATGTTGCGGAGCGGAATTCACCTGCACCCTTTTTTCCGGTACGAATAAGCGGGGTAGTTATGCGCTCTGGCGAGTAGATGCGCTTGGTGCTCATTTGCACTTTTCGGCATATAAATCCTGCAGTAAGCGGATTGATATCTCCATCATTTGCCGCATCAATATCAGTTATCACGCCATCAGCAACGGTGACATCAAGCGTGCACGCATCCGGGCAATCCAAAGTACATGCGGTGCGAACGACGTGAGATTTCATTGCTCTTATTGTTCCTCTAGATCTTCAAAACGGTTGATGTTTCTCAGAGAAGGAAATGCAGCCCACCACACTCCTGCAACAGCCAGTGTGGCGATACCGCCCCCAATCACCGTGGCAGGAGTTCCGACGAAGCTGGATACGGCCCCCGACTCAAACGAGCCAAGTTCATTCGATGCGCCGATGAAGACATTTTCGACCGCACTTACTCGTCCACGTTTGTCGTCTGGTGTCACAAGCGGAACTAGCGAGCTACGAATAAACACACTGATCATGTCGGAAGCAAAAATAATCAATAGGGCAATAAATGCAACAAGATACGATTTCGTTGTCCCGAGGACAATTGTGGCCACACCAAAGACTCCCACAGCAACCAACAGTGTGCGGCCGATATGTCGGCGAATTGGTCGAAAGGCCAGGAAAATTGCCATTGTTGCAGCGCCTATTCCTCCGGCGGCACGCAACCACCCATAGGCGATATCGCCAACGTGTAGCTGTTCTTCAGCAATAACTGGAAGCAACGCCACCGCGCCTCCGAACAACACGGCAAAGAGATCTAACGAGATAGCCGCCAACAACACAGGAGTTCTGCGAATAAATACCAGTCCTTCCACGGCGTCGCGCAGTGTTGGTCGCTCTAAAGGCACCACAGGTTCAACAACTTTTGGCAACTGCACAAGGAACAAGGAGAACATCCCGCCTGCAATGAAAACTGCGGCTGCCCCGTAGGCCAATGCCGGGTCGACGGCATACAGAAACCCACTAATTGCCGGCCCAAAGATTGCAGCTCCCGTCCACGTAGCACTGTAAAACGCGATGACACGTGGCAGTCCTCCTTCTGGAGCAATCATGGCGGCAATTGGCCGTAATGCTGGTGACAAGAAAGCACGCGAAGCACCGAAGAGAACTGCGATTGCGAAAATGGGGCCAGCTGATGTGGGGTTAGTAAGCGCATAAAGCATCAACAGGATGGAACTGATGAACTCGCCGAATTGAGCCACTAGTGAAATCTTTTTGCGGTTGAGCCTGTCTGCAACTGTTCCGGTGACTAACACCAACAACACAGCAGGCATGAATTCGGCCAGACCAAGCCAACCAATGTCTAATTCAGAGTCAGTGATATCAAAAATGTGTTTGCCCAATGCCGCTGCTTGCAACATCACGCCAGTTGTAAGAACAAAACTTGAAATGAGAAGCGGCCGTATCCCAGGGGCAGACAATGCTTCACGTGCCGGCATCACGCCAGGTTGATTGGTCATCGAGCGGTCCAACCACCATCAACGATCACTGATTGACCTGTCATAAAGGATGATGCATCACTCACCATAAACAACAATGCACCATCAAGTTCGTGTTCGGCTCCCATGCGGGGAATAGGTGAATTCTGCATCACATATTTTTGTGAACTGTCATCAGTGTCCATTCCTGCGGTCATTTCACTGACAAACCATCCGGGGCATAACGAGTTCACGCGTACGCCTTTTCGAGCCCACTGAACAGCAATCTCTCGCGATAGTGCGATTACGGCACCCTTGCTAGCGGCATAGTTCGCTTGCTTGATTGGTGTACCCGCGATCATTCCCAAGATGGATGCCACATTCACGATGACTCCGCTTCTGTTGGCAACCATGTTTTCTCCCGCAAGTTTGCACAGATGCCAAATTGCAGTGGTGTTCACTTCCATGGTTTCTTCAAACATGTCGAGCGTTTCAGATTCAATTGCAATCTTGTGAGTAATGCCCGCGTTGTTCACCAAGATGTCCACTCGGCCACACGTTGATATGACTTCAGCAATCAATGCATCGCGGTCACTTGCGTTGGCTACGTCACATTTGATGGCTATAGACCCAGAAAGTTCCTTCGACAAAGATTCCAAACGGTCAAGACGGCGAGCAGTCAAAACCACCGTGGCGCCTGCTGCATGCAGGACACGAGCAAAACGTGCGCCAAGACCAGACGATGCTCCGGTAACGATGGCAATCTTGCCATCCACACGAAATTGGGAGACGGGGTCAAAAGAAGAAGAATTCGCCATGCGCCGAGGCTATTGCCCCGCGGCTCATGTGTCAGCATGGAAAACATGAAGGTTCGCATTGGCTACGGATTAGGGGTTCGCACCACCCTAAACGACACAGGTTTTCTCGAAGTGGTCGACACTCTCGAGAGGCTTCGCTTTGACAGTTTGTGGCTCAGCGAGCGCATCGGCGGAGACTCCCCAGACCCTCTTGTCGCTATGGCTATGGCCGCCGCTCGCACCACACGTCTCAAAGTGGGAATGAGTGTCATGGTTCTTCCCGGCCGTAATCCCATTGTGTTGGCAAAAGAACTCGCAACCCTCGACCGCATGTCTAACGGACGCTTACTTCCCGCCTTCGGACTTGGCGTTGCAGATGTTCACGAACAACAAGCGTTCGGCGTTGAACGCACGAAGCGCGCAAAGATGTTTAACGAAGCACTTGCAGTCCTTCGTTCGTGCTGGATGGACGACGAAGTCACATTTCATGGCGAGTTCTATAACTACGACAATTTGCGTGTGAACCCAAAACCGAAACAACAACCACCCGAGGTATGGCTCGGCGGTATTGCTGAGAGTGAACTCAAGCGAGTTGGACGGCTGGCAGACGGTTGGTTGCCATCGTTTGTTACTCCACAGGACGCAGAAGCGGGCTGGAAGACAATCACCTCTGTTGCAACAGAGCACGAACGTGAAATAGAAGATGAACACTTCGGCGTGCTTATCCCCTATGTCCTTGGCGAACCACCCGCTGCTTTGCTGGAAGGGCTGAAAGCTCGTAGACCAGACCTCGATGACGTCTCCGTGCTTGTACCCACAGGGTGGGATGCACTTGCTCGCACCATTCAGCAATTTATTGACGTTGGAGCATCAAAGTTTGTAGTGATTCCACTTGCAGAACCATCATCGGTGCCTGAATGGAATTCGCATCTTGAAGAAGCAGCAGCACACTTGCTGCCACTACAAAACTAGTTACTTCTTTTTCGCTGGCTTTGTGAAGTTGGCGCAGAAGTCAATGAGAAGTCGAGTGCCGTACGCAGTCGCTCCACGATTCAACCAACCGCTGTCACTGTCAGCATCCATCGGGCCGGCAATGTCTAGGTGAGCCCACGGTGTTGAGCCGACAAATTCACTAAGGAACAATGCAGCGGTTGTTGCACCCGCAAGAGGCCCACCAATGTTGCGCATGTCTGCCACGTTCGAATCAAGCATTCTGCGGTAGTCAGTAAACAACGGCAATTCCCACAACAGTTCGTCAGTACGTGTACTTGATGCCTTCAATTGATCAATAACACCAGCGTTATTTCCCAATACGCCTGCCATTTTTTTTCCAAGAGCAGCAAGACATGCGCCAGTAAGAGTTGCTATGTCAATCATTGCATCTGGCTTTGATTCGGCGCCCAATGACAAACCATCAGCGAGAATAAGTCGACCCTCGGCGTCAGTGTTGTGAATTTCGACAGTCTTTCCGTTACGCATGGTGAGCACGTCACCCAACTTCAATGCACTTCCACTTGGCATGTTGTCTGTGCACATCAGGTACGCAGTGACTTGAGTCTTTACTTTCATAGCTCGTAAAGCACCCATGGTGGACAACACTGCAGCAGCGCCACTCATGTCCATCTTCATGGCTGCGTGGCTTTCATTGCTTGGCTTCAGCGAGATACCACCAGAGTCGTACATGACGCCTTTGCCAACGAGCACCACTTTTCCTTTTGCTGATGTTGGCGTGTAGACCAACTTCACCATGCGAGGTGGCTCTGTGCTGCCGGCATTGACGCCAACGAGTCCGCCGCAACCCATTGCGATGAGTTGATCGCGGTTGTACACGGTGGCTTCTAAGCCAGAAGCGTTGGCAATTGCCACAGCATGCTCTGCAAATTGACTGGCTGTCAGGTGTGACGGCGGAGTATTTGCAAAGTCGCGTGCGGTGCAGACTGCAGTTGACGTAGCAATTCCCATCAACATGCCGGCTTGAACGTCAGCAGTTTTTTCAGCAGATACCAAAGTGACAGATGTCAACTTTACTAATCCAGACTTGTCATTTTTCAATTCGACCCAACGATGAAGTGCAAGAGCAATCCCTTCAACTACTGCTTGAGTTGATGTTTTCGCGCTTCCGCGAATAACGCCTGGCAATGTGGTGGCAATTGATTCGTATCGTGAAGATGCACGAGCGGCAGACGCTGCCACATTACGCAACACGCTCGTGTTTAAATCACGCACATCGCCGATGCCCACCAGTACACGCAATGCAGTTTTTCCGGTAGCAGGAGTCAACGTATGCGTCTGAGATGTCTTTCCTTCAAACCCAAGGGCAGCTAATTGCCCACGATTGAGGCCGACACCACTGGGAATAGGACCAGAAGAAGCAATCGGAATAACGATGGCTGCAACTTTGGCAGGAACGGACTTTGAAACAGAAAAAGCAGTACGCATGGACCCACTCTATGTGTCGGCGAGTACGGCGCTGTCGCCGAAGTAACTACAGGCTCTTGACAGGGCGCGAAGTGCCCTCTTGCCAACGTGCCATGGTCCACAACAAGTCAGACAATCTGTTGAGATACGGCACGACATAACTTGGCGGCGGGGCTGCAGCAAACGCCTGGCGCTCGGCACGACGCACTGTGGTGCGAGCAAAGTCGAGCCATGCAGACACTGGATGTTCTCCGGGCACAACAAACTCGGTCGGTGGTTCAAACTTCGTATCAAGGTCGTCGATGATCTGTTCCAGACGATCCACCATCTCAGATGTGACACAACTGACACCTGGCTTTAACTTGTGGCGATTTTCTGGCAATGTGGCCAATTCAGCCATCAACACATAGAGGTCTTTCATCATCGGCACCACAATGGCATCAACCTCAGAACCATGACCAGCCGCTGTACGCACAAGGCCAATGACAGCTTGTGCTTCATCAACGGCACCATAGGCGCGAGGCAACTCACTATCTTTCGGCACTCGGCCTCCGTAAAAGAGTCCGGTTGTGCCGTCGTCGCCTTCTCGGGTGTAGATCTTTATGCGAGCCATTCCATTGACTCTATGGCAAGTATCGTGAAGGTGTCATGAATCGCCAGCCCTACCTCGATGCAGTCCGCGACCGAGTCATCGTTTTTGATGGCGCCTTCGGAACTTTCGTCCAAGATCTCGACCTCGGCCCAGCCGACTTTGGCGGAGAATCGCTCGAGGGCTGCAATGAAATGCTGTGCCTTACCCGCCCTGATGTCATTGAATCCATGCACCGCGCATTCCTTGACGTAGGCGTTGATGTTATTGAGACTGCCAGCTTTGGAAGTTTCTCTACCGTTCTTGTGGAATACAACATTCCTGAAAAGGCATACGAACTCAATGTGGCTGCTGCGGCAATTGCGCGCCGCGTTGCCGACACGTACGAATCTGATGGTCGTCCTCGCTACGTAGCGGGCAGCATCGGGCCAGGCACAAAGTTGCCAAGCCTTGGGCATATTGATTTCGCCACCTTGCGTGATTCCTATGAAGAGCAAGCTCGCGGTCTTCTTGATGGCGGCTCGGATCTCTTTCTCATCGAGACATGCATGGACTTGTTGCAGATCAAGGCCGCAATGCAGGCTTGCCGTCGCGCAATGAAGATCGTTGGCCGCGACGTTCCCATTCAGGTGCAAGTCACCATGGAAACAACGGGCCGCATGTTGGTCGGAACCGAGATCGGTGCTGCGTATGCATCATTGCAAGCAATGAAGCCCGACGTCATCGGCATCAACTGCGCAACCGGGCCAGCGGAGATGCAAGAACACTTGCGTTACCTCAGCGAGCATTCACTGATTCCCATCAGCGTCCTGCCGAACGCCGGATTACCAAGCGTTGTTGATGGAAGAACCCATTACGACCTCACTCCCGAACAACTTGCAGAATTTCATTTGCAACACGTCAGCAAATTGGGAATTGGCATTGTGGGCGGATGCTGCGGCACAACGCCAGAACATTTGCGCCAAGTAGTAGAGGCTGTTCGCGGCGTCACCCCGAAAGTGCGGATACCAGATTTCGAACCAAGCGTGTCATCGCTGTACTCCCCTGTCACATTGGAACAAGACAACAGTTTCCTCATCATTGGTGAGCGCACCAACGCAAACGGTTCGAGAGCATTCCGTGATGCAATGTTGCGCGAAGACTGGGACACTTGCGTCAAAATGGCAACAGAGCAGATTCGCGAAGGGTCTCACGTTCTTGACGTATGCGTTGACTATGTAGGTCACGACGGTGCGGTCGACATGAATGAAATTGCATCACGTTTCGCTAGCCAAGCAAGCGTGCCACTTGTCCTTGACTCAACAGAGCCAGAAGTAATGGAAGCCGGCCTGTTGCATACGGGCGGACGCAGCATTTTGAACTCAGCAAACCTTGAAGATGGCGAAGCACCAGGCAGTCGACTCGACCGCGTGTTCTCGCTTGCTCGTGATTACGGCGCGGCAGTTATCTGCCTACTAATTGACGAGCGCGGCCAAGCACGTGACGTGGAATGGAAGATGGAAGTTGCTCATCGCATTCACACCATCGCCACCGAGCGGTATGGACTTTGCGCCAGTGACCTCATCTTTGACGCACTGACATTCCCAATTGGCACAGGCGACGAGGACCTACGCAAGGATGGCATTGCCACTCTGGAAGCCATCCGTCGCATCAAAGAAGAGATTCCTGGTGCATTCACCACCCTTGGTCTTTCAAACGTCAGTTTTGGTCTCAGCCCCTCTACTCGTCAGGTACTCAACAGCGTTTTCTTACACGAAGCTCGCCAAGTGGGTCTCGATTCAGCCATTGTTCACGCATCAAAAATCTTGCCGCTTGTTCGCATTCCCGAAGAACAGATCACCGTGTGCCACGACCTTATCTTTGACCGTCGATCACCTGGCTATGACCCACTCACAAAGTTGCTCGAGATTTTTGCTGACGTCTCCACAATTGATGCCGTCAAAGAAGACCGCACCGACTGGACCATTGAACAAATATTGCGCCAACGCATCATTGATGGTGACCGCGAAGGGCTTACTCCTGACCTCGACCGCGCAATGTCAGATGGCGTTGCTCCGCTTGACATCATCAACGAGATTCTTCTTGATGGAATGCGCGAAGTGGGCGAACTCTTTGGCTCTGGACGTATGCAGTTACCGTTCGTACTGCAAAGCGCAGAAACTATGAAGACTGCAGTTGCCTACCTTGAACCTTATATGGCAAAGACTGGCGAGAGCAGCGCAAAGGGCAAACTGGTGCTCGCCACCGTTAAAGGAGACGTTCACGACATCGGTAAAAACCTTGTGGACATTATCTGCACCAACAATGGTTACGAAGTGCACAACATCGGAATCAAAATCAGTATTTCGGAAATGATCACCAAGGTGAAAGAAGTCGGCGCTGACGCGCTCGGCATGAGCGGGCTGCTCGTAAAGAGCACCATCATCATGCGTGACAACTTGCTCGAACTTAATGCACAAGGCCTCAGTGACATACCTGTTCTTCTCGGTGGCGCAGCACTCACTCGCAGTTACGTAGAACAAGACCTGCGCAAAATCTATGATGGCCGTGTCCTGTACGGCAAGGACGCCTTCGAGGGCCTCGCAACTCTTGACACGCTGATGGCAATCAAGAAGTCAGGCGTTGATGACCCAGACTTTGGCCGCAAACTTGGCGAGCGTGTAATTCCACGACGTGAAAAGGTTGAGGTTGATCCTGCCTCTATTCCGCCTCGCTCTCCGGAAGTTGAAACAGATAACACGGTCTTTGTTCCACCATTCCTTGGCTCAAAAGTCGTGAAGGGCATCGGCCTTGACGAGATCGCTGAATACATCAATGAAACTGCCCTGTTCCGCAACCAATGGCAGTACCGCCCGAACGAGGGTGAATCAGACATTGATTTCAAAGATCGCATCCGCCCCATCTTGCGCGCACAACTCAGCAATGCAAAAGCAAGCGGCGTTCTCGTTCCTCAATTGGTGTACGGATACTTCCCTGTCAACAGCGACGGCAACGACCTAATTGTCTACACAGATGACACGCGCACCGTTGAGCGCACACGCTTTAACTATCCGCGCCAAAAGGTTGCACCATTCATGTGCATCTCCGACTTCTTTCGCCCAGTGGAAAGTGGCGAGCCTGACTACGCCGCGTTCCACATTGTCACCATGGGTCAACCAATCAGCGAAGCAGCAGCAGAACTGTTTGCAGCCAATAAGTACCAGGACTACCTCGAGCTTCACGGCATCGGCGTCGAAATGGCAGAAGCCCTTGCTGAATACTGGCATCATCGCATTCGTACCGAATGGGGCTTCGTAAACGAAGATGGTCCATCAGTTGCTGGCTTGTTCCGTCAGCAATACCGCGGCGGTCGTTATAGCTGGGGTTACCCCGCATGCCCAGACCTAGAAGACAATGCTCGCGTTGCCGAACTACTTGAGGCTGGTCGTATCGGTATCGAAGTTGGTGAAGACACTGGTTGGCAGTACCAACCAGAACAAACCACCTCAGCGATTATTTGTCATCACCCGAAGTCAAAGTACTTCGTCGCTCGCGACTAAGCGTGCGGCTCGTTCAGCCTCGCCTCTGCACGATTAGATAGGCCAATGACGACTGACCGATGGACCGCCGAACAGGCACACGACTGGAATAACCGCATGAGGTGGTTAGTCGGCTGCAATTTCAGTCCGTCAACCGCCGGTAATCAATTGGAAATGTGGCAGTCAGAGACATTTGACATTGAAACCATCAGTAAAGAATTGGGTTGGGCCGCAGATATTGGCATGAACACCATTCGGCTATATCTCCATGATCTTCTGTTTATGGATTCGCCGGACAATTTTCTTGATCGGATAGATGTAGTTCTCTCTGTCGCACAGTCACACGGAATCGGAGTAATCCCCGTCCTTTTTGACGGAGTGTGGAATCCGAAACCGCGACTTGGCGCACAGCGAGAACCCGCACCACGACTTCACAATTCAATGTGGGTGCAAAGTCCTGGATCTGAAATCTTCTACGACCGCTCCCGATGGCCGGGGCTACGGGATTACGTACAGAAAGTTATTGGGAAATTTCAAGATGATTCACGCGTTATTGCATGGGATCTCTTTAATGAACCAGACCAGGTGGACACTGTCACATTGACACTCGGTTCACGTGATGAAAAAATCAAGACAGCAACTGAACTGGTGTCGCAAGTCTTCGATTGGGCACGAGAGATTTCACCATCACAACCTTTGACAGTTGGTATTTGGGAATACAACACGGAGTGGCAGCCTGCAGAAAACACGTTGAATGAACTCATACTTGATCGCAGTGACATCATTTCGTTTCATTGCTATGAACCTCGCGAGAAACTCACTGCAGTAATTGAATCGCTCAAGACATATGGCCGACCACTCCTCTGTACAGAATGGCTGGCTCGTACCGCCGGTTCTACAGTTGATCTCCTAGAAGTGTTTGCTGAATACGGTGTGGGCGCCATCAACTGGGGTTTCGTTGATGGGAGAACCCAGACTCGTTTTCCATGGCGCTCATGGACAGAACCAATGACAGATGAAGAACCGTGGTTCCACGAACTGCTTCATCGAGATGGATCACCCTACGATGTCAAAGAAGTTGACATTTTTCGCTATCTCACTTCACTACATACGTAGTTAGCGTGCTTCGCTCGCGACTAAGTGTGTCCGCCAGCGGTGACGGCAAAAGTCTTATTTGTAATCTGCCAGCAACCATCAACTATTGATAGGTTGAAGAAATTAGTAAATGAGGCTGTTCCCCAAAATCCTTCTTCTTTCACCGTTACTCGCGCAGCTGAGCCTTCAATGAGAACATCAACAATCTCCGACATTGAAGGATGCCCTGGTGTTTCAACCATCAGTGCGACGAAACCTTCTTTGTCCATGTCGTAATCGACCCCATCCATTACACCAAACCAGTGCGCACTGCTATGAAACGCCTCATTCATTTGATCAGCGTTACCGTTGCCGGCTCCGTCAATGTAGAGATTCATTACCCTGGTTACTTCTTTGAGTACTGCTGGCATGTTGTTTCCTTTGGAATCAATCTTCATCCGTGGGTGAAAAGGCACCGTAACACAGTATTTTGGCGGCAATTTCTCTGCTACCTTCCTGTCATGACTTTAGAAATTTCGTGCGCATTTGCCACATCAATGACCACACCCGACCACGTCGTCACAGCAGAAAAGCTCGGATACACACGGGCATGGCTATATGACTCCCCTGCCCTGTACCCCGATGTGTGGGTGCAGCTATGCCGGGCAGCCGAGCGTACCTCCACCATTGGGATTGGACCAGGTGTCCTTATCCCAAGTCTGCGTCATCCCATGGTCACTGCTGCAGCTATCGGCACCTTGTCAGAGATCGCAGGCATGCATCGGGTTCACGTTGGTGTCGGAACCGGATTCACTGGTCGCTTTACACTCGGACAAAAGCCAAACAAATGGGCAACGGTTGTTCACTACGTTGAAACTGTTCAGGCGCTACTTCGTGGTGACATCGTCGAATGGGAAGGCGCAAAGATTCAGATGATGCACCCAGATGGTTATTCAACTCCTCGTCCCATTCGTGTTCCATTTGTACTGGGTGCTGCTGGCCCAAAGGGTTTCAAAGCCGCTCACGACATTGCTGATGGTGTATTTGTTGCTGGTGCAGAACCACAACCAAATTTTGACTGGCAAGTGATGCTGCACGTTGGCACCGTTCTTGATGACAATGAATCTCCTGGCTCCGAGCGTGCAATCGCTGCTGGTGGTCACGGAGCCGCTGTGTACTACCACTTCTATGATGAGAACGGTCTCGGAGTAGAACAACTTCCTGGCGGAGCTGAATGGAAGGCTGCGTACGCAAACGTTGAGCCATCTGTTCGCCATCTTGCTATTCATGACCTTCATATGATTGCTGTGAACAAACTCGATAAACCGCTAATTACAGGTGAAGTAATGCAATCAATGGGCGCTGCATATAGCCCCGCCAGATTGCGAGAGGTTCTGCAGGAATTTGAGGAAAAGGGTGCAACTGAACTTGCGTACCAACCAGCTGGCCCAGACATCGCCCGCGAACTTGAAATGTTTATTGCTGCAGCCCATGGCTAGTTTCAACAACTAGTGGGGTTGAGTTTTATTCCACGTTGCAGCTAGAAGGGCGTAGTGCCCATTCAGCGCAATCAGCTCGTCGTGTGTGCCAATCTCTGAAATATGCGCATCTGCCACGACCGCAATTTTGTCAGCGCGCTGCACCGTGGATAAGCGGTGAGCGACCACTATGACACTGCGATTAGTCATAAGTTTCTCAAGAGCTGCTTCCACCAGCAACTCAGTACCTGGGTCAAGGTTCGACGTTGCTTCGTCAAGCACTAATACTGCAGGGTCAATAAGAGCAGCACGTGACAACGCCACTAGCTGACGTTCGCCGGCAGACAATCGTGAACCACGCTCACGCACTTCGGTATCAAGGCCTTCTGGCAGGGCTTCAAATCGTTCGCGAAGACCGATCTTGTCGAGCGCCATGAGAAGTTCATCTTCTGTGGCATCTGGCTTTGCGATACGCAAGTTGTCACGAATTGTGCCGTCGAACAAGAAACCTTCTTGGGGAATAACAACGATGCGATCACGCAGATCATCCATTGATGCACGACGCAGGTCTACACCGCCATATGACACCATGCCGGATTGCGGGTCATATAAACGTGCCATCAACTTTGCAAGAGTTGATTTGCCTGCGCCGGTAGGGCCGACTAGCGCAAGGCGCGTTCCTGCCGTGAGAGTAAGTGACACATTCTCCAAGGCTGGTTGCGATGCACCTGCATACAAGAACGTGATGTTGTCAACCACGACATCACCAACAGCGGGCAACGAAATGGGGTTTGGAGATTCATCAACGTCAGGAACTGCGTCGATAATGGCAAACAACTTATGGAGTGCAGCTGCAGAAGATTGCAGGGTGTTGTACAACTGCGACAATTGTTGCACGGGGTCAAACAAACTGGCGAGCAGCAATACAAACGCCACAACAGTTCCGAGCGATACAGAGCCGTTATGCACTAGCAAACCACCAACACCAACGATGAGCGCAGAAGAACCAATACCAGCAAATTCAATAAGCCCGAAGTACCAGGTGCTGACCTTGACGCTGTGAATATGGCTGCGATACAAAGCCCGGTTCGATTCTTCAAATCGACGAATCTGTTCATCTTCTCGGGCGTATGCCTGAATAACACGAACGCCGGTAATGCCCTCTTGAAGAGCTGAGAGGTTCGCACCAACTTTGTCACGAACTTCCAGATACGCCGTGTTTGCGTCACGTTGAAACTTTATGGTCGCAAGAATCAAGAACGGGAACACAATGAGAGAAATCAGTGTGAGTTGCCACGACAAGCTCATCAATAGAAAGAATGCAAAGAACAGCAATAAGAATGAGGAGAGAAATTGCATCAAGCCCCATTGCACTAGTTCTGCCATTGATTCAATGTCGGCAGTCATTCGCGCGACAAGTACTCCAGCCTTCTCGCGGTCAAAGAAGGCCATTGATTGTTTCTGCATACGAGAAAACACTCGAATACGAATGAGACGCAAGAAACCCTCGCCTGCAGAGTTCAATGCGACATACTGCCAACGGCCCACAACGTAGGCAATGAGGACCACCACGATATAAGCAATGACAGTTCTATCAAGTGCGTCGCGATCGCCCTTGCGGATACCAGCATCAATACCGTGACGCACAAGCACTGGCCCTGCCAATGTGCACAACACGGTGATGATGACAAGGCCTAACGCCAGGATTGCTTGTTTGCGAAACTCGCCTGCCATTCGGAAACTGCGAATGAGAACTACGCGAGTTTGCGTACGATCAAGCTTCCGATCCTCGTCCATTCCACGACCACCTGCGCCGCCGCCACCGCCGCCTCCACGTCCTCCACGTCCTCCTGCGTACATAACTACTCAATCACCGTGCTAGTCATTGCAGCAAGGACACTGCGATACTTCTCGTTTGTTTCCAACAACTCATGATGCGAACCGGTTGCAGATACTCGACCTTCATCGAGCAGCACTACCCGATCTGCCAATTCAATGGTTGCCGGACGGTGCGCAATGACCAATGTGGTGCGCCCGCGCATCACAGTAGACAAGGCGTCACGAATTTCGTGTTCTTTTGTTGGGTCAACTGCCGACGTTGCATCGTCAAGAACTAATACGCGTGGGTCAGCCACAATGGCACGCGCAATGGCAATGCGTTGGCGTTGTCCGCCTGAAAGCGAATAACCCCGCTCCCCCAATGAGGTGTCGTACTTATTCGGCAATTGCATGATGAAGTCATGAGCACCCGCCAATTTTGCTGCGCGCTGAACAACTGAGAAATCAATTTCAGGTTTTGCAAATGCAATATTCGCTGACACCGTGTCATGGAACAACAAAGTGTCTTCAAATACCACGCCGACTGAATGTCGTAATTCAGGAAGACGTAGTTGACGCAAGTCGATGCCATCGAGACTGACGCTTCCTGCTTGTGGGTCGTAAAACCGCAACAACAATCGCGCAATTGTGGATTTCCCGGATCCAGTCGCACCGACAATGGCGACTGATTCACCAGGCGCAACGGAAAAGTTGAACCCCTCGAGAACGCGTATATCGGTATGACCAATCTCGTATCCAAACCGGACATTCTCGAATTTCACGGCACCAACAGGTTGAGCCATGGCGGCTTGTGGGAGATGCAGGGGATGTGGAGGGTCAGCAATTGCTGGTACAACTGCCAAGATTTCGTGAATGCGCATCAATGCAGATGCTGCGCGTTGCCCCATCGCAACAGTCATACCAATGTTGCGCATTGGCCAGATCAACATAGTGAGATACGCATTGAACGCGACTAGTCCACCTAACGACATGTCGCCATTAATGACGCGGTGGCCACCAAGTCCGAGAACTGCAACCAAGCCAAGTCCAGGAAGTAAATCGATAGCTGGAAGGAAACGACTACGGATCCGCGCAGCTTTCATAGATTCACGACGAATGTCGTCGGCTTCGACTTCTAACTTGGCCTGCTGCACAGCTTCAGCACCAAAGCCTTTAATGACGCGAATTCCCGAAACTGATTCTTCAACAACGCTTGCCAACTGAGCCTGCTCTTGTTGTACTGCGAGAACTGTCGGGTGAATCTTGTGCGAGAACGACCTGGCAGAGATATTGATGAATGGCAATGGCGCTAATGCGACTGCTGCCAACACAGGATCAGTGAGGAAGAGAACCGCAACGACGCCGAACACCATGGTGACCTGTGATGCGAAAATGGGAATGTTGACAACAAAGCCCTGCACTTGCAACAAGTCACTCGAGGCACGACTCATCAATTGACCAGTTTGGGTACGGTCATGGAAACCAACGTGAAGGCCTTGAATTTGTGCAAAGAGACGCTCGCGCAGAACAGTTTCAGTCAGACGACTTTCGCGGAATGCAATAAAACGACGCCAGCCGGCAAAGACACCAGCAATCAGAGCGGCAACAAGAATTGTGGATGTCCAAAACAGCAATGAGCCGTTCTTGCTAATTCCGCGGTCAATGGCGTATCGCGTGAGTTGAGGAACCGCCATCTTTCCAACAGACCATGACAGACCGACAGCAACACCACCAAGAAGTCCCTTACGTTGAGGAATCAATGTTTCACGAAGAAGCTTCCAGCCTTCTTTCGTTACTCCTTTGACGGGCTTGTCAGACATTACGGGAGTGCGAAATTATTTATGTGCCGACGGCGACAATGAACGGACTGCATCCCAGTGTTTTAGTTCGGGATCAAACGGCATAATGGCAAGAGTTGAAGTTGTAACTCCATTGTCAAAATACTGGCGAATGCGATCACGGCAATATTCCGGTGAACCATGAATAATCAGCGCATCAACAACTTCGTCGGGAATAGCAGCAAGTGCGGCCTTGCGGTCGCCTGCCTTCCAGTTGTCCCACATGCCCTTCAGCAAGTCACCGCGGCCGAGCCATGCGTGGAAATCGGCATAAACAGGCACGTTGAGATAGGCGGCGATTGCAAAACGCGCCATCGAACGAACAGCTTCAGTATTTGTCGAAGGGCACACGAAGATACGCGCAACGATTTCCTTTGGCGTTCCTTCTGCAGCGCCATGCACTACTTCAGCAACGCGTGTGACGTCTTCTGGGCTGAGCCAGTTGATAATCGTCCCATCTGCTTCACGAGCGGCAAGGCGCAACATTCCTTCACGCAAAGCTGCGATGAGAATTTGTGGCTTCACTTCTGGCTTTATGCCCAAACGAAATCCGTCAACCTTGAAGGTGTCGTATTCCTTCGTGACTTTCTCGCCACCAAGTGCATCATTCAGAAAGCGAACAACGTCGCGCACTTTCTTGTATGGCTCTTCGAAAGGAATGCCATTCCATCGTTCAACAATGACATTGCTAGAAGATCCGATACCGATTGCAAAACGACCAGGTGCAGCATCAGCAAGCGACGCCACAGATTGTGCGAACAAAGCCGGGCTACGTGTGTACGCGGGGACAATTGCAGTGCCGAGACGCAAACGCGGTTCCCATGCAGCTGCAAGCGCTAACGGGGTGAATGCATCTGCACCATCTGCTTCTGCAGACCAGATGTCGGTGTATCCCATGTCAGCGAGTTCTGACAGTTTGTCTTTATGGCTATGTAGTGGGCCTGGTAGTGGCACGGTCATACCGGGTCGTACTGGCAAGCCATGTTGGCCCTTTGCTCCGTATGCATTCATTAGTCATCACCTTTCCACATTCGAACAATGCAACTCTGACTGGCGGTAGCCATGAGAGTGCCGTCTTCAGCGAACATATGCACGAGGCCATGCCCAAAACCGCGTGCTACGCCTTGAACTCGAATATCAAGAAGCACCCACGTGGTGGGAACCAAGTTCATGACACGCAAGGTGTTATCGAGCGAATTACCGCCTCCACGAATACCAAGGGCTTGCCCAACGCCGCGCGGAACAAAATCGCCTAACACGCCAAGAGTTGCCGCATCAACACCCTCAATGACTTGCGGCAAACGGGCCCACATGACTGTTTGACCGTCACCAGGAGTGCCATCGAGTCTTTCATCGGCGCGGGCTTTCACCACACGCTCTTCCATGAAATCATGAATGGTGCCTTCAGAAATGTGACGATGCCGCCAGTTCTCGTATTCTTCTGGTCTCCCGGCTTCTGGCGCCGTAACGAATTGTCCAGAATGTTCAAAATTGCGATCGCCGAGCGCCGCATTCACAGTGATGATTTCACGCTCCCCCACGTGGCCCACAACGCGTGCCTGCGTGATGGCATTGCCTTCAACCGGCACAATGACGTCGATATCCATCACTTCACCTGGGCGGGCGTAACTGAGGTACTGCGCAGTGGTCCAGATGACGTTTCTGCCTGTTGTGCCTTCCATTGCTGAGATGGCTGCTCCTAAAGCGCTACCGCCGTATAGGAAGTTCCCGCCCGTGCAGAGCCGAAGATCAACGGGAAGATGCCATCGATAGGGATTATGGGTCTGTTGCAGACCGAGAAAAGCACGACTATCCATGAGCGGTTCCACTCTACTTGCTCGCATGTTTTCCGTCAGGGTCGAAGGTTTCGTTCGTGGACTAAATTGCACATATGACTGATACACCATGGCAAGGCGATGCATGTTCGCTAGTAGACGAATTCAGAGCAGGACGTAGGTCCCCTACAGAAGAAATGCAAGCGACATTGTCTGCAATTGCTTCAAGTTCACTGAATTGCATTTCATTTCTTGATAGCGATGGTGCATTAGAGCGTGCATCACGTGCTGATGTTTCACTCCCCTTCGGTGGAGTACCGATGGGCGTAAAAGAACTTGACTACGTAAAAGGTTGGCCATCAACAGAAGCATCTGTTCCATTTGCAGATCGGAAATCAGAACACACTTCAACAATGGTGTCTCGTCTTATTGCTGCTGGTGCAAATCATTTTGGTCTCACCACTGCAAGTGAATTTGGCGGCGTCAATGTCACACGCACCGTTCTGAATGGCGTCACTCGTAACCCGTGGGATACGTCTCGCACTCCAGGTGGATCATCGGGCGGAAGTGCCGCAGGAGTTGCTGGCGGATTGTTCACGCTCGGAACTGGTGGCGATGGCGGTGGCTCAATTCGTATTCCAGCCGGCTTTACTGGCCTCGTTGGCTTGAAGTCCACCTTTGGTCGCATTCCCCGCGGGCCTCATGTTGAGTACGGCAACCTCACTGTCACAACGGGAGGCATGACTCGCAGCGTGCGTGACACTGCTCGGTGGTTTGATGTGTGTAATGGACATCATGCAGCAGATCCACTCAGCCTGCAACGAGTCGAGGGATGGGAAAATGCACTCGGCACAGTGAACGTCGCTGGTCTACGCGTTGCCATCGTCCAAGATTGGGACGGTGCTGTTCTGTCTCCTGCAATGTGGAATGTATTGCTGGAAGCAGCTGACCATCTCGTCGCATCTGCCGGCCTTCGTCGCATTGACGGCGTGAACACGGAACTGCCGCGAATGGGCGCTGCGTGGTCAATCAGCGGAATGATTGAAATTAGAGCAGCACTCGGTGACATGTGGCCAGCATGTGCAGACGACTTAACACCAGAGATGCGTGCTGGGTTGCAATTAACAGAAGGTCGTTACAGCGCAGCCGAGAGAACAAAAATTGAAGCGCGGCGTGCAGCAGTGAACCTACGAATGAGCCAGATCTTTGATGAAGTTGACCTCGTCATCACTGCGACGAATCCTGATATTGCATTTACTGCAGAAGGTCCACTTCCAAATACGTTTGGTGGCGTCAAGGCCGGCGGCAGAAACAATGGACTATTGACATTCCCATGCAACTTGCACGGCAACCCAGGCATTTCTGTGCCTGCTGGCTTTGTCGACGGACTTCCTGTCGGACTGCAAATCATCGGACCGCATTTCAGTGAGCAAATTCTTCTCGAACTTGCATTACGCCTTGAAAGAGAACGACCATGGCCATTAGTTGCAACGGGGGCACCAACATGAGCATTGACCACAGCCAAGGACCACTCACCGGCATTCGTGTCGTTGACATGTCCGTCATGATTTCAGGGCCGCTTGCAGGCATGACGCTTGCAGACCAAGGAGCAGAAGTCTTCAAAGTTGAGTCACCGGGTCTCGGCGACATGATGCGCTATCTCGGTTCACAAAAGAATGGCATCACGGGCATTTATGCGTTGCACAATCGTGGCAAAAAATCACTCGTGGTTGATCTAAAGAAACCGGAAGGGACTGAAGTCCTTCGTTCCCTTGTCGCAACTGCTGATGTTCTCATTCAGAACTTCCGTCCTGGCGCAGTTGAACGTTTAGGTTTCGGTTATGAAGATGTGCGTGCCATTAACCCAGACATTGTGTATGTCTCCATTGCTGGCTTCGGAGCTGATGGCCCAAGTAGTAACCGTCGTGTGTACGACAACGTGATTCAGGCAGCTTCTGGTCTTGCTTCTGTACAAACAGATGCGGCAACGGGCAAGCCTGCAATCTTCAAGCACCTCATTTGCGACAAAGTAACGGCATACACCGTCGCCCAGGCAATCACCGCTGCGCTGTTCGCGCGCGAACGCGGCGCAGGTGGACAACACATCACTATCTCCATGCTTGATGCCGCAATTGCATTCACCTGGCCCGACTGCGCAATGGATGTGGCCCTTCTTGACGAGGACGCACTGCGCACGGCCACAATTTCATCGGCCTATTCAGCGATGGAATTCAAAGACGGTTACGCAACGTCATCCGTTGTCACACAATCTGAATTTGAGGGCTATTGCGCCGCTCTCGGCGTACCTGAGGTGGCACAAGATGAGCGATTTAAAGATCGTGAAGCACGAGCAATAAATGCTGCTGCACTCAAAGAAATCCTGCAGCACCAATTGTCCACTATTTCTGTACATGATTTTCTAGAAGGTGCGCTGATACATGACGTACCTGCTTCCGGCCTCAACACGTTGGCCACGGTTGTCGATGACCCGCAAGTCATTCATAACGAGACGTTCTTCATTCGTGAGCATCCGCAAGCAGGCACCATGCGAGAAGTGCGCAATGCACCACGCTTTAAGGGAACACCAACGAAAATGCAGCCACCAGCTCCTGCGATGGGCGCGCATTCAGATGAAATCGTGTCATCTCTTGGTCTAGATGCAGCAGCTCTGCGAGCAGCAGCAATTATCTTCTGATTACTTCGTGAGGCTTCTGCCCACGATCTCTTTCATAATCTCTGTAGTTCCGCCGTAGATGGTTTGGATACGGCTGTCTGCCCAGGCACGCGCGATTGGGTATTCCAGCATGTAGCCGTACCCGCCGTGAAGTTGCAGACACTTGTCGACAACTCTGTTCTGCAATTCGGTCACCCAGAACTTTGCAGCAGCTGCTTGTTCTGCGGACAAACGTCCTTCGCAGTGCAACTCAATGCACCGGTCCACATAAACCTGGGCAATTTGAACCTCTGTTGCAATCTCAGCAAGAACAAACTTTGAATTTTGGAATGTTGCGATGGACTGACCAAACGCTGTGCGGTCTTTTGTGTACTCAAGTGTTGCCTGCAGTGCTGACGATGCGACTTTGACGCCCCCCACTGCCATAGTGAGACGCTCTTGCGCCAAGTTCTGCATTAAGTACACGAATCCTTGGCCTTCAACGCCCAACACATTCTCGTGTGGAACTTCTACATCGGTAAAGAACAACTCAGCAGTGTCTTGTGCATGCATACCAAGTTTGCTGAGGTTGCGTCCGCGCTCAAAACCCTTCATTCCGCGCTCAAGAATCAACAAAGACAAACCACGGTGACCTGGTTGATCATTGGTGCGCACCGTCGTGATAATCAAATCACTGTTAATGCCATTCGTAATAAAAGTCTTAGCGCCATTAACTACCCATGCATCACCATGACGCACTGCTGACGTGCGAACGTTTGCCACATCGCTACCTGTGTTCGGTTCGGTAATTGCCAATGCACCAATTAGTTCACCTTTTACCATTTTTGGAAGCCAGCGTTGCTTCTGATCATCGGTTGCAAGCTCTAGGTAATACGGCAACACAATGTCATTGTGAAGCGTCATGCCATTTGCACTTCCGATGACTCCGGTCTCAGACACTTCTTCTTGCATGATGGCGCCAAATTTGAAATCGTTCACTCCGCCACCGCCATATTGTTCTGGCACGTGGTAACCAAGAAAGCCAAGCTTTCCCGCGGCTAGCCAAATGTCGCGTGGAACTATTCCGTCTGCTTCCCACTTCTCATGATGAGGGACAATTTCTTTATCTAACCACTGACGAAAAGCCGTGCGAAACTGTTCGTGCTCGGCGTTGTAGATGGTGCGTTCGAAAGTTTCCATTTGCCAAAACTAGGCGAGGACGGCCCGCGCAACAAGATCGGTGCCAAATGCGGTGAGAATCGCCAAATACAGCAAGCCTGTCGCCGCCATGACAGCCGAATAACTGCGCTCTTTGAGGGCGGCCCGAGTGACCTCAATGAGGACCGCAGTTGTAACAGCGCAGGCCACCCAGAACCATCCGAGGGTGCCGTTCCAGCCGTCGTCGACTGCGCCGCTGAGAACGCTGATCATCCCCGTTGGAATCAGCATGACAACGATTTCAATCGGCAGAATCCAACGAAGGGCGTCAACTAGTTCGTTCAAGATGGAACGTGGCATTCCTGGCTGCACCAAGTACCAATGGCCAAGCAGCATGGCGTCGCTGATGGCACCAAGAAATACCGTGCCCACGGCAACTCGCAAAAGGCTAGTGCTGATGTTGCCAGCACCATTCGTTGCCTGCGCAGCGGCCGCAATGAGACCAATCGCTCCAATCGCTGGCCCGAGAAGATCTAACGTCACATTCGTGCGACGAACTGTTGCAATGGCAACTACTGCGACACCAATTGCTGCGATGTCACGCACTGGAACAAATTCAGTGGCGATGCCAGCTGCTGCAGCACCCGCCGCCAGAACACAAAAAGTTCCACGCAATAACCATCCGTACCCTGCACTTATTTCATGTTTCCGAGTGGTGAACCATAAAAATAACAGGCCTCCGGTTGACCATTGGAGAAGAACTGTTGCTACGTCAAGTTTGATCACTGTGCTGTCACTGTTTCGGTATCGCGACCGGACCTCAGCAAGGTACCAGGGCGCGACCCAAGAGCAACATTATTTCTTACAGCAGGAACACCATTGACAATGACATGTTCCACACCAATTGATTCTCCGTATACCCGTCCTGATCCTCCGGGAAGATCAAAACGCATCTGTGCTGGTCCGGGTCCAATTGTTTCGGCGTCAAACACGGTGATATCTGCTGCCCATCCAGTGGCGATACGACCCCTACCTTTGAGGCCATACAGTCGTGCTGGCCGATCTGTCAGGTGATACACCGCTTCCTCAAGTGGCATCAGTTCATGTTCACGAACCGCACGGGCAATCATTGTGGTGCTAAACGCATAACTGTCAATCATGTCAAGGTGCGCACCTGCATCGCTAGCGCCGACTACAGCTCGGTGGTCGCGCCATACCTGCACACGCTTATCCCACGTGTCGCGGTCCTGACCACGATCTTGATTCGCAATAACTGTCAACAAACGATCATCAACGACAATGTCGCACAATAGGTCCCACGGCTCAACATTCAATTCCTGCGCTACTTCTCCAACAATACGGCCTTCGTATTTCTTCCACTTTTCATTGAATATTTCAAGCAAAATGTAGCCACCCCAGTTTCCGATAGATCGGGTTGGACCAACAGTGCCCTGAGCCATTGCATTCATACGGGCACGGCCATCAGCAGTGCTCATCATTGTCAGTTTTTCTTCATCGGGAAGCGACATCAACTTGTCCCAACCTTCGAGAATGTCCAAAATGAATCCACTCTTGAAGTTCAAGCGTAAACGAAAGGTATCGGGCAAAGTAAGGGCCAACACTTGTCCACCACGTTCAGCTGCGATATCAAAACCAGCAAGTTGATGTTGTACCAATTCCCAGTTCTGTGAATACACCTGCAACAAATTCCAGTTGAGTGGCCGATTTGCTGCAGCGCTCATGTCTCCCATCAATTCAAAAACTTCACGAGAAAATTCGCCAACAGCGGGAATAAATTCGAGTGTGGTTCCGGCGTGATTACGCACTTCAGAACACAGAGCCAATAGTTCTTCTCGCGAGGCATGACGAGAAGGCACTGGGGCGCCAGTGTGATCATTGTGGCTTGGTGACCATGTAGAAGAAAAACCCATTCCTCCGGCACTAAGGCCAGCCCGAAGCAAGACAACCATTTGTTCAATTTCCTGCGGTGTCGCTTCACGTTCGTTAGCTTCATCGTGCATCACCACTCGGCGCAGCGCGCTGTGACCGACGAGAAATCCAGCATTCGGTAACAACGTGCCGTCTAGTGCATCAAGGTACTCAGCAGTTGTTGTCCAATTCCACGGAACTCCTTGTTGCAACGACTCGAGTGGCATTCCCTCAACGCGTGCCAACATGCGCATCAAATAATCGCCATCTTGCGGTGTCAATGGGGCAATAGTGAAACCGCAATTGCCACCGAACACTGTGGTTACCCCATGCATGGGTGAAGGACTCAATGTTGTATCCCAGAATGCCTGCGCGTCGTAATGTGTGTGCAGATCTATAAAACCTGGTGACACAATGAGCCCCGTTGCATCTATTGATTCTGAAGCAGAAGATGACAGGGTGCCGAGTTCTACAATGCGTCCATTTTTCACGCCAACGTCTGCACGTTGTGGCGCGTTTCCTGTCCCGTCAACGACCATTCCGCCTGTGATTGCAAGATCTAAAGCCACTGCATCCCCTTTTCGTTACTGCCAACCCTAGGGCACTGTGCGCCCGGGTTTAACGGTCGAGCAAAATAAGGTGGTGATCGGTGTGGTTGACAGGTTGAGGACCTGTAGCCGTTGCCACGACAATGTCTTCAAGTCTCATGCCCCATTTGCCTGGAATGTAGATACCTGGTTCAACGCTGTACGCGTGACCAACGGCAATAGGCGTTTCGTTTCCGGCAACCATGTACGGATCTTCGTGTGCTTCCATTCCGATGCCGTGACCCGTGCGGTGCACAAACCACTCGCCAAACCCTGCCGCATCAATAACACCGCGTGATGCAGCGTCAACGCCAGCACAGGACGAACCAATCAGGCCCGCTGCGACACCAGCTGCTTGCGACTCAAACAACACGTCGTATGCCTCGGCAATGTCAGATGGTGGTTCTCCGATATGGACACACCGCGTGATGTCACTGCAGTAATCATTCATCGTGCCGCCAAAGTCGCACAACACAATTTCACCGTGCTTGATGACTCGATCGCCAGCATGGTGATGTGGGCTTGCAGCATTTTCACCAGCGGCAACAATTGCAAAGTTCACCACTTGATGGCCCTCGGCTATGAGGCGCATTGAAATGTCGGCAGATACTTGTGCTTCAGTGCGGCCAACAAGTGGGATATCTCCAGCATGTAATTGCGCAGCGACTCTGTCGGCCGCAGCACCAGCAGCCACCAAGGCTGCAATTTCGGCAGCATCTTTACGTGAGCGCAAGGCTTCCATAACGACTACCGAGCGAACATATTTCGCATCAGGTCGGAACTTCAACAAATCAACAAGGAAGCGAGACCACATCTGGTCGCCAACAGCGATAGTGCGAGCCGAGCCGAGCAGCTTGTGCGCCAACGCAACAGGGTCATCTGTTTCGTTCCATGTAACGAGAGAAAAGACACTTCGCATTTCAGTGACGCGAGGTGCTTCAAGCCGCGGGATAATCAAAGACGCATCGCCATCGCGTGGCACAACCAACATGGTGAGGCGTTCCAACGGCATTGCCAAATACCCAGTGAGATACGGAAGATCATGCCCGAGAGACAAAATCAAAGCATCAACACCAGTGCGTGCCATTTCAGTTCGGGCCCTATCAAGGCGACTAAGAAATGTTGATTCAGAAACTGTGGAACTCATCGGGAACCAATCTTGACAGGTACAGCGTGTGCAGCAGACTCTTTTGCGTGATAGCTCGACCGTGTCAGTGGGCTTGATTCCACATGCCCGATACCAAGCGACTCCCCTACGCGCTTGTACGAATCAAATACTGCGGGTTCCACCCAGCGCGACACGGGCAAATGATGCGACGTAGGACGAAGGTACTGGCCAATTGTCACAATGTCGACGCCAATCGCAGCCAAATCTGCGAGAACTCCGAACACTTCCTCATCGGTTTCACCCATTCCCACGATGAGACCTGACTTCACGGTAAGCCCGTGCGCTTTTGCACGAGACAACACTGACAAACTGCGCGCATATCCAGCCGATGGCCGCACTGCTCGCTGCAAACGCGGCACTGTTTCCACGTTGTGATTCAACACATCAGGCGCGGCGTTCAAAATGATGTCGAGAGAAACAGTTCCTCGCGCATCAGAGATCAGAGTTTCAACCTGGATTGATGGATCAAGGTCTTTGATAGCGGCAACACATTGTGCAATGTGCCCCATTCCCTCATCGGCCAGATCATCACGCGCCACCATCGTAAGCACCACATACGACAATCCCAGTTCGGCTACCGCTGCTGCAATTCGTGCTGGCTCATCTGCATCTGGTGCGTTTGGCTTGCTGGTATCAATCAAACAAAACCCACATGCACGTGTGCACCGCTCGCCCAGCACCATAAACGTTGCGGTTCCGTCACTCCAGCATTCAGACAAGTTGGGGCAACCAGCTTCTTCACACACAGTCACCAATGAATGATCACGCAATGTCTTTTTTAGATCAAGAACTTCAGGCCCAAGTGAAATACGTGGACGAATCCAATCAGGTTTACGTTCCGACAACTCGATGGCATCTTCAACGCCAGCGCGAGCAAGCCTGCTCAGCATGCGTACTGGTGCTCCCGGGCCCTCGCCCCGTGAAAACGCTGACAAGTCTTCTGGCGTGTGCTTCCATGCAATATCTTGACGCTCTGCAACAGAGCCACCCCATGCTTTTGCAGCATGCATAGTCACCACATCAACCACTTGTTTCATTGTGATGTCAATTCCTTCAGCAGCAACAGATGTAACAGGATATTCCGCAATGCCACATGGAACAATATTGGTGGTCATGTACTCAAGGTCAGTATGAACGTTGATGGCAAACCCGTGCATCGTGCGACCGCGGCCTACCCGAACACCGATTGCACAAATCTTTCGAGGGGTCGCTGTATCAACATCAAGCCATACGCCGGGGTAACCATTAAAACGATCTGCACTGGTGAGCCCAATTTCATGCAAGGCATCAATGACCACTTGCTCAACCGCATGAACATATGCCGGAGAATCAGGCGGTGTGTCGTTGCCGTTTTTTCCGTGCAATGTCAATAAGGGATAACCAACTAATTGACCTGGACCGTGATACGTGATGTCTCCCCCACGCTTCACAGCAACAAAATCTGCACCAACCGCGGCAGGGTCGCATCGCAAATTCGTTTCTAAATCTGCAGATGGGCCATATGTGAATACATGAGGGTGCTCAAGCAGTAATAAACGATTATCTGTCCCGTGGCGAAACATTGAATCTTGAATTGCTAATGCGTCGGTATATGGAACTGATCCAAGCCACCGAACATGTAAAGGCGAAGTGCTACTAGTCATTGGCACACAGCGTTCCGATTGGTCTTTAGACCTCGGACGACCAGTCGCGAGTTTCCAATATCAGTTTGATGCGGGACAAGAAACCAGCGGCATATGCACCGTCGAATGCACGATGATCCCACGCCATTGCCAGATTGCCCACAGGGTGAATAGCGATGCTTTCGCTGAATCCTGGCACTTCAATGACAACAGGCTTCTTTGAAATTGCATCTGTTGACAAAATTGCAACTTGAGGCTGATTGATAATTGGCATGGTCAATACGGAACCAGCAGACCCATTGTTTGAAATAGTGAAGGTTCCACCCGAAATCTCATCAGGAGACAAGTGACGACTTCGTGTACGTGTGGCAAGGTCATTGATTTCACGTGACAAAGCGCGAAGGCGTTTTCCCTCAGCATCGCGCACTACGGGAACTAAAAGACCCAGATAATCAAGATCAACTGCAATACCAAGGTCAACATACCGATGAACAATGAGTTCATTGTCAGCAAGGGACGCGTTCATGTGTGGGAAGTCGGCTAATGCGTCAACAACTGCACGTGCAATAAAGGGCATGTACGTAAGGCTGAAGCCCTCTTGTGCTTTGAATTCTTCTTTGACGCGAAGTCGTGTGACATCAACATTTGCATAGTCCACTTCGACAACACTGAGAACATGAGGACTAATGGCCTTGCTTGCCACCATGTGTGCGCCTGTCACCTGACGAATCTTTGACAATGCGATAACTTCGTCTCGAGCACCGGCAACTGCCTTCGGAACTGCAGCCCGTTGTGGCGCACTTGCTGCGGGAGCAGAAGTTGGAGCCGCAGCAGTTGCGGGCGCTGCATTTGTTGCACCACCACGCGAAATTGCAGCGAGAACATCGTCGCGCGTAATGCGACCACCAGGACCAGTACCTGTAATTGACGCGGCGTTGAGATTATTTTCAGCAATGAGCTTGCGCACAACCGGCGACAACACCGTCGAAGTACCCGCCGCTGTAGCCGCGGGTGCCGGCGCCGAAGCGGCTGCGGCGGGAGCTGACGCTGAGGGCGGTGGTGAAACGGGAGCAGTAGCGGGTACCGGAGACTCCGCGGAGACGTTCGAGCTTGCGAGAGTCGACGAGGTGGCTGCCGGTGCCGAAGCGGCTGCGGCAGGAGCGGCAGGAGCGGCAGCAGACGCGTCGCCGACAACGGCGATAACAGTGCCGACAGGAACGGTGTCGCCTTCGGCTACTCGAATCTCAGTGAGCACACCGGCAATCGGCGACGGTACTTCCGTATCAACCTTGTCTGTCGACACTTCGAACAATGGTTCGTCGAGTGCAACACTGTCGCCGACTTTTTTGAACCATTTCGTAATAGTTCCTTCGGTAACTGTTTCGCCAAGTTGAGGAAGTGTGATCTCTGCCATTTGTGTTTCCTGAATGTTACGCGTTGATGCTTCGGCCGGTGAGTGACATAGCAGTCTCGCCGAAAAGTTCGGAGAGACTCGGATGTGGCTGAATGAAATGAGCAATTTCTTCTACTGTTGCTTCCCAGTTCACAGCAAGGTAACCGCCAGAGAGTTGTTCTGTGACCCATGGTCCGACCATGTGAACTCCTAGAACTTGACCGGCAGTGCCATCTGGGTTTTTCTTGGCAATGATTTTCACAAGTCCGTCAAGTTCTCCAATGATCATTGCGCGACTATTGGAACGGAATTGATGCTTTGCCACAACAACGTCGTATCCAGCAGCTTTTGCTGCTTCTTCTCCGGGGCCAGCCCATGCAACTTCAGGACTGCAATAAATCGCCCACGGAACACGGTCGTAATCAACAGGAATTGCTGTCTCGCCAAGAATTTGTTTCACCACGAGAATTGCTTCGGCGTAGGCAACGTGCGCAAGTTGCGGTGTGTTGATGAGGTCACCAACTGCATACACACTTGCAACGTTCGTGCGACAATATGCATCAACTTCTACGAATCCACGATCACTTACTGCAACCTTGGTATTCGCAAGTCCTAATTGATCAGTGAAAGGACGGCGTCCGATAGACACGATGACTGCGTCAACTTCAAGCGTCTCACCATCACCAAATGCAACGACAGTTGAACCGTTGCCAGTTGGCGTGTGACCAGTAACCGCAACACCAGTCTTAATAGCGATCTTTTTCTTTCCGAACGAACGAACCACAACATTTGCAAGGTCGGCGTCAAGGCCGGGAAGAATCTTTGGCAAGCCCTCCAAAATGGTGACTTCTGCGCCAAGGTCAACAAACGCCGAGGCAAATTCACATCCGATTGCGCCTCCACCAATAACGGCGATGCGCGCAGGAATGCGATCAAGCATCAACACTTCATCAGAAGTCATGACAGGACCACCAGGCTCAAAACCTGGAATGACGCGCGGAACGCTTCCGGCGGCAAGTACGACGTTTTTGCCGACGAGTTCAGTCTTGGTTCCGTCTGCAGCAGTAACAGTGACTGAGTTGTCTGTGTTCAAGGCACCAACCCCAAGCACGTATGTCACTTTCTTTGCTTTCACCAAACCAGTGAGACCTTTGACTAAGCCGTCGACAATCTTTTGTTTACGCGCTTGAGCAATTGCGAAATCGGTTACTCCAAGAGTTGCTTCAATTCCGAACTCGGCTGCATGTTCAACATGGCGACGAGCGGCTGCGGTTTCAAGAAATGCTTTCGCAGGGATGCACCCACGGTTCAGGCATGTTCCGCCGATGGTGTCTTTTTCCACAAGAGCCACCGATAGGCCGGCAGAGGAACCATAAAACGCAGATGCGTACCCACCAGGTCCGCCGCCAACGACCACAAGATCAAATGGTTCAGCCATGGGGGTTATCTCCAATCACGTGAATACGCCGTTGTATTCCCCTACAACGGTAGCCGTTCCTACTGTCGAGACCACTGAGATTGGAGGCCCGCTCGAAGGTACGCAATCGTTACAGACCCTTCAGATGCGGGAAACGCCATGTCGCACGAGGCCACAACGTCGGCAGTGGTGGTGGCACACGGCACACCAAGCGTTCCTACCGGCAAAGCAATCGGCGACAACACTGTGCCCCCCGCCAACAACCGCCAGCCCTCTGTGGCATCGGCGCCTTCGACTCCGACCATCGTGACATGGGCAATGGTGGCATCGGCATTCTGGGAGATCGAATCAACAGTGACAGTCATATCGGCCAATGTTCGCTCGGTACCGAGAGCAAACACTTCTACCGTGATGGTGTCGCTGGACATCTGGAAGATTTTTGCGCCACCAGCCAGGATGATGATCAATGCGCAGGCAATGGCCGAGAGGATGAGTTTGCGGGTGCTCATAAGAACCTTCAGGCTACGCAAGATTGGGGAACAATCAGCGTTGGTTCACGGTTGACTGAGACCATATGAAGATTCTCATCACCGGCGCCTCTGGCCTCATCGGACAAGCCCTGACAAAACAACTCAATGCATCTGGACACACCACAGTCGCAGCTGTTCGTCGCGAACCTCGTCGCAATGACGAAGTGCAGTGGAACCCAGCCACCGGTGAAATGTCACCATCTGCTTTTGATGGCATTGACGCCGTTGTGCATCTGGCTGGCGCCGGTATCGGCGACAAACGTTGGACCGATTCATACAAGATGGAAATTCTGCAGAGTCGCACACTTGGTACTGCGTTGTTGGCAGACACCATGGCGTCACTCGCTACAAAACCATCTGTGTTTCTCTCTGGATCTGCAATCGGAATATACGGACAACATGATGACACTGAACTTGGTGAAGACGCCGCAATCGGAACCGGATTTCTTGCCGACGTGTGTCGCGACTGGGAAGCCGCATCTGCCTCTGCTTCAGCAGCTGGCATTCGCACCGTTTTGTTGCGCACAGGAATCGTGCTGTCACCAAAGGGTGGCGCTCTAAAGAAGCAACTCCCCCTGTTCAAATTGGGTCTTGGCGGAAAATTCGGAAATGGCAAACAGTTTCAGAGCTGGATATCAATTACTGATGAAGTCAGTGCAATTATTCATCTGCTCACGTCGAATCTCTCAGGTGCCGTGAACCTCACAGCGCCACATCCAGTAACGAACAGCGAATTCACACGTGTTCTTGCTGACGTCTTGTCACGACCAGCGATTCTTCCTATTCCATCATTCGGACCAAAACTCTTGTTGGGTGGAGAACTTGCCAATGCGTTGTTGTTCACTGGTCAACGTGTTGTGCCGAATGCACTAGTGGCAGACGGATTTCAATTTGTGCACCCAACACTTGGTGTCGCATTGCGAGCATTGCTGAACAAATGACCGCAGAAACACTTCCGTCTTCTGTCGACGTTGTCATAGTTGGCGCTGGCCTAGCTGGGCTAACTGCAGCGCGTGTTCTTGAACAACATGGAATCTCGGCTGTACTTCTTGAAGCATCAGATGGTGTCGGCGGTCGTGTGCGCAGTGACGAAGTAGATGGTTTCATTCTTGATCGTGGTTTTCAGGTCATGCTCACTGCGTATCCGGAAATACATCGCCATCTCGATATTCCCGCGCTCGACTTTCGCGCATTTGAACCGGGCGCATTGGTATGGCGTGAAGGAAAAGGCACCATTGTCGGTGACCCATTCAGGCGGCCTAAAACTCTTTTTTCAACTACCTTTGCGCCCATTGGGACTTGGCCAGATAAAGCCCGAATCGCGTGGTTGCGGACAAAATTAAAGTTGAAAAAATCTGAAGATTTACTTCGAGGAAATGACATTGACACTGTGAGCGCTCTCCGAGAGTTCGGATTTTCTTCCAAAATAATCGAGCGATTCTTTCGGCCACTAGTAGGCGGAATTCAACTTGACCCTGAGTTGCGCTCGTCCCGTCGAGTCTTTGATTTCATTTTTCGAACACTTGCAGTGGGTGACTCCGTAGTACCTGCCAAAGGAATGGGTCAAATTACCCAACAACTTGCGGCGTCCTTGCAGACAACACAGATTTTTCTTAACAGCGAAGTAGCAACAATTTCGCCAGGATCAGTCACCATGGCCTCAGGCCATCACATCACTACAAAAGCAGTCATCGTCGCAACTGAAGGCCCAGTTGCATCTCAGCTACTGGGAATTCCAGCAGTCGAATCACGCAGCGCTGGATGTGTGTACTTTGCAGCACCCACGGCACCTTTTGATGGCGCCTACATCTTGCTTGATGGCGAAGGCTCAGGACCTGTCCTCAACGTTGCTGTTATGTCAAATGTCAGCCCTTATTACGCGCCTCATGGCCAACACCTCATTGCGGCGGCCATGCCGGGGATTGCAGACGGCGACCTGGAAGCTGCCGCACGTCGCCAATTGCGCAGTTGGTGGGGCCCGACAGTCGATTCATGGAGACACTTACGCACTTATCGCATTGCACATGGCCAACCAAACCAAGCTCCTCCCTTTAATCCAGAAAAAGAAGTGAATCTCACCAATGGTTTGTTCGTGTGTGGCGACCACCGCGACACGGGCTCTAGTCAAGGCGCAATGTTTTCTGGAAGACGATGCGCCGAAGAAGTGTCTGAATGGGTCAGACTGAACTCATGACTTCTGACCCATCAAGAATAGTTTCACGCTCCACCATCGTTTCTGCTCCGGCACAAATGATTTTCGATTTATTGGCCGACCCACGTCGCCACAGCGAAATTGACGGTTCTGGTTCTGTTCAGTCTGCACAGATCAATGCACCAGAACGTTTGTCTCTCAATGCAACATTCGGCATGCAGATGAAAATCGGCCTTCCATACAAAATCACAAACACAGTTGTTGAGTTTGAAGAGGGCAAGACAATTGGGTGGCGTCATTTCGGCGGGCACATCTGGCGATACATCTTGGAACCAGTTGATGGCGGCACAAAAGTCACTGAACAATTCGACTGGAACAAGTCAAAGTCGCCGCTCGTTCTGAAACTGCGTAAGTCACCTCAGGACAATGCGAAATCGATTGAGAAGACTCTCGAGAACTTGGTGAAGCGATTCGCTTAGCGAATATGACGCGAGATTCCACGTCGTAAATACTTTCCGCGGCCAACGCGACCAAGGAATGTTCCCTTGTCAACAATTACTTCGCCACGTGACAACACGGTGCGTACGCCACCTTGCACACTGACACCTTCGTACGCTGAATAGTCAAGATTCATATGGTGCGTTTTTGCGCTAAGTACTGAAGTGGTGTTCGGGTCGTAGATCACAACGTCGGCGTCGTAGCCCTCTGCGAGAACGCCCTTAGTGGCGAGGCCAAACAATCGAGCAGGTGCAGTGGCACACACTTCAACCCAGCGTTCTTCGCTGATATGGCCTGCAACAACACCTTGATACACCAAGTCCATGCGGTGTTCTACACCACCAATTCCGTTTGGCACCACATTGAACGCTTCACCATTCGCCAACTTCTGCTCGCGCAAACAGAACGGGCAATGATCAGTACTGACTACTGCGAGTTGATCAATACGTAGACCTTCCCACAGATCTGCCTGATGATGGTCGTGGCGAGAGCGCAATGGCGTGGAACAAATGAACCCAGCGCCATTTGGCCAACCCTGCCCTAAATGTTCTTCTAATGACAAGTGCAGATATTGCGGGCATGTCTCCGCGAAAATATTCGTTCCACGCGACCTGGCTTCTACAACTTCTCGCAATGCGTGCGAACTAGACAAGTGCACGATGTACAAAGGTGCATTGCCTGCAACTCGCGCCAACACTGCAGCACGATGCACCGCTTCAGCTTCAAGTTCTGGCGGACGAGTGAGTGAATGAAATTCAGGCCCTGTGTTGCCGGCAGCAATTGCTTGTTCAATCAGCACATCAATGGCCAAACCATTTTCCGCATGCACCATCGCCATCATTCCGGTGTCAGCGCACATCTGTAACGCACGCAATATTTGCCCGTCATCGGAATACAGACGTCCTGGGTAGGCCATGAACAACTTGATTGATGCAACACCTTCGCGTTCAACAAGTGATCGCGTATCAATAAGCGCCTGCGCATCGACACCACCGAGAACTTGATGCAGACCCCAGTCAATCACACACTGTGATTCTGCTTCTGCGAACCGTTGCTCAAATGCAGTGAGTACTTGACCACCAAGGCGTTGTTCGGAGAAATCAATAATGGTGGTGGTGCCACCATGCGCCGCCGCAATGGTGCCCGTCTCAAATGAATCGGATGAAACCATGGTGCCCGTATCGAGTTGCATGTGGACGTGGGCATCAACTCCACCGGGAATCACGGAACAGCCGGCTGCATCAATGACCACATCGTCTGGACCAGCAACTACAGCCCCTGCCGAGCGTGGCACCACAGAAACAATGCGCTCGCCCTCAATCACCACATCGGCAGCAACCCGGCCTTCAGCATTGATAACTGTTCCATTGACCACAATTGTGCGCACGAGTCAAATCTAAACCCCCAACAGGGCCTTCGGGGTGCTAAACACAATTGTCGTGACTACTGCTCTCCCCCTCGGCTTTTCCTCCTTCGTCACCAATGTCGGAGTGAAGGATTCAACGAAAGACTTCACAGTCGTAATGGCTGATGGACCATGTTCAGCTGCAGGCGTATTCACTCAGAGCAGATTTGCTGGCCCCAGTGTGATTATTTCTCGGCGCAACGTGGCTGATTTGTCGGCTCGAGCAGTTGTCGTGATTTCAAAGAACGCCAACGTGGCAACCGGTGACGAAGGAATGCGTCACGCTGAAGAAGTCACCTCTTCAGTCGCTTCTGCACTCGGACTGAACAGCAGTGAAGTTCTCATCGCTTCAACCGGAGTCATCGGCCGCCTCTACCCCATTGAAAACATTCGTGCCGGAATTGCATCGCTTCCCTTCCCGTTGCCCGACAATGATGCAGAAGAAGTGGCACGCGGCATCATGACAACCGACACCGTGCACAAAATTTCATCTGCCACCATCGCTGGGTCAAACGCCCGAGTTGTTGGTGTCGCCAAAGGCGTTGGCATGATTGAGCCAAACATGGCAACACTTATTGCAATGGTGTTCACCGATGCGCAGGTTGAACCACAGAAATTGAATGACATCTTTCGAGGCGTGATTAACAAAACACTGAACTGCGTTTCGATTGACACGGATACCAGCACCAGCGATACGGCCATCATCTTGGCAAGTGGTGCCGCAGGTGCAGTAGCTGACGCTGCGCTGACAACTGCGCTTCAATCAGTTCTTCTTGATCTCACCAAAGCAATTGCACGTGATGGCGAAGGCGCCGAAACATTGATTGAAGTCACCGTTGACAATGCTCGTGACGCTGAACAAGCCACAACTGTTGCAAAATCTATTGTGAACTCTCCGTTGGTTAAAACTGCAGTTCATGGCGCAGACCCAAACTGGGGTCGTGTTGCAATGGCTGTTGGCAAATGCAGTGATTACACAGACATTGACCAGGAAAAAGTTATTATCCGGTTTGGCACGCAAGAGGTGTACCCAACTCAAGTTGATGAATCAGGTCTTGCTCAACTCAGTCAGTATATGCGTGGCGATGACGTCACCATCCACGTGTCATTGAATACGGGCAAAGCAACCGCCACCGTGTGGGGCTGTGATCTCACCGACGGATACGTTCGAATCAACGCCGACTACACCACGTAATACTTACCGGGCGCTGAAGTATTCGAAAATTCGTTCGCGATACGGCGCAATACTTTTGTATTGGGCAACGTCCACGGGAATTTTGTTAATGATGTCGCCGACATCGTGCACTACTGCATAGTCGCGCATAATAAAGTCACTCAACTTCTCAACGTAGGTGCGAATGGTGAACAGAATTGCGCCTGTCTCAGGTAAGCGGCGCAATGTTTGCCATTCTGTACGGAACCACATGTCAGCAATGTCCATGTCCGGCGTATGTGGTGGAATATCAGGCTGAAAGAGCGACGCATGATTACTGATTCCCCAATTGGTTCGCCACACTGGCTTCTCCACGTTCAATCGTTTCAGTACTGCGTTCACGGGTGAATCAAGGTCAATGTCGTACCGCGCAACAGGCACGTGAATTGAAGCCATGGTGCCGCCAATCTTTTCAGCAAGGCGCCACCGATTCGGAGAACATAAGACTGCAGCAACAAGTCGTGGCATTCCGTCAGCATCAGGCATCAGAACGCACAAATCATCAGCAACACACAATGCCGCTTCAACAAGCGCGTCAACACCCCGTGCACTCGTAGCCGCAACGCCGATTGAATTCATGACCGCGCGCGCCACTTCTTCACATGCCTCTTCTGCACCAGAAAGACACGCCACAACTTCATCTCGGCGTTCATTAATCAACGCGCGCTTCATCTCAAAGGTGGGCGACCAATCATCATCACGGGCAGATACCCATTGTTCGACATCAAGCGATCTAGCTGCAACACGTAAACGTGCAGCATCTGCAGGCACAGGAAGATACGAATCAGGAATGGCTACAGAACGACGAAACCCCGAGCCAGAGCTCAGGGAATCATGCAAAGTTATCGGTTGCCGATCAAACGGCGTAAATGGGTCGTTATGAAAAACGATGCTCACTTAGGCGGCATACGAATGCCACCATCAACTCTGATGGTTTCAGCATTCATGTAACTGTTCGTAATGCACTCAAGAACCATTGAAGCCAACTGGTCTGGACGACCAAGCTTCTGAGGGAACAACACACCCTTTTGCAGTTGGGCCTTGAAAGCTTCGCTCTGATCACCTTGTCCGTAGATCGGTGTGTCAATTAGTCCTGGAGCAACAGTGTTCACACGAATACCAGATGCTGACAAGTCACGGGCAATAGGAAGTGTCATACCGACAACTCCGCCCTTTGATGCTGAGTACGCGTTCTGGCCAATCTGGCCATCGAATGCTGCAACAGATGCGATATTGACAATTGCGCCACGCTCGCCATCTTCCAAGGGCTCTGTTTGGCTCATTGCAGTTGCTGCAATACGAATTGCATCGAACGTTCCGACCAAGTTGATAGCGATGACCTTCTTGAAAGCCTCGAGGTTGGCAGCCGAATCGTACGACCCGTCTTTACCGATGGTGCGTTGCGCCCAACCGATACCTGCTGAGTTCACCAAGACGCGAAGTGGGCCCATGGACTTAGCCATTTCCACTGCGTTGATGATGTCCTCTGTGTTGGTGACGTCAACAGCACAAAATGCGCCGCCAACTTCCTTAGCAAGGGCCTCGCCGACCTCTTGCTGACGATCAAGATCGGCGATGACGACCTTTGCTCCACCTTTTGCGAGGAGACGAACAGAAGCTGCTCCGATACCGGATGCTCCACCTGTGACAATTGCGCTGACGCCTTTAAGTTCCATCCCTACAGGCTACGCAATCAGGTCATTGACTTCCTAGCGGAGTGCCGAATCGGACTAAATCTGGGTGTGTGCCACCGCAAGTGCATCGACATAATCGTTCATGCGATTGCCACTATGACCCTTGACCCATTCAAATTCCACTCGGCCTCGTTTGATGACCAACTCGATAAATGGCTCCCACAAGTCGCGGTTCGCAACAGGCTGGCGCTGAGAATTTTTCCACCCACGCTTGTGCCAGCCACGCCACCAGCCGTCATTGAAACACTTCACGACATACGTGGAATCAGCAACGATGCGAATGATACGCGGGTCGTCTTCAAAATGGATAACAGCCTGATAGGCGGCCATTATTTCCATCCGTTGATTCGTTGACCTGGCTTCTGCGCCGCTGTCGTTGATATCTCCCGAAGGGGCCACAGCCCATGCCCAGCCGCCTGGTCCTGGGTTACCTGAGCACGCACCATCTGTGTAAATAACGATTACGTCGTCGGACAATTCCATGACACTGATTGTTCACCATGGGACGGGGTAACGACGGGCTTTTACGAAAAATCATGGGAGAATGACACTTGTGATCTTCGATGGCTCAATGCATCAGCTCCCCGATACTGATCCGGGTGAGACTCAGGAATGGCTCGACTCTCTTGATTCTGTAGTCGATGGCCACGGTGTTGAACGTGCCCGTTATTTATTGGCGCGCCTTCTTGAGCGTGCACAACACACTGATGTCAATTTTCCTGCCACCGTGTCAACGCCATATGTCAACAGCATCACTGCGGACAATGAACCGTGGTTCCCTGGGGATGAACACTTAGAGCGTCGCATACGGGCATACATCAGGTGGAACGCGGCAGTCATGGTGACGCGAGCAAATCATACTGCAGAGGGCATCGGCGGTCACTTGTCAACGTTTGCAAGTTCTGCAAGCTTGTACGAAATTGGTTTCAATCATTTCTTCCACGGCAAAGACAACGGCTCAGCTGGTGACCATGTGTATTTCCAAGGACATGCTGCACCCGGAATTTATGCTCGCGCATTTCTTGAACGTCGCCTTGACGAAGACGACCTTGATCATTTCCGTCGCGAGATCGGACGAGACGGAAAAGGTCTCTCCAGTTACCCACATCCTCGACTCATGCCAGAGTTTTGGGAATTTCCCACCGTGTCAATGGGGCTTGGCCCACTCACAGCGTTGTACCACGCTCGCTTTAATCGGTATCTACACAACAGAGGCATCGACGACACCTCAGCAAGCCGAGTGTGGGCGTTCATTGGCGATGGTGAAACTGACGAACCAGAAACTCTTGGGTCAATTTCACTCGCAGCGCGAGAAAAACTTGACAACCTTGTCTTTGTCGTGAACTGCAACTTGCAGCGACTTGATGGACCCGTGCGTGGCAACGGCAAAATAATTCAGGAACTCGAAGCAGTGTTCCGCGGTGCCGGATGGAACGTCATCAAAGTGGTGTGGGGTTCAAAGTGGGACGAACTGTTAGCGGCCGACGTTGACGGATTACTTCTAAACAAGATGAACTCCACTGTCGATGGTGAATTTCAGCGTTATTCCATTGAAGGCGGCGCATACATTCGTGAGCACTTCTTTGGCTCTGACCCTCGCCTGTTGCAGTTAGTTGCCCACTTATCTGATGATGAATTACTGAACCTGCCTCGCGGTGGTCATGACTACCGCAAGTTGTTCGCTGCATACCAAGCCGCTGTTGACAACCTTGGTTCTGGCAAACCCACTGTTATTTTGGCTAAGACCATCAAGGGTTGGACTCTTGGGCCACAAGTTGAAGGCCGCAACGCAACGCATCAAATTAAGAAACTCAATACGGATCAATTGCGGGCCATGCGTGATCGTTTGCACTTGCAAGAAGAGATTCCTGACTCTGCACTAGAAGGCGATGTGCTTCCGTACTATCGCCCGCCCGTTGACTCCGTTGAATATCAATACATGATGGAATGTAGGCGCACGCTCGGCGGTTCGCTACCAAAGCGCATTGTTCGCAACAAAACACCGCTCATCCTGCCCTCTGAAGAAGTGTTCACAGAGTTCACACTTGGTTCTGGTGACCAATCGGTTAGTTCCACCATGGCGTTCACCCGATTGTTACGAAATCTTGCCCGTGATGATTCGTTTGGCAGTCGCGTTGTGCCGATCATCCCAGACGAAGCACGAACCTTCGGCATGGATTCCATGTTCCGCGAACTAAAGATCTACGCATCACAAGGTCAAAAATACGAACCAGTTGATCATGACCTCTTGTTGTCGTATGCAGAGTCCACACAAGGGCAAATTCTTGAAGAAGGCATCACTGAAGCCGGTGCAATGTCTAGTTGGATAGCCGCTGCCACCAGTTATGCCGCCCGCGGAGTGCCCATGGTTCCGTTCTACACGTTCTATTCAATGTTCGGCTTCCAACGTGTTGGTGATCTCATTTGGCAAGCAGCAGATGCTCGTGCGCGGGGCTTCCTCATGGGAGCAACAGCCGGTCGTACAACGCTCAATGGTGAAGGCTTGCAACATCAAGACGGGCACAGCTTGTTGTTGGCAACAGCTATACCTGCATGCCAGGCGTATGACCCTGCATTCGCTTTCGAAGTAGCGGCAATCGTTCAGCATGGCATTACAAAGATGTACGGAGAAAATCCGGCAGACATTTTTTATTACATCACGCTGTACAACGAAAACATTCCAATGCCTGCACAACCGAGCCACGTATCTACACACGATGTCATCAATGGTCTCTACCAATGGGCGCCATCAACGTCCGGCACTGCGCACGCATCAATTTTGTTCTCTGGTTCAGCGTTTGCAGCAGCTTCGGAAGCCGCAACCATTCTTCGCACAAAGTACTCCATTGATGTCGACCTGTGGTCAGCCACGTCATACAAGTCGTTACGCGACGACGGAATGGAAGTGGAGCGATGGAATCGACTTCACCCAACTGAAAAGAAGCGGCGTTCACATATCGACACCATGCTTGGTGCGTCAGCCGCGCCAGTCATTGCGGTCACTGATTTCCTACGAATCGTTTCGGAACAAGTTGCCACGTTCGTACCAAGCCGCCGATTCTTGTCTCTCGGCACAGACGGCATGGGCCGCAGCGATACACGTGAGGCCCTGCGTGAATTCTTTGAAACAAACGCCCCGCACATCGTCGTCGCAGTTCTCTACAGTCTTATTGGATTACATGGGGTGACAAAAGAAGTTGTGGCGCAAGCCATCATCGACCTCAATATCAATCCAGACGCAGTACATTCTCTTACTCGCGACTAAATGTAAGGAACATGCCCGTGGCCACCTTGTACATCACCGGAAATTCTGACTCTGATGCGTTTCTCAACGCCAACGGCACCGCACTCTTGATTGGCATGCTGCTCGACCAACAAGTGCCGATGGAGTGGGCCTTCAACGGACCATGGACCTTGAAGCAACGCCTCGGTCATCTTGATGCAAAGAAAATTGCAGCAATGGACCCAACAGAGTTTCTCGCAATCTGTTTAACAAAGCCTGCGATACATCGTTTTCCAAAAGCCATGGCACAACGTATTCAAGGAATGTGTGCTGTGCTCGCTGAGAAATACAAAGGCAAAGGCGAAAACATGTGGGCAGACATTGATGATGGTCATGTGCTGTTCGAACGCCTTCGCGAGTTGCCAGGTTTCGGTGCCGAGAAGGCTCAGATTTTTATTGCGTTGCTCGGCAAACGTTTTGACATCAAGCCCACCAATTGGAAAAAGGCCGCAGGAGTATTCAGCGATTCAAACCCTCGAACTGTTGCTGACATCACATCACCTGAAACTTTGTTAACTGTTCGGGCATGGAAAAAGGCCGAGAAGGCCGCTGATCGCGACAAGCAATCACGGCCTCTGAAGTAGCCTCACTGCAATGACCGTGCTCATCACCGGCGGTGCCGGATACATCGGATCCATCACCACACGACTCATTCGTGCATCTGGTCGTGGCGTCGTCGTGCTCGACACTCTTGAAAATGGTCATCTCAAGGCCGTGGGTGACGCCCCATTCGTTCAGGGCGACATTGCAGATCCTGATCTAGTTGCGCGAGTTGTGGCTGAGCACCAGGTTGATGAAGTGGTGCACTTCGCTGCATACAAAGCAGTCGGTGAGTCCATGTTGAACCCTGGCAAGTATTTCAGCAACAACGTCACTGGTTCCCAGAAGCTTTTCGAATCTCTCCACAAGGCAGGCGTCACGCGCGTTGTCTTTTCCTCCACCGCAGCGGTCTATGGCACTCCACAGTCAGTTCCCGTCCGCGAATCCGATGTTCTTAGCTGTGAAAGCGTCTACGCCGAAACAAAGCTGATGATTGAAAAGACACTCGGTTGGTATTCACAAACAACACCGATGCGCAACGTATGCCTGCGCTACTTCAACGCAGCTGGCGCTTCTGAAGATGCGACCCTTGGCGAAGACTGGCGCTTTTCACAAAACCTCATCCCGCATGTCATGAAGGCAGTTCTTGGCTTCGCGCCTACGCTCACAGTATTTGGCAACGACTTCCCCACCCCAGATGGCACAGGCGTGCGTGACTACATACATGTCGAAGATCTTGCTCGCGCCCATGTTGCTGCGCTTGACTATCTGGCAAAAGGAAACGACAGCATCACATGCAATGTTGGCACTGGTTACGGAACAAGCGTGATGGATATCATCGCCGCCACTGAACGTGTCACAGGCAAAAAAGTTCCGTACGAAATAGCTGGTCGTCGCGCTGGTGATCCGTCAGAATGTTACGCAGATCCGCGATGCATCAACGAGACATTTGGTTGGTCACCTACGCACAGCCTCGATGACATCATTTCTTCTGCATACGCATGGCACACGTCGCACCCACACGGGCACGATTCGTAAATTACGCTGACAACGTGCGCTGACGGTCAAGCCAACCGAGCAACACTGCAATGGCACGTGGATCGTGACGAAGTCGATGTCCTGCACCTTCAATGACTCGTAATTCTGCACTGCCATGTGCATCTGCCAAAATGCGCGAGTCAGCAACAGGCACACTTTCATCGTCATCACCATGCATTACCAACAATGGTCGTGGTGCAAAACGTTGTGCTGCATCAACGGGGCGGAACCGGCGTAGTTCCCGGCTCCATTCATCAAACGATGGAGGAAACCCTGGCGTACGAATGGCTCCGATTTCGCGAGCATGTTCAAAAAAACGTCGTGGCTGGCCGGCCCAGTCATCAAAATCTGCACGAGCACTTAATAAAGCACATCCGCGCACTCGCGGGTCATCTGCTGCAACACATAACGCAAGTGCACCACCAGTATTTGTACCTACGAGCCACACGCCATCAGGCGATACTTCGTCTTCTAAATGATCAATGGCAGCACGCAAGTCATCAACCCACCCCTGCATTGAAAAATCACCTTCGCTGTTGCCGCATCCACGAAATGTAAATGTGAGCGCAGCCCATCCCAAGTCATTTGCCACACGATCCATCAGTTGTGAAAACGAGACCCCAGATTGTCGAGCATCAACTGACCCACTCGGAAAACCATGACACAAGATGATGCCCGGCAATGACGATGCATAACCAGTTGGCGTTGCCAAGTAACGATTAAGAACTAACGACCCAGATTGGAAAGTTCCGTTGGTCGTATCTGACATCTGAAGCGAACTTACGCGCGAGGCTTACGAAGGCGTCGTGTTGCACCAACTGTTGCAAGTGTGTATCCGCGGTTACGCGCCTCTGCCAATGTGTCAGGCCCGAAACAGAGCCCTACGCCTTCAGCAACGATTGTGTCGACAATTTCTTTGTCGCTCCACTCGTCAAGGTCGTACACCAATTGTGTGCGTTTGTCTCCGAGGAATCGAGTGTGTTCAAACTTGCCTGGTCTTTCCATAAAGATAACGGTAGTACCCCAGCGTCCTGTGTGAAGGAACGGCGGCCGAGTTAGTTACTTTTCAGGGGCAAGCATCAACGAAAGGACGGCTTCAAAGGAGACCTTGTCCCATTGCGCCAGGTCAACATGACCAAGGTCCATCTCTGCAACGACGCGACCAATGATTTGGCCATGCAACCAATAGGCAGTTGCCATGGGGTCTAGATCCGTGCGCAACCACCCCTTTTGCTGGGCGAACAACACTGAATCAGCAATAGTTGCCAGAAATTTCTTATTGATGTCGTTAATGGCAACTGCCAGTTCCGAATTCCGCTGCGCAGCTCCCAAGACGCTGAGGCGAATTGCCCGAGCATGATGACGCTCCGGACGGTAGCTCCATTCCATGGACTTACGAAACGCTCTGACGTAATCCTCTTTTGAGTCAACTAACGCCATCATCGCTTCAACAGAAATATCGGTTTTAAGACATTGCCAATACCACTCAACATACGCAGCGTTAATCAGCTCTGTACGGTTTGAAAAGTGGTGATAAATCGACGGCTCTTTTATGCTCAAAACTTCGGCGATTGCACTAAGACGCACTGACGATTCTCCGCCAGCCTCCATCATTTCAATGGCCGCGTTCAGGATGCGTGACCTAGTGCTTTCAGCAATCTCCATAGACAGGCGAGGTTACAGGCACGGGTAACCGCGAGCCGACTCGATGGGAATGATCTAGATCTGATCTGCCTTCGGGCCAACAGCACCAATCGCTGCGAAATACCCCATGTGAGCATCTGTCACGTGAACAACGTCAACATCATCGAGAAGGTCAACACCTCGTCGCGACGCTTCCTTCAGCAAATACGCCGTCAAACTGTTCTCATCAACAACAACCGGAATAGAAATGTTCTGCACTCGGTCTGTGACATCAAGAGGCGTGAGTCCTTTGTCGTTCATCCATGACAGATGAGCCAATAACAATTGGCGCACTTCATCCATTGTCAGCCGTGCCTGAGCACTGCTTGGCAATACACGCACCACATACTCGGCGGCCTGATCAATGTCATAGATCACTCGTGGCGCCACCATGTCTAAACGTTGAGCTTCGCGGCCCACGACAACCGCTGCAATGACAAATACTGCGAGTGCCGAGACGAGGGCAAACAGAATCGTAACTATCGACATGTCATCAGCCTACGAGAAATGAGTTGTTAGAAACTCTCCATAACGAACCACTGGTCGTCTGGGGCAACTGTCACAACACGTGCCATAAATGCACTGCCACCATTGCCCCACGAATATTCCATGTACTGCGGCAACCCTGGGCGGTGCATCAAGTTGCGACCCTGGAAACCGAATTCATAGGCAACCGATGGACAAATATACGCAGTGGTTCCAGCAAATGGTGCTGACAATGTCATGTGAGCATGTCCACTAACAACTGCCAACACATCGTGGCGTGCAACAACGTCAGAAAGTCCAGCAATTGAGGCATCATCAAGGCGCACCGAATCCAATGCCTTCCCGCCAGTTGCAAAGCACGGATGATGCATTGCAATCAATGTAGGCACACCATCAGACAGTTCAGAATCCAACCACTCCAGTTGATCCGCATCAAGAGCGCCATCGCCACGGCCTAAGCGAGCAGAATCCAGGACAAGCACTTTGCCTTCAGGCACCGCAAGTACGTAATCAAGTCGACCATTGCGCGATGGCAATGAGTACAAACGTTGCATCTTTTCTGATTCATCATGATTACCCGCACACAATGCGACGTCAACGTCAACTGAGGCGAGAACATTAGAAAGCCCCCGATACTCATTGTCAGTTCCGGCACGTGCTACACAGTCGCCCGTAATCAGCACTGCGTTACTGCGCTTTGATGCGTGCTGAAGCGCTTTCGTCAGGTTCCCAACAGGGTCTGAGCCTTCGAATAATTCATCTCCCGGACCAGTGATATGCGGATCAGATATTTGAGCAATGACAGTGCGTGGCATAGGCGCACAGTACCTCACACAGATTGATACAACATGTCCGAGAAATGAAAAGAACCCGGGCACAAGGCCCGGGTTCTTTCAAGTTTTTATCTAACGACTCATCAGTTACTGATCAGATACCGATGCGTGTAGCAAGAAGCTCGCGGTGGTAGGTCGGATCACCAAAAATGAGTTCACTTGACTTCGCACGCTTGAAGTACAGGTGTGCTGGATGTTCCCAGGTGAAACCAATACCGCCGTGGATTTGAATGTTCTCTGCAGCTGCGTGGAAGTACGCCTCTGAGCAATATGCCTTAGCAAGTGATGCAACTGAAGGAAGTTCTTCGTTCATTTCTGCTGCACACCACATGCCGTAGTAAGCAGCTGACTTTGAAGACTCAACTTCAAGCAACATGTCTGCACACTTGTGCTTGATTGCCTGGAATGAACCAATCGGACGTCCGAACTGGATGCGATCCTTTGCGTACTGAACTGCCATCTCGAGCACTTTCTGTGCTCCACCGACTTGCTCTGCTGCAAGTGCAACTGCTGCAAGATCCATAACTTGGGTAAGGACTTCGCCGCCCTTGCCTTCTGTACCAATGAGCTTTGCTGGAGTGTCTTTGAACTCAAGTTTTGCTTGCTTACGTGTCTGGTCCATTGTGGAAAGCGCTGTGCGGGTCAAGCCCTTTGCATTGCCTTCAACTGCGAACAAGCTGACACCCTTAGCGGTGCGGGCTGAAACGATGATGAGGTTTGCGGTGTGGCCATCAAGCACGAAACTCTTTGCACCAGTGATGGTGAAGTCAGAGCCAGAGCCCTTTGCTTCGATTGTGATTCCTGCTTCGTCCCAACGGCCTGATGGCTCTGTTGTTGCAAGTGTTGCGATTGTTTCGCCACTTGCGATACCTGGAAGATACGCCTTCTTTGCTGCATCATCACCCGAGAGGAGCAATGTGTTTGCTGCGAGCACAACACTTGAGAAGTACGGAGCGCACAACAAAGCGCGACCCATTTCTTCAAGCACAACGCCGAGTTCAATAAATGAGAAACCTTGTCCACCGAATTCTTCGGGGATGGCAAGTCCTTGCAATGCCATTTGGTCATTCATTTGGGCCCACACTGCTGTGTCGTAGCCGGTCTCTGTCTCCATCTGATCGCGTACTGCGGTCTCTGAGGACTTGGCCTCAAGGAACGAGCGCACCATCTTGCGGAGTTCTTCTTGTTCTTCACTAAATGCAAAATTCATAAATCACAGTTTGTCCTGGCAACTGACCCTCTCGCCAATCGAAGTGTGTACGCAAGTGTACACATATCCCGCTACCCTGTACCCATGGCCCTTATAGGAATGCGCGAATTCAGATCTGCCCTTGCCACGTATGTGCGCAGGGCCCAAATGGGGGAACGGGTGGTAATCACGGTCGACGGTTCCCCGGTGGCGCAACTGTCGAACATGGGGTCTGACTATTCGGGCATCACCATTGCTGATCTCGTGGCCCGTGGTGTCGTTATGGCGCCACGACGCACTGGCGATTGGGTGCCAAGCGATCCGTTAGTTCTGTATTCCGGTGCACGTATCGATAAGGCACTGTCGCAGGTGCGCACATGACCGTTGTTCTTGATGCCAGCGCACTTCTTGCATTGCATATAGAAGGCGCCCAACGCGACGTTGTTCGCGACATGTTGGAAAACGACACCACATGGGTTGCGTGCGCAATCGCGCTCAGCGAATCGATCGTGGCGGCATCTCGTCTGACAGACGAAGTTGTTTTGTCACGTCACCTTGAAGACATGATTCGCCACACCTGGGACTTCTTGCACGTCGTACCTATTGACCAGTCATTGCTCGACGAAGCAACCACGCTCTGCCAGTCACAACCATTGGGAATCTCGGCCGCATTGCACCTTGCTGCTGCCTCTCGCCTTCCCGCCCCCATTCGCTTCATCACCTTTGATGCCGCACAGATCCCCGTGGCCCTGTCTTTAGGGTTCGAGGTTGTGTCAGGCTAGAGACATGGCAAGTCCGCTTGGAACTCTTCACTATTTCGACCATCGGTTGGAAGTGCACCGCGTTGTAGTCGGGCCATATGCAAACAATGTGTTCGTTGTTCGCTGCAAACACACAGGTGAAGCAGTGCTCATTGATGCCGCCAATGAACACGAGCGACTTTTAGAACTGTGCCAAACACTCGGCGTTCGTTCAGTACTCGAAACACACGGCCATCACGACCACATTCAAGCAATTCCTGCAATGCGTGAAGCCGGATATTCCGTTGCAGTGTCACATGATGATGCAGGCATGTTAAAAGACGTTGGGTACGACCTGTTCCTTGATGACACTCAAGTTGTTGAAGTGGGCAAGCTGCGTTTCGACGTTATTCATAATCCCGGCCACACTGCAGGATCTGTTTCATTCAAAGTGCACGATGCGCCATTGCTGTTCACTGGAGACACTTTGTTTCCTGGTGGCCCTGGCGCAACTCATTTTCCTGGCAGTAGCTTCGAAACCATCATTGAGTCACTAGACAAACGCTTATTCACGTTCCCAGGAAACACTGTTGTGTTGCCAGGTCATGGCGTTGACACCACCATCTCAATGGAACGTCCACATTTAGCGGAGTGGGTTGCGCGTGGCTGGTAGTAATAGTCCTCACCTTGGTGGCATGGCCCTTGACCCATCCGTCTTGCCACACGTGATTGACAATGCATCTATTGCAACTGATGGTCGTGCATACCCACAGGTGCGAAAAGAACTGCGCACCATTCCTTCATTTCGTAATGCGTGGTCTGTTGCTTGGATGTTTGGCCAGAACATCTTGATTCTTGGCGTTGCAGTTCGACTCAATTCAATTCCTGTTTGGGTCATTGCATTTCTGCTTATGGGTCGCATGCACGCACAATTTGCGTCGTTAATGCACGAAGCTGCACACAGACTTTTGTTTCGCCATCGTGGCGCCAATGATTGGGTGGGTAACTGGCTACTTGGTTTCCCCGTTATCACCAGCACGCCTGCGTACCGGCGTGTACATATGGCTCATCACCGCGAAGAGTTCGGCCCAGAAGAACCAGACGTTGCGTTGTATGCGAATTACCCAATCACGAAGGACAGCCTTCGTCGCAAACTTGTGCGCGACGTTTCTGGACAAACAGGGGCACGTTTGTTTCGTAATCAGTTGCGCGGATTCACATCAACCGATGCGCGAGTTCGCAACACGCTATGGAAAATGACTGCAGTACAGATCCTGATCGCTGGGTTGTTTGTTCTTGCAGGCCATCCCTGGCTGTACCCCATCATGTGGGTGTTGCCGTATTTCACGTTATGGCGTGTCATCAACCGCTTGCGTTCCATTGCCGAACATGGCGGACTTCGTGCAGACGATGATCGACGCATCACCACTCATTCAGTTGTGCAGCATCCGCTTGCTCGGTTCTATTTGGTGCCGTACAAAATCGGTTTCCACTTGGCCCACCACGTTGACGCCGGTGTCCCATTCCGCCACTTGCCTCGGTACCACCAATTGTTGCGGTCTGCCCAGTACGCCGATGACGTGGTGGAGTACCCCTCGTATCGCGCCATTTGGAAGGCCATGGCCCGATAGGACTTAGTTAACACTACGTCCGTAGTGCTAATTACTGAGTCCTGCCTAGACTGGCTCTGTGAACGAATTATTCCGTATCAGCGACCTTCATGCCCGTCCCGTCACGGAAGACACCGACCCCACAGACGAAATTCTGCGCGGGGTGTCCTTGTCCATTGCTGCTGGTGAAGTTCACGCCATTATGGGCCCCAATGGTTGTGGCAAATCAACTCTTGCCAGCACTCTTCTCGCCTCTCCTGAATACGAAGTAACAAGTGGTGACCTTTTCTTCAAAGGTGACAACATCACCGAATGGACAACAGATGTTCGCGCAAAGGCCGGCATCTTTCTTGCGTTTCAGTATCCACAAGAAATAGCTGGCGTCTCAGTTATTCAGTTCTTGCGTCAGTCTTTGTCAGCACGAAAAGGTATTGATCTGTCAGTTCTTGAATTGCGTTTGTCTGCAATGGATTGGATGAAGCGCCTCGGCATGGATTCATCATTCGTTGACCGTTACCTCAATGAAGGTTTCTCAGGTGGCGAAAAGAAGCGGAACGAAATTATGCAAATGGCATTGCTGGAACCAGATTTTGCAGTCCTTGACGAAACAGACTCTGGTCTTGACATCGACGCGTTGCGCATCGTGGCAAAAGGTATTCGCGAAGTGCGCGTTGATCGCCCGAACATGGGCATTCTTCTCATTACGCATTACCAACGCCTGCTTGATGAACTTCAACCAGACCATGTGCACATCATGATTGATGGTCGCATTGTGAAATCAGGCGGCATGGAAGTTGCAGCAGAACTCGAAAAGAATGGCTACGAGGCCTACAAGGCAACCGTGTCATGAGTTTTGATGTGCAGAAAGTGCGTGCCGATTTTCCGGTGCTTGCCGAGATAATCAACGATAAACCGTTGGTCTATCTCGACTCTGCCAACACATCACAAAAACCAAACGCCGTAATCAATGCAATGACTCAGTTCATGCAGCACGGTTATGCACCGACAAACCGCAGTGCATATCAATTGGCAGCAGATGCCACAGACAAATTTGAAGGCGCTCGTGTAAAAGTTGCTGCGTTCATCAACGCCCCTAAAGTGCACGAAATTATTTACACGAAGAATGCCACTGAAGCTCTGAACCTCATCGTTCGTTCATGGGGTACAGCGAATCTTTCTCCTGGTGACGCCGTAGTTCTCACACACATGGAACACCATGCCAACATTGTTCCGTGGCAAATGCTTGCAGCCGAACGAGGCTTTACCATTCGCTGGGTTCCACTCACATCAGACGGCCTGCTTGATCTCAGCAACCTCGATTCATTACTCGATGGCGCAAAAGCGTTTTCATTCACAGCAATGTCGAATGTTCTTGGCACCATCAACCCCACTGCAGAGCTTTGTGCAGCAGCCCACAAGGCCGGTGCAATTGCAATTGTTGACGCATGCCAAGCAGTGCCACACATGCCAACAGATGTTCAGGCTTGGGACGCAGACTTCGTTACGTTCAGTAGTCACAAAATGGTTGGCCCATCTGGTCTCGGCATTCTGTGGGGACGCGAATCATTGCTCGATGCAATGCCGCCATTCCTTGGCGGCGGCAACATGATCTCTGACGTGAAGCTTGAAGGTTTCACATACGCCGAATTGCCTGCGAAGTTTGAAGCAGGCACACAACCGGTTATTGAAGCCATTGGTCTCGGTGCTGCAGTTGATTATTTGTCTGCAATCGGCATGAACAATGTTCGAACACATGAACAGGACATCACCGTCCTTGCATTGAACTCATTGAATGAACGCTTCGGTAGCGATATCACTATTCATGGAAGCACTGATGCAGCACTTCGCGGAGCAACCATCAGCTTTGCGTATCGCGACGTGCACCCTCATGACATCAGCCAAGTTCTCGACCAAAACAATGTCTGCGTTCGTGCTGGCCACCATTGCGCAAAGCCCCTGATGCGCCTTTTGGGAGCTAACGCCACTGTTCGCGCCAGTTTCTACCTGTACAACACCCCTTCGGATGTCACCGCCCTGTGCGATGCCCTATCCGAAGCGGGAGACTTCTTCACCCTCTAACCTCATACTCGGAGATTCATATGCCCGGATTAGAAGACCTATATCGCGAAATCATTCTCGATCATTATAAGAGCCCTCGTAATCGCGGCTCCCTTGAACCACCTGCTGTGCGCAGTGAGGGTCACAACCCATTGTGCGGCGACGAAATTGAAGTGTTCCTCATTATCAAAGACGGCATTGTTGACGACATCAAAATTGGTGGCCAAGGATGTTCCATAAGTCAGAGTTCAGCTTCCATGATGAGCGCTGCTGTTAAGGGCAAGCCAGTCGAACAAGCTCGTGCACTCATTCATCGCTTCAAACACATGATGTCAATCGACGAAGGTGGCGAAGAGCCAGATACCTCTGCTCCGCTCGGAGATCTTGAAGCACTGCAGGGTGTCGTGAAATTCCCAGTTCGCATTAAGTGCGCAGTTCTTTCGTGGAACACCCTTGCTGAAGCCCTTGATATCGCTGCCGAATAGCGCATTGCCCACTCGGCAATTCAATTCACAGTTAGCCTTTCTTTCACGATGAAATCCCCACTTCGCATCGCCCTTACCGTTCTCGTCACGTGTGTTCTTGTACCCGCGTCTCTTGTGAATGCAGAAGGCACTGACACCACAGCTCCAGAGACCAGTACACCCACAACTGTGCCCGAGATCGTTTCCACCACGGTGCCCGAAGCACCGACGACCACCACATCAACCTTGCCGCGCGCCTCACGTCCGCAACGTGGTGTTGCGTCAATTGGCTTTGCTCGTATTGTTCTTGATGAGCAACGCGTGTACGTGTACAACCATCGCAAGCGCCTCATCGCCACGCTTCCCGCATCAACTGGCGTTGACGATCAGACACCGGTCGGCACTTTCAAAGTGTTCTCCCAATCAGCCCAGGCCTATTACGCACCAAACCCAAGCGAGCGCATGCGCTGGATGACACGATTCACCAAGGGTCGCGAGGGCGGAAACATCGGCTTCCACGGCATCCCATACAAAGTCACGAAGAACGGCGAGATTCCATTTTTCACCCCTCTCGGCATTGCGCCTTCGTCCCATGGCTGCATCCGCATGCGTGTGGCTGACGCCAAATGGCTATTCCACAACATGAAGATCGGCACCGTGGTGTCGGTCGTTCGTTCCAGGGGCTGACAACACTCCTTCTTAGTAGTAAGTTCATTTCATCACTTCTGATTCGGGGGAACCATGGTCACACGCGCAACGTTCAAGTCTTTTGAAGAGTCAACCAAAGAAGAATGGGCCGAAATTATGGTCTGTCTTCAAGACACTCAAGCAATGGTCTCCACTCGCATTATTGAACAGATGAAAATGCTCGAACTTGATCAGGGCGGTTTTCCTGTGAACCGCCTCGAGCACTGCTTACAGACTGCAACACGTGCAGAAAAAGATGGCCGCGATGCCGAGTACATCGTGTGCGCACTTATTCATGACATCGGCGACAACTTGGCGCCATTCAATCATCCTGAAATTGCTGCAGGCATCGTCAAACCATTCGCATCAGAAGCCAACTGGTGGATGGTGAAGCATCACGGAATTTTCCAGGGCTACTACTTCTGGGACCACATTGGCCTCGACAAGAACGCTCGTGAACAGTTCCGTGGAACTGAATATTTTGACTACACAGAAGAGTTCTGCGCAAAGTATGACGGGCCAGCATTCGATTGCGACTACGTCAGTGCACCCTTATCGCACTTCGAGCCTCTTATTCATGAGATGTTCAAGCCAAAAGGTCGCTAACACATAGAAATAACCTCTGTTCATTTTCTCCGGACAGTGTTAGCAGTAGTTTCATAGCTACCCCATACATCGGAGACACCCATGAAAATCACTCTTCTCGGAACCGGAAGCCCATTGCCAAGTGCAACATGCGCTGGCCCATCAACACTGGTGCAGGCCGATAATCAACACATCCTTGTTGATGCGGGCCGCTCTGTTGTTATGCGCCTTCTTGCAGCGGGTTGCCCACCTCCATTCGTGTCAGCAGTTCTCTTAACCCATTTGCACAGTGACCATATTTCTGACTTGAACGACGTGATCACAACTCGTTGGATTGCATCGCCGGCAGCTACTCCGCTTCCTATCTACGGCCCTATCGGCACAAAGAAGATGGTGGACGGATTGCTTGCCATGTTGTCGCAAGACGAGGGATACCGTCTCGCGCATCACACTGACCTGCGTGCAGCTGGCGGAATGAAACTTGAAGTCCACGAAATCGAAGCCGGCCACACATTTGCAATCGGTGGCGTTTCTATTTCAGTTCATGAAACAGACCATCGTCCAGTTGCCCCAACAATCGGTTTCCGTATCGAGCACGGCGGCACCGTTGCGGCACTTGCTGGTGACACGATTCCATGCGAAGGCCTCTACGGCATGTGCAAGGACGCCGACTTCTACGTTCAAACAGTGAT
>JBBANI010000002.1:0-3690 GCA_040402015.1 Ilumatobacteraceae bacterium
CGGTCACCACGACGAGTAACAACAGTGGCAGAGGATGAATTTTCTACAACTGCAATTGCTGCATCTAAATCATCAGCACAACCAATATGCGACAACAGTGAATCGAGCAATGCGGCCAATGCGGCAGGCGCACCAGACGCTGGTCGAACATGTGAGCGAACTGATTGAACGCCAGAAGGCAATGAGGTTGATGCATTCTGACTAATTCCGAGGGCAAGAACTGCACCATTGTGATCAACAGTCTGCAGTGCTTCAATTGCCCGGCGAGCAGATGACGAGTCAGACACAACAATTGCGGCAAGTGCTTCACCAAGTGACGCTTTCACAGCTGCATCCCAGCCAGCATCAACGTCAAGAAGATCTACCAGTGCACCGACTACTCCGGAAACATTGGCTAGATGTTCAGCACCGATGCGTGCGCGAGACGAAGCCACTGCTTCTTCCAAAGCTTCTAGTTTTGCAGAGGCACGTGCACTGCGACGTTCAGCCGTAGCACGCGCAACTTGTGCTTCGTCGCCCAATAATTCAATTTGTTCACGTGTCTCTGTGACATCAACTAACTGAGCCCGTAATGAGCCCACTTCAGTTTCGGCATCAGCTAATTCAGACTGCAAACCCTCAATACCGACTGCAACATCTGCATCGTGCGCGACTAATTGCTCTGTACGAGCCTGCATCTTCTGAGCTTCGCCAGCACCTTGTTCCACAGTGTTACGCAATGTGCGAAGTTCACCACGAACCTCTGCTGCAGCGTTTGATGCTTCATTGCTCTGCACCATGTGGAAGAGACCTTGTTCGGTGCGTTCACGCTCGAACGTTTCTTCTTCTTCTTGCAACGAATCATTTTCTTGCATGGCAATAGCAAGACTGCGCTCAACGGCAATCAATTCTTCACGCATTTGTGCTGCATCGGCCTCAAGTGCTGCCACAACGTCATCTGCAATGAGCTGACCTTGGTCGCGCTCCATGGAACGGCGGCGCTCTACAAGAACTGCTGCTAGTCCACGTGCGCGTTCACGCAACTGCTCGACTCGCATCAATTCGTCGTTAACGCCTGATTCACCTCGGGCAGACAGTTCAGCTTCGGCTGCCAATACTTCTGTGTCTAGTGCGGCCAGTTTTTGGCGAATTTCTTTTTCACCCGCATCGCTGGAAAGTTTTTCTCCGGCAAGTGCAGTGAGCCGGGCACGCAACGACGCAACTTCGCGACCTGACAAGAACAAACGTAAAGCACGAAGTTCTCCGACAATTTCTCCGTGACGACGAGCAGCTTCTGCTTGACGCTCTAGTGGGCGCAGTTGGCGACGTACTTCACGAATGAGATCTTGTACGCGCAACAAGTTGACTTCAGTTGCCTCTAGACGACGCTCGGCCTTTTCTTTGCGCTTGCGATACTTCAGAATGCCTGCGGCTTCTTCAATAATGGCGCGACGGTCCTCTGCGCGAGCGGTTAGTACCGCATCAATTTGGCCTTGACTGATAATGACGTGCTGTTGACGCCCTACACCTGCATCAGACAAAAGCTCTTGGACATCGAGCAACCGGCATTCAACGCCATTTATGGCATATTCGCTGTCGCCGTTACGAAATAAAATTCGCGACACGCTGATTTCAGAAAAATCCAAGGGCAGCAGGCCTGCAGAGTTATCAAGTGTGAGGGTTACCTCAGCACGACCAAGTGCTGCACGCTTATTTGTGCCACTAAATATGACATCTTCCATCTTTTGGCTTCGCACAGAACTGGGAGCTTGTGCACCCAACACCCATGCAATGGCATCAACAACGTTCGACTTGCCCGAACCGTTTGGACCGACCACAACAGTGACACCTGGCTCCATTTCAAGGACGGTGGAATCGGCAAAGGACTTGAAGCCCTTGAGGGTGAGAGATTTAAGGAACACGGCGAAACCAACAGTAATAGACGGGCACCGTGTTCGGGGAATGGCACTCTATTTTTGACAGCGCGGGCAATATGCCGTGGACCTGCCTGCTGCCACGACTCGGACAATGTCGGCTTTTCCACAGGTGACGCATCTCTTTCCATTTCGTCCGTAGACACGATGTTCCGCCTGAAATGATCCGGTTTTACCTTCAATATCCACATATTGGGAATCATCAAGGGTTGATCCCCCTGCCGCAATTGCATCTGTCAATACCTCAGAGATGTATTGCGCAAGGCGACGAATCTGTGGCGTAGTTAGTGAGTCCGCGGTGCGATTCCACCTCAGACCAGCGCGATGCAAAATCTCGTCAGCGTAGATATTGCCAATTCCTGCGACCACATGCTGGCTGAGCAACAGAGGTTTTATGGCTCCGCGTTTTCCCTGAAGACGATGCGCAAGAACAGTGCTGTCGAAATGCTCACAGATGGGATCAACGCCAAGCCGGATGAGTTCAGGCATTACTTGGGCCGTGTGTACCGGGTCGAACACCACGACTTCGCCGAAGGTACGAGGGTCAACGAACCACATTTCATCGCCCACACCGTCACGTTCAGATAATGACAACACCACGTGAGTATGAGCTGGACGTTTAGTTCCGACTGGTTCCACCAGTACGCGTCCGCTCATGCGTAAATGGATCATCATTTCTTCGCCGGAATCAAGATCGCACAATAAATATTTGCCACGACGACGCGCAGAAGTGATTGTTACTCCTGTTAAACCATGAATAACCGCCTCACGACCAACGCGGCGCACTGATCGTTCTCGGCCAACCTCTACCGAAATTATTTTTCGACCGACGACTTTGGCTTCAATCCCCCGCCGAACGGTTTCAACTTCTGGCAGTTCAGGCATTGTGCTGTTCGACGAGAGCGTCGTATGCACCCACGGCGGCAATTTGTTCGGCTGCTTTTTTTGTTCGTCCACTACCTGAGCCGTAGGCACGACCGTCAACATAGAGAATTGCAGTAAACACACGCTCATGGTCGGGGCCTTCGCCCTCTACGTCATATGTGGGAATACCGATTGATAAACGAGCACACAGCTCTTGAAGGCGAGTCTTTGCATCAAACATCTCAAGATGCGGAATTGCTTCTTCCACGGAATCAGCAAGTAATCGCTTCACCATTTCATGTGCAGCTGGTGCTCCTCCATCGAGATACACAGCACCGATAAGTGCTTCAAGAGCATCAGCCAGAATGGAGGACTTGTCACGGCCACCCGCTGCGTCTTCACCTTTGCCAAGCAATAAGAATTCACCGATTCCTAATTGCCGTGCAATATCTGCGAGCGCATGCATGTTGACCACACTGCGTCGCAGATCTGTCAGTTTGCCTTCCGGCATGTCGGCAAGACGATGAAACGCCACATCAGCAATGACCCACCCAAGAACGGCATCACCGAGAAATTCGAAACGCTCATTTGTGACTGGGTCACTATTTTCAGCCTGCCATGAACGGTGAATCAGTGCCTGGCGTAACAATGCAGGATTCTGAAATACATATCCGATTCGTACGGCACACTCCGAAAGAGTTGAGTTCTCCAAATCTGACATTGGCGTTAACTATTTGCCAAGCGCGAGCACGATGTAGTTCACCGCGTCAGCAACAGTGAGAAGACCGGACAAATCATCGTCTTCAAATTGAAAGTTCGGAATGATGTCTGAGAATTCTTGCTCCAGCGAATCAACAAGTTCGATAAGTGCGATGGAGTCAGCACCGAGGTCATCTGCAAGAGTCTGTGTTTC
>JBBANI010000002.1:3790-26031 GCA_040402015.1 Ilumatobacteraceae bacterium
TATGTATCTGGGTCGAGAGTTTCATACAACGGAAGCAGTGCAGGCATCAGTGTGTTTGCTGCATCTGCATATTCAGGTTGACCAAAGGCAGTAAAGAGCGCTTTGACGACTGTGCGCAAACTGCCTTCAAGAGTTTTGAGAACAACATTTCCCGTGAAGCCGTCAGTGACAACAACGTCAACAACGCCGGTCATGAGATCGCGGCCTTCAACATTTCCAATGAAATTGATTCCGGGTGCAACCTTCAACAACTCATACGTTTCTTTGCGCAAGGTGTCGCCTTTGCCTGGCTCTTCACCAATCGACAGCAAACCAACACGCGGATTTTCGACTCCGAAGCGACGTTGTGAGTACACAGAACCCATCAGTGCAAACTGCACGAGCCATTCAGGTTGAACTTCAGCATTTGCGCCGGCATCAAGCAGAACAGTGGGGTGACCACCAGGAACTGGCACTGGAGTTGCGATAGCTGGACGAGCAACACCTGAGATGCGACCCATGCGCAGTAACGCACTTGCCATGGTGGCACCCGTGTTACCGGCCGAGATCATGGCACTGGCTTTCCCGTCGCGCACAGCTTCAGCAGCCCGGACAAGTGTGGAGTCACGCTTACGACGCACTGATTGAGCAGGGTCGTCATCCATTTCGATGACTTCACTTGCGGCAAGTAATGGAAGGTCGCCCGTTCCTTCTAGGCCTTCTGGGCCAACGAGGAGAACAGGAATACCGAGGGCAGCTGCTTCAAGTGCTCCAGCAAGAATTGCTGAGGGAGCATTGTCGCCACCCATCGCGTCAACTGCGATTGGCAACATGAGTAATAACTGGTCTGTTAGTCGACAGCGATTGCCACGCGGCCTTTGTACCATCCGCATGCACCACACACTGTGTGGGGCAGCTTGACAGCACTGCAACGTGGGCAGGTACTACGTGAAGGTGCATCGAGGCGCCAGTTAGAGGCGCGACGCATACGAGTCTTCGACTTCGACATTTTTCTCTTGGGAACGGCCACCGTGGTCTCCCTTGTTAGCGGCAAATGCCCTGTTGGGGGCTTCGTAATGATAGCCCGACAACGCCGAAAACTTACGGGGCGTCGTCAGGAAATACGCCCTTGAGGTTTTCGAGGGCCGACCAACGGGGGTCAGCGGCAGAAGTTACGCATCCGCATTGGGTCTCAGAAAGGTCTGCTCCGCAATGGGGGCAAAATCCCGGGCAGTCCTCGCGACACAGGGGCGACAACGGCACTGCTAGCAAGAGGCCCTCTCTCACCATGGGCAGGAGGTTGATCTGGTCATTCTCAATTTCATATGCATCGGGGTCATAGGTCCCCTTCTGATACATCTCATCGAGCTGAACACTCATTCGTTCGACAAGCGGCGCAAGACACCGTCGACATACCCCAGCCCACGTGGCGTGAGCGGTTCCGGAAACGTGGATACCGGTAGACAACGATTCAAGATGAACTGAAATGTCAACGGGCGTGTCAACGATCCGCGAGTCGCCAAATTCGAAATCGAGCACAGCAACAGCGACATCAATGTCCTTCGTTGTTCCGGGACGACGCAGTAGTTCGACTGCATTAACAATCAGTGGCTTAGCCAAGGTGGTGCCTGTCTAGAGATCGTCTTGGTTGAAGAAATCTGCAACATCTTGTTGCTCGATTGGTTCTTCAGGCTCTGACGGTGGTGGTTCTGAACCAATCGACAAACGATTACGTCCATTGGCAACAGTCTTTGACAAACGATCGAGAAGAATTTCAAAACTTCCGAGACGCTGATCGAGAAAATCCTCTGTCTCGTTCTTCAAGCGGCGAGTCTCTTCTTCGGCAGCGTCAATAACTTGGCGAGCGCGAGTTTCTGCTGCACGCACGACTTCGGTTCGTTGCACCATTCGTTCGGCCTGTTGACGCGCAGCACCCAATAATTCATCGGCCTCACGCTTCGTCTTGTCAAGGAATTCTTGGCGTTCTTTCAACATCCATCGCGCTTGACGAATTTCGTCAGGCAAACGCACCAGCGCATCTTCAAGCAGCTCAACAACTTCATCGCGGTCGATACGGGGCGAACTTGACAATGGCATGCTCGGTGCCGTTGCAACTATGTCGATTGTGCGACGAAGAATTACTTCGCTCTCACCAAGACGAGCCTGCACAGGCATTGGCTGTGGATACGAATGATCTGTTGTGTCGTCGAAATCATCAAAACTCATTATTTGCTCCGTGGGGAATAGAGAGATGCGAGAGCATCTGATACTGCGCTTGGAACCATTGATGACACGTCGCCACCATGGGCTGCAATGTCGCGAATAAAGCGACTGCTAACAAAACTAAAACGTGGTTGACATGGCACGTACACCGTGCGCACACCTGACACTGCAAAATTTGTGTGTGCCATTTGTTGTTCCACTTCAAAATCACCAGAGGTGCGAAGACCCTTCACAATGCACAGCACATTGACAGAAAGTGCAGCGTCGACCGCAAGGCCAGGAAAGCTGCGAACAGTTACGTTCGGCAAGTGAGCGCACGATGCGGCAATCAGTGAGACACGTTGATCGGTCGACAACACACCGGACGGTTTGTCGGGGTTGTGCATGACAGCGACCACTACGTCTCCGAACAGGGCAGTTGCCTGCTCGACGACGTCTAGATGACCCAAATGAAACGGATCAAAACTGCCGGGGTATAACACAGTGCTCATTGCACCTCTACCGTACCCTCTGGCGCACTGCTGGGACTGAGAAATGCAACATGTGTTCGCCCGTACTTCTTTTCACGCACTGTCTCAAAGCCAATAATTGGCCCGATGGGTCGTCCTGATTCAAGAACGACAAGCGGTGCAGTCACGGATGTCAGCAATCCGCCCCATGCGTCAAACCCGTACGGTGGGTCAGCAATAAGCAGATCAATTCCTTGTTGGTGCGCCGCAGTACCGACTGCGTCTCCGGCAATCACCGTGGATTTCTCTGAGATACCAAGTGCCGCAATATTGCTGCGAAGAACGGCAAGCGCTGCACGGTCATTTTCCACAAAAACACAGTGAGCAGCCCCCCGCGAAAGGGCTTCAATTCCCATCGCACCCGTACCCGCAAATAGGTCAAGAACACGCGCTCCTTGAACGACATCAAGGCTTCCCAACGCATTAAAAACTGCTTCTCGCACCATGTCGGTCGTTGGCCGGGTGGCCTGCGACGTTGGGGCTTCTATTCGTCGACCACGTAGGTCACCTGCAACAACTCTCACGCAAGGCAGACTACGGCGGTGATTAGTCCGAAAGAGTCCATTATCTGCATCGACTGCGGAGGCCCATGCCATTTGCTGTCCCACGCCCCAGAAGATGGGGTCTGGGAAGTCGACGATGTGGTCTCCTATCGCTGTCGTGACTGTAGGGACGTTTGGTATTTCCCACTGACCGACGACGACACCGACGACGACGAGCCAGACAACTAAGCCTTAGCCCTTGTCGAGTGGATCGAACTTCACTCCGAAAATAGCCAGATTCGAAATACGAGTTGGTGCGTGGTTCAACCAGAAATTGATGCTGAGTCGTTTCGGATCACGAACAAACGGTTTATTCGCAGCAACCGCATCAACTGTACGAATTGCAATCTTCACCGGATCAGCGGTGGGAATTAACTGCAACATTTGAAAGCGGCGCACAACTTTTCTGATTGTTGATGTCTTGTCTTCAATGACATCCCACATGCCAGTATCAACTGGCCCAGGTGACAACACAGTGATATTGACTTTTGTTGATTTCAGTTCTCGACTCAGACCGTTCACAAAGTTAAGAACGCCTGCCTTCGTGGCTCCGTACACGGACATACCGGGGAAACCTGCTGTTCCTGCAAGTGATGACACAAAGACAATGTGTCCTGAATTGCGCGCAATCATGCCTGGCAACACATGACGGGTGAGCAGCATGGGAACTTCCAGGTTGACTCGCGCAACAGTACGGATTTCACGCTCATCTTCAACAGCAAATGCAGTAGACGTTTCAAGACCTGCATTGTTGACCAAGATGTCAATCTGGCCATGCAGGTTCTCAATGTGTTGAATGAGTCCGTCAACAGAAAGGTCATCAGATAGGTCTGACACGACCGAGTTGCCACCGATTGCCGCTGCGACTGCGTCGAGCGCATCTACGCTGCGGGCAACAACTGTCACCTTTGCCCCGCGCGATGCAAACTGACGAGCTAGTTGTTCGCCAATTCCCCGTGACCCGCCTGTGACGACGACGTGTTTACCTTTTAGTTCCATTCGATACCCCCTCGATGTGCCCTAACCGTAGTGCGTCAGGACTATGACTTAAACAGGAACTCTTCATCGGAATCTGAGAACAACAAATCAAGTTCATCGCGTAATAACGGTAACGCGGACAAAACGGGGTCGCGCTGGATAAGGCCAACCGCAGCATTGCGTGCCCACTGAATGAGTTCAAGATCTCGTTGCAACGACGCAAGAGTGAGATCACTTTGACCCTTCTGATTCACACTCATGATGGTGCCTTCGCCGCGAAGCTTGAGATCTTCTTCAGCCAGCACAAACCCGTCCGTTGACGCAACGAGAGCTTCGATACGTGGAGATGGTTCGCCATTTTGCGTCATGAGATAACACTGCGACAGTAACTTTCCTCGCCCAACTCGTCCGCGCAATTGATGCAACTGTGCAATGCCAAACCGATTTGCATCAAGAACCACCATGCACGTGGCATTCGGAACATCAACTCCCACTTCAATAACCGTTGTAGCCACGAGAACCTGCGTTGCGCCTGAACGAAATGAATTCATCACAGTTTCTTTATCTGCCGATGCCATACGCCCGTGCAATAAGCCGATTGTGTAGCCCGCCAAATCCTGTGCGGAGAGTTGATCAAATGTTTCTTGCGCCGATGCAACTTCTAGCTTTTCGCTCTCTTCAATTAACGGGCACACCACGTATGCCTGTTCGCCAGCATCAAGTCTGCTGCGTACGTCTCCCCACATCGATTCAATCTCGATCGGCGCATATACCCATGACGTTGAGATAGGTGTTCGGCCAGGCGGTAACTCATCAAGCACGCTGACATCAAGATCGCCATACACAGTCATGGCAGCAGTTCGCGGAATTGGTGTTGCGGTCATCACCAACACGTCCGGCACGAGACCATGTTCCGACTCTTGTGCTTTGTCGCGCAATCGAGAACGTTGTTCAACACCGAAACGGTGTTGTTCGTCAACCACTACAACTCCGAGGCTCTTGAAATTCACAGAATCCTGAATCAGCGCGTGCGTTCCAATTGCAATGTCAACGGAACCATCAGCAATGCCGGCCAAAATATTGCGACGTTGCTCCCCCGTTACCTTGTTCGTGAGCAGTTCAATTCGCAATGTGCGATCACCAAAGAGATTCGATTCATCAGACACCGTGAGAGAAGCAAGCAACGCGCGAATTCCTAATGCGTGTTGGTCTGCCAACACTTCGGTGGGTGCCATAATTGCAGCCTGGTGCCCGCCTTGCACAGAAGCCAGCATCGTTGCCACTGCCACCAGAGTCTTTCCTGACCCAACGTCTCCTTGCAGGAGTCGATGCATCGGAGTTCCCGATGCGAGGTCTTTGTAGATCTCTTTGATTGTTCGCGTTTGCGCTCCGGTTAAGGGGAATGGAAGCGCCTTCATGAACCCATCAATGAGATGCCCCGATGTTTCGTGGCTAAACCCAGCAGAATCTCTTTCCCATTGCGCTTTTTTTCCCACCAACATGAGCTGAACGCGCAACACTTCGTCGAACGCTAAGCGTCGTCGCGCATTCTGATGCGCCTCTATCGATTCAGGAAAATGAATCGCCTTCATAGCTTCGTTGCGACTAATAAATCCGTGCTGGTCAAGTAGTGACTGCGGCACCGTGTCTGCAAACCCGCGAGGGGCACACTTATTCAATGCGTCTTCAATCCATGTTGCAAGGTCAGACGACGAAATACGTACCTTCTCGCTCTGCGGATAGATCGGAACAATACGACCTGTTGCTTTTCCCACTGGATCAACCAACGGGTTTGTCATTTGCAAAGAGCCGTTGAATAATTCTGGCTTTCCAAAGACTGCAACCTCTAGCCCTTTGTACAGCTGTTTTTCTCGCCACCCTTGATTAAAGAATGTGATGTTCAAACGTTTGGTTCCGTCTGATACTGCAACTTTCACCATCTTTTTGTTGTTGCGGGTAGTGAATGCAGACGTTGACTCAACTGTGACAACCACCAGTGCTGGCACGCCTTCAACAAGGTCGGCAATCATTGCCATGTTTGTGCGGTCGATATATCGGCGTGGATAGGTCTCCAATAAATCCAAGATGCTGCGCACTTCAAATGCTTCCAGCGCAACCAGTGTTTTGGGGCCAACACCCTTGATTCGCTCAAGACCTAATTGATCAAGGTCGCGCAGGGTAAGCGGTGGATTACTCAACACCGAAGAGATACGGATACAACGGCTGTCCGCCGCCATGGATTTCAACTGCTACGTCTGGCCGATGTTGTGAGACCCACGCAACAATGTGATCAGTCTGAGCTGCAGTGGCATCGACGCCAGTGATGATTGTTAGCAATTCACGCTGGTCATCAATGAGATGTTCCAATAACTGAGAAGCGGCAGTTACCAATGTGCCTGCAATTGCAACAATACCATCACCACGCACAATTCCGATCCAATCACCTGACGTCACTTGACCAGCATCTGTATGAGTGTCGCGCACTGCCTGAGTAATTTCACCGGTAGCAACAGATTCAGCAGCAATAGTCATTGATCGTGCATTTGATTCAGCAGACGCTTCGGGGTCGTACGACACTAAAGAAGCAAGAGCTTCTGCCATCGAACACGTAGGAACAACCCGCACTTCTTTCGTTGTAAGCGAATCGACTTGCTGAGCAACAGGAATAATATTTTTATTGTTCGGCAAGATAATGACTTGCCGAGCATTCATATGTTCAACAGCAGCCAATAGTTCTGCAGTCGATGGGTTCGATGTTTGCCCACCAGAGATAACACCTTGCACTCCTAATTGACCAAACAATTCTGCAAGTCCATCACCACTAGCAACAGCAACAACGGCGCAGGTAACTGGTGGCAGAAACGAAGACGATGCGCGCGACTGCACTGGTACCCCCAAAGCTGCTTCTCGGGCCGCATGTTCATCAGTTACTTCTTCAAACAAATCCGTGACTCGTATTTGACGTGGCCGGCCAGACAGCAACAACGGTGCTTCAATCGCGGCTCCAATGTCATTGGTATGGATATGGCAGTTGTATAAACCTTCTCCACCCACGACAACAATGGAATCACCGATTGAACCCCATGCATTCTTGAATTCTGACAGTAGAGAATCTTCGAGGTCGAGGAAATACATCACTTCGTATCGCAACTCGCTGACGTCAACACTGCCGTCGCCTGAATGACGCAACGCGACTGCTTCTAGTTGCACGACGGATGGCCCATCAGAATTATCGGGCTCTGGCATTGCTTCACCATCTGCAACGTGAATTGCTGAATCGAGAAGCAACAAAAATCCGGCGCCACCCGCATCAACGACACCAGCATCTTTCAGCACGGGCAACATGTCAGGCGTGCGCGCTAACGCATCACGACCAGCAGTTCGCGCAGCGTGCAGTGTTGCAGTCAGAGTTGCGCCATTACTCACTGCGACTGCGGCGGCATCTGCTGATTCACGCACAACGGTAAGAATTGTTCCTTCGATTGGCTTCAACACCGCTTCATACGCTGCAGATGACGCGCGCTTCAGAGCTTCTGCCATTCGTGAAGCATTGACTTTGCCATCAGTCGACTCGCTGATCGTGCTGACGAGCCCGCGCAAGATTTGGCTAAGAATGACGCCACTGTTTCCCCGTGCTCCCATCAGCGACCCGTGACTAATTGCTTGGCACGTGGGCGCCATGGCGTGGTCGGCACCTTCAAGTTCTGCCACAACCGCATCGAGCGTGCGGGCCATATTGGTGCCCGTGTCGCCATCGGGAACTGGGTACACGTTCATCCGGTTGATGCCCGGGGCGTGAGCTTTCATCGCATCGCGGAAGGTCACTACCGTTTGGCGGACCTCATCTGCACCGAAGAGTTCCATGGCTGCCACAGAGTTGAGGCTAGTAAAGAGTGCATGCCCTGTGCGTATCTCATGGCAAAATTGCGAGAAATTTGCAACTTTTCCCTGAATCTCTGCCATTCCTAGTTGGGGTGTCTTTGTTCTGGCTGATACATTAAGAAACTGCGTTCGAAAGACATACATTGTCTTTCCATAACCGAAGAGGATTCCAAAATGGCTGCAGTATGTCAAGTGTGTGGCAAAGGCCCATCGTGGGGCATGTCAGTGTCTCACTCACACGTGCGCACAAAGCGTCGTTGGAGCCCAAATATCCAGCGCGTTCGTGCCATGATCAACGGCTCTCCCCGACGTGTTCACGTCTGCACCGGCTGCATTAAGTCCGGCAAGATCACCAAGGTCGGCCGCTAAGGCCATTGCCATGCAAGGTGTTGTCAAGGCATTCGATCCAACAAGCGGAGACGGTGTCGTTGTATGTGACACCGATTTGGCGGATTACACCCTTGCGCCAAACGCGCTTGAGGGCTCCATTTTTCGTATGTTGCGCCAGGGCCAACGCGTCGTATTCACCCTTGATGCTTCAGGGCGTGCCACACGTCTCAGCCTCGGATCAGAGTCCGATATGGGCACCCCCGCTGTTTAGTTCTTAGACTCTTTCTATTCACCGGTTCCCCTGAACCTTCACGTAATCCAAGGATCGAACATGGCTGCAACCACAGGCAACGCACAGCTCACACAGTGGGTAAAAGATTGGGCAGAAGTTCTTCAACCTGATGCAATCTATTGGTGCGACGGTTCAGCAGATGAATACGAGCGTCTCTGCCAAGTCTTAGTGGATGCTGGCATCTTTACAAAGCTTGATGACGCAAAACGCCCGAATAGTTACTGGGCACATTCAGACCCAGGCGATGTTGCTCGCGTTGAAGACCGCACATTTATTTGCTCAACAGATGAAACAGATGCCGGACCGAACAACAACTGGCGCGAACCATCTGAAATGCGCGCCGAGATGATGAGTTTGTACAAGGGCGCCATGAAGGGCCGCACAATGTATGTGGTTCCATTCTCAATGGGCCCACTCGGCTCACCGATTGCGCACATCGGAGTTCAGTTGTCAGACAGCGCATACGTTGCTGTCAACATGCGCATCATGACTCGTATGGGTCAAGGTGCGCTTGATGTCCTTGGAAACAACGATTGGGTGCCATGCGTGCATTCAGTTGGTGCTCCTCTTGCACCTGGCCAGAAAGATTCTGCATGGCCATGCAACCCCGACAACAAGTACATCGTTCACTTCCCAGAGACACGCGAAATCATGTCGTACGGTTCCGGCTACGGCGGCAACGCATTGCTCGGAAAGAAGTGCTTTGCACTGCGCATTGCTTCAGTGATGGCACGTGATGCTGGCTGGCTTGCAGAGCACATGTTGATTCTGAAACTTACAAACCCTGCAGGTGCGTTCAAGTACATCGCAGCAGCATTTCCTTCTGCATGCGGAAAAACAAACCTCGCAATGCTTGTCCCAACCATCCCAGGCTGGAAGGCCGAGACAATCGGTGATGACATTTGTTGGATGAAGTACGGCGCCGATGGCCGTCTGTACGCAATCAACCCAGAAGCAGGTTTCTTCGGAGTTGCGCCAGGAACTGGTTACGACACAAACGCCAATGCCATGGAAACCATGACGAGCAACTCAATCTTCACGAACACTGCCCTAATGCCTTCAGGCGATGTGTGGTGGGAAGGAATGAGCGACGAACCGCCTGCGCGCGCAACAGACTGGAAAGGCAATGTGTGGAACCCAGAAGTGGAAACTCCTGCTGCTCATCCGAACGCTCGCTTCACAGCTCCCGCATCGCAATGCCCATGTATCGCTCCTGAGTGGCAAGACCCAGCGGGTGTTCCAATCTCAGCAATTTTGTTCGGTGGACGCCGTCGCACAACAGTTCCTCTCGTTACGGAAAGCTTCGACTGGGACCATGGCGTGTTCCTCGGCAGCATCATGGCTTCTGAGACAACAGCAGCAGCTGGTGGTGCCGTTGGCAACTTGCGCTTTGACCCAATGGCAATGCTTCCATTCTGCGGATACAACATGGCTGACTACTTCGGACATTGGCTCAAAGTTGGTGCAGCTACCACGAGCGAAAACCTTCCAAAGATTTTCTTTGTGAACTGGTTCCGTCGCGACGAAGATGGCCGCTTCATGTGGCCGGGATACGGCGAGAACAGTCGAGTGCTCAAATGGATTTTTGATCGTGTTGACGGAAACGCAAACGCGACCAAGACCGCAATTGGCTATTTGCCATCACCTGCCGATATCGATATCACTGGCCTCAACGTCACTGACGCTGACATGAACGCCTTGTTGTCAATCGATTCTGAAGGCTGGAAATCAGCATTGCCACAAATGCGCGATCACTACGCCCAGTTCGGAGCAAAACTTCCTGCGCCTTTGACTACTGCACTGAACGAACTTGAGTCGTCTCTGAAGTAATTAGGCCTGGCCAACCAACATGGCGCGAATTCCAAGCCCCATAAGGAATAACCCGCCGAAGCCGTACAGCAAGTACGTCTTGTTCTTGAGTTGATGGCGATAGCTGTAAATGATTGCAACCGCCATGATGGCGACAAATCCGTAGAACGCGTGGAATGCAGGAAACTCAAGCTTATTCTTGTTGACCATAATGACGCCGAGAGTGACTTGAACAAAGATGGTGAATTCAGCGACTCCGGTGTACCACCACAAAGCTCGGGTACGCAGCGGCGTGATCTTGTGGGCAGCAAGTGCCCACACGCCAGCAAGACCATTGCTGATGATTGCAAACCAGGCCCACGCACTATGAATGTCAGAGATAAGCAAAGAAAGCACGTTTCTAAATCTACCTAGCGAATTAGCGTGTCGGCTTCGTTGCCAGACTCAATAAGTACAAGTTTTCCATCGACAATCTCAAAGGTTGTGACTGAGCAGTTATCAAGGCTGGCGATGACCATTGCATCATTGTCCGTTGCTACGCCAATGACCGCATTGATGGCGATGAAATGGCTGAACACCACAGTGTCAGTTGTAATTTCTACAACTCGTTGTGCAATTGCATTGCGGTAGTCGACGTAATGCGACCCTGAACGTGCAGCAACTTCACTCCAGGTACCAGCCATCGCTTCGCGCAACCAGTCACCCCGATTTTCCAATGTGTAATCAACTGGTGACGGAATTTCTCCGACAAGCGGTTCGATAGCAACTTCCTGTTTCCATGCTGTCGCCAATGGAAAGGCGGTTTGTTGACAACGAAGCAACGGGCTTGACATCACAGCCAACGGGCCAAGCGATGACAGTTTTGAAGCGACCGCTAGCGACTGGCTGCGACCGAGATCATCAAGACCTGGGTCGGGATCAACATTCCATCCGGCTGCTGCGCGTCCGTGACGCACCATGTACACACGCGTCATTCGAAAATCCATCCTTCTCGCATTGGTTCAGTGCTGTTCGGATCAATGAACCACTCATTGCCAAACTGTGCAGCGAATCGCTCATCATCCATTGCCATAAAGAAACCTGAATCACTGAGTTGGCTGGCATGACACTTCATTGCAGCGCGCTTCAGCGGCGCAAACTTCGTCACATCAAATTTGTAGCTGATTTCTGATTCAAGAGTTCCCATTGGGTTGCCGTCATCTGCTGGACCATCAGCATTAAACCCTTCATCTTCCTTCAATAGACCTGCAGCACGTGCAGCGTCTATGCCCCGACGTATTTGATCGCGATTCATAGTGCCCTCAAGCACACGCACGGGCACCAACTCAGCAGCGCGATGACCAACCTTGTGCACCATGATGTGGTCCGGGTGACCGTACCCTCCGTGCCAGTCGTACGTGGTGAGAACATCTGCGTTTTCTTCGCGCAGTATGTCAGCCAACTTGTGGGCTGCATCGTCAAGTGATGCATTACAGAATGCGCCGGCATTTGTGTTTTGCTCCCAGCCAGTCATTCCACTGTCCTCGTAACCGAGCCACACCACACGATGAACACCCAATGTCTCGGCAGACTTCAGAGTTTCTGCGTGACGCACTTCTACAAGTGTCTTGCCTGCAGGCATATCGGCAGGAATTTCACCATGATCGCCATTTGTCGCAACAACCAAAACAACGCGGTGCCCTTCGGCCGATGCGCGCGCGATGGTGCCACCAGTTCCGATGCATTCATCATCGGGGTGGGCATGAAAGCAAACGAGGGTCGACACTTATGCCTGCTTCGCTGCGCCGCTCGCAAGCAGAGATTCGACATTGGCCACGCCCCAGTCACGCAACACTTCTGCAGTGTGCTGACCAGCATGAGCTGACGGGCGTGCAATCTCCGGAACCGTGCGAGAAAAACGAGGAGCCGGTGCTGGCTGCATATGACCATTGACATTGATGAAAGTTTTGCGCTCAACGTTGTGCGGGTGTGCAGCAGCTTCGCTCATTGTAAGAACTGGCGCAAAACACACATCTGTTGCTTCCATGATTGCGCACCACTCGTCACGAGTCTTGGCCTTCATCACTTCTTGTAAACGAATCTTCAGCCCTGGCCACATTGACTGGTCCATCTGCTTGGCAAAATCAGCATCGCCCTCAAGGCCGGTGAGTTTCATGAGTTCTGCGTAGAACTGAGGCTCGATAGAACCGAGTGAGATGTACTTGCCATCTGCGCATTCGAATACGTCGTAGAAGTGCGCACCTGTATCAAGAAGGTTTGTGCCTGGTGCATTTTCATTGAAGATGCCCATGGACTTGAACGACCAGAACATGGTCATCAAAACTGCTGCACCGTCAACCATTGCGGTGTCAACAACTTGACCCTTGCCAGATTTCTGTGCTTCGAGCAATGCACATACAACGCCGTAGGCAAGGAACATTCCGCCGCCGCCAAAGTCACCCACCATGTTGAGCGGCGGTACAGGTGCTTCGCCTGCGCGTGCAAAATGTGCGAGCGAGCCGGATAACGAGATGTAGTTGATGTCGTGGCCAGCAGCTTGGGCGTACATGCCCTCTTGCCCCCAACCTGTCATGCGACCAAACACAATGCGTGGGTTACGTGCCTGACACACATCAGGCCCAACACCAAGACGCTCCATAACTCCCGGGCGGAAGCCTTCGATTATGGCATCGGCTTTTTCTACCAATTGCAGGAGCGCTTCTACGCCTTCAGGGCTTTTGAGATCAAGCGCAATGTTCTTACGTCCACGTAACATCAGGTCACCTGCAGGTGTTGATGGTGGCGTGCCGCGCACAGCTTGAGCGCGATCAACACGAATGATTTCAGCACCCATGTCGGCAAGCAACATGGCAGCAAACGGACCAGGTCCGATGCCGGCGATCTCAATGATTTTGTATCCAGTAAGTGGTCCAGACATGATGAATTCCTTTTGTTGTTGTGTATCGAAGATTTATGAAGCGCGGCGCACGTGTGACGAGATGGCATCGACAAATATTGGCCACAGTGGTAGCGGAACGTCGTGGCCCATATCGGTGACAAACATGTACACGGATCCAGGAATGACCTCTGCTGTGCGCTCGCCACCTGACGGGGTGAGCAATTGATCATCACGACCGTGAATCACAAGTGTTGGAGTGTTGAGATTCCGCAATTTTTCGGTGCGGTCACCTGATGCATAAATTGCTGCGAGTTGACGATGCGAACCTTCCGGATAAAAACTTCTGTCGTATTCACGAGCAGCACGAGCTTTCGCTTCTTCCAAATCAAAATACTTCTTAGAACACCACACGGCCCAGCTTGCTGCGCTTTCAATGTAGGTAGCACGATCAGGAGATGGCGGAGCAAGCAATGCAGTGAGCGCAGCTTCTGTTGGAGTTCCATACGCGAGATCTCCAGTGACAGACATGATGCTGGTGAGGCTCTGTGTGCGATGAGGATGCTCAATTGCCACTGTCTGTGCAATCATGCCGCCCATTGACGCGCCGATGATATGCGCCTTATCAATACCGAGATGATCAAGCACACCAATGGCATCTGCTGCCATGTCTGACAATGTGTATGGCACTGGAACAGATACCGTTTCACCCATTGCTGCTTGCATGGTGACTTTGTCTGTTTCCACCATGACACCATCATGTTTATATGACAATCCGCAATCGCGATTATCAAAACGCACAATGTGAAAACCCTGCTCAACAAACAAGTGCAAAAAATCTTCTGGCCATGCAGTCATCTGGGCAGTAAACCCCATGATCCACACCAGGGTGGGATTCTTTGGGTCACCCAACGTGTCGTATTCGATATTGATTCCGTTTGGCAAGATGGCTTGAGACATCTGTCTATTCTCACAGGTAGCCAAGCCACTATGAAAAGCGGAGAGATCAGCTGAGCAGGCGTCTCTTTTGCTCGAGGAATTCGTCATCAGTGATGGTTCCTCGGTCAAGCAATGCCTCTAATCGCTCAAGTTCGCCTGCAATGCTCATCGTGCCTGGCGTGGCCTCTGACCTGATTCCCCCGCGCGACTGAATGGTGGAGTGAATGATGTTCTGCACCTTTTCTGGCTGGGCGATATCAGTAAATGTCTGTTGGCCGTCTTTGCCGCCCGATTCGATGAGCAAATCACCTACTCCGAGCATCCGCTCCAAAACGGATTGCCCGAAGTTCACGTTATTCACTCGTTCAAGAGGAATTTCAACCCCATCACGAGACACGACGCCTTGTCGATAAATGAGCCGATGGGACGTGACAACGAAATAGGTAGTGCGCCATTTAGTGAGTTGCACCAGCACCCAGGCAGCGCTCACGATGATGGCGGCCACCCCCAGATATCCAATAGCGTCCTCAAAGAAACCGGCGGGCATTTGGGCCTTCAGCATCAGTGTGAGGAACATTGACCCGAGCAATGTTGAGACTGACGAGCCGAAATACCACCAGTGCGGGTGGAGGTCTAAAACGATTGTTTCGTAGTCATTCAGCAGTCGCCGAGGAAAGGGCATGGAAGAAAGGGTACAACCGCCTAGTTTCAAGGCGTGACATTCCTGCACCAGCCCCAGACAGATTCAGGCCACACGGCTGATTCTGTGCTTGCTGGCCTCGATGCTCAACAACGCGAGGCAGTGACAGCGCCAATTGGCATTGTTGTGGTGCGCGCCGGTGCAGGTTCTGGCAAAACAACAGTTCTTACCCGTCGCATTGCATGGCGAACATTGTCTCGCACTGCAGATATTGAAAAAACTCTCGCAATAACTTTCACTCGTCAAGCTGCAACCGAAATGCGCACTCGTCTCGCACGATTCGAACTTGACGGTCGCCCCACCATTGGCACCTTTCACGCCATCGCTCGTCGATTGATGTTGCAGAACCTAGAAGATCGCAACAGGCGTGCTCCTGTCATTGTGAACAACAGATCATCACTGATGTCTTCATGCATGGGTGATGATGCCAAACATGGTGGTGTTATTGACATGTTGTCAGCAATCGACTGGGCTCATGCACACATGATTGCGCCTGACGTAGCGGCCTCTGCACTCGCTTCAGCTGGCATAAAAGTTCCACTTCCGGCGCTTCGTTTTACAGAAGTCTTCAAAACCTACGAACAAACAAAACGCAAGCGTGGCGTTATTGATCTCAATGATTTCATGACATCGGTTGTCAATGAAGCAACCCGCGAACCGCGATTTGCCGAGTCAATTCGCTTTCAATATCGCCACGTGTCTGTTGATGAAGCACAAGACATGAACCCGTTGCAATATGCATTCCTGAAAGTGCTCTTGCCGGCAAACCCTGATGTGTTTTTAGTGGGAGACCCCAACCAGGCTATTTACGGATTCAATGGCGCAGACAAGGATTTGTTCGACTCACTTCCTGGGTTCTCTACAGGTGCCAATGTGGTCTCTTTACCATCGAACTATCGGTGCACTCCGGAAATTGTAAAAATTGCAGTTGATTCACTCGCCAAGGACGGCCAAGTTGCAGACGCGGTGTCGCAACGCCCAAGTGGTGCAGTCGTGCGATTAGAGCGGTGTGCAACCGAAACCGCAGAACAGCAATTAATCACCAAACTTGTGACGCGTGCACATTCCTCTGATCGATCGTGGAGCAATATTGCCGTACTCGTACGCATCAATACAGTCGCCGATGGCATTCGTGACCAACTAATTACTGCTGGTATTCCTGTTCGTTCAGCACGCAGAGGCGGCGCGTGGGCTCGTGCGGTTGCCGCTGCCACATCACTGACTGGACGCGACGACTTGGCCACATGGGCAGCGGACATTCTCGACACAGGTGAATACACCCAAGACGACGCCGATTTCCAAATAGCTAAACTGGTCCGAGATTTTCTTGATATTCATCGCTCTGGCGCAGTTGATGGCCGCACGTTTGGTTCGTGGCTCGTGACATCAGCAGACATTGCTGAAACTGACGGCGTTGAGGTACTGACTTTCCACGCCGCCAAGGGACGCGAGTGGTCATACGTCATCGTTGCCGGCATGGAAAAGGGTCTTCTTCCCCACCGCAGCGCCCGCACAGGTGCTGCCCGAAGTGAAGAGGCTCGCCTTGCTTATGTTGCACTTACCCGTGCTGCCGATGAACTTGTTGTCACGTGGACAGACCAACGCAATACGAAGTCTTCTGGGCCATCGCCCTTCCTGCCCTCAGTCACCACCTCAGTGCCTGTTATCGATGCACCACCTGAAGAGTTACGTCGAATAGCACGTCAACGCGCACAACAAGACCCGCTTGAGATTGCAATTGAAGAATGGCGGCAACAAAAAGCCCGTGTTGGTCGTATGGAACCTAATGGCATTTTGACCACTTCTCAGATGCGCAACATTGTTCGCGATCAACCAACGACAGAGGAAGCCATCGCTGCCATCACGGACACTATTTTTGCTCGTCGCTATGCAGCAGAACTAATAGCCACTATTGATTCTGTGCTGGGCCGCTGAGATCGCGACCTTTTCGCAGTTTGTCCATCAATTCTGTGGGCATTGATAAGAAAACAGCTTCAGCTTCAGCACACAATGTGTCACCAATGTGAGAGGTGCCTTTCGTAAAAATCTTGCGCCCTTCGACACGATCAACCCATCCGCGATACACAATTTCTTGTTGTAGTGGAGTTGGAGCGCGGTATTTGATTGTCAGAGTTCCGGTCATGCCAGGACGACCCGTGAGTGATTGGGTCATTCCAAGAACTTCGTCGAACGCAGCGGCAATGTATCCACCGTGCACATGACCCGGCGGCCCTTCATATGGTTCCGTAAAGATTGCCCTGCCAATGATTGACCCAAATTCGCCAATCGAGTCATCTTGCTGAAGCGCCATCGGCATCGACAGTGGGTTCATGGCACCGTAAAACGGGCTGCGGTCTGTGAAGTGAGATTCTGCAGCTGCACTTCCCGGAATTCCATCAGGGGCATTGATGCTCTCGAGTGCTTTTGAAATCTGAACAATTGCAGCATCAATGTCATCAATACGTGCAGTCGACATGAACGAATCCAGAATTAGTTGCCGAGTCGCTGTAGCGAGACGAACACGTGCCTTGTCGACATCGGTCAGTTCTGTTGCTCGGTCATGGAACGAGGGAAACGAAACACCTTCAAATTGCTCTGATTCATAATTGGTCACCGTGGACCAACTGTCAACAGCACCGGAGCATGATCGCTCGGCTTTTCGCCTTTGCGAGCATTGCGATCCACTTCTGACGACACTGAGCGTTCCGCAACTGACTTTGTGGCAAGCAATAAGTCAATACGCATGCCGTGACCTTTATGGAATGAACCATTGCGGTAATCCCACCAGGAATACAAACCGGCTTCCTCATGGAACCTGCGATACGTGTCTTCCATGCCAAACGCATTGACATGAGCCAATGCATCCCGTTCTGGTTGGCTGACATGTGTGGCGCCTTCGAACGCAGCTATGTCATAGACATCACGATCTTCGGGAGCAATATTGAAATCCCCCGCAACCACCACATCGTCAGTTGGCGAGCATGATGCATCGAGGTGTTGACGCAAACGTGACATCCACGACAGTTTGTATGTGTAGTGATCATTATCTAGTTCGCGACCATTTGGTACGTACACAGAACTCACGCGCACTCCCTCACATGTTGCAGAGATAATTCTGGCTTCATGGTCAGCCTCAACACCGTCAGCAAAGTTATGAACGACGTTTTCAAGACCAACTCGCGACAAAATCGCAACTCCGTTCCACTGCCCTTGGCCAAAGTGAGCACTTTCATAACCGAGCTCAGCAATGGCTTCTGTGGGGAATTTATCTTGAGCCAATTTTGTTTCCTGTAAACACACCACTTCAGGCGTATTTGCTTCTAACCATTCCTGCACACGAGGCAAACGGGCCTTCAGCGAGTTGACGTTCCATGTAACAATGACCACGCCATAACGGTAGTAGGAATGTCCGTACATTGACCAACTGGGGTTCAGTTAGCGCTTTTTTGCAGGTGCTTTTTTGGCAACAGCTTTTTTGGCTGGTGCTTTGGCTGGTGCAACCTTTTTCACTGCGACATTTTTTTTCACAGCTGCCTTTGCAACGACAACTTTCTTTGCAGGTACTTTTGCAGCGGTGACTTTTTTCGAAGGTGCCGACTTCTTTGCAGGTGCGGCCTTCTTTGCAACTGCTGCCTTCTTCACTGGTGCAGCTTTTTTTGCAACTGATGGTTTACTCGAGGGCTTCACTGCAACATCGACAACGCCAGGCACAGCAAGATCAACACTGCGTCGCGCAGGGGTGTAGCCAACAACAGTCAACGTCACTATGTCGCCAATAGTGAAAATGTCACGTGCACTGCGTGGCTGCGGATTTGCCATGTTGCGAAGAGGTACGTATCCAGAAATACCACCGATAAGTGCGGTAATTCCATTCGCTGCATACGACTCAACAACAGCTTTTACTTTTGAACCAACTGGATGCTTTTCAACAAACTGCAAATACGGCATGAGTTCATTTGCCATTTTTGCTTTCACACTCGGTGGTGGAGCCTTCGGAACTGGCATCGGCTTGCTGGCTTGCGGACTTGCGGTCGGGGATTCCTTCTTGACAACTTTTCCTGTTTTCACAGAACGGCGGCTTGTTGCACCGCGGACAGGAAGTCGTTCAACAAATACCCAACCCACAAGCGGCACTGGCTTACCGCCAATGAGACGACCCTCATCGAACAACCACTTGTACTTACCATGAAATTCTTGGTAGCTGTCATTCGACAAGATGGACGCATCCACCTTGTCTGCGATTGCCAATACAAATGCATCGCCACGACCAATCGCGCCAGCCGGAGGTGCTACGAGTTCATTATTCGCGATTGCCTTTTCGAATTCGGCGGACTCTTTTTTAGCGATGCGATGACCAAAAGTTGCATCAACAACAACTGAGACCTTGGCATTCTTGAATTCATCCATCAATGCCATGACGGCTTCGTGTAGTTGGGCAAGGCTTGGCACGGATCGACCCTCTGTCGCAATGTTCGATCCGTCGACGATGATGTGTTTGGTCACCCATGTAGTCAACCACCCGAACCCGCCATCTGATGGGCAATCCGTCTAGCCTGTCGCCCGTGATACATAAGGAAATTCGTGCCGTTCTCTGGGATTTCGGAGGGGTCATCCTTTCCAGCCCTTTTGAGGCCTTTAACCGCTATGAAGCGGCAGCAGGACTGCCGTTAGACCACATTCGGAGAGTGAATTCCACCAATCCGGACGGGAATGCCTGGGCCCTTCTTGAGCGCAATGACATCTCGCCACTTGAATTCGATGCCCTCTTTGCCCTAGAGAGCGAGGCTCTTGGCCACCGGATTCCCGGAGCCGATGTGCTGGCCCTGCTGTCTGGCGAAGTTCGCCCCGCCATGGTGGCTGCGCTTGACCATGTGATCGCCTCTGGGTATCGCACGGCGTGTCTGACTAACAACGTGGTGTCAACTGCCCCCGACCCGTCACCACGACAAATTGAAGTTGCTGCAATCATGAAGAAGTTTGATCATGTTGTTGAAAGCAGTAAAGTTGGTTGCAGAAAACCTGAGCCACGCTTTTACGAGATCGCCTGCGAATTAGTCGGCGTCGCGCCCGACGAATGTGTCTTTCTCGATGACTTAGGCGTCAACTTAAAACCAGCTGCCGCAATGGGGATGCGCACCATCAAAGTTGGAGACCCAACTGTTGCTCTTCAGGAACTTTCAGACCACTTGGGTCTTCAGTTTTAAAAACCTGAAAATGTGTCGTCCATGAGGTCGACATGTTCTTGGTCATGAATAGCTTTTGAACCAGTCGCAGGGCTACCTGCAGCCACCCGCGCTGTATGACGCAAGTCGTACCCGCGTTCTTTCACGCGCCAGATGCGATGTTCAACGAATTGCCATGCACCCATGTTCTCTGGCTCTTCTTGCAGCCAGACAATCTCTTTTGCGTTCGGATAAGAATCGATGATGGTGCTGATCTGATCTAGAGGGAATGGATACAACTGCTCAACACGAACGACTGCTACCGGAGCCGAGCGCTTATCGCGTTCTGACATGGCATCCCATGCCACTTTTCCACTGCACAGCACGATGCGCTTGACTGAGGCCTTGTCACTAACGAATGGATCGTTGAGTACTTCCTGGAAAGAACCTGACGTTACGTCCTCAAGGCGCGAACGGCTTTCTTTCATACGCAGTGGTTGCTTCGGTGTGAAGATGACCAATGGCTTGCGAATATCGCGGTGTAGTTGGCGACGCAAGACGTGGAAGAACTGAGCGGCCGTCGTTGCGTTGACAACTTGAATGTTGTCTTCCGCGCATGATTGTAAGAATCGTTCTACGCGTGCACTGGAATGCTCGGGACCCTGACCTTCAAAACCGTGGGGCAACAACAGCACCAAGCCGTTTTGTTGCTTCCATTTATCTTCGGCTGCCACCAGGTATTGGTCGAGCACAATCTGCGCGCCGTTGATGAAGTCACCGAATTGCGCCTCCCACATGGTGAGTGTGTTGCGATTCGTGTGTGCATAGCCATATTCGAAACCCAGTGCTGCATACTCAGACAAAAGCGAGTCATACACCCAGAACTTTCCTGTCGCACCCGGCAATTGTTTCAGCGGTATGAAGTCGTTTTCGTTTTCGTAATCAACTAAAGCAGCGTGACGATGTGCAAACGTTCCGCGACGTGAATCTTCACCCATTAAACGAACATCAAAACCTTCCATCAGCAATGAACCAATAGCAAGAGCCTCACCTATGGCCCATTCAAAGTCGCCATCTTTTTCAAAAGCTGCTTCGCGTGCTGCAAACTGACGAACAAGTTTTGGATGAGGCGTGAAATCAGCTGGGTAATTCGTCAACTGACTAAAGATTTGGTCAAACGTTGCCTTGTCTATAGCTGTATTGACATGAGGCAATACGCCAACTGGCACTGGCGGCTTTGCAACCTTCACCTTTTCAGGTGCGTGTGACCGAGTGTCATCCAGAGCTGTTTGCAGTTTGCTCTGATAATCCTGCAATACCTGTTCAGCAACTTCAAGACTGATGTCGCCGCGCTTGACCAATTGCTCGATATACATCTTGCGGACACTGCGCTTTTCAGCAATGGCCTTGTACATCAATGGCTGTGTGTAGCTCGGATCATCACCTTCGTTGTGGCCATGCAAGCGGTAACACAGCATGTCGATAACAACATCTTTATGGAATCGTTGGCGATATTCGAACGCAAGACGCGCAACTCGTGAACACGCTTCAGGGTCGTCACCGTTCACATGGAAAATTGGCGCTTGAACAGTCTTTGCAACATCTGTGGCATAAAGCGATGAACGTGCGTACTTCGGTGCAGTGGTGTAGCCAATCTGATTGTTCACAACCAAGTGAATGGTGCCACCCACGCGGTAGCCCGAAATATCACTCATAGCAAGACCTTCAGCAACAATGCCTTGACCAGCAAACGCTGCGTCACCATGCATCAGAAGTGGCAAAACACTAAATGCAAATGGAGGCTCAATTTTGTCTTGTTGTGCACGGACCATTCCGAGGACAACACCATTGACTGTTTCCAAATGGCTTGGGTTCGCTGCTAATTCAATGTCGATTTCATTTCCATCAGCCGATGTGTATGTGCCTTGTGCTCCGAGGTGGTACTTCACGTCGCCACTGCCTTGCACTGAGTCAGAACTGATGTGGCCTTCAAATTCTTCGAAGATTTGCTCGTAGTTCTT
>JBBANI010000002.1:26131-32297 GCA_040402015.1 Ilumatobacteraceae bacterium
TGCTTTTCCATCATGGTTTCTTCACGATTCATTGGCGATGCGTCAGACGACCACTCAACTGGCTGGTACGGAATATCAAGACTGCGGAAGATGTCGTTGTAGAAGCCATGGCTACCCAACAACAATTCATGAACTCGCTTCAAGAACAGTCCACTCTCAGCACCTTGAATGATGCGGTGGTCGTATGTACTTGTCACCGTGACAACTTTTGATACTCCGAGAGCATTCAAGTTTGCAGGGTCGCTGCCTTGGAATTCAGCTGGGTAATCAATAGAACCAATTCCGACGATGACACCTTGTCCTGGCATCAGACGCGGAACTGACTGAACAGTACCGATTGTTCCTGGGTTCGTAATTGAAACGTTCGCGCCTTGGAAGTCAGCAATCGTGAGTTTGTTTGCCTTTACTTTGCGAACAATTTCGTCGTATGCAACCAGGAAGCTGGCAAAACTAAGCGTGTCAGCGTTCATCAATACAGGAACAACAAGCGCACGCGTGCCGTCGCCCTTATCGACATCAACTGCAAGTCCAACATTGACGTGTGGATTGCGAACAAGTTGTGGCTTTCCGTCAGCACCAACTGCGAATGCATTGCGCATATTCGGAACAGCATCTGAAATAGCGCGCACAATGGCCTGGGCGATGATGTGTGTGAACGACACTTTTGAGAGGCCATGCAGCGAGCGGTAATCGTTGATGACTTTACGATTGACTTCCAAGAGACGTGCTGGCACGTTGCGGAAACTGGTGGCGGTAGGAACCGAGAGACTCTTTTCCATGTTGGCAACAATTGCTGCACCAACTCCACGCAATGGCTCCAAAGAAGATTCCTCCGGTACCGGAGCGACGGGAGCAACTGCTGAAGTCACAGATGAAGGGGCTTTTGCTGGAGATGGATTGGTCGCTGCCACAGACGGCTGAGTGACTGCGGAGCCGTTCGAGCTAGCGAGAGGCGACGCAGGCGCTGCGGCCGTCAAAGTGGCAGCGCTGCGGTAGTCGCTGAAAAACTCGCGCCATGCCTCGCTGACTGAGTTCTGGTCAGCGCGATAACGCTCGTACATCTCCTCTACCAGCCATGAGTTCGCACCAAAGTCTTGCGTACGGTCAGCTATGTCTGCCATTGTCGCCTCGATCACTGCCCTTTTGGGCGTTTGGGCACCATTTCATCTGGCACCACGGACGCCATTGTCCGCGTGACAAATGGTACTTGCCCAGATCGCTCCGAGCCGACCTATTACATCAATTCACTAGTAAATTGCCTTACATGAAACGTCTTATATCTTTCTCGGCCTCAGTGGCACTTCTGGCAGCATGCGGCGGTGGCGGAACCTCGGCCCCCGCAGAAACTGTGCCCGGCGGTGCCTTCGTAGTCACCGCTGTGTCTGGTCTGCTTTTTGACGCTGAGTCCTATGGTCCAATTACTGCCGGGCCAATTGTTTTCGGATACAAAAACGAAGACTCAATTCGTCACACATTCATCCTCGCCAAGGGTGACACCAAGGTTCCGAATTTCAAATTGGTTGTTGCCAAAAAAGGCGATGTTGACTCTGGCCCTGTGACGTTGGACGCTGGAACCTACACAATCATTTGTGATGTGCCTGGGCATAGCAACATGAAAGCAACTCTTACAGTCGAATAAAAATTTATTCATAGAACGCAAAAGGGCCGCCCCACTGGGGCGGCCCTTTTTCATGTCGAGATTGATTAGCCCATGAACACTACGGAGAGACCGAAGAAGACCACCAACAAAACCACCGATGAGATGATTGCGTTTTTGTGACTCTCGTATGGCCACAACATCTTGTTGCCCGCCTTGATACCACCGAAAATTCCAACTGCGTTCAATTCGAGCAATGCGACGATTGCAAGCGAGATGAACATAAATGTGTAGGCATTACCTGTTGTTGCTGTAAATGCTTCTGAATAATAGTGAGCCGAACCAACCATATAAAACAACATGGAAACTGAGAACACCATGTTCTGGCGTGACGCAAGAAGGGCCTTACGACCACATGTTGCGGCATCTGGGTTTGCTTCGCCACCTGCAAGAACATTGGCTGCGTTTGCAATAACAACTTTTTGGTTCTTCCAAATGATCATCCACACGTTGGCGGCCATCAAGATTCCCATAATCATTCCAACTGAAATCACGGCATTCTTGGCGTTAGCTGGATCTGAACCTGCATGGTTCATGAAGTCCTGCATGTAGTCAGGAATTACACCGACAATGAGAAGGCCAGTCGCAAGTGTTGCGATTGATGCCCAACGAAACCACCACAATGCACGTGTAGCAATGTGGGTGATTGTCAGATTGCGAGCTTTGCCTTCGTCGCCATAGGCAGCGAGGCCTGGCACTTGAACCAAGTTGAAGTAGTACAGCAGACCAATCCAAGTGATTCCGGCAAGGACATGCAGGTAACGGAGCCAAAAGTTTCCGATTGCGTATTGATCAAACAACGATGCTGCGGTCATGAAATTTCCCTTTTCTAGGTGTCCAAACGGTGGACAAGTCTCCAAGGTAACAGCCCAAAGGGGTGGACAGGCGGAACTTGCCATCGCCGAACTAACCTCATAGAACCATGGCACACGAGTTCATCTATACCTGTTACAAGTTGGCTCGGTTTTACCCACCAGACCGCACCATTCTTGAAAATATTTCCCTTTCCTTTTATCCAGGAGCGAAAATCGGGGTTATCGGCTCAAACGGCAGTGGTAAGTCCAGTTTGTTGCGAATCATGGCCGGCCGCGACGATGGATACACCGGCGAAGCGCGCCTCACCCCCGGATTCACCGTTGGCCTCCTCGAGCAAGAACCACAACTCGACTTGACCAAAGACGTGCTTGGCAATGTGATGGACGGCGTGGCCCCCATCCGCGACCTCCTTACTAAATACGACGAAGTCATGGCCATGTGGGGAGACCCCGACGCCGACTACGACAAGGTGGGATCATTACAGGCAGACCTTGAAGCAAAAATCGAAGCAGCCGATGCATGGAGCCTTGACCGCAACGTGGAAATCGCCATGGATGCATTACGGTGCCCGCCAAACGATGCCGATGTCTCGAAACTGTCTGGTGGTGAAAAGCGTCGTGTTGCATTGTGCCGTTTGTTGCTATCACGCCCCGATCTTCTTCTTCTTGATGAACCTACAAACCACCTTGACGCAGAGAGCGTTGACTGGCTCGAGCGTTTCTTGAAGGAATACCCAGGAACCGTTGTTGCTATAACGCACGACCGTTACTTCCTAGACAACGTTGCGAGTTGGATTCTTGAACTCGACCGTGGTCGTGGTTTCCCATTCGAAGGCAACTACACCTCGTGGCTAGAGCAGAAGCAGACTCGTCTTGAAGGTGAAGAAAAAATGAGCGACACACGTACGCGCACATTGCAGCGTGAACTTGAGTGGGTGAAGATGTCACCAAAGGCTCGTCAAGCAAAAGGTAAAGCTCGTCTTGCTGCTTATGACAAGTTGCACGCAGAAGCAATGGCCGCAGAGCGTGGCCCAGACAAGTTAGAAATCGCAATTCCTGCCGGACCACGACTTGGTGACAACGTCATTGTGGTTGAAAATCTCACCAAAGGCTTTGGTGATCGTTTGCTCATTGAAAACTTGTCGTTCTCCTTGCCACCTGCGGGCATTGTGGGCATCATTGGCCCGAACGGTGCTGGTAAGACAACGTTATTCAGCATGCTCACGGGTCAAGAAGCTCCAGACTCTGGCACTGTGGCCGTTGGTGACACTGTTCAACTCAGTTACGTCGACCAGAATCGCGATTCACTTGACCCAACGAAGTCTGTGTATGAAGAAATCACAGAAGGCGTTGAGCACATGAAAGTCGGAGGCCGTGAAATTCATGGTCGCGCATATGTGGCAAGTTTCAACTTCAAAGGCGCAGACCAACAAAAACTTGTTGGTGATCTTTCCGGTGGTGAACGCAACCGTGTTCACTTGGCCAAAGTCTTGAAGCGCGGTGGAAACGTATTACTGCTCGACGAACCAACAAACGACCTCGATGTTGACACATTGCGCGCATTGGAAGATGCCCTTGATCAATTCCCTGGTTGCGCCGTTGTCATCAGTCACGATCGCTGGTTCCTAGACCGCATCGCCACACACGTTCTTGCATTCGAAGGCGACAGCCAAGTGCGCTGGTTCGAAGGAAACTTCTCTGAATACGAATCATGGCGTCACAAGGAACTTGGTTCAGCCGCTGATCAGCCTCACCGCATCAAATACAAGCCACTGTCTCGGTAACTACATGTCACTACGGCTGATACGAACATTGTGCTTTGGTGCCTTCTTGGCAGGCCTGCCCGCAATCATCGTGTCGTCTATCCGCGGAAATAATGAAGGTTGGGTGCTGACATTCGGCATGATCACTGCCATTGCAGCAATCATTCTCATGGCAGTATCTGCCACCACAACTACAAAGCGCATTGACGCTTTCAACGAAGTCGAAGCAGAACGAGTTGAACTGCGCATTCGCAAACTTGTCGAGGCCGGTGCCAATGAAGTTGAAGTTCGGTCTTTAGTGCGTGACACTCTTAATTTGTCTCGTGGCGAGCAGTGACCAACGCCGAACTTTTTGATTCGTGGAAATCACTGAACGACCACGGCCTTGCACTTGAACTTGCGCGGGTCACTGGCCAACTCTTAATAGAACATCGTGAAGTAACTATTGAACGCGGCATAACGCAGTGGCAATTGAAAGACTCCGGCGACCTACTCGCTCACAATTTCCTCATGGAAGCTTTTGCTGCATTGCGTGCTGGCGATGCGGTTCTTTCGGAAGAGGGCGCAGATGATCGCCGTCGACTGTCATCAGAACGCGTGTGGATTGTTGACCCACTTGATGGCACCAATGAATACGGCGAAGGTCGCGCCGACTGGGCCGTGCATATTGCTTTGTGGGAACGCGATGCGCTCACCGCTGGTGCAGTGTCGCTTCCCAGTATCGATGCCGTATTCGGAACCGACCCTGCAGTTGTGGTGCCGCCAAAAGAAGGTGCAAAACCTCGCCTTGTCACATCACGCAATCGTGCACCGTATGCAGCGGTACTGGTCAGTGAACATCTTGATTGCGACGCCTTTCGTTTGGGCAGTGCAGGCGCAAAAGCAATGTCGATCCTGATGGGTGAAGCCGATATTTACGTGCACGATGGCGGCATGTACCAATGGGATTCTGCCGCACCTGCTGCTGTTGCACTTGCTGCAGGACTGCATGTGAGTCGTATTGATGGCTCCCCTCTTGAATACAACACACCAGATACATGGCTGCCAGATTTCTTTGTGTGTCGTCCTGAATACACCGATGCAATTTTGCACGCCATCTGGGGTCGCGATCCACGATGAGTGAAACAGTTCTCGTCACGATTGATGGCGCCGTTGCCACCGTTACGTTGAATCGGCCGCATCGTCACAACGCATGGACTGGCCGTATGCATGCGGAATACAAATCTGCAATGTCAACGCTTGATGCAGACACCGCTGTTCGCGCCATCGTTGTCACCGGAGCCGGAAATACGTTCTGTGTTGGCGGAGACTCTGACGCACTTGCAGGTCATGCAGATCGCGGCGGGTATGACCCGGGAACACCGAAAGATCTCGCGAATCCGGGCCAGAACCTGCCCGAACAGTTCGACCATGACCTTGCGTGGCATTACGGCTTGCGCGTGCCTGTGATTGCCGCAATAAACGGCGCATGCGCTGGCATTGGACTAGCGCTCACATTGTTCTGTGATCTTCGGTTTATTTCCGCAACTGCAAAGTGCACCACTGCTGCACCGAAATTGGGGTTGCCGGCCGAATACGGAATGAGTTGGACTCTCCCGCGCATCGTTGGCGTCACTCGCGCGACAGATTTATTGCTATCTGGTCGCGTCTTCACTGGGGACGAAACTCGCGACTGGGGATTATGGAATGGCGTTGCGTCTGATGGCGCGAATGCTCTTGCCATGGCACAACAATGGGCCCAATCACTTGCAACATCTGCAGGCCCTACTGCTGTTGCCACAACCAAAGCACAAATTTACCGCGACCTTATTCGTCATGATGTGGGCGCGTCAGTTGATGAATCAATTTCACTGATCAATGACGCAACACAAACTGCTGAATACCGTGAAGGCGTTGCTGCCTTGCGCGAAAAACGCCCGCCACAGTTTTAA
>JBBANI010000002.1:32397-115245 GCA_040402015.1 Ilumatobacteraceae bacterium
GTTGGGGTGTACCCATCGAAATCCACTGGTGAATTCACTGCGCGGTATGGTGCCTCGCCTGGCTGCGGCGTCATGTCAATAAATGCACCTGATGCAATGACTTGTGGATCATTGATTGCATCAGGAATTGAATTCAATGGTGCCCACCACACGTCTTCTGCATCAAAGCGAGATGTCCAATATGCACAATCCTGTGTGGCAAAGTGTGCGTCAAGAACAGCGATAAATTCTTCTGCATTCACTGTGCGTGCACGTGCGTTCTTGAAGTTTTCTACTGCCGCCAAATCCTGACGATCAATCGCCTTCAAAAATCCCGGCCAATGACGATCTGCCTCGAGGCCGAGCAACCAGAACGCTCGACCATCTGCACAGCGGTAACAATTAACTTGTGGCGCTGGGTTGCGATGGCGTGGTCGTGTGCTCTGCCGTTTCCCGTACCGCAAATACACACCGACATCCCACCCGATCGTATAAATACCGGTTCGCAACAAACTGGTAGAGACAACGCGCCCTGTGCCTGTTCGTTCACGATCAAATAATGCAGCCATCACGCCAGACGCGAGAGCCATTCCTGTTGTGTGATCACCTTGGCCACTGCGAATTCCAGGTGGCAATTCATCGGGCGCAACCATCGTGTGCGCTAGCCCACTGCGTGCATAAAACGCACCAACGTCGTAGCCTGCCTTATCAACATCAGGACCGGATAATCCGTATCCGGTGATGATGCCGTAAATCAGTCGCGGAAATTTCTTCGTCAGCGACTCTGCATCAAGACCAAGACGCTGCAATCCTGCTGGACGTACATTGGTAACAAAAATATCTGCTTCACCGATGAGGGTCATCATGGTTTCCAAGTCGGCGTCATTGCGCAAATCAAGAACTACCGATCGTTTCCCACGATTATCAATTTCAAACGGCGGCACACCCACTTGCTCGCCGACTCCCAACGCACCAAACACGGCACGCTGCGGGTCACCGGTCGGTGGTTCAATCTTCAACACGTCTGCGCCCCAGTCGGCCAAGAGCCCCGTGACAGCTGGCCCAGCTACCCACACGCCCAGTTCAACTACCTTGACCCCTTGCAGCGGTGCATTCGACATCTGATCCCCCATGCGCATTGTGCGAGACCACATTGTGTCGCATTTCGCTCCCGCGGAGCGTGTGGGAGCAACTCCCCACGGCAGAATGATGCGGTGACTGAACGACCTATTGACCTGACCTGGGGCAATTTCTCCGATTCAGGTCCGTGGGTCCTTGATCGCGACACCATCGCTTGGTCCACCATTGCAGTCACCTTGCGTTCGGCTGCTCACAAAGAAGTACCCTCCCTTATTCGTGCCCGCCGCATCCCGCCACTTGGTCGGCTGTTAGTTGTTGTTGCTCATCTTGGTTGGGCTCTACTTCCCTGGTTCATCAAGAAGAAACGCAACAAATTTGCAACACCAGAAGACTCACGCACGTACATGTCTCTTCGTTTGCGAAAAGCAATTGAGAAACTTGGTGCGACGTACATCAAGCTTGCTCAAATCATTTCTAGTGGTGAAGGTTTGTTTCCCACTGAACTCGTGAATGAATTTAAGAAATGCCGCGATCAAGTTCCGCCACAATCTTGGGACACCGTGAAGCTCATTGTGGAACAAGACCTAGGTGCTCGACTTGAAGATGTGTTCACTACTTTTGAACAACAATCTCTCGCTGCAGCATCAATCGCTCAAGTTCACCGCGCAACACTCTTGACTGGCGAAGACGTCGTCGTGAAAGTCCAACGTGCGCAAGTTTCTGAACTGGTTCGCCGTGACCTTCGCGTCATGGCATGGATCGCGCCGTTTATGATTGGTCGCATCAAGGTTGCAGCCCTTGCAAACCCACCAGCCCTTGTTGAGTTATTTGCAGAAACAATTGTGGAAGAACTCGACTTCCGCATGGAAGCGTCAAACATGATTGATGTATCAATGATGCTGCATGACCTCAATCAAGAGGCATACATCGTGCCCCGCCCCCACCCAACACTTGTCAAGCGTCGCGTCCTTGTAATGGAACGTCTGCAGGGCTTCAACTTCGACGATGTGGAAGGAATGCAAGCAGCAGGAATCGATACTGAAAAAGTCATCAAGGCCGGAATGATCTCATTCATGGAAGGTGCACTTATTCACGGCATCTTCCACGGCGATCTCCACGGCGGAAACTTGTTTGTTCTTTCCGATGGACGAACAGCACTTCTCGATTTCGGCATCGTTGGCCGTCTCTCTACAAAACGTCGTCTTGCCTTCATGCGTCTCATGCTTGGTGCAACAACAAATGATTTGCACAGCCAAGTGTCCGCACTACGCGACCTCGGTGCACTCCCAACTGATACCGATATTAATGCAGTAATTCGTGACCTCGGCCTTGACCAACCCACTATCGACCCCACATCGCTTGACGGCGAAGAACTCGTGGCTGAAGTGCAACGCATCGTGAAGGCACTTCTTGCATACGGCGCCAAACTTCCAAAAGAACTCATGTTGTACATCAAAAATATGGTGTTTCTGGATGGAGCTATCGCTCGCCTCGCCCCAAACCTTGACATTATTGGCGAACTCACCAACATCTCAATGACATTCATGCAACGTCACGGCGCCCGCTTGTCAGAAGAACTAGGTGTTGACATGAACACGGTTGAAATTGATATGGGTAGCCTCAAAGCTGGTCTTGGTGTTGATGAATCAACAGAGTCAATGACCTATCTTCAACTGCAAGAGCGTCGCAATCTCATTCAAAAGCGTATGCGCGAGCACATCACCAACTAAGGCTTTCGGCAATACTGTTGTCGTGAGACTTATCGTTGCGCGCTGCACTGTGGAATACGCCGGCCGTCTAGAGACCCGCTTGCCAGAGGCACTGCGCCTTGTCATGGTCAAAGCTGATGGCTGTGTAGCAATTCATTCTGATGGCGGGGCTTATAAGCCACTCAACTGGATGACTGCACCGAACGTTATTGAAGACAACTCTGACCATTGGATTGTGCGCAACCCAAATGGCGAAGCAATGACAATCACTTTTCACGAAATCTTTCATGACTCCTCCCACGAACTGGGCGAAGACCCAGGACTTGAAAAAGACGGCGTTGAAAAACAATTGCAAGAACTACTCGCTGCCTCCCCCGAAGCCATGGAACCAGGCCTCACTCTGATTCGCCGCGAGCATTACACAGCACTCGGCCCTGTCGACATCTTGTGCAAAGACTCAGCCGGCAACACTGTTGTTATCGAAGTAAAGCGACGTGGAGAAATTGACGGCGTTGAACAACTCTCCCGCTACCTAGTTGACTTGGCCAACGACCCATCACTTGGCACTCTGCGGGGCATGTTCGTGGCCCAAAGCATCAAGCCTCAGGCACGGACACTTGCAGAATCACGTGGCATTGTGTGCGTCGAAGTTGATTACGACGAGCTGCGTGGCAAACAGTCCGACAAATGGACACTTTTCAACCAATAGAAACCAGCTCTGATTGTCGTCTTTGCTAATTTTGAGCAATGGAATGGATATCTGACCCCACAGCATGGAGCGCTCTAGCGGCCCTCCTCACTCTCGAAATAGTTCTTGGAGTTGACAATGTTGTCTTCATTTCAATTCTCGCATCAAAGCTTCCTGCCGAACAGCAGGACAAGGCGCGCAAAATTGGCTTACTCGCTGCAGGCGGAGTGCGGGTGCTGTTGTTGTTGGCCGTGGGCTGGGTCATCTCATTAAAGAAAGAACTCTTCTCTGTTGGCTCAGTTGGATTTAGCGGCAAAGAACTTGTGCTACTTGCTGGCGGGTTATTCCTTATTTACAAAGCGACAAAAGAAATCCATCACAAACTCGAAGGAGACGAAGGTCTAGGATCAGCAAAAGTTGCTCCAACTATTGCTGCGGTAATCGGCCAAATTCTCATTCTTGACATCGTCTTTTCCATTGACTCGGTGATTACAGCAGTCGGCATGACTACCTATGTTCCTGTAATGGTCATTGCCATTGTCGCCGCTGTCGGGGTTATGTTGCTTGCTTCAAAATCTATCTATACCTTCGTCAATGCTCATCCATCCGTCAAGATGCTTGCGTTGGCATTCCTTTTACTCATTGGAACCACGCTCATTGCTGAAGGATTCGGACAAAAAATCCCTAAGGGTTACATCTACGCTTCAATGGCTTTCTCAGTCTTTGTTGAAGTATTGAATCTACGTGTACGGGGCAAAAAGAAAATCGAACCGGTTCACCTTCGTGAACCAATTGTTTAGGAACAACTAAAGCCCTGAGCGAGATGCCTGGACCTTGTCTAGCTAGCTCACATACAGCGGTCACTATCTTGAATCAGCCATCCAAATCCTCTGGTACGGTCCGCATATATGCATTCCTTTGTCAATGTCCAAAATAATGACGTCACTATTCGGGTGGCAGTCAAAGGCTCGGGCCCTCTCATTGTGTGCGTTCACGGTTGGCCAGAACTCTGGTACTCATGGCGCCATCAACTCTCCTACTTTTCTGAACGCGGATACAAAGTTGCAGCGATTGACGTGCGCGGATACGGCAGAAGTTCACAACCTCACGACATCGCTGCTTACACATTGCGAAACCTTGCATCGGACGTAGTGGCAGTAATCGATGCACTCGATGATTCACCATCCCGTGACAAGAATTCTCATGGTCAAGCAATTTTGTTTGGTCATGACTGGGGTGCCCCCATTGTGTGGAACACATCAATTCTTCACCCCGAACATATTCGTGCAGTTGCCGGTCTCAGTGTTCCCTTCACTGGAATATCAGAAACTTCATTCTTAGACATCGCAGAAATGCTTTATCAAGACAAATTCTTTTATCAGTTGTATTTTCAGGCAGAAGGTGTTGCAGAGGCAGAATTTGAAGCCGATGTAGCTGCCAGTTTGCGCAAGACATACTTCTCAATCTCGGGTGATGCACCACTAAACCACTTCTTGGAAAACAAACCTGTCGATGCCAAATTTTTTGATGGCATGGTAGACCCAGAAGTTTTCCCTCGTTGGCTCACCGAAGCTGACCTACAAGTATTCATTGATGCATTTACTGCATCTGGATTCCGCGGACCATTCAACCGATACAGAGCACAACGTATCGACGCCATTGAAATGGCCGAACATGTTGGATCACTAATTACACAACCATCATTTTTCATCGGCGGCGAGAAAGATGCGGTTCGCTTCTTCGTACCGGGCATGGACTTATATGAAAACCCACTCAGCGGCGGCGCTGATGTCCGCGGCTCTGTGATCATTCCAAATGTTGGTCACTGGGTTCAGCAAGAGGCACCTCTTGAGACAAACATCGCTCTTGAAGGTTTCCTGTCTCAGCTGAAGTGAATTTGAGACTTCTAGTTTAAGTAACCGTTGAGGTGCTCACGGGGTAGACACTAAATCCCACTGCCCACCACATAGTCTTGATTAATCGGACTATGAGCAGCGGCCCACACCTTCAGGAATTCGAAAATTTGCAAGATGTATATCGTCATACCTGTGAAGCGTTCGAGCACGGCGAGATCACCTCAACCCATGCCCGCAACATCGTCACAAGCCTGCGTCATACCGATGCTGCCGGGGTTGTATGGAAAATTGACACTCAGCGATCTGGCCGTCGTGCGACTTTCATGCGGGCTGACAAACAGGCCATCGCACCAACTGAGACACCACGTTCCACGCCCACAAGTTTTGAAGCAATGGATCGTCGATACAGAAACATTTGTGCGGCATTCGAACGCGGTGAGCTGACTGCAAGTTCTGCGAGACAGGAAGTCACTTCACTTCGCTTCGCGGATTCAGAAGGCCGCGCCTGGAAGATTGATACCCAGCGATCCGGTAAAAAAGCTGCATTTGTTCTAGACCCAGACAGTTTCGTACCTCGACCAATCCGTCGCGCGGAACCAGTACGCGAACACCATGTAAAGACCGAATCATCTTCTGACGCTTACACGGAAGAAGATGATTTCGATGACGATGAATTTAATGACTATGCGCCCCAGTTGCGTTTTAAAGAGCTGACAGTTGCCGCGTTTACAATTTTGGTTGGTCTTGGAATTCTTCTCGCCACGACAGGAAGTGGCAGTCCTTCGACTACTTCTACAAGTGCGCCCACCGGCTCCACCCCGTTGCCGACAATCCCTACAAACCCTGCGGTTACCTATTCTCAGCTCGCATCGTTTGAGAACAGAAGCGCGATTCCTAACAATTCAGAAATTGAATTTGGTCGTTCATTGTTAAACCGTCCTCTCACTGTGATTCGACGAGGCAACCCGAACGGTGTTCGTGTTTTGGTGGTCGGATGTATTCACGGAACAGAATGTGCCGGACTTGCCATAACAGACATACTCAAAACAATGCCACTTCCACAGGAAATCGACTTATGGATTTTGCCGAAGTTAAACCCAGATGGACTCGCTCTTAACACTCGCCAGAACGCAAACAAAGTCGACTTGAACCGCAACTTTCCAATCAATTGGAAACCGCTTGGAAAATTGGGTGACTGGCAATGGTCCGGCAATGGTCCGGCTACTGAACCTGAAGTGTTGTCAATGATGACGTTAGGAAAAGTGATCCAACCACAATTAACCATTTGGTACCACCAGGACTATTTCAGAATCAGCCCTGGCTCAGGTCGCGATGGCCAGATTCGCAAGCGCTACGCAGGCCTGGTTGATTTACCAATTCTCCCGATTGAAGGCGGTTCCTACAGCGGCACCGCATCAATGTGGTCAGAGACAATGAACAAAAACGACAGCACAAGCCTGACAGTTGAATTCGGAAAGACACTACGTACAGGCGAAGCTCAAGCAAACGCCAACGCAATCACGACCATCATCGCTGAGTTTTTCCCGAGCTAGTAACTGACTAGGGCAGCCGACGATCGCGTTCGCACAGCTTCGTGCGCTTTTTGCCATCTTCGTAGCAATGTGTTTCTGTGTACTTGACATTGAATCGTTTTAGCCAGTCGTCGTGTGAATCTTTGTATGTGGGGATCGTGCACGCATCGGAACCCGACATAAAGCACGACGTCACTCCAGCGTATGCAATGACGCGAGACAGGTACCAGCCGAGTGCGAGTGCGCCTCGAACATTCAAATGGAATCCATCTTGTCGGAACCAGTTGTCGTGCCCTGCGCTAAATGCTTTCCAATCCGCAACATAGGTTGACTGTGACCTCGTGTGAATAAAGAACTGCTTGATCATTCCATTAATGCGACCGATTAATGCAAGTCCACTCTTTGTAACGGCATCTTTTCCATTGACTGGTTTTCGTAATGTCAGCACAACGAGCTTTGCACCCTTTTTCTCGACCAGTCGCTTTATTGATAGAAGTTCAGATTCAACGGTCTCTGGCTCATTGTGACTTCCCGCCATCATCACCACTATGTCAAGAGGAGTTTTCACCGCCCGAATCGCATCGTACGCGTTCAGGGGAATTCGTTGTTCTCTGCCGTAACACGACTTGCCAGCAATTGATCGACATGACTCAACATCAAGAAGGAATGACGCTCCGCTCAATGACTTAGTTGCATCTTTGAACCATCGCATGCCTGCCATTGTCGAATCACCGACCAACAGAACGTTCGGTAAACGCACGGGAATAGTTGCAGACGGAAACAGACTATTAATAGGGGCCTCAGGAATAGTCGACGACGTCGAGGTAGTTGTGTCGTCTGAGCCGATTTGGGTCTTTGCCTGAAGAGCTGAGGGGCTGATCGCACCCACTATGCCAACCGACAGAATTAACGCAACATAACGACTTGTAGATCTATTCATCACCTTCACCACTACGCAGGTCAGGGCGTTCCTGAACTGGGCCTATAAAACAAATTACCTCCCCAAGTAGCGGTTCACTGCTCGGTTTTCCAGAGTTCATCCGCAGGAAATCGTTGGTGTCGCTGTGCGATTCATTAGGAATCCACACGTGAGAAATTAGCCGAGCAGAGCCTTCATTGTGTCAATTTCTTTTTGTTGACCGCTGATGACGGCTTCGGCAAGAAGTCGCACTTGTGAGTTGGAGCCCTTCGCGATGACGATGGTGGCCATTTTGATCGCACCTTCGTGGTGACCGATCATTCCATTAATCCATGCTGTATCAAACTCTGTATTGCGAAGGCTGCCTAAGTTCGCCAGTCCGTCTGCAGTGAGCATGCCTTCCATCATTGACATATCATGTGAGCCCATGTCCATTGACTTGCCCCAATCAGTCAACCATTTTTTCATCTGCGAAATTTCAGGGCCTTGTGCCCCCTTGATTTGGGTGGCTAGCCCTTTAACAACATCACTTGCACCAACAGTTGGGTCTAAAGCGATATCGGACATTTCGATCGCCTGCTCATGATGAGGAATCATCATCTGCGAAAACATCACGTCGTCGTCATTGAAATCAACTTTCGATGCGACAGCAGACGGACTAGTGGTTTCAGACATGTCCATTCCGGACATTCCACCGGAACCGCAGGCTGTGAGGAATAAAATTAAAGAGAAAACGAGGGTGGATCGAAGTTTCACGGAGGTCCTTTGTTTGAGGGAATTTCTTGTACTACAAAGTGTAGTAGGGGACGATTTGGTTGTCAAGTCAGCTGCCGAGGGAACTTGAAACAAGGACAGCAGTGACAGCAACAACAGTAAGCCCCCAAAAGGTTTCAATGAGGCTTGTGCGTATCACCTGTCGTTTAATTCGAACGACATTTGCCTCACTCACGAACAACTGGTCGAGGGATCGACGGTTCTTGTCGGCGTATTTCAGCATCGCTGCAAAGACAAGAATCTTGACGAGAAGTAATTGACCGTGGACAGTAGTAAAGATGGACCAGGGGTTGTCGTGCAATCTCAGGGTTTGAAACACTCCTGTTGCCACAAGTGCAATGACTGCGATTTTCGCTGCAGTACCAAAGCGCTGGAGGGCCTGAATTGCTTGGCGATCCGAGACGCGTGGAACGACAATCCAGAGCAGGGCAAGTAGCCCTCCGAGCCAAACGCCAGCTGCAGCGGTGTGAACCACATCTGCTGGCACACCAACAATCGCCCACCGCTGGGATCGCGAATGACCTGTGTATGCAAGGGTGATGAGGTACTGGAGGAGTAATGCGGGAATCCACCAAGCACTACTTGATGATGCATGCGCGATTCGATGCCGAAACACAAAAAAACTAATCATGCAACTAATGAGAACTTTCATAATCAGCATCGATCCAGGAGTTGTATCTATTGCTGCACCTAGGGAAAAAATAGATCCGAAGAGACTTTTACCGGAGATATCTGCGGTAAAGATCAGCATTTGCAGCGTTGCGCTAGCAGCGAGGCAAACAGATGCAATACGCATCGTTCGTTGTGCGAGTGCGAGCCCAAGGACACCACGTGTGATATCCAAATCAATGAACATCAGCCCAATTAACATAAGCAATGCGGCATAATTTAGAAAACGAAGACTCTGACGTGGCAACTCAGAAATTGGTGCAATGAAGCCATCGTCGACGCTTGTTGGTGATACTTGAATTGTCATGGGAGTTGTTGCTGGCACAGTTTGGGTAGGCACTGGTGACGGTGACGGCCCGGCGAGAACAGTGAACCCAACGCGTCCACTGAGGACATGTCCGTCAACTCCTACGAGACGCCATCGCGCTGTGTTAGCACCCGTGAGATTTGATGGAAGAGCAAAAGCAATGATGTTTGTAGCTGCTCCATACGTTGGTGCTTGAAGGGGGGTTCGAACCCCATCTGCAGCAACAATCTCTCCTGTTGCAGATGCAAGTGGAACTTCTTTTGTAAATGCCAATAACCACGAAGTTGGTGAAACATACAGGGTTGAGCCTTCACTTGGAGTACTCGTGGTTAGTGAGTTATGAGCCAACACGGGCCCAGCCTGAAGAAAGATGACGAGGCCTACACTTCCCATTAGAGATAGTAAAAAGCGCTTAATGAGGGGTATCCGTCCAAAAGGCATGGTTCCAATACTACAGTGTGTAGCAGTCAGACCACTGTTACTTGGTATGGTGTATGTCATGGTCAAGCGTGCCGACGGATCACTCGAACTCGAAATAATGCAAATACTGTGGGATAACCAATCCCCTATGTCTCCAAACGAAGTACGAGAACTTCTCGCTGGCACTCTTGCTTACACCAGTGTTGCAACAGTACTCATTCGTCTCTGTGAAAAAAGTCAAGTGAAGAGATCTATTGCCGGACGCAACTACGTTTATGTTGCCAGTATTTCACGTGAAGACTGGTATTCGAACCGGATGAATGCAATTCTAAACGAAACAAAAAATCATCGCGAATTGCTTGCAGGGTTCGTCGGGAAATTATCCAAACGCGATCGTAAAGATCTGCAACATATTCTGGGTGAAGAGAAATAATGCCAGCCATGCTTCTGGTCTTTGCGCCAGTCTTGGTAGTGGCTTTTGTTGCGCTAGCGGTGTCTCATTTTCACTCACGATTGCGACCACAAATTGCGAGCAGAATGCTTTTGGCTCTTCTCGTTCTTGCGGCATTTGCCGCAGTGCCCGTACTGATTGAGCTAATTACTGGGGCTCTGTTTGAGGTTCCACTGGCAGGAATATGGTTTCACGACGGTGCTCACGCCCGTGGCTTTCATACCAACATCGGACGAATAATCGCAATCTTTGTGTGGTGTGGCCTGCTATCGATAGTAATCAAATTAACAAGAGTCGTTCGTTCGTACTACCGTTCAAGTTCCTCATCTGGCTCAGAACTTGTTGTAGTTCACGATGAGAGACCGTTTGCATTCGTCACTCCAGGTCCAAGTGGTGAGATTGCCGTGTCATCGGCTCTTGTTGAGATGCTCTCACAGCCAGAGTTAGAAGTAGTTGTAGCCCATGAGCGTGCTCATCGACTTGGCCGTCATGATCGACTGCTACTTATTGGAAATATTTGTACTGCTCTCATTCCTTTATTGAAGCCAGTTTTGCGCCGTCTTGAATTCTCCCTAGAGCGGATTGCCGATGACTGCGCGGCGAAAATAAGTGGTAGCAGAGACCTAGTTGCGCACACCCTTGCTCGCGTTGCATTGCATGACGATCTTCCAGTTTTGACAATGGGCATCTCAAAAGTCGGTGTCGCAGCACGTGTAATCGCATTGACCGATAGGGCCAGTCACATGACTCGCCGCAATCTTGCGTTGATGTGGATGTCTGTATTTTCGCTGCTGCCAGTAACACTGCTCCAATGGCACCACGTCGTTGCATCTCTTCGCCTTGCCTGTGGTGTGTAGGGCCTAGGTGCCCAATAAACCCTTTCGCTCCTTCGGTATCGACTAATTCAAAAGAAGTTTGAACGCACTGACTGTAAGTATGACTACCAGTGCAGGTCTAAATGTTGGTGAGAAGTTTACGCTGCATGACGAAGCCGATAACACCCGTGATTGCGCCCAAGACAATCAGCGCGATAAATCGCGTCACCATCGGGTCGGTAATAAATTGAGCAGCAGCTTCAAGTGCTGCCTTGTTATCGGTTGATGACTGCGGGATACGACTACGCACAATAAGAACAATCCCGAGGAAGATAATTCCACCGGAGAAAAAACGAATCCCTAAGCGCAACGTGCGTTGCCATTGCGTAGCAACACTGAGAAACCATGCTACGACTTGCAACAAGAGACCAATAATGACAAACAACCATGAACCACGCTGTGCCATGTCTCGAATGGATTTGATATCAGTGTCTCCCGGTTTGCGCTCCACTTTCAAAGGATCCATTGTGGGATTCTGATCTGTTGGAATGGACGGGTCCGCTGAGCGAATTGCAGCAATGGTTGCATCACTGAATTTCGAGATGTCGACAGATGCTGCAGGCGCATTTTCGATATAGACCGCATAGACAGTGGCAGCAACTTCCCCTGCGAAATTAATAAGGTCCGGATCCGCAAGTTTTTCTTTGACTGCCGAGACAATAAGTGGGCGCGCTACAGAAAACACCAATTTCTCGGTGTCGTTATCAGAGCTGTCTTGCAGTTTCTCAATCAGTTTGTCTGCAATCACATCACGAACATCTGGTTGATTCAACGCACTCTTGATTGTGGACTTAGCTGCGGTAGGAGATGACACAAAGCTCATCAGCACCAGAGAAATGAGTCCCAGTCCGAGAAAAACTATTCCAAGACCACCAAGAAAGGTGGCGAACGTACGTCTCACTCGGTGTTGTGATTCGGACGTCTTTTCCGTTGATTCAGTTAGTGGTTCTGATGCGTTCATGCACCGTCACCATAACAAAGCCGAACCTAGTAGCCAGACCGAATCATCAATGCGCCAATGGTGGCATTGGTTACAGGATCTATGGCGATAGCACTGCCACCGGCCCTGTTCACTGCGTATTCATCCACGACCAATGGCGATGAAAGAGCTAGTTCCACACGGCCGATGTCATTCAGAACAAGCCGATCAGTCGGAGTGTTTTCAAGAGTCTCTAGGTCAAGGCGGTGAGTAATGGCGGCTACTCGAGCTGACACTTCGCCTGAAGCGTGACGCACAATGATCGCATCGCCAACAGATAGTTCTGAATCTGTAAACCAGCACACATCAGCAATAAGTCCTGTGGCATCAACGGGCTGGTGTGCTCCGTTAACCACAATCACATTGCCTTTACCGACATCAAGGTCGTCCGTGAGTTCAATAGCAATTGCATCGCCAGGAACTGCAATGTCTGTTTGTGAACCAGCACGTGTAAGTCCTGCAACGGTGCTTGAGTATCCCTGCGGGTGAACAGTGACAGAGTCTCCAACACGGATTGCGCCGCCTTCAAGTCGTCCTGCATAGCCGCGGTAATCACTACCGCCGTGTTCGCGCAATGTCCACTGCACAGCGAGGCGACCTTCAATGGTTGCCACCGGAGTGATATCGAGAGTCTCTAGCAGTTCAAGAACTGATGGGCCTTCGTACCACGGTGTCTTGTCGCCGGCGTCAACCACATTCTCGCCATCTGTTGCACAAATGGGTATGGGGTGAATGGGAACCGAAGATCCGAGAGTAGAAACGATTGCTGCGACATCGGTGACAACAGTGTCAAAGACTGTTTCGTCCCAATTGACCAAGTCCATCTTGTTCACAGCAAGAACCAAGTGGGAAACACCAAGCAATGCGGCAATAGAGACATGACGACGAGTTTGTTCCACGACACCATGACGAGCGTCAACGAGAACGATTGCAATATCGCTAACAGATGCACCAGTAACCATATTGCGAGTGAACTGAGCATGACCAGGTGTGTCTGCCAAAACAAAACTGCGCTTTGGAGTTGCAAAGTAACGGTATGCAACATCAATTGTGATGCCTTGTTCACGCTCTGCACGTAGACCATCAGTTAGAAGTGCCAGGTTGAATGTGCCATCGCCGTAGCGACGGCTGGCTTTAGTAACAGCACTGAGTTGATCTTCAAAAATGCCTTTTGAATCATGCAGCAATCGACCAATCAGCGTGCTCTTACCATCGTCTACTGAACCAATAGTGGCTATACGAACCTGAGTATTTGACGCAGAAGAAATAGCAGTCATTAAAAGTACCCCTCACGCTTGCGGTCTTCCATTGCTGATTCACTGAAGTTGTCGTCAGCTCTGGTTGCACCACGTTCAGTGATGCGAGCTGTTGAAACTTCGGCAAGCACATCTTCATAACTAGTGGCAGTGGAACGAACTGCGCCTGTGCAGCTCATGTCACCCACTGTGCGATACCGAACGATTTCTTTTCGTGGCACTTCACCATCTTCTGGGACTACAGGGCCACCGACAGACAGCAACATGCCATCGCGTTCAATGACTGTACGTTCGTGAGAGAAATAGATAGTTGGCAACGGAATTTCTTCACGTGCGATGTATTCCCAAATATCAAGCTCAGTCCAGTTAGAAATTGGGAATGCACGAAGATGTTCACCCTTCACAATGCGCGGATTGAGAATGTTCCATGGCTCTGGGCGCTGCATACGTGGCTCCCATCCGCCTTTCTTGTCACGGAAGCTCAAGATGCGCTCCTTGGCGCGTGCCTTATCTTCATCACGACGACCGCCGCCAAATGCTGCATCGAACTTATGGGTGCGAATTGCTGTGAGCAGCGTGACTGCTTGTTGGCGATTACGGCTGCCGGTTGGACCCGGGTCTGGGATGTCTCCCCTGTCAATACTTTCTTGCACTGATGCCACCACTAGTTCGAGGCCATACGTGCGCACGAATTCGTCTCTGTATTCAATTACTTCCGGAAAGTTATGGCCGGTGTCAACCTGCATGACTGGAAATGGCAAACGTGCTGGTGCAAATGCCTTAATGGCAAGCCACAGCAACACAGCTGAGTCTTTTCCACCAGAGAACAGCAATACAGGCGATTCGCATCCTGACACCACTTCTCTGATGATTGTAATTGCTTCTGACTCAAGACGATCAAGATGTGATCGGCTTGCAAGTATTTCTAATTCGTTCTGTGATGTCACTGCACTCATTTGCGTCTCCTAATTGTTCTTCGATTTCTAGATGTGCAATCCGCACTCGGTTTTTGCTTGGCCAGCCCAGCGGCCAGCACGTTTGTCTTCGCCATCAGCAACAGGCTTTGTGCATGGCCAACAACCAATGCTTGGGTAGCCCCGATCTTTCAATGGATTACGTGGAAGTTGATGGAGAAACTCATAGGTCTCCATTTCTTCATCGCTATACAGCGCCAATGGGTTGATCTTTAAAACATTGCGTACTCCATCAAGTGACACGACTGGAGTCTCTGCTCGAGTGGGGCCATCAATACGACGAACACCAGTTACCCACCCGGTCTTTTCCGACAACACTGCATAAAGCGGCAACACTTTACGCACATTGCAGCAGGCTTCCGTGTCGCGCTGCCACAAATTGTCTGGAGTGACCTGCAGAGGGTGAACGACACGAAGATTGGCATCAAATTTTTTGCGGAACTCTTCGGCAAGCCATTGTGTTTCTGCAAACAAGTACTGCGTATCAATCATCACGATTTCAATTCCGGGAACCGCTACTGCCGCAACATGTGCAAGAACCACATCTTCAAAACTGCATGTCACGGTGATGTCACTTCCCACTCGGTCTGCAGCCCAGCGCACAATGTCAACGGGCGTGGCATGCTCAAGGTCGCGGGCAGCAGTTGCTATCTCGTCTGCGTGAAGAGCGACGGACGTTTTGGTCCATGTGGTCGTTGGCATTCAACCAATCTAGCGTTATTCCTGACTAAATCAGTCATATTTATCAGGAATGGTAAACCCTTGCAGGGTATGGAAAAGGCCACCCCGAGAGGTGGCCAAATCCGAATTATCTAGGTAATTAGCTGAAGCGCACAAGCCCTTGGTCGATAACGACCCGGTCGCCAACAGACGTTGTGAACACGGCTTCGCCTTTGCTTGTTTCCCACATCTTGATGGTGAGTGCTTCGCCAGGAAATACTGGAGATGCGAATCTGCCTTCAATGTGCTTAAAGCGATTTGCATCGCCGCCACACAGAGCATTCAACAAGCCGCGACCTGTGAATCCGTATGTGCAAAGACCATGCAAGATGGGCCGTGGGAATACGCCTGCTGCAACAGCAGGATGATTTGGGTCTGAGTGCAATGGGTTGCGGTCACCGTTCAAGCGATACAACAACGCTTGGTCAAGCGACGTCTGAAATGTGATCTCATGGTCAGGAGCTTTTGCTGGTGGTTCATTTTGTGCACCGCTTGGTCCACGTTCTCCACCAAAGCCGCCTGCATCACGAATGAACACGGACGAACGAGTTGAGTACAACGGCTCGCCATCAGCATCAGTTGCTTCGGCCTCAGTCACTATGACTGCAGCTTTCACTTTGTCATACATTGCAACAAGCTTGCTTTGTACCGTTGCGGTTCCTTCAACAGGAAGCGGTTGGTGCAAAGTGATTGATTGTGACGCGTGCACAAGGTTTGCGAAATTGAATTCACCAACATTGCGCATTGGGTTTGACGCTGCAGTTGCCTGACCTGAGCCCAAAACAACGGGCATTGTAGGAAGTGCCTTTTGTGTGACGCCGGTTGAGTTTTCTGTGACGTAATCCAATTGATCTGAACTGACATTGAGGCTGACTGCATAGAGCAATGAATCCTTTGATGTCCATGAGATCTTGTACGGCTCGCCGACTGATCCGACTGCTTCTGGGTTAAGTGCCATTGTGTGTCCTTCTTATTTCTTTATCGAGCGCTCTGAGGCCATGTGCCGTCTTGACCGTTCATGCCCGCGTTAGGGCGAGCATTCTTCAACAACTCAGCAACGATAGGTCCGAGAGTGGTTGGGTCTTCTACTGGAGCATGACTGGGGCCACGATGCCAACCTTCAGCAATAGCGAGTGTTTGACCACTTGCTTCGAAGATGCGACCAGTAACGCCAGCAGCTTCATCAGAAGCAAGCCAGGTAACGATTGGTGCGATCCAACGTGGTGAACGCATTTCGCGCTCTTCGTCGGTCTCTGGTGCATTGCCAAGACCTTCTGTCATACGAGTAAGCGCAACAGGTGCCACTGCGTTCACCGTGACGTTGAAGCGTGCAAGCTCGAGTGCAGCGATGATGGTGAAAGAAGCGATACCAGCTTTTGCAGCGCCATAGTTCGTTTGTCCGAGGTTTCCGTAGATACCAGACACAGAAGTCGTGTTGATAATTCGGCCTGATGTTGGCTTGCCGGCCTTTGCCTGCTCGCGCCAGTAGGCAGCTGCCCAACGTGATGGACCAAAGGTTCCCTTGAGATGAACCTTGATAACTGCATCCCACTCTTCTTCAGTCATGTTTGTGAGCATGCGGTCGCGCAAGATACCTGCGTTGTTCACAACAATGTTCAAGTCACCGAATGATTCAACTGCTTGGTTGATGAGGCGCTGTGAGCCTTCCCATGACGAAATGTCATCGCCGTTAGAAACTGCTTCGCCACCCATTGCCTTGATCTCTGCAACAACTTGATCTGCAGGGCTTAGGTCGCCACCGCTTCCATCAACGTTTCCGCCGAGGTCGTTAACAACAACCTTTGCGCCTTGACTTGCCAGACTGAGCGCATGCTCGCGGCCAATGCCACGACCTGCTCCTGTAACGACTGCGACGCGTCCTTCACACAACTTTGCCACGATGGCCTCCATGATTCATTGGGCACCCGACGGATGCCACCTCTCAATAGTACGAACTCATGTCACTACCCACATAGCCCGACTGCCCTCTAGCCTCTGAATCGTGGCAAGCAAGGTCCTTATCATCGGAGCAGGTCCCTCAGGAACTGCCTGTGCCGCCACCCTGCATCGCCTCGGTCACGACGTGACTGTGGTGGACAAAGCCACGTTCCCGCGCGACAAATGTTGTGGCGATGGCCTCACCACAAACGCATTGCGAATCCTTGACAAGCTTGGCTTTGACCCGTCCCGTGTGCCCGATTGGCAAGTCACCGCTGACGTTGTCGTGCACTCGCCAACTGGGCGAACAATTGAACTAGCACTGCCAGATGTTGGTGGCACCTTTGCAGCGATTGCGCCTCGGTCACAATTTGACCATGCGCTAGTGCAACACTGCCGAGATGCAGGAATAACGATTCATGAGGGGCACGCATTTGTGTCGCTTTCAGAAACGGACACATCGATAGTTGTCGACGTTGAGGGCCTTGAGCCAATCACCGTCGACTATGTCGTTGCTGCTGATGGCATGTGGTCGCCGGTGCGAAAAGCAATGGGGCTATCTACTGCCGGCTATCTCGGTGAGTGGCATGCGTTTCGCCAATACATCAGCAATGTCACTGGTACTGGCGCAACTCGACTACATGTGTGGTTCGAAAAAGATTTGCTGCCTGGCTATGCATGGTCATTTCCATTGCCAGGCAACCGAGCAAACTTTGGATACGGCATTTTGCGCACATCTGAACGCAGCACAAAATTTATGAACAATACGTGGCGCGATTTACTCACTCGTCCTCACATTCGTGAAGCACTCGGAGCAGACTTCGTGCCAGAAGATCGCCACACCGCATGGCCTATCCCCGCACGAATTGACGAAGCCGTCCGATCTTCAGGGCGTGTTCTTTTTGTCGGAGACGCGGTGTGTGCCACTGACACGTTGACAGGTGAAGGAATCGGTCAAGCGTTGGAAACCGGAATCGCAGCTGCTGAATCAATTGATGCAGGCAACTCTCCTCGCGAAGTTCGTGCTCACTATTCGCGCGCAATCGACCAAACTCTGCTCGCTGACCACCGCATGTCGGTGGCGCTCAGTTCGGTCTTGGCCCGCCCATTTTTTACCCGCCTGGTCCTTGCTCTCGTCGATACGAACAAATGGACCCGCACCAACTTTGCCCGCTGGATGTTTGAAGATGAGCCACGAGCCATTGTTTTGACTCCGCGACGCTGGCATCGCAAGTTCCTCAGCCGTTCGGGTGCGTACCAGTCCTGACAGCAGAACTACGGTTAGAGCCATGAAGACACGCCTTACCGAAATGTTCAACATTGAATTACCCATCATGCTTGCGGGCATGGGCGGTGTTTCCTATAGCGACCTTGTTGCAGCGGTCTCTGATGCCGGTGGCATCGGCACATTTGGCGCAGCGCCGATGTCAACCGAATTTCTGACTTCAGAAATGGCTCGCGTTCGCACATTGACAGACAAGCCTTTCGGAGTCGACCTTCTCACTGCAGCACCGGACTCCGTTGCCCGCAACATCCAAGCAATCATCAATGGTGGAGCAAGTATCTACGTCGCTGGTCTTGGAGTGCCACGCGAAATTGTTGATGAGCTACATAGCCACAACATTCTTGTTGGTTCCATGTGTGGAAAAGTCCGCCATGCAACAGCAGCTGTTGCAAGTGGATGTGACTTTGTTGTCGCACAAGGAACAGAGGCCGGTGGCCATACCGGTGTTGTCGCCACGATGGCACTTGTGCCACAAGTTGTTGACGCTGTCAACGGCAAAGTTCCCGTTGTTGCAGCAGGTGGAATTTTTGATGGTCGCGGGTTAATGGCGTCACTTGCACTTGGTGCTGATGGCGTGTGGATCGGAACAAAGTTCATTGCCACGCACGAAGCACACACCGGTAAGGGCTACAAAGAAAAAATCCTTGAATCTCGCGAAGATGACGTTGTAGTCAGCAAGGGCTACACAGGCAAGACATGTCGCGTCATACGAACCGAGTGGAGCAACCATTGGGAAAAAAACCCATCAGAACTTCAAGGTTTTCCTGGTCAAGCTATCGCTGCAGCGCAAGCAGGAATTCAGCAACTCGGCTCAGGACCAGATGTAGTACTCGATACCAATCGTGCGTTTATGGCAGCCGGCCAAGCGGTCGGCGCAATTCACGAGATTCTTCCAGCGCGTCAGGTTGTCGAAAACATTATGAACGAAGCACGACGCACACTTGAGCGCCTCGCAGCATTTCGATAACTCATAGTGTTTTCCTTATTGCGGCGTAACCGCGATGTGCGCTTGGTATTCGGCGCACAAGTGGTGTCATTTCTTGGCGACTGGTTCGCATTCGTTGCACTCGCAGGCTTGGTAGAAGACGTCACAAACTCTCGATTCCTTGTGTCGCTTGTACTCGTGTCGATGACCATCCCTGGTCTCTTTATGTCGCCCATCGCGGGTTCGTTTGCGGACCGATTCGATCGTCGCAAAATCTTGATTATTGTCTCAATTCTTCAAGCCTTTGCTGCGTTGTTACTGCTTCTTCATTCTGTTGCGGGAATTTGGATCACATTTGTTGCTCAATGTCTGATTGCTGCACTTGCTTCATTTGTCGGACCGTCAACCAGCGCATCGGTACCCAACTTGGTAGACAATGAAGACGACTTGCGCAAAACTAATGCACTCTTTGGAAGTACATGGGGGACCATGCTTGCTGTTGGTGCAGCGTTGGGTGGAGTCTTTGCCGCAGTCTTCGGGCGAAATGCAGCATTCATCGCGAACGCCGTTTCATTCGTTGTAGCTGCCCTTCTTTTTTCGGGCGTGAAGCGACCGATGCAAAGTGAGCGCACACAAAACTCGAACAAAGGCCGTGTGCGTCCAATTGCCGACATGAAAGAAGCAATCAACGTCGCCAAGAAAGACCCTGTCATCCTTGCGCTTCTTTGTTCGAAGATGACATTTGCTGTTGGAGCTGGAATTGTCAGCCAACTTGCAGTTCTTGCATCGAACGTCTTCAATGTCGGTGACTCAGGCCGAGGATTACTTATTGGCGTACGCGGAATCGGTTCCGGACTTGGCCCCATTCTTGGAGCCCAAATCGCTGGTCGCGATATGGCGAAACTTCTGAAAGTGTGCGGATACGCGGGGCTGGTTTTCGCCGTCTGTTACGTGGGGGCAGCATTAAGTCCGTTCATCGGAATGGCCGCAGTGTTTATTGCACTTGCTCACCTCAGCGGTGGAGCACAGTGGACGCTGTCAACGTTGGGATTACAAATGGAAGCACCAGATCATGTGCGTGGACGCGTGATGGCTGGCGATATGGCAATGGTGAACACCATGATTGGTTTTACCAGCATCCTTGCCGGACTCACGTCTCAGTTCATCGGGGTCCGTCCGGCAATCATCATTTTTGCAGCAGCTGCAGCCGCCGCATCAGTGGTGTACCTATTTGCAACGGCCGGAATTATTCGGCGTCTGCGCAGCGAGACACCGCAGCAATGAGTCTCGCTGGGCGAGGGTCGCCATCTATCGTTGTCATCATTGTGTTCATCACGTAAGCAAAACCAAGCTCACGAGAAGGTTGTGCGAATGCACATGAACCGCCGGCGCCGTTGTGTCCAAAACTTGTCGGACCAGCAAATGGCGTACGTTCAGAGTGCACCATAAAGCCCATTGCAAAATCAGTGGCAGACACAAGAATCGTGTCTAGCTCTCCGTGAGGCGTGTTGCTTGTAGCGGCCCTGTTGCGAGTTGACTCACCAAGCAATCGGACGCCATCAACGTCTGACACAAGCGCTGCATAAATACGAGCCAGTGAGCGTGCGTTAGAAATTCCGTTAGCCCCTGGAAGCTGCGATTGATGCACATCTTCCCTATTAAATGCCCCCTCACCGAATGCGCCATTCAGCGACAACGCGGCGGCCCCTTTTGTTCCCGGTCCACTTGTTTCCATCAGTGTTTTTACTTCTTCAGGTGAAAACTTAGGAATCGGATGGGCCATTAGCCGCGCTACCCGAGGCTCGAGTTCTGGTGGTAACCCAACATGCATCTCTGCACCTAACGGTCCGGCAATTTCTTCACGTACGAAGTCACCCAGACTTTTACCTGTAACGCGGCGAACCAGTTCACCAGCAAGCCAGCCAAAAGTTAAAGCGTGATACCCGTGAGTCGAGCCCACCGGGAACAGTGGTGCCGTATCAGCAAGTCGCCCTGTAACGGTGTTCCAGTCAAGTGCGTCTTCCAGCGAAATATCACCGTCAACCGTGTACAAACCAGCACGATGAGACATCAACTGAGCAACCGTAATCTCAGATTTCCCACGTGTGGCAAATTCAGGCCAGTACGTTGCGACCTTTTCGTCGTAGTTCAACAAACCACGCTCAACGCACATCGCTACTGCAATAGACGTAATGCCTTTTGTAGTTGAGAACACGACCTGAAGCGAATCGTTGTCATACGGGATGGTGAGATCACGATCACGCCAGCCACCCATGAGATCAACAACACATTTGCCGTGGTGATACACCGCAACACCTGCGCCTCGATCTTCCTTGATGTCAAAACTATGAATGAAGGCTTCACGAACAGGCTCCCAACCAGGAGCCACCACATCAACTGTCAGTATCGACATGATCAGGCGTCGATGATTGAGCGAAGTTTTTCGATTTGGCCAACGGGGTCTGGACCAATGGGGTTCACTGACAACACAGTGACACCAGATTCTTTGAATGCAGCGACACGCTCTTTAATGAAACCAGTCGAGCCAACAAGGTTGGCATTCATGATCCATTCACCAGGAATCGCTGCAGCAGCTTCAGCCTTCTTACCTTCAAGGTAGAAGTCCTGAATGTCAACTGCTTCTTTTTCGAATCCGTAATCACGGCAGATGTCGTTGTAGAAGTTCTTACCGCGAGCACCCATACCGCCGACATACAGCGCCATATTCGGACGTGCCATGTCAAGAACTTTTTTCTGGGCATCACCGGTAAGTGAGTCATCAATCGCCAACATTCCGCCAGCTGAAATTTCAAGACGCGCACGTGACGGGTCGCGCTTTGCAAGACCTGCCTTCAACTGATCGCCCCATACATTGTGGTAGCGCTCTGGGTAGAACATGATGGGAAGCCATCCGTCAGCTATCTCTGCTGTTGCTTCAACACTTCTGTCTTTCAATGACGCCCACCAGATGGGGATGTCTTTGCGCACTGGATGGTTGATGATCTTGAGTGCCTTACCAAGGCCAGTTCCTTGGCCAGCTGGAAGAGGAATATCAACTGTCTTGCCGTGATATTCAAGTGGTGCTTCGCGTGCCCACACGTTGCGACAGACTTCGATGTATTCCTTGATGCGTTGCATTGGCTTTTCGTATGGAACTCCGTGGAAGCCTTCGATCACCTGAGGACCAGATGCACCAAGGCCAAGAATGAATCGGCCATCGCTGACATAGTCGCATCCCGCAGCGGTCATTGCCATCAATGCCGCTGTACGTGAGTACACATTGACAATTCCGGTACCGATTTCAATGCGATTTGTTTTCGCTGCCAGGTACCCCACTTGCGAGATGGCATCGAAGCTGTATGCCTCTGCGATCCATACTTGGTCAAGGCCTGCCTTTTCCAGTTCGACAACGCGGTCGGCGGCTTGCTTAAAGCCATCTGAATAACTGATTCCCATTGACAACTTCATGGTTTCCCCCTTGAATACGTTCCTGAACTCTAGAACGACAACAGTCACCCGTGCGATTCGTGGGAATCTAGGTGCCAAATTGCCGATCTGGTGCGACAATGCAGGCGTGACAATCACACCGAATTCATTCTATATTTCAACTCGTGACGGCATTTCCCTGCGCATGTTGCAGTGGTCATCAGTTGATGAGTCCCCCGGCATCCCCATTCTTCTTATTCACGGTCTTGCGTCGAATGCCCGCCTCTGGGACGGGCCAGCGCGTCGCCTCGCCGAACTGGGTCATGCCGTAACGGCCATTGACCTGCGCGGACACGGCCTCAGCGACAAACCAGACGCTGGTTATGACATGGCAAATGTTGCCGACGATGTTCTTGACGTGATCAACGCGCTCAGTTCACGTCAACGCAATTGGACACGACCCCTTGTCCTTGGGCAATCGTGGGGTGGAAACATCGTGGTGGAATATGCACATCGGCATGGCGACACAATTCGTGGCATCGTTGCGGTTGACGGCGGAAGTATTGAGTTGTCACAAGCATTCCCTGAATGGGAACAGTGCAAGGTGACGATGGCGCCTCCAGCAATTGCAGGAATGCAATACGAAAAACTTCGGTCATATATTCGCGCTGCACATCTTGATTGGAGCGAAGAAGCAATTGATGGCCAGATGCACAATATGGAGCGCATGGCAGACAACACCATTCGCCCCCATCTCACTTTTGATCGACATATCGACGTTCTACACGGCCTATGGATGCACAAGCCTTCAACATTGTGGGCTGGAATCAAGGTTCCGGTCATGTTTACGCCAGCATCTCGATCGGAAGATCAACATACGAAAACAAAACGTGCCCAAATTCAATTCGCACTCGACACCCTTTCTCATGGGCGCGTCGAATGGTTTACACCTGCCGACCATGATTTACACGCACAGTTTCCGTTGCAATTTGCTGGTGTAGTTGACGATGCCATCACTTCAGGATTCTTCTCGTGAGCCTTCCTCGCATTCTCGCAATCATGGGCTCGGGTGAAACAGCCCCCACCATGGTCACAACGCATCGCCGTTTGACGTCCTTACTTTCATCACCAGTAAAAGCAGTCGTGCTTGACACTCCGTATGGTTTTCAAGAAAATGCACCAGAACTTGCCGCAAAAGCCGTTGAGTATTTCAAAACATCTATCAATGTTGACCTTGTGGTTGCCGGCCTAGTCAGATTGCACGACACACACCTAGCCGCAGATCCCGTTGCAATCGAACGCGGGCTTCGCGCACTCTCCGATGCCGACTACATTTTTGCTGGGCCAGGCTCGCCAACATACGCATTACGCCAATGGGCTGGATCATCTGTTGCCCGAATCATGATTGACAAACTCACTAATGGCGGAATTGTTACATTCGCTTCCGCCGCAGCACTCACACTCGGCAAAGCCACTGTGCCGGTGTACGAGGTGTACAAGGTGGGGCAAGACGTTCAGGCCCTTGATGGCTTAGACATTCTCGCAACTTTCGGCGTCAATGCAGCTGTAATTCCGCACTATGACAATACTGAAGGAGCAAACCACGACACTCGATTTTGTTACCTCGGCGAGGCTCGTTTGCAAATGTTTGAATCTTTATTAGAGCCAGATACTTTCGTTCTCGGAGTTGACGAACACACTGGCTTGATAATTGACATTGATGCAGCAACAGCCACAGTTGTTGGCAATAGCAATGTCACCATCCGTTTGCGCAGTGAATCATTCGTGTATCCAACAGGTTCAGTCATCCCACTGTCACTTCTGCAGTCACCCTTTTCACTGTTAACCGGATCTGGTGACGTGTCGTCAAGTCATTCCGTCGCAACCGTGCCCGTCGCGGCAACCGCCCTCGCCCCACAAGCAAACTCACTTGATGCGGCACTTGCTGAATCAATTCAACAATTTGATCAGGCAATGGGACAGCGCGAGGCACTAGCCGCGGTTCGCGCGGTTTTATTTCTAGAGCAATCAATGCAGGATTGGTCAATCGACACCCTGCAAAGCGATGTTCTTGATAGAGCCCGCAGCACTCTTCGTTCCATGATTAGCCAATTGGGTGATGCAGCAGTTGGGGGCGTGAGAGACCCTCGTGAAGTTGCGGCTCCATTTGTGGAGGCCATGCTTTCTGTGCGCGGCACCGTCCGAGCCGAAAAACGCTTCGACTTATCTGACGTGATCCGCGATGTGTTCGCTTCGCTGCATATTGAAGTGCGCGACACACCAACAGGCGTCGAGTGGTCTCTACCAACTGAATAAAATCAGATGTGATGCAGACCAGAGATTCTGGTGCGCCCACGGAGCCCTGTCACTGCGTACACCACGATAAACATCAGTGTGCCCGCGAGAATAATGGTCGCACTTGCCGATGTATCCAAAAAGTACGAAAGGTACATGCCCGTGAAGGCTGACACGGCTCCAATAATTGGCGAAATCCACAACATGCGCGCAAAAGAGTTTGTCAACATACGCGCAACTGACGCAGGAATAACCAGGAGTGCAGAAATGAGAAGAGTTCCAATCACTCGCATCGTCACAAGGATTGTTAGCGACAAGAGCCCCATCAGCAACGCTTCAATCCATGCCACGCGCACGCCAGAAACTTGAGCGACCTCAGGATCAAATGTGGCAAAAAGGAATGCTCGGTACAGCGCCACCACGATGACGACGCTCAGAATTGCGACAGCAGAGACAGCAACAATGTCAATAGTTTTCACTCCGAGCACGCTTCCGAACAGAACGGCTTCGATGCTCTTCTTGGCCTGGCCGTACCGATTCAATAAGGCAAGGCCCAAAGCGAACGAGGCCGTAGTGACAACTCCGATTGCTGCATCTGCCCCAATTAAGCGACGCCGAGCGATGCGGCCAATGATCACTCCGGATGCAACTCCCCACACCCCAGCACCGACAAAGTAATTAATGTTCATCACTGCCGATGCCGCAGCACCACCAAAGACTGCGTGCGACAAACCATGGCCGATGTAACTCATGCCACGCAGCACAACAAACACGCCAAGCAAACCACACAAAGCACCAGCGATAGTGGCCACAATGATTCCGTTATTAAAGAACTGATAGTGAAAGGGCGTAAAAATCCCGGCAAATACAAATGACATAACTAGCCCAACCGAGACATTCGCTCAGCAATATCAGCACCGACACCATCGACCACGACGGGCATCCCACCATGAATGAGAACTTCCATTGGCGCCCCGAAAGTTTGTTCCAAAACCTCTGGCATCAACACTTCAACAGGCGATCCATCGGCGATGATCTGAGAATTGAGACAGACGAGGCGTGGCAAGTGCGCGGCCAATCCATTCAGATCGTGTGTAGAGAGAATAATAGAAACGCCCTCATCATGAAGATTTGCAAGTAAATGCAGAACTTCATGTCGAGTACGGACATCAACCCCCGATGTCGGTTCATCGAGCACTAAAAGCTCTGGCCGATGAAACAATGCGCGTGCCACAAAAACTCTCTGTTGTTGCCCACCAGACAATTCACGAATGTGCCTATTTTCGAGACCTCCAAGACCAAGCCGCTCCAATACCAACAGTGCATCAGCGCGCTCATCTTTGGTTACTCGCGGAAGGCGGCCAGTTGAGGAACGGGTCATCACAACTACTTCAAGAACGGTTACAGGAAAATTCCAATCAACTGTTTCCACTTGTGGCACATACCCCATCCGCAACTGCGGCTTCTTTGTAACATGTCCCTCAATCGGGCTAATTGTTCCGAGAATGGCTTTTAATAACGTGGTCTTACCGGAACCAGACGGCCCAACTATGCCTACGAAGTCACCCTTACGAATTGTGAAGTCGACGTTCTTAATTGCAAGCGTTGAGTTGTACGCACACGACATGTGCGCACATTCAACCAGAACTTCACCTATCACTGCGGATAGTTCGCTTTGTCTGGGATCTTCGTGTCAACAGACACGGCCTGTAACGCTGATGCGTCACCGCCTAGCGCTTCGACAATTGTGATGAAATTAAACTTCATTAGCCCAGCCCATGAATGGTCCGCATCGCCAGGTTTTCCCGGCAAGTCATCATCACGCAACACATCCACATAGCGCACTCCAGTTTCCTTACCAATCTGCTCGAGTACAGGGGATGGAAATACTTCACTTCCAAAAACTGCCTTTACCTTCTTTGACTTCACCTGGTCAATGAGAGCTGCAATATCACTTGGGGATGGCTCTTCAAATGATTGGGGCTGAATTGCGCCTATCACTTCATATCCGTAACGAAGGGCGAAGTACGCATATGCGTCGTGATATGTCAGCAGTGTCCTAACATTGGCAGGAACAGTTTCTGTGCTGACTTTCATAGCGGCGTCAAGGTCCATCACCAGTTTTGACACAACCACATAATTTGCTTCGTACTTGTCGATATTAGAAGGATCTGCAAGAACTAAAACATCTCGAATCGTTGTCAGGTACGACATAACTGAGAGTGGATTTGTCCACAGGTGGGGGTTTGGCTTGCCTGATTCTTCGGGGAATGAAAAATCGTACAACCAACTACTTTGTGGAAGCGAAGACGTGCCTAACTCGCAAATGACTGCGTCGGGTGCATTGGCCTTTGCCAACTCAAGGGTGGGGTCTTCTAATTTCAATCCATTAACAAAAATAATGTCTGCTTGCTCGAGTATTGCTGCAGCACTTGGTGGCGGTTCAAATGTATGCGAGTTAATTCCTTCAGGAACAACGCCTTTGACGACAGGACCAATATCTCCAGCAATCAGCCCAACTAAATTTGTAATAGGAGCAACCGTAGACACAATACGCATGGCCCTGCCCGAGACTGCGATACCAGACAAACACCTGATACGAGCAATCTCCAGATTTTCATCTGAGTCGGCGGGACTACTTATATTTTCGGGGCTCAGGTCGCCCTCTGGTTGTGTTGTCGAACTTGATGAACAACTTGCCAAAGACAAGCAAGTAACTACGAGAGCGGCAGTGGGGATGTTTAAACGCACCGTGTCAGGATACTTGTGCTTGAACCAAGTTCACATGCTGACTACCTGGGTGAGACCCTTATGTGGAAAGACCGCACAGCACGGGCAAAGATATTTGCTTCTACGTCGGGTTCAGTAACGACAGCCAAATCAGTGGCCTGTGCGGATAGCTCTCGGAACATACTGGTCAAAACAAGCCGCGCGAGATTTGCCCCCACGCACAGATGGGTACCAAATCCGAACGAGAGATGCGGGTTTGGATTCCTATGAATATCGAACACCGATGGATTAGTAAAGACAGACTCATCACGATTCGCCGAGGGGTACAACATGATTATTCGATCACCCGCTGCGATGGGCTGACCGCCAACGACATCATCAGTCAATGCCATGCGGAAGAAATTATTCAGAGGCGTGACCCATCGCAACACTTCTTCAACTGCGGAATCAATAAGTTCTGGCGTAGCAGCTAATTCTTCCCATTGTTCTGGATGATCAATGAACGCACGAATGCCATGACTGATAGCAGTACGAGTTGTCTCAGCACCGCCCGCGATGAATAATCCCACCTCGTGAAAAATTGCTTCTGGTGGCAACTTTTGTCCATCGATTTCTGCGTGCGACCAAATTGACATGAAGTCATTTCGCGGACAAGCGGACACCTCTTCCATAATCGGCATCATTGCACCAAGAAATTCCCTGTTGGCATCAATGAATTCATTCATGATGAGTGGGTCACGCTCGCGCATGTCGGTGCGCATCAATCGTTCACTCCATGACTTCACCTGGGGCCACATCTCTTCGGGAAAGCCAAGCAATCGTGCAGTCAGTCGAGCAGGCAACTGCCCAGCTAGCAACTCAACAACATCGAACTCGCCTAGCGATACAGCTTCTGCGACAAGTTCTGCCACCAGGGCCTCTACCTCTGCAGTACGTGTTGCAACTCCAGCATGCGTGAGTTGTGGTTGCACCAACATGCGTTGTTGACGATGCCGCGGATCATCCTGAGCAATCATGTTGCTTTCGCCTGGTGACAGTACGGCTCGATACACGCCCTGTGATGAGAAAACTGACGAGCGTCGTTCAACATCCATGACGTCTGCATGGCGCGTGATACCCCACAACTTGTTCTTCTCATCTCGGTATACGGGCTCATTGGCGCGCATCCACGCCCACACTTCATGTGGATTCGATTGATAAAACACCGGATCTAGTAGGTCAACGGTCATTCGTTCAGTGTCTTGGCTCATGTCATGTCATTTCTGTGAAGTGGATTGCGACCACGGTTGTCCCGATTGTGGATTTGGTTCAGCTGGCAGTTTCAAAACTCGTTCACCCAAAATATTACGCTGTACTTCTCCTGTGCCGCCGCCAATGGTAAGTGCCTTTGAAAACATGTAGCCGCTATACCAACTTTTGGACGTGATCGACTTGCCCGCAACGGCATCATCTTGTCCGATAATCATTGCGTGAGCACCAGTGATATCGCGCGCGACCTCCATCACGGTTTGTCCATGTTCATCGGCCATGATTTTGCGAATACTTGCTTCTGGACCAGGCTGCGTTCCTCGAAGTCGGGCCGTCAATGTGCGCATCCGAATGATTTCAAGAATTGTGTGTTCGATATAGATACCCACGAGCCGATGACGCATTGTGCGATTCGTAATACCTAGTTTTTTGGCCTCAGCGATGACATCAAGTGCTGTTGGGCCATTGCCCCACAACACACCCCCTGTAGACAACGAGACTCGCTCATTACCCAAGGTGACTTTTGCTAAGCGCCATCCATCATTCACGTCTCCAACCACGTTGGCATGAGGTATTCGCACATCCGTGAAGAACACTTCATTAAAACTTTCCGCGCCCGCGATGTTCTTAATGGTGCGAATTTCTATCCCTGGCAAATCCATTGGACAAATAAAGTATGAAATTCCTTTGTGTTTCGGAGCATCAGGATCAGTACGCGCAATCAGAATTCCAAATTTTGAATAATGAGCACCGGTGGTCCACACCTTTTGACCATTAACAATCCACTCGTCACCATCACGCACTGCACGTGTACTCAAACTTGCTAAGTCACTTCCCGCACCAGGTTCTGAAAACAGTTGGCACCAGATTTCCTCTGCAGTGAGCGCAGGCATGACATAGCGGTCTTTTTGTTCCTGGGTTCCAGCAAAAATAATGGTGGGTGCAGCCCAGCCAATTCCTATTTGGTTTGATGGTCGCGACACGCCAGCACGCGACAACTCATCATCAATAATTAGTTGATGAATCGGATCTGCTCCGAGCCCCCACGGCTCTGGCCAATGCGGAGCGACATATCCCGATTCGGCAAGTTGAACATTCGTCGGGTTCGGATGCGTTGCAAGCCATTCACGAACGACGCACCGGCGCGGATCATCGTTTCCCGGGAGCAATTCATCCATGTCCTCAGAGTAGGCGCACAGCAATTCTTAACGGTCAGCCAGAGTTCCCTGACTCCTCAAATCGGAGTCTTTATGGGCGCCCGACTACGGTTGTCGGCATGAACAATTTGGGATATGACGGAAAAGTTGCAGTAATCACAGGAGCCGGCGGCGGCCTTGGCCGCCAGCATGCTCTCTTTCTTGCCTCACGCGGAGCACTCATCGTGGTCAATGACCTCGGCGGTGCCGTTGACGGCGCAGGTTCTGACGCCAGCGCTGCACAAAAGGTTGTTGATGAAATTCGAGCAGCTGGTGGAGAAGCGGTGGCAAACCACGACAGCGTGTCAACGCCTGAAGGCGGAGAATCCATCATCAAGACAGCCATCGATGCATACGGACGTGTTGACATTGTCATCAACAACGCAGGAATCTTGCGCGACAAGACATTCCACAACATGACGTCTGAATTTGTGGATCCAGTGATTGACGTCCACTTGAAGGGTGCCTTCAACGTCACTCGTCCAGCATGGATTCACATGCGCGAACAGGGTTACGGACGTGTTATCTCAACATCATCAGCAGCAGGAATCTTTGGCAACTTCGGCCAGGCAAACTACGGCGCAGCAAAAATGGGCCTGGTTGGATTCACACGCGTACTTGCAGCCGAGGGCGCTAAGTACAACATCAAATCAAACGTCATTGCACCGCTTGCTTTGACACGTATGACAGAAAACTTGATGGGAGGAATTGGTGACAAGCTTGACCCATCACTGGTCACACCAATCGTTGCGTGGCTTGCACACGAAGATTGCGATGTTTCTGGTGAGATCTTTTCAGTCGGTGGCGGACGCGTGGCACGCGTATTTATTGGTGAGACCCAAGGTTTCTACAAGCCAGGCCTGACACTTGAAGACGTACGCGACAACTGGACACAGATTCGCGACACCGATGGTTACCAAATTCCCGCCAACCTGCCTGAAGAAACTGGCATGTTCTTTAATGCTATGAAAGACGCATGAGCGAAGAATCAGTCGACACGCTCCGTGCTCGCGCTGCGGCATGGCTGGCAAACAATCGTCAGCACGCCCCGCGTGACTACGGAGCTATTTGTCCTCCGAACCTCATAGAAGAGGCGAAGAAATGGCAGCGGCTCATTTTTGAATCCGGATTCGCTGGCCTTCATTGGCCAACTGAACACGGAGGACAAGGACTTTCTCCAGCCCATCACGGTGCATGGGTCGAAGAATGCGCAAAAGTCGGAGTTCCACCTGTTCTGAACATGGTGGGACTCGTGTTGGCCGGTGGCGCAGTGATGACGTACGGAACCGACGAACTAAAACAACAACATCTTCGTTCAACGCTTAATGCAGACGAAGTGTGGTGCCAATTGTTCTCTGAACCTGGCGCAGGAAGTGACCTTGGTTCACTCTCAACGCGTGCAGACCGAGACGGCGACCGATTCATCATCAATGGTCAAAAGGTGTGGTGCAGTGGCGGTCGGTGCAGCAACTGGGGCATTCTTATGGCGCGCACAGATTTTGAAGCAAAGAAACACGAGGGAATTTCGTTTTTTCTTATTCCGATGGATTTACCTGGTATCGAGGTACGACCACTCAAGCAAATGACTGGCGAATCAGAATTTGATGAAGTGTTCTTCACAGACGTGGAATTACCTGCGGAATATCTCATCGGTCCACTGCACGGCGGATGGGGTGTCGGCATGGCCGTGCTCACTAACGAACGCGGCCATATCGGCGCAAGCATCATTGGTCTCGAGCGTCGACTTGAATCATTGGCAAGTCTCGGCAAAGACCGCGAACTCTCCCCTACGCAACGCCAGCAACTTGCCGCTCTCATTTCAACGGGAACCGCATATAAGTCTGTTGCACAAACTCAAGGTCCCGTCGCTTCCACGGCATCGTCATTGATGAAGCTTGGGATAACAGAGATGAGCTTTAAAGTTGCAATGTTGCGCGGAGACATTGCAGGCGCCGATGCAATGCTTGAGGGCGCCGATTCGCTTGGCATGATGTCTGCTCCGGGCGGAGGAATTGCTGGTGGCACAAGCCAAGTGCAACGCAATATCATTGGAGAACGTTTGCTCGGCCTACCGCGTGAACCAAAATGACACAGAGCATTGCGTGCAATGACGCGCACCTCATCACATCAGTAGATGGCGTGATAATCGCAATGCACGATTTCGGCGGCACGGGCTCTCCCGTGTTGTTGTCTCATGCCACCGGTTTTCATGCGCATTGTTGGGAACCTGTCGCACATGCACTGAATTCACACCATCATGTTGTCGGCCTTGATCATCGCGGATACGGCGATGCAGAAACCGTTGACCCAGCCACAATGACGTGGGATCAATATGGCCTCGATGCACTTGCTGCCGCTCGACACTTATACGCCGAACACAATGAACCAATAATCGGCATTGGCCATTCCATGGGTGGTGCAAGCTTGCTCATGGCCGCACACAGCGAACCGCACTTGTTCAAAGCACTCTTTGTCTTTGAGCCAATCGTCTTTCCTCCACCAGACCCCAATGCAGGTGAGCGCCCTGGAAGTCCGCTCCCTGCTGGTGCACGCAAGCGACGTAGTCGTTTCCCATCTTTTGAAGCCGCCATTGAAAACTTTGCAGCAAAGCCACCGATGGCAGCGTTCAATGCCGTTGCTCGCGAGGCATACGTTCGCCACGGATTCAAATCAACGGCCGATGGCGAAATTGAATTGAAATGTCTACCTGAACACGAAGCGCGTACATACGAGACGGGTGGATCAAGTGGCGCATGGGATTCTCTTCCCTCAATCACGACTCCGGTATGGGTTTTGTCCGGCGCGATTGCACCATTTCAGCCCTCAACATTTGCCATCACCGTTGCAGAACGAATTCATGGAAGCACATATGTGCGTTGGGATGAAGTAGGACATTTCGGACCGCTCGAGAAACCAGAACTGATCTCTCAATACGTCACCGCTGTAGTCCCAACATTGTCATGAGTTTTGATTCAACCGGAGATCGCATCCTTGAACCATTGCGTAAAAACAAAGTAACCAACACTGTGTTTGGAATCGCCAGCACGATTGGTGACTTCAGCATTGTCTGGCATGTCACCGGATTGTTGTATGCAATCGGATCCGCTCATCGCCTACACCAAGCGATTGCGCTATCCATTGCATTAGGTGCAGAGAGCATCATCGTTAACCAAGGCGTCAAGAGAATCTTTCGACGCGAACGTCCGACTGTGTCTGGTGATGATCGCTTTGATGTACGCACGCCAAGTACCTCTAGTTTCCCTAGCGGCCATGCGTCATCAGCCACCTTCGCAGCAATAATCCTTATTTGGATGACAGGCTTTCCTCTTGCAATTCTGTGGATCATCATGGCTGGCATTGTTGCGCTCAGCCGCGTTGTCGTCCGCATCCATCACCTGTCAGACATTGTTGGTGGGTTAATAACAGGTGCAATTTTGGGGGCCACTGCAGTCCCAATCATTTCGTCAATGATTGGCTAGTAGATTGGGTGTATGAGCGACAAGCGGATGAGCGACACAGAATCACTGATGTGGCGGCTTGAAAAAGACCCATACCTCGCATCCACCTTCGCCAACATCACCATTCTTGACCGGCCGCCGAATATGGATGCGTTGTACGCCCGCATGGAACGCACATCAATTCTGTTTCCGCGGCTGCGTCGTCGTGTTCTTCCCGCGCCAGGAAATTTTGGGAACCCTACATGGGTCGATGACCCATCTTTTGACATTCGCTATCACGTACGCAACATTTCTTTGCCAGAACCTGGCGACATGCGCCAACTACTCGACCTCACTACATTGCTCGTTGCTGATCCATTCGACAGGTCACGCCCTCTGTGGCACTTCATTATTGTTGATGGCCTTCGAGGTGGCCGCAGCGCTCTCGTTCAAAAACTGCATCACACCGTTACAGATGGACAAGGTGGAGTGGAATTATCGCTCCAATATCTCGACCTGCAGCGTGACCCTGCGCCATTACCTCCGATTGATCCCGAGCTTGTCAATGCCGCCCATACTGCTTCTGAGCCTGATGCGACAGAAGCACTGCGAGGAGCGATGACTGATTCGTTGCGGCTCCCAATAGCTGTCTTGCGCCAAGTGCGCGACGTGTTGTCTGATCCATCACTGATTGGAAGCATTGGTTCATCTACCTCGGCAACAGTAAAGGGCCTGATTGCTCAACTCAACGAAGTTGATTCGTCGCGATCACCATTATGGACATCGCGTTCTTTGCGTCGTCGTCTCGAAACAACTCGCGTGTCGTATTACGACATGCGCGGTGCTGCAAAATCACTAGGCGGAACATTAAACACATCCTTCATCACCGCCGTTGCACACGCGGCCGGAAAATATCATCGCGAATTGGGAGCACCAGTTGAATCATTGCGTGCATCGATGGCAATCAGCACTCGAAACGAAAATAGTGGCAGTAACGCCTTCACGCTTGCTCGCATGCTTGTCCCCACTGCAGACATGCCCATTGAAGAACGCTTCTCAGCAATAAACGAAATCCTTGTTGCTGCACGCACAGGTGCCGAGTCTTCATCGCTTGAGGCACTAGCCACCGTTTCGGCAGTAGTTCCTACTTCAATCATCACTCGGCTTGCCCGTTCGCAAGCAGAAACAGTTGATTTTGCTACATCAAACGTGCGTAGCGCCGGAGTGCCCTTGTTTATGGCGGGCTCACAATTGCTTGAGAATTACCCAGTTGGCCCACTGGGCGGTGTTGCATTCAATGTGACCTTGATGTCCTACATGGGAAGTCTTGACTGCGGTATCAATATTGATGAAGCGGCAGTCGAAAGTCCGTCATTGTTACGTGACTCGCTGTCAGAAGCTTTTACAGAATTATCTGCATTCGCACCTGAGCGCGAGAAAACTACATCGACCTCACAGGCCGACGATGGCGCTACTAAACGGCAGCGACGGTGGTGGCGACGCTCGCAGTGAGCAAACCACGAAGGTCGAGCAACAAGTCGCCCACTTCAACAGCTGATACCAATTCACGTCGCAACATTTCTGCGAGTGCTTTGTCAATGACGGCAAGCGCCTCTGTGATCACTGTTTCGTGAGTATCGATCATGTGTTGCTCCTCTCGGTGTCGAACGGATTGCCCGATTTCTCGGTCCCGCTCGATATAACCATCGTACAGTTGGCGTGACCCAACAAGTGTGCACTTAGGCACCTCTGGTGCATTTCAGCCGTGACTCGTGCCATAAGGTCTGTTTTATGAATTTTGAGGGCAAGACCACCGTAGTAACAGGCGCAGCAAACGGAATTGGTGCCGCCCTGGCGCGCCGATTCCATGCAGCGGGCGCTCGTGTAGTAGTCGCAGACCGCGATGCGAAAAATCTTGAGGCGATCGAGAAGGAACTAAATTCCATCCGACCAGACAGCGCATTCGCTGTGGTGGCAGATATCGGGACTGAAGCTGGCAACGTTGCACTGATAGATGCAGCTCGCGCAAAGTTCGGCTTTATTGATTTGTTCTACGCGAATGCCGGCGTGGGAATGGGAACTGATCTTGAATCAACTGATGAAGAAACGTGGAATACCGCGATGGACATCAACCTGCATTCGCATAGATGGGCTGCTAAGCATCTCATTGGCGAATGGTTGGCTGCTGGTGAAGGGTACTTCTGCAGCACAGCATCTGCAGCTGGCTTATTGTCACAAATTGGAAGTGGCCCGTACAGCGTGACGAAGCACGGTGCAGTTGCCTTTGCGGAATGGCTGTCAATCACCTACGGCGATCGTGGCGTTCGTGTGACAACGCTGTGTCCTCAAGGCGTGAACACCAACATGTTGAACCCGCCCGATGCACAAAAAGGCATCGGCAATACAGACGGCGGCAGTGCCGTCAAAGCTTCCGGAGCCGTTCTGGAACCAGCCGAAGTGGCAGACATTGTGCACGACACCATCGTTGCTGAGAAGTTCTTAGTAATGCCGCACCCCGAAGTACATACGTACGAAAAGCGCAAAGTAGACGACCGTGACCGTTGGTTGTCTGGCATGCGACGCCTGCAAGCACGCGTCGGCGGCTGATAATTCAGCCACTCTGTTGTTCTAGGGTTTTACCATGGCAGTACGACTAGACCCAGCAGACGAATACATGCACGAACTCGGCCCAGAGTCGAACTTCAACGAAAGCATGTACATCAATTGTTTCGACCCGACAACACAAGTGGGCGGATGGTTTCGCATGGGCAACCGTGCAAACGAGGGGTACGCAGAAATGACCATCTGTATCTATTTGCCAAATGGTCGTGTTGGTTTCATGTTCAAACGCCCGAACATTGACAACAACGATGCTCTTGACGCTGGTGGTCTCACGTGGACCATGGTGAAGCCGTTTGAAGAACTACGCATTGACTACGTCGGCAAAGTTGTCGTGCTGGATGACCCGCACGACATGGCAGATCCGAAAAAGGCATTTGCAAATAATCCGTTTGCGGAATGTGAAGCACACATCACGTTTACCGGCCAAGGCAAGCCCAGCATGTTTGGTGGCGAGCCAGATGTGCCACACGAAACACCTGGTGAAGAATTCGCTAAAGGCCACTACGAACAACTTGTCGCAGCAACAGGTTCTATTCGTGTAGGCGATGAAGAATTCGCCATCAATGGTTTCGGATTGCGTGACCATTCGTGGGGTCCACGCTTCTGGCAAGCACCGTGGTACTACCGCTGGCTCACTGCAAACTTCGGTGAAAACCTTGGCTTCATGGCAAGCCGTGTCGCAAAGAAAGACGCAGCCGGATCTCGTGGTGGTTTTGTTTGGGACAATGGTCAGATTCACCTGTGTGATGACGTACAAATTTCAACAGTCACAGTTGGTGAAGACAACTACCACGACACGGTGACCGGCGTTATTAAGTCTTCAAAGTCAAACAAAGAGTGGAACTTCGAAGGCGAAGTCACAAGCCTCATTCCCCTGCGTAATCGACGCCAAGACCCCGATGGCAATTGGTTAATGACCCGCATTAGCGAGGGCATGACCAAGTGGCGTATCACTTCTGGGGAACATGAAGGCGCAACTGGCTTTGGCATGTCGGAATATCTCGACCAAATTATCGACGATGCACCCGTAGGTATTGCCGAGTAGCAACTCGCTACCCACAATCGTTGACACATTAGGTGGGTACTGTGCGGATATGCGCATTCCCCGTTTAGTTCTAGCTCTTCTTCTGGTCGGCACACCTGTTGCTGCCGTGGTTGCAACATCGTCAGTTGCCTTGGCAGATCCGTTCACATATTCAAGTGTCGACATCGGCAACTCTGCTGTGTGTGCCGTGACAACAGACGGACAAGGACTGTGCTGGGGAAACAATCGCGACGAATACCTCATTGCTTCATCGACTGAACTCAACGTAACCACTCCCACAAAAGTGCCACTGCCGAACAATGATCGATTCGTCACGCTCGATGGTGGAGCCAATCGCACGTGGTGTGGATTAGCTGTGTCCGGAAAGGTGTACTGCTGGGGCGATCACCACATCGGAAGTTATTTCACTGCTACTTCTCGCACACCTGTTGCTGTTGAATTTCCGCACGCAATGACAATCACGGAAGTGCATAGCGGCTACAGCAATGGTTGCGCATTGAACACAGCCGGTGAACTGTGGTGTTGGGGAGACATTCTTGAATCCGGAAGCGGACAAACAGAACCAATTCGAACACCAGTGAAAGTCGCAATTCCTAATGGCGAGCGTGTGGTCAATTTTGATAATGGCGGTGCTTCATGCGCTGTTACTGATCTTGGAAATATCTATTGCTGGGGTCATTCAAACGGTGAGGGTCAATTAGGTGTCGGATACGTCAACAATTTTGCGTATGCAGTGTCGGTCACCCCGCTGAAAGTTCTTGGGCCTGCTGATGTTCAGTTCGCTTCGGTCACAACAGGACTAGAACACTCATGTGCTCTGTCGACCGAAGGCAAGGGGTATTGCTGGGGAGACAACTACGCGGGTCTCTACGGAAATGACTCCTACGCCGATAGTTGGGTGCCCACACCAATGATCGTGCCCAACGATGAAAGACTTATCCATGTTTCAACTGGCTGGTATCACACGTGTGTTCTCACTATCTCCGGCAAAACTTGGTGCATGGGCAGGGGCGATTTTGGTGAATTAGGCACTGGCACCACACTTGGCGGCAAAACCTACCGCACTCCCTTAGTCCCATCAGGCACTGAATTCACCACCATTAGCGCAGCGCTGGGCACCACATGTGCAATAGACCAACTTGACAAAGTCTGGTGTTGGGGCGGGCTGAACTGGGGAACAAACGGAAATGGGAAACTTGAAGCGTCGCTATTTCCTGCCGTCATCTCACCCGTCGGCACTCCAACTGTCTCTCTTGGTTCCACCATAAATATTGATGCAGAAACTGCAACCGTTCGCGGCATAGTAAACGCGAACGGATTTGCCACGCGAATGACAGTGGAATATTCAACTTCACCAAACTTTACTTCTTCGACCAGCGTCTCTGTCTTCACAGTGTTGCGTGACGGCAATTACTCTTCAGTCGCTATTCCCACAGACCTCATTGCACTCGCGCCGCGTACTACTTTTTACACACGGATGACTGCGACCAATACATTTGGCTCAACGGTCAGCAATATCGTTTCCTTCACCACTCTTGGCACCGAACCAGCTGTCTCTGATCTGAGTATTTCCGACATCACTGGCAACGAAGCAAACATTTCGGTTTCTGTGAACCCTGGCCGGTTATACACCGCATCAGTTCTTGAATACTCGACCGACCACATGTTCATCACGCGTGTCACCACAGTTTCACTTGGTTCGACCAGAGGGTCCGATACTCAGACTCTCAGCACATCACTCTCCCACCTTCGCGCCCGCACTACGTATTACACACGAGTGACTTGTACCAACCGACTGGGAAGTACTACGTCAAGTACTGAATCATTCACCACCATCGGAGACCTTCCCCGCGCGGTACTTTCTTCAGTCGAGAGTTCACTCACGTCAATTTCTGCAAGTGTCACAGTCGACACCGGACTTTTGTCAGGAACGGTGCACCTAGAAGCGTCAACCAATCGCAGCTTTGAAGATTCATCTTTCTCCACTGTCAGCACTTTTGTCAGCGGCGGCCCCACCCGGCATTCAATTACAGTCTCTGGTCTGACTAATCGCACTGATTACTTCATTCGTGCGATAGCGACTAATGAGCTCGGGTCATTCACAACTGCAATACAAAGCGTGCGAACAACTGGAGGAATTCCAGTAATTAGTCACGTCACAATCACGCCGTCAACCAGCACTGCTTCATTATCCGCTTCATTATCTGTTTCAATCGACACCACTGGCCTTGACACTTTTATTACTGCAGAAGTTTCTACACATCAAGACTTGTCAGATGCCACAGAGTATTTCTTGTATTCGGGAACAAACAGTGGCGAGTACAGAGCCACACTAAAGAATCTTGTCCCACGAGTCACCTATTTCCTTCGAGTGACCGCCACTAACGATTCTGGCACCGTGCTGAGTGCGGTCAAAACCTTCTCAGCAGTCACACCCGTTGGCGTCGTCATCAATGATGACGACGAATCTGCTCAATCACCAGGCGTGGTGCTGTCGTTCACGACACCAGTTCGAACATCTGCAATTCGCATCTCCAATTACGCCGACTTCTCTCGCGCACGAGTCATTCCCACCACAACACAAGTTGCTTGGCAATTGCTCGAACCCACAGGATCACGTTCCACGCGCACCGTATGGGTGCAGTTCATCTCGGCCGAAGGAACCGTGACTCAATACTCCGACTCGATTGAGGTCCTCGTGGATGAGCCAGATCCCACACCACCAACAACGACTACAACAACTGTTCCGACAGTCGCAACAAGTACAACCACAACTACCACCACAACAACAACCACAGTTCCTGACATAACCGTCGCTCGTAGTTTCTCTGCGAGTCAGCCGGTTGTCATTGCTACTTCGTCTGCACCAGTTCGTAGCGCAACCGTGATGGCGCGACAGACACAGTTGAATATTGTACGAATTCAAACCAAGATTGGTAAGAAGATTTCGACACGCACTGTCGTTGCTACGAAGCTTGGCAAGTACGTCATCGTCTTTCCTAAGGGAATCACTTCAATGAACGTTCGTTTCGTTAGCAAGTCCGGTTTGGTATCTGCCTGGTCACGCATCGCGGCACCATAGCTGTCTCTTGCGGTCAGTTATTTGCAGTGCGATTCAGGAATTGAGCTGCAACATCGGCACTGCCAATCACTTCAAGAGACGACATAGGAATTCTTCGCCACAGGCCCAACAAGAGCGAGGACGCTGAACCGCGGATTGCGCAGTCCCCTTTTGAATGTTCGCGTGTCACAACAACATCTGATGTGTCAGTCGGAACAATCAACCATTCACCGTCTACATCGGTGCAATGAATATGCACAGAGCCAGTGAGAGGGCCTTCCTCATCACGCATGTTGCTCATCACCATCACATGCACGAACTCATCAATTCCGTCACTCGCTAGCGAGGCATCAATTTCAGCGGTAATGCCAGCTGCGCGGTGCGCATCCCATGCATGCACAGCAGTCTCGTGTGCCATACGACGAATTACCCACGCGACATTCTGAATGCCAGCCCATGTCCAGCATGAACGCACAGGATCATTAGAAGACATCACCCTCATCAATTCATCAAGTCCGGCGCGGTACTCAGTCAGCAAATCTTTGTCAGCTGGCTTCGAACGTGGCACGTAGTCATCAGGATCCATGAGGTGACTCTTCACGATGAATGTCCATGAGTAATGCACTTCAATCATGTGCCACAACAAGTCTGTACCCACCCAGGGTTCACACGATGCGATTGATGTACTCATTGCCGTCGTTATGGAATCAGCAAACGCGTCACCCTCACGTCGCAAGATCGCGAGGTATTCAACAGTGGTCGGCATAATTCAGCGAGATGAATTAGATCGCGCGAGTGGCATCAGCCAGTTCTTGCCACTGCTTCATCGGCAACGTACCAGGGGCATCAGTAAGTACTTGCACACATACATGGTCTGCACCGGAATCAAGATGGGCCTTAATGCGAGAAGTGATCTGTTCAGTTGTTCCCCATGCAACGATTGCATCAACAACGCGGTCTTCTTGATTTTGCACTTCATCTGCGGTGAAACCCATACGCACAAGGTTGTTTACATAGTTCGGCAAACGTGTGTACGTTTTCATGTGCTGGCGAGCAATAGCGCGCGCTTTCGTAGGGTCTGTTTCAAAGACCACAGCTTGTTCTGGTGCCAACAATGCATCGGCTCCCATGACGCCACGGGCCATTGCTGTGTGTTCAACGGGAATGAAATACGGGTGCGCCCCGACACAACGTTCTGCGGCAAGTTTCAACATCTTTGGTCCAAGCGCAGCAAGAACGCGTTGTGGCGGAGTGCTGGGTGCTGGCGAGAAGAAAATGCCGGCGTCCATGACATCGAGATATTCAACCATTGTGGAATACGGCTTGTCGTAGTTACCTTTGTGCGCGCCATTGACCATTGGAGCATGACTAACACCCATTCCCAACAAGAAACGATCTGGGAATGCTTCGGTAACAGTCTTCCAACCGGCTTGCATTGTTTGCGCTGTACGAGCGTGGATACTTGCAATTCCAGTAGCCAAAATCATGTTCTTGGTTGCGGACAACAACAGCGATGTTGATGCAAATGGTTCGCGCAAGACAGCTTCGGGAACCCACACAGTGCCGAAACCCATAGTTTCTAGTTGGGCGATTGCTTCCTGCGCTTTCGCCATTGGTTGCAGGTCAAGTTCTGCAGTCCATATTCCGACTCGTCCGAGATTTATTGTGCTCATGGCCAGAACGCTAGAGGATTCCTCCGTCAGAATCGTTAGCGCTGCAACAGCCACTCATCAATTAGTCGGCGTGCAATAGAGATAGAACCAGGAATCATGGGCAATTCGTCCCTGCTGTACCAGTTGGCATCAGCTATTTCTGTTGTGTCACAGACGATGTCACCAGAGACGTAGCTCGCCCGAAATCCCAACATCAGCGAATTCGGGAACGGCCATGGCTGGCTAGCCACGTATTCAATGTTGTCGACAACGATGCCCACTTCTTCTTCCACTTCACGGGCAACTGCTTGTTCAAGGTTCTCCCCTGGTTCAACAAACCCAGCGAGACACGAATACAGCGGCATGGGGAAATTGGTACCGCGTGCAAGCAGCGCCTGTTGGTCATCACCCTCGCCACGCGTCACGAGCGTGATGATGGCGGGCGACAGTCGGGGAAACTGCATCAGTGAACACGCAGGACAGCGAAATGCTCGCTCGTTGTGAGCAAGTTCTGTTGGCTCGCCACATCTGCCACAAAAACGATGTGTGCGCGCCCATTCAATCAGTTGCACTGCGCGGCCAGCTACTGCCCATTCGGTATTGCTGACTCGGGCGAACAAGGAATACAAATCTGTCTCGGCGCCGTACCCAGGATCTTCGCCGCGAGGCACGTCAATTCCCCAGCAGGCAACATCGCCGTGCATACCCAGAAAGTGACTGGTCCATGACTCCTCAGCTGGCCGATCATCAATAAACACCTTCGTGCCGACCACGTGGATATAGCGATGTTCAATAGCCGAATCGGCGACAATCAGTGACGGGCGAAAGGGGGAATCGTGCTGGCTCATTGCCCACTGACGGTAGTGCGTTTGGCGCTGTCTAGGATGACCAAATGGCACGTACCCAAAACTCAGTAGTAATTATCGACACCCTGCGCACCCCCATCGGCAAGCGCAACGGCGGTTTGTCCACTTTGCACCCCGGCGAATTGCTCGGCATTGTGCAAAAAGGAATTCTCGACCGCACAGGCATAGACCCAGCACTTGTCGAGCAAGTAGTTGGTGGTTGTGTTAGCCAAGTCGGCGAACAAGCTTTCAACATCACTCGCACTGCATGGTTGGCTGCCGGCCTGCCGCTCACCACTGCTGCAACAACAATCGATACACAATGCGGTTCATCTCAGCAAGCAACTGGTCTTGCAAGTTCACTCATCGGTTCAGGCGTCGTCGACATTGCAATCGCATGTGGCGTTGAAGTAATGAGCCGAGTACCCATCGGCGCCTCCGGACGCAAAGATTTTGGTCTCGGAATCCCCCTTCCAAAGACATACTTCGAAGAGTATGAAATGACTTCACAGTTCGAAGGCGCAGAGCGCATCGCAGACAAGTGGGGCATCTCACGCGAAGACACCGACAAGTGGGGCCTCATCTCACAACAGCGCGCAATCCGTGCGTGGGAAGAAGACCGCTTCTCTGGTCAGTACATCGAAGTCGATGCACCTGAGGTCAACGAAGCTGGCGAAGTTACTGGCACACGTCGCGTCTCACGCGATGAAGGCCTTCGCGAGACCACTCTTGAAAAACTCAGCACATTGAAGCCAGTGGGCCGCCCAGACGGCGTCCATACAGCCGGAAACTCATCACAGATTTCTGATGGTGCATCGGCTGTTCTCATGATGACAGAAGACAAAGCCAACCAATTGGGACTCAAGGCACGTGCTCGCATCGTTGATTCTTGCCTAGTTGGGGTTGATCCGGTACTCATGTTGACAGGACCAATTGATGCAACCCAGCGTCTCCTTCAGCGCAACAACTTGAAGATCTCAGACATTGACGTGTTTGAAATCAACGAGGCGTTTGCATCTGTCGTTCTCGCTTGGGCTAAAGAAGTTGGAGCAGACCCAGAGCGCACAAACCCTAACGGTGGTGCAATTGCTCTTGGTCATCCACTCGGCGCAACAGGCGCTTTTCTTGTCACCAAGGCACTGAACGAACTCGAGCGCACCGGTGGTCGCTACGCAATCGTTTCAATGTGCTGTGGTGGTGGCCTCGGAACCGGCACGCTCATCGAGCGTCTCTAATCAAAGGAGCGCGCATGGCGCGCAATCATGTGGCCGTCATGGCCGTTCTATTCTCGTCGTTTCTATTTGGCTGCGCCCAAAAACACACCACCGTCACACCAGACGGCCGTGTTCATGGCGTCATCACGCATGTCACCGACGGCGACACTGTTGCTGTTCGTTTTGGTAGTACCACAGAAAAAATTCGACTCATTGGGGTTGATACTCCCGAGACCAAGCACCCAACCAAACCGGTCGGATGTTGGGGACCTGAAGCATCTGCACATACAACAGCACTGCTGCCGCCAGGCACTGACGTGTACATCGTGCGCGATACCGAAGCACGCGACAAATACCGGCGATTGTTGGCATACATCTACCGAACAGCGGACGACCTCTTTGTGAACTATGAATTGCTTGCAGGCGGATGGGGCGTACCGCTTTCCATTGCACCAAACACCGCTTTCGAAACTGACTTTGCAGCTGCTGCATATTCAGCGCAGCAAGCCAATCTCGGATTATGGGCACATTGTCGGGGGTAGGGTTTCTCTATGCCAAACAGCCGCTCTCTCGCATCACGATTGGGCTATAGCGACGATGCTCGGCTGGTCATCATCTCTTGTGACGACCTCGGGTCATGTCATGGCGCAACCGAAGGCGTGTACCAAGCCATTCGAAACGGAGTTGCTACATGTGCATCCATCATGGTGCCTGCGCCGTGGGCCCGTTACGCAGCAGATCAATACAACGGCGAAGACATTGGCGTTCACCTCACACTCAATGCCGAACACCCGTTGTACCGGTGGGGCCCGCTTACTCATGCACCATCGTTGTTGTCAGGCGAAGGCGGCTTTCCCCGTTCAGTAGATGACTTGTGGGAACATGCTGACTCAACCGAAGTACTGCGCGAATGTCGTGCCCAAATTGAACGTGCGTTGGCGTGGGGAATTGATGTCTCTCACCTTGCACCACATCTGACATCCATCACTTTGCGCCCCGAATTTTTTGACGTGTACCTCGAACTAGCTGTGGAATTCAAACTTCCTATTCGTTTGCCATCCACAATTTCGGCATCAGCAGCTGGTTTTCCATTCCGCCAGTTAGCTGCAGATGAAGGAATCGTGTTTCCTGATCATTTTGACCACGACTGGCGCACAGGCAGTCGTGAGCGAGTTCTTTCTGCTCTTGGTGCACTTGAGCCAGGTGTTACTGAAATTCACGTACAGCCATCAATTGATACTGCAGAAGTGCGCGCATTAGGTGACGTTGCAATCGGATGGATCGACGACCTTACGCTCGCCACAAGCGATGAACTACGCAATGCTGTCACTGCAAGTGGTGCTGTGCTCATTGGCTATCGCGCTTTACGCGACGCTATGCGTCTTGGCTAACGAATACCGACAAACATGTCGGTTTCCATCATTCCTTCTGGAACCTCACGATGATGACTCTGCGCCAGAATCCAATCTTCCCATGGGTACACATCAGATAATTCTGCATCGGTGAGTCCGAACCAAAACTTGGCAGTCGGATCTACCTGAGTAGCGTGTGCACGCAACGATTGAGTACGTGCATAAAGATAATCGCCGATATGTAACCGAGTTGTGACGCGATGATCTTGTGATGGGCGATTACGCCAGTTCTCATCGAACGGAGATTCGCCGTACTTTAATACCAATGCTTCATGAACTGCCAAGATGCGCTCTTTTGCCCACAAGGTGTAATACATCTTTTGTGGTTGCCATGGTTCGCCAGCATCTGGGTACCACGCAGGGTCGCCTGCACGATCAAATGCCAACACACTGGCATCATGCACGCGTAAGTGATCGGGGTGCGGATAACTGGCCTGATCATCGTTGTACGTGAGAATCACATGCGGCCGTTCACGGCGAATAAGGCGAACAAGACGTCCCGCAGCTTCATCAAGATCTGCCATATGAAAGCAATCAGGATTGTTGTTTGATTCAGACCCTGCCATGCCGGAATCTCGGTAGCCCAACATATGCAACGATGAAAACCCAATCGCCTCGACGGATTTGCGCAGTTCTTCAGGGCGCACAATTGCCAGATGAGCACGTTCTTGTTCTGGCGTCATATTGTGAAAGGGCTGGCCCGGCTCACGCAATGCAGGATTCTGCAGATCGCCTTCTTCTCCACCCGTGCAGCACACAAGTACGGTGCGAACGCCCTCTGCAAAGTACTTGGCCACCGTCGGGGCACCTTTTGATGCCTCATCATCTGGATGGGCATGAATAGTCATGAGACAAAGAGGATCTCCCAAGGAAGACAATTGCGGGGTAGGCATCCATGACAGGATAGTGACCCAGCCACCCTGAACCGAACACGCTGGGGGGTTGTTCCACCGCTAAGGGTGTTCAATCTGTGAGAATAGAGGTATCGACTTCTCCACCACCGCCCTGCCAATCGGCATCTTTGAGACGGACATCAACTGTCGTCTCACCGCAGGCAATGTTGCTTTTCGCGCATTAGTCCTTGGTGGAGCACCGCTCAGTGTCGGTACCGCACCATGGGTCAATGCGTTACCACACGAACGAACTGAATGTGAACAACGGTGGGTGCAACATCGCGATAATGGCGAAACGTTTTCCGTGGAATTTCGAATTGGTTTAGCAACAGGTGAAGTTATGTGGATTCAAGTATCCACACAACCCGTTGTTATCGATGGCGCACTTGCCGGATACATCGGCACAGCACTTGATTGCACCACTCTTGTGACACAACGCCAACTGTCGGATCAGCTCGTCGGTCTGCTCGATGTCTCTGGTGATGCTGTGCTGGTTTTTGATCGTGTTGGTGAACTGATGTTTGCTAATGACACTGCACGCCGACTAATTGGCGTCACAGACCCAGGTGCAGGTGCCGGCGATGTTGCCGCACGCACGTTTATGCAAGCAGTTCGCGACCAATTGCCTCGCGTGTTACTTGACGCTGCCCCACCAGCGGATTCTTCTCACCGTTGGGAAGGCGAAATTGGCTTTCGATCACCAGATGGCATAGCGCGCACACTGTCAGTTGTTGTGCAAGTAGTGCGAGACCCTGATGGCAGTGTCCATCATTGGGCCACAATCACGCGTGACATCACAGAAGAACGCCAGTCCCAAGCAGAACTTGCTCGACAAGCTACTCATGATGCCCTGACCGGATTACCGAACCGTGTGTTGTTTGAACGAAAGACAACAGAAGCTCTTGAGCGCAGTCGAACTACGCATTCAAGCGTTGCCGTGTTATTTATAGACCTCGACAAACTCAAACATGTCAATGACACCATTGGTCATGCAGTTGGCGACCAACTGATAGTCACTGTTGCACGCCGCCTTGCTGCAGCAACTCGGCCCAGTGATTTAGTTGCACGCATCAGCGGTGACGAATTTGTCGTGTTGTGCGAAGGACTATTAGACGAACAAGTCGCACTTGACGTTGCTGAACGAATTCGCACATCGATTACTGGGCCATTGGTATTGCAAGGCGTCGAAATTGAAGCAGGCGCAAGTATTGGCGTGGCAATGTCAACTCCCGAACTTCTGAACACAGAATCTGCCGCAGATGCTGCAGTCACATTGTTACGGTCAGCAGACACCGCCATGTATCGCGCAAAGCAACGCGGTCGTGGCAGATCAGAGCTGTACAGCGAAGATATGCGCACAGCAGCTAAAGCTCGCCAGACACTTGCATCAGAACTTGAACAAGCGCTTGCAGGAAATCAATTCGCGGTGGTCTTTCAACCCATCGAGTCTGCACATACAGGTCGCGTCGTTGCCGCAGAGGCTCTGTTGAGATGGAATCACCCAACGCGCGGTTTACTCGCACCTGGCGCCTTCCTTGACCTAGCAGACGAATCAGGCCTTATCGCTCCCATCGGTGACTGGGTACTGAATGAAAGTGCTCGCACCACTGCCGAATGGATTTCCACCGGACTTGTTGATCGCAACATGGCAATTCACGTCAATACATCGCGCCGGCAACTGTCTGACATCACTTTTGTTGATCGTGCCCTCACCATTTTGCGTGACAACAATCTTGAAGGTTCTCAATTGGTGTTTGAAACCTCCGAGGCAACGTTGGTTGATAACAATCCGTCAGTTCTACGCACAGTCACTGCCCTCAAACGACAAGGAGTTCGCATCGCAGTTGATGACTTTGGTGCCGGGTACTCATCTCTTGCTTCATTGCGCACCTTCCCTGCTGACTTATTGAAACTTGACGGCACATTGGTGCGCGATGTCGGACGCACAGATGGCGGAGACGACCCAATGGTCCGTTCTCTCATTCAGTTAGCACACTCATTGAATTTGATTGTGTGTGCCGAATGGGTGACAACAGAAGATCACGTACAACGCCTCAAAGTTCTCGGTTGCGATTTGTTACAGGGCAACCGAATTGGCGAACCAATTTCTGCTGAAGCATTTGCAACCAAACTGCGCAGAACTACGGCGCAAACAATTCAAGCGACTGATTAGCCAACTGCGGGCGCTGGACCAAGTCCGGCGAAATACGCCAACAACGGTGGCGCCTCATTTGCAAGGCGAAAGACAAACTGGCTCCCCGCCCAACCATCAGACACAGGCAATGCATATGAGATCGCAGTTCCGTCGCCAATTGGTCGTAATTTGCGCGCAAGATCAATAAGGTCGAGCCGTTCGTCAACAGACACTGCAGCAGCAAATGCGTCCAGAACATTGTGAGCATCAAGTGGGTGACGCGCTAAATAAATTGCGGCATCTTTGGCAAGCATTGACATGAAGGCACGTTGACGTGTACCGCGACCTACGTCTCCAGTGCCTTCTAATCGCCATACGCCATCAATCTTTTCTTCGAAATGACGTGCCCGTGCGTAACTCAATGCTTCAACGCCTGATTGCAGTTTGCACGCCTTGCGACCGATGTGAAACCCTGTCGCTTTGTCACGTGATGCGCGGGGTACGCATACATGCACCCCACCAATTGCGTCAACTATCTGTTTGAAACCAGAAAAGTTAATCTCGACGTAATGGTGAATTGGCACATTCAGTGCTCGTTGCACTGTGCGCACTAAAACATCAGCGCCACGCTGATACGCGGCATTCACTTTTGCGAATCTGTCGTTATCAGACATGCGCACCCATAGGTCACGTGGAATTGACATCATGGACACCTGTTTTGCTTTGGTGTCGTACCGCACAAGAATCAACGTGTCTGAACGCATCCCCGGGTTTGCTTCTTCAGTTCCCACTGTCGCAAAATCTTCATCAGACGGGTCGGCACTGGCTCGGGAATCAGAACCAACTAACAGAAAATTTTCCACGCCGTCACTCGGCGGCGACAACGCAGGAGTTGCTGCAGGCACCCGACGAACAGAATCTAGGTGGGAATTAGTGGCACGGACGATGCCAAGTGCTCCGGCCAGCGACATCACCAAGGCCACGCTCAGCACAAGCATCCATCGAGGGGTCCCCGCAAGTCGCGAGAATTTCCCATCAGTCAGCACATGACCACGGTAGTCAGTCTGAGGTGGGTCGGAGATGCACTACGTCAGCTGTGTCAATGCGATGACTTATTGCACAGTCATCGAGAATCACTAAACGACCATCAGGTTCCACTGTGAGAGCACGACCAATGATGTGTTCACCATTCGGCATCTCGGCTCGTACCTGTGTTCCAACGGTCGCAAGGTTGGCCAGATACTCCTGATTCATTGCATCATCATCAAGTATCAAGAGCCGATCAATCTCGGGAAGCATCGCTGCAAGAAACTCATCGGGCGTCACTGCACGAGTCCAGCCACAACTGGCAAGTGACGCTGCACCAGGTGGAGCCCACGACAGATTGCACCCAATGCCCACCACAACGAACGGCACGTGCCCGCTGTCGTCCACGGGAGCTGCTTGGGCCAAGATGCCAGACAACTTGTCTTGTCCGACCAAGATGTCGTTTGGCCACTTCAATTGAGCCTGAACACCACATAGCTCACGTGCTGCGATGACACCGGACAGCGCCACGGCTTGAGTCAAAACGTGACGGTGAGTCGGGATAGTGCGAAACAACATCGACACCAGCAGGTTGGCCCCACGAGGTGCCTCCCATGTGCGGTCTAAGCGCCCACGGCCCGCCGATTGGAAATCCGCCCTCAGAACACTGCGGTCGGGCGCTCCGAGAACCCCCGCAGCCATGAGGTCAGCATTGGTGCTTCCTGTCTCGGAAACGGTCTGAATGAGCCATGGGCTCGATGAGTTAGTAATTGAGGGGTCCACTAGACAAAGATTGTCACCTGTGCTGAAGAAAATCCTTATCGCCAATCGCGGCGAAATTGCCGTCCGTGTTATCCGAGCTGCCCGAGAGATGGGAATTGCCACCGTTGCGGTCTATTCCGAGCTTGATCGCAATGCCCTTCACGTGCGTCTGGCTGATGAGGCGTATGCACTTGGTGGCCAAACAGCAGCTGAGAGCTACCTCAATACCGAAGCAATTCTGAAAGCCATCACGGACAGTGGAGCAGATGCCGTTCACCCTGGCTACGGATTCTTTTCAGAGAACCCAGACTTCGCTCGCGCGATCACCGCGATGGGCGTTGCGTTCATCGGGCCGCCGCCAGAAGCAATCGATGAAATGGGTGACAAAGTCTCTAGCCGTAAAGCAGCACTGCGCGGCGGAGCCCCAATAGTTCCTGGCACAACAGAATTTGTTACATCCGCAAAAGAAATTTCTGACTTCGGAAACGAACACGGTTGGCCATTAGCAATTAAAGCTGCATTCGGTGGTGGCGGACGCGGCATGAAAGTGGTGCAGTCAGCAGACGAAGTGCAGGCAGCAATGGAGTCTGCACAACGCGAGGCAAAGAGCTTCTTTGGTCGTGATGAAATTTATATTGAGCGTTACCTCACGTGGCCACGCCACATTGAAGTGCAGTTGGTCGGAGACCAACACGGAAACGTCGTCTGGATCTCCACACGTGACTGCTCTGCGCAGCGTCGTCACCAAAAACTTATTGAAGAAGCACCGGCTCCGGGTCTTCCAGCAGGTGTTGAAGAAGCAATGGGTGCAGCTGCTGTTAAAGCAGCAAAAGCTGTTGGTTATTACAACGCAGGAACAGTGGAATTCATTTTTCAAGATGGAAACTTCTTCTTCCTTGAAATGAACACTCGCCTTCAGGTTGAGCACCCAGTTACAGAAGTCATCACTGGCATCGACCTTGTTGAATGGCAAATCCGTGTGGCATCCGGTGAGAAATTGCCAATGACACAAAAGGAAGTTCTTGCTGCTCGCCGCGGACACGCAATTGAAATTCGCATCAACGCCGAAAACCCAGCAGGCGGAAAGTTCCTTCCGTCACCTGGACCCATCACAAAGCTCGTCGCACCAGATGGCTTTGGTGTGCGCTTTGATGGCGGATATGAATCAGGCGATGAAATCAGCCAGTACTACGACAATCTTGTTGGAAAAGTAATTGTGTGGGGCCGCGATCGCGATGTAGCAATCGCCCGCGCAATTCGAGCCCTGAAAGAAATGCTTGTGGAAGGAATCGCCACCACCATTCCTGCAGATATCGCAATTCTTGAACACCCTGACTTTGCGGCAGTGACTCACTCAACAAAGTGGGTAGAAGAAGTTCTTGATCTTTCACATATTGGTACCGCACCAATTACTCCTGCCGGAGACGACAACGAACCACTCGTTCAACGCACCACCACTGTTGAAGTCAATGGCCGCCGCTTCGATGTAAAGTTGTGGGTTCCTGAATCTGCTGGTGTTGCATCACCAAGCGCAAAAGCCAAAAAGCCAACCCGTAATGCTTCTGCATCTGGAGGTGCCGGCGGTGGCAGTGGCAAGGTGACTGTTCCGATGCAAGGAACAATCGTGAAGGTTCTTGTTGAAGTAGGCCAAACAGTTGAAGCTGGTCAAAGCGTCGTTGTACTGGAAGCCATGAAGATGGAAAACCAGATCGAAGCAGACAAGTCTGGCGTTGTGAAGGCAATCAATGTCAAGACCGGCGACACAGTCGGCGCTGGCGACGTTGTCGTCATTATTGAATAGTTATTCGGCTGCGTCAGCAAGTGCTTCGGCAAGCGCTGGGTGCACTAACAAAGATTCTTCAATGTCTGTGACTTTGAGGCTCGCAGTAACTGCAAGAGCGATAACACTGATGAGTTCTGCTGCGTGACGCCCCACAATTGACCCACCCAATACTTCACCAGTAGCCGGGTCGCTAATGATTTTCACAAATCCACGCGAGTCGTTATTGATGAGTGCTTTGGCTGTTGTTGAAAATGGCACCTTCGTCACGCGAATTTTCCTGCCAGATGCGAAAGCTTCTGCTTCAGCTAAGCCCACATCAGCAATTTCGGGTTCCGTAAAGATGGCGGATGCTGCTTTGTCGTAATCAAGATGACGATGTGGCCCTTTCGGCCCACCCACAACTTGCTCAGCAACCTTGCGTCCCTGCATGGCGGCAACTGACGACAACGGTAGCTTTCCGCTCACATCACCAGCTGCGTAAATATGTTCAATATTGCTTTGGCAGTGACGATTGATGGGGATGTATCCGCCATCTGTAACGACGCCTACTTCTTCTAAGCCAAGACCTTCAGTGTTGGGAAGAGAACCAATGGCAAGAACGACATGAGTTGTTTCAGATACGCGGCCATCATCGCACACGACACGCACGCCTGTTTCTGTACGCTCAACAGAAGTGGCACGTGCACCTTTGAACAACCGCACCCCACGATTTAGGAAAGATTCTTCCAACACTGCTGCAACTTCGGGGTCTTTGCCTGGCAGAACTTGTTGACGACTTACTACGAGAGTCACTTTTGAGCCGAACGACGCAAACATATGCGCGAATTCAACACCAGTGACACCTGAACCAATGATGGTGACGCTCTCAGGGAAACTTTGTGGTGGATAGCAATGACGTGTTGTCAGAATGCGATCACCATCTGGAGTCACAAATGCAGGAATACGCGGGCGAGAACCAGTTGAAATGAGAATGTCATCTGCTTCAAGTAGGTGCGTTGTTCCATCAGCCGCATCAACATGCACAGTGTGTGCAGAGACGAGTCGAGCGGTGCCAAGAATGACCGTGACACCTTGACTATGCAACAAGTTGTGAACATCGTTTGATAATCGTGTCTTTATGCTCTCAATCCGAGAGGTCAATGCTGCAACATCTACTTCGGCCGTGCGATTTTCAAGCCCCATGCCAGACAAATTGTCGGTAAAGCTCATGGCTCCACCCGTAGCAATCATTGCTTTTGAAGGCACACAATCTAAAAGATGCGCTGCTCCGCCAAGTATCTCGCGCTCAATCAAGGTGACAGATACACCCCGACGAGCAGCAGCAGATGCCGCTGAATGACCTGCAGGCCCACCACCGATAATGACCAATTTTTTATCGACGTTCACGTGTGTCAGGTTATCGGTGCTGTCGTGGTGGTCGTGGTTGTTGTCGTTGTCGTGGTCGAAGTAGGGCTCGTGGTCGTCGTGGTACCAAATTGTGGAAGGGTCACTGCCAGCAAGGGAGCTTTATTCGGGCAATACCGCGATGGATACCCCAACTGATCTCGTTGTTCTCCGACATATTCAAAATGCATGCCATCTGCAGGCCAGAAGTTTCCGCCCCATGCAAATCCCCACTTTCGAAAGATTCGTACCACAGCACAATTCATCTGCGGGACACCGCCTTGTGGGTTTGTATCTGTATTGATGTCAATTGCCATTCCCCACGCATGCCGAGATGGCGCTCCGAAGTTTCCAGCGAGCCTGTTGTAGCGCCCCACAAAACAGCCTCCATATCGATTCGAGTTTCGTGTATCGACAAATCGTGACAAACCGGCATTTTTTATTTCAGTGAGAGCACCTTGAATTGCGTCAATAACCATTCGGTGACAGTTGTTTCCTAATTTGATATCGGTGTAGCGCACCTTCCACGCGATGTTGCGCAATGTCCACGAGCCTGCAACAAGAATCGAACTGCCAACAGTTGGACGATATGAAAACTCTCCCAATAACTTTTTAGTAGTAGCAGTGCCCAAAGTGCCATCGGGATTTTCTCTGTCCCATGACGAGCGCAATCGATACACGGCTCCAATCCTGATGCCGTATTTCTTTAGCCCCGCGAGCACTGAGGCCGGCGAAACTATTTGGGTAATTGCAATCTGAGAGACAGGCATTTCTCCAAGCGCTGCGGCGGCTGAACTTGACATCAGTAAATCACCCCAGTCGACAAACTCATCGGCGACTATGGCGCCAATTGTGAACGGACGCATCCAGAACTTGCGATCACGCAATATCAACACATCTCCTACTTGCGCTCCACGAACCTCGGCAGCAGTCGCACCCATCAACACTTGGCCACGCGTCAGAACGTCTGCCATTGCGTCTCCGCCAGTTCTGCGCACGTAACTAGATGAAGCAACCATGGTTGCCATGGGAATACGCCACCCCTCACCAAGACGAAGGAGATCTTTACCCCCACGTGTCTGAGCTGTCAGCGAGATGGTCGGGAATTTCAACGAGTGCGGTTCTGCACCTCCTGCAATAACACCAGCACTGATCTTCTTCACCTCTTGCGGTGTCAAACTTGACGCTGTCGACACTGACATTGTGGGCTCAAGCCCCGTGGTCGGGAAAGTAGTAGGTCCGACAGCAACTGCGCGCGAACTGACGGTCGATACCACCAGGGCAGTTATCGCTAGTGAAGTCCTCCATCGCACCCGTTTGACCGTAGTTGATGAATGGCTTCCCCGTTCAGTAGTTGGGCGAACTACCGTAGAGATTCTGTGAGTGATGAATCTGTAGAATTAGGAACTAATGGCCTCGAGCAAGAGAAGGCGCGCCGACTTGGCTCGCTTGCTGCACTTCGAGCCGTGGGCACTAATCCCTACCCATACCGCTTTGATCGCAGCCACACCCTTGGCGAGATTCGCAAAGAATACGGTGCCCTTGAATCTGGCTCTGAAACAGAGACCCACGTCACCGTCGCAGGCCGAATTCTGCTGAAGCGTGATCAGGGAAAACTTATTTTCGCCACACTGCAAGACCGGGAAACTTCAATTCAGTTGTTCGTCTCTAAGGCAATCGTCGGAGATGATGAGTTTGATGCCATCAACAATCTGGATCTCGGCGACTGGGTAGGCGCAACAGGCATTGTCATGACAACCCGTAAAGGCGAATTGTCAATCAAGGTCGATTCTGTAGTTCTGCTGTCAAAGGCAGTACGCCCACTTCCCGACAAATGGCACGGCCTTACCGATACTGACACCCGTTATCGCCAGCGTTATGCAGACCTCATTGGCAACGAAGAGTCGCGTCGCATGTTTGCAGTTCGCCACGCAGTCATTGCCAGCTTTCGACGTACTTTGCACGAACGCGGATTCATTGAAGTCGAGACTCCGGTACTGCACGTTGAGGCTGGTGGCGCACATGCTCGACCATTCGTCACTCATCACAATGCACTCGATATGACCTTGTATCTACGTATTGCGCTCGAGCTACATCTCAAGCGGCTCATTGTTGGCGGTATGGAACGAGTATTCGAAATCGGCCGTGTGTTCCGCAATGAAGGAATCTCGACTCGACACAACCCTGAATTCACCATGATGGAGTTGTACCAAGCATTCGCCGATTACACCGACATCATGGACCTCACGGAAGTTTTATTCGTCAATGCGGCAAATGATGCCACCGGCTCATCCACGGTATTGATTGATGACATCCCCGTTGACCTTGCCAAGCCATGGCGCAGGGTGCGAATGATTGACCTTGTAAAAGAAGCAACCGGTGTTGAAGTTCACCCGTCGCAACCACGTGAACAACTCGTGACTCTTGCCGAAAAATATGGCATCAAAGTTTTGCCACATTTTGGGTCTGGAAAAATCATTGAAGAACTCTTTGACGCAACATGCGAAGCCGCACTACGTGAACCAACCTTCGTTACAGGCCACCCAGTCGAAATTAGCCCACTTGCCCGCGTTGACCGCAACGACCCACACCTCACAGAACGATTCGAATTGTTCGTCGGTGGACGCGAATTAGCAAATGCCTACTCAGAACTAAACGACCCTGTCGAACAACGTCTTCGTTTTGAAGACGAACAGAAGTCAAAAGAGGCCGGCAATGCCGAAGCCGGCACGGTTGATGAAGACTTCTTGCGTGCCATGGAATACGGAATGCCTCCAACAGGTGGCCTCGGTATCGGCCTGGACCGCTTAGTCATGTTGATCGGTAACGCTCAATCAATTCGCGACGTCATCTTGTTCCCAACACTTCGCCTGGAGGCTTTCTAATGTCAGATCACGCATGGGGTGTTGGTATCGCAACACTCGATTCAAATGGAGCAACACTTGATGTTCGCTTTCGCACTGTTGGCCTCGGTAAATTCTCCTCGGCTGACGCACCATCGTATCAACCAAGTGTTGATACAGATCGTGATCGTGGTGTGGCATTTGAAGCCGTAACTGTTGAGATTGATATTTCCGCAGCACCCACAAGCGCAGCAGATGTGTATTTGCGCCTCAATTTGCTTTCACAACGGTTTGTCAAGCCTCGAACCATCAACCTTGATGGAGCATTTGGATTACTACAAAATGTTGCTTGGACTTCACGTGGCCCCGTTGCCGTCGAGGCACTCGAATCTGTCGCATGGAACCTTGCACAACGGGGCGAACATCTTGTCGTGCACGGTGTTGATAAGTTCCCACGCATGACCGACTATGTCGTTCCTTCTGGTGTGCGCATTGCAGATGCAAGTCGCGTGCGCCTTGGTGCACACCTTGCACCAGGCACAACAGTGATGCACGAAGGTTTCTGCAATTTCAATGCCGGAACATTGGGCGCTTCAATGGTAGAAGGTCGCATCTCTGCAGGAGTGATTGTCGGTGATGGCTCAGACATTGGCGGCGGCGCATCCATCATGGGAACGCTTTCTGGTGGCGGAAAAGAAATGGTCACCATTGGCGAGGGTTGTCTTCTCGGTGCAAACTCTGGCATCGGCATCAGTCTTGGCGATGATTGCATCGTGGAAGCCGGCCTCTACGTCACTGCCGGCACTGTTGTCATTGACCCTTCTGGCTCAAATGTGAAAGCCAAACTGCTCTCTGGTCAGTCCAACTTGTTGTTCCGCCGAAATTCATTAACTGGCGCAGTCGAAGTCATCGCGCGCTCAGGTTCATGGGGCGGCCTCAATGCTGACCTTCATAAGAACTAATGACACCTGACGAACTTGAAACTCTGATTACTGCGCGTCGCAGCAACCTACTGATTGATGCTGCACGTTCCGTCGATGATGCATTCATTCAGCGAATAATTTCTGTTGCTCAATGGGCACCGAACCATAAGCGCACCTGGCCACTTCGTATCGCTGTAATTACAGGAGATTCGCGAAGCACTCTTGGCAACACCATCGCAGACGCCATGGCCGCCCAGGGGGACGACGCAATGAAAGTGACGAAGACTCGTGGAAAATTCATGCGTACGCCCGTTGTCTTAGTTATTGCCGCAGCCATAGGTCATAGTGACAACGAAACAGAAGAGAACAAGTACGCAGTTGCTGCTGGTGTTCAAAACATGTTGTTGATGACCGAGTCATTCGGACTTGCGGCATTATGGGGATCCCCAGCAAAAGGTGCGAACGACGCAATCACCGCGTTGTGTTCAATGGATCTCACAGATCACGTGATAGGCATTATTTATCTTGGTTGGCCAACACAGTCAGTCGGAACTCCCGAACGTCCTTCCAATCAGGTCACTTACCTCACGTAATACAAAGTGGCCGCACCGAACAAAGCAAACTTTCAATGAACGCGAAGTAAATTGCGCCATACATGATGTCGGTTTCTTCATGGACATCTCGGAAAGTTTTTAGAATCGTCTAGGTGAATAAGGCGGGCGTACAGGAGAAATTGGAAATTTCTCCGCGTGACGTCGCACTCGACGGACTGCGCGCTATCGCCATTCTCCGAGTCATTACCTGGCATGCAAGCGGATGGTCTTGGACTACCTGGATCATTTCTTCCGTTCCTGCAATGTTTGTTGTTACCGGAGCACTTTTAGCGCGCTCACTGCAGAAGGCCTCTGCGTTTCATACTCTTTCGAAACGTTTCAAACGATTACTGCTCCCGTTGTGGTTCTATTCGCTCACCGTTTACCTTCTCTCAAAGCACTTTCATGTTCGCACTTCTGCAGTGTGGACCTTTTTTTTACCTTTTAGTCAACCAACTTCCCTGATAGCGAACCAATGGTTCACCTCGGCAATGTGGTACCTGCGTGCATACGTATGGGTACTCATACTTTCCCCGTTTATCTATGCACTGACCCGCAAGTGGAAATCCATCATTCCAATGACGGGCATTATCGCTGTGGTTGTGCTTGGAGTTTCGAATATCGATACCGCCGGTTTTGGTTGGGCAGTCGGAGACATTGTGTTGTATTCAACATGCACCGCAGCAGGAATGGCCTGGCTCGTGCAAGGTCGACCAGCCCCGCGAACTCTTCACTTCGCCGCATTCACATTTCTTGTAGGTGCGTGCGGTTGGTTGCTGTTTCGGCAACCGCTAGATGGTGTTGTCAATAACGATCATGTGCTGCATCTCTTCGTCGGCGGCTTCTGGACTGCTCTCTTGTTGCATTTTCCACGAACCTTGTCATCTTTTTCCTTAACTGCAGTGTCTCGATTTCTTAATAGATTCCCACTCAGTATCTATCTGTGGCATTCCATGACAGCCTGGTTCTTTTGGCAATTGGTTCCGAACGCAATCCCGACAAACGCGCGTGTTCTATTCATTGTTGCTCTTACATTTTTCGCACTGCCCGTTGTTACGTATCTCATCGGGCTTTTCGAGCACCGAAAGGAGGGCTGGCTCTCTCTCCTTCATGTCTCTCCACGAATCATTCTGGCAGTCGCCATTTTGCTTGCAATCAATGTTGGCCCGCTCAGTCGCAGATTAGATTTTGTTCGTACGCCTTTGAATCAGCCATTGCCCCCCTCTGCAGCACCGAAGGTAGTGAAGATTGAAATTGAAGATGATGTGAAGAAATTCCTCGATTCTTCAGCTTTCAAAGACGACACATGGTCTGTGCGTGAAACTGAAATGCAATTAATTCTGGATAAGCGCACGACAGAGATGGGGCTTGGCCAAGCACGCGCGATTGTTGTTACCCGTGATGGTCATGTATGGCATGGAACCTCAGGAAATATGAAAACGTTTGACCAACCAAGCTTGATCGGCAGTTTGACAAAAACATTTACTTCGACATTGATTATGCAATTAGTGGACGAAGGGCTTATTTCCCTAGATGACCGTGTGGGCGACATGGGAATGGGATTCAAACACGGACAAATCACCATTCGTCAACTTCTGACCCACACATCAGGGCTCTCAAAGTACAAAACGAAGAATGGATACGTTGCAAAAGGCACAACACCCATGGACGTGCTCAGGTACGTCAGTAACCAACCACTCCGATCTCCTCCAGGGTCATACGTTGACTATTCAACTTCCGGCTTTTCACTTCTCGGGTTGATACTCGAACAAAAGACTGGAAAAACTTTCGAAGAACTTTTGCGGAGCAGAATCACCGACCCATTGGGCTACACCATTTCTACTTTTCGTGGCGACTACGGGAGCATCGGTTTTTCAACTGGCGGAATCATAATGACGATGGATGACCTGGCGGATTGGTCTCGTCGCTATTTCTTTGACAGAACCACAACAAAGCAGTCTTGGGATTGGTCCGTGCGTGTCACCACCGGTGTGGGTACGCACGGATATTGCCCATGTCGCAATAAGTCATTTCTGGCGCTCGGACATATCGGTGGACGAACGTTTGCATCTGCCGATGGAGACGGAACTGTCGTCATCATTGACACCACCGGAATTCTTGTTCTGAATAACTACAAAAAGACGCAAACCTTTGCGCAAGAATTACGTCTTGTTGCGGGCGGTGGAAAGAAATACCTGTACCCATGATGAGAACCATCTCTCGCCTTCACCAACGCGTGCTTTACGCCGTAGCAGTCGTTCCTGGATTTTTGTTCATGCTCTTCCTCGAATGGCAATCGAGTGAGAATCCATGGGGATCACGTCGATTCACATTGTTCGACGATGCAATGATTTCAATGGATTACGGGCGAACTCTCGCAAAGACCGGAGAAATGGTCTGGTTTCCCGGCGCCCCCCGTGTACAAGGATTCACGAATCCATTATGGACGCTCTGGATGGCCTTCGTTCACCTTGTTGGCTTTAACGGATCATCCGCCGCCTTAATGATTTCACTCACTGGAGTTCTTCTCATTCTCGCTTCATCATGGATCATCTTCGACCTGGTGCTCACCCACTGTGCGGGCAACAACCACTTGATTGCAGTACTTGCAGCAGGTTCTCTGCCCTTTCTGTATCCACTCACCTATTGGACATTGCGAGGAATGGAAGTAGGAGCGCTCACGTTCTTTTGTCTTCTTTTGTTACGAGCAACCGTCAACCACATTCGAGACGGCAGAGTCCGCATCAGCTTTTCTATGATTCTCCCGATCGTGCTTGGTATCGCCACGCGATTTGATTTCGCAATCTTCTGTGTTGTTGCGGTTGCAGCACTTCTGCTGTGGGGGCCTGCCTACATAAAAATGCGGCTTGTTGCCCTATATGGCGTGATCATCGTTGCGACCGCTGGAATGGTATGTCTTGCTCAAAAGTTGTATTGGGGAAGCTGGTTACCAAACACGTATCACCTGAAAATGGATGGTGTCTCACCAATCGATCGCATCTCACGTGGCCTGGCCTCTAGCGCTAAAACTTCAGTGCTATTCGCAATCATTGCTATCGCCGTTATCAGCCAATTGCGGTCAAAAGAGTTCGAGCGGCGAGTTGTTCTCATTGCGTCAGCAATGTTTGTGGCAATGGCTGCGTACACCGTATACATCGGTGGGGATGCATGGGAAGCCGAGATGTTCAATCGCTTCTACGCCACAATTCTTCCATTGGTGCCTCTCATAGTCGGTTTGTCTTTCAATACCGTTCGGAAACGAATCACCACGGCATTCATTTCTCTTGCCGTACTGGTCACCTCAATTGGCGCTGGCGTCACCGTGAATCCATTCGGATTTTCTGACAAGCATTTTTACATCGTGGCTATTGTGTCCATTGCAAGTGCTGTCATAGTCTTTCTCGTCTCGTTCATTCCACGCGATGGTCTCATGGCAGGAGCAGTAGTTGCAGCAGTTTGCCTCATTGTCAGTGCGTATCCGATGGCGCAACAGCAAAGAAACAGTGATCTTCTCCTTGCACGAACAAACCTTTTTGTCACCGAATCAGTAGAGACCATGCGCGATACAACCGAAACGGGAGCAAGCATTGGCACCATTTGGGCCGGTGTTCCCACCTACTACTCGCATCGAACAATGCTTGATTTGCTCGGCAAGAACGACACGTTTATTGCGACAAGTGCTCCCCACGGTGAATTTTTTCCGGGGCACAACAAGTGGGATTACGACTACAGCATCGGCAAACTACAACCAGATGTTATTTTTCAAACATTTGATCGTGATATTGAAAAAAACCTTCACGAAAGAATCGCTAACTGGGGGTACAACAAAATGTGCCCAATCACCGGCACATTTGGTTCACGTGGTTACTACTACCGCACAAACAGCGCACAAATTAAGTGGAATACGCTCAAAAAATGCGTGTAGTTGCATCACCGCTTGATTAGGTTCGCAAACCATTCGTCAGGGTTATCAATACGACCACGCAATGAATCCCACGTGCGTGCGATTCCGTCTCGGCCACGTTGCGGGTGGGAAGCAATATGGTCAGCAACAGCTTGGGAACGATTCAGAACTTCACCGTCTGCAACCACCTCTGACACCAGCCCAAGTGCAACCATGTCAGCGCCCACAATGCGGTCACCCACTAGAACAACTCTGTCTGCAACCGCTTGTGAATGTTTCAGGTGCAACCAGGCCTGACACATTGGGGCTGGAACACCCATTGCAATTTCACCTACTTGCAGAAAAGACGATTCTCCGGCAACAACAATATTTGCGGCCAATGCAAGGGCTGCACCAGCGTTAATGGCATACCTTTCAAGAGCTACCACTACAGGCACACGACACTTGTAGATCGCAGCGTGTACTTCTACCCACGCGGTCAATGGTTCATTCTTTAGGTCTGCGCCTGCGATTTTTAGATCGATACCGCTACAAAATGCTCCGCCAGAGCCTGACAACAAAATACAACCAACTTCAGAAGGAACGTTCAAAAACGCATCGCGCAATTCAACTGCCAGTTGTTGTGTGATTGCATTCTTTCGGTCTGGACGATTCAGAACAATGTCGAGACGATTCCCCACTCGCTCAACATGCACATTGCTTTCAGTTGACATGATTTACCCCACCCTTGCTGACATGCCACCATCAACTGGCAACAAAACTCCCGTAATAAATTTCGCATCGTCCGAGGCCAGGAATAGGACTGCATGCGCTGTGTCCCATGCTGTCCCCATTTTTCCGTTGAGCGGCACGCGAGCACTGCGAGCAGTTCGTGTTGCTTCCACGGTCTGGCCCGTGTTTTCGGCAATGCCGCCGACTGCCATCGGTGTATCCATCAAGCCGGGCAACACTGCATTACAACGAATCCCGTATTTGGCATTACTGAGCGCAGTATTCAATGTCAATCGATTCACAGCTGCCTTCGAGACTTCATACGCCAACTGGGTTGCACCAGCAAGCGAAGCCAAGGAAGAAATATTAATAATCGAACCATGTCGCTGCGAGCGCATCACAGGAAGGACAGCTTTAATAACTGACCATGTGCCCGTGAAATTTACATCAAAGGTTTTTGTGAACACTTCTTCATCTGCGATGTGCGCAGGTCCGTCACCTTTCATCCCAATTCCCACGTTGTTCACAACAATGTCAATATGCCCCAAAGCGACATGAGCTTCGTTCAGCATGGCCGCAACATCTGGAGCATTCGTTATGTCAGCACGTCCCGAAAATGCCGAGCCTCCCGATGCAATAATTTCTGCAGCCGTTGACTGGGCGCGTTCCAGTATTCGATCAACGCAGAAAACAACCGCTCCTTGCGCGGCGCACAGCAGTGCTGTTGCTTTTCCATTACCGATGGTTTCACCAGGAGTTTGCCCGGCACCAACAACAATGACCGTTTTACCTTGTAGGCGATCACTCATACGTTGATGCTAGTTCTCGTTACCGACCTGGCTTGTAGGTGCCATACACATCACGAAGGGCATCGCTGACTTCGCCGAGAGTTGCATGGGCGCGCAGAGCTTCTTTCATAGGAATCAGGATGTTGTCTGTGCCACGAGCAGCAGCACGAACCTCTTCAAGAAGTGCAGCAACTTTGGCGTGATCGCGATTCTCTTTGAACTTCTTCAGACGAGCCAATTGGCCAACAGCAAGACTTGGGTCAATAGGAAACACGTTCGGCTCCCCTTCGCCTTCTACTGTGAACTTGTTTACGCCGACAATGATGCGCTCGTCGTCGTCAATTGACTTTGTGTACTCGTACGCACTCTGTTCAATTTCGTCCATTTGGAAGCCAGCTTCAATAGCATCAACAGCGCCGCCCATTGCATCAATGCGTTCGATGTATTCCCACGCAAGACGTTCCACTTCATCAGTCAATGATTCAACAAAGTATGAACCCGCAAGAGGGTCAGGAGTATCAATTACTCCGCTTTCATATCCGATCACTTGCTGTGTGCGCAATGCAATACGAGCTGCTGCTTCTGTTGGCAGACCTAATGCTTCGTCATAACCATTTGTGTGCAGGCTCTGTGTTCCACCCATTACTGCGGCAAGAGACTGTAGCGCCACGCGCACCACGTTGTTCAGTGGTTGCTGAGCTGTCAGCGTACTGCCACCTGTTTGTGTGTGGAAGCGCAACAATTTGCTTGATTCTTTCTTTGCACCAAAACGCTCAGTCATAATCTTGTGCCACATACGACGGCTAGCACGGAATTTCGCCACTTCTTCGAAGAAGTTGTTGTGACCATTCCAAAAGAATGACAAACGAGGAGCGAAATCATCGACATCGAGACCTGCATCAACTGCTGCTTGAACATATGCGATGGCGTTAGCCAACGTAAACGCAATTTCTTGTACAGCAGAACTGCCAGCCTCACGAATGTGATACCCAGAAATGGAGATGGTGTTCCATTTCGGGATATTCTGGGCGCAGTACGCAAAAATATCTGTGATGATGCGCATTGACGGACGCGGTGGGTACACATACGTGCCGCGAGCAATATATTCCTTCAACAAGTCGTTCTGAATTGTGCCGCTAATAGCGGATGACGGAACGCCCTGCTCTTCTGCAACCAATTCGTACATCAACAACAGAACGGCAGCAGTTGAGTTGATAGTCATTGAGGTTGACACTTTGTCGAGCGGCAGATCCTTCAGCAACATGCGCATGTCTTCAAGGGTGTCGATAGCAACACCTACTTTGCCGACCTCACCTTCACTACGGGTGTGGTCAGAGTCATACCCCATTTGGGTCGGCAAGTCGAACGCACATGACAGTCCTGTTTGGCCTGCCTCAAGAAGAAACTTGAATCGCTGGTTGGTTGACTCGGCAGATCCAAATCCGGCGTACTGACGCATGGTCCACAATTTGCCTCTGTACATCGTGGGGTACACACCACGGGTGTAGGGCGCTGTTCCTGGAAGACCCAGTTGCGTTGCTGGGTCCCAACGGGCGAGGTCATCGGCCGAATAGAGAGGGGCAATATCAATGCCAGAGTCGGTGCGCTTTATTTCATCAGCCATGGGGGTCAAGCGTACGAGCCACCACCGCTAGCGACATATTTCTAGAAATTTTCAGGATGCGGCCACGAGGCTTATTTCAATAAGCCACTCTGCCCGAGCAAGGGCCGGAACAGTCACAAGGGTGCTTGCCGCCCTATGATCTGCCATCACTTCATCTCGTACGGCCATGACAGAGGCCAGATCAGCTGTCAGCGTGTCTCGAGCCACCACATATGTGGTGATGCTGACGATGTGTGAGACGCCCATCTGGGCGGCGCGCAGGATTTCGAGCAAATTGGCCCACACCACACGCGTTTGCCCTTCTAGGGAGGGTGGAACAGTGCCATCAGGCATGGTGGGTACGACCCCCGATGTGAACACCATTGACTGTGCGCCATCCACTTTCACGGCATGTGCGTACTTGGCAGCCGGAGCCCCCATGTGATCTGGCTGTATTTGACTCATTCCCATAGTCACCATTGTGGCGTATTGTGAAGCTATGACCATCACACACGATGCACCCGCAGAGACCCGCATGATCGACGGCATTCCGTTGACTCCAAAGCAGGTCACCATTCTTGGCCAAGAAGCTCTTGCTCCTGCCGCCAACGTTGCCGAAGAGCGTCTTCGTCGCAAGCAAAAACTTGCTGGCGCATTGCGTATCTTTGGTCGACTCGGATTCGGTGAAGGAGTTGCCGGACACATCACAGTCCGTGACCCAGAGTTCCCCGATCATTTCTGGGTGAACCCACTCGGATTGTCATTTCGCCATATGCGCGTGTCTGACCTCATCTTGGTAAACCATCATGGTGAAGTTGTGTACGGCAAGTACGCAGTGAACCGTGCAGCATATGTGTTGCACGCAGCTGTGCATACAGCTCGTCCCGATGTCATTGCAGCAGCGCACGCACACTCTGTATACGGAAAAGCATTCAGTTCGCTTGGTATCCAACTTGATGCATTGACTCAAGACTCATGTGCGTTCTACGAAAACAATGTTGTTATTTCAGAACATGGTGGCGCAGTCGTATTCGAAGAATCAGCAGGACGTGACTTTGCTGAAGCCTTCGGCAATAACCGCGCAGCAATTCACCAAAACCATGGCCACTTCACAGTGGGCGCCAGTGTTGATGAAGCAGTGTTCTGGTTTGTTTGTTTCGAACGGTGCGCACAGGCTCAACTTGCAGCTATGGCAGCAGGCACCCCGAAGCACATCCCTCATGATTCAGCTGTGTACACGCGCGAAAACGCAGGGAACGCAATGACAGGTTGGGCACACTTCCAACCACTCTGGCAAGAGATTTGCCACACAGATCCTGAACTTTTCGATTAACTAGCGAAAGTCTTTCGTGACCTCACATGAGAGGTTGCGCGCTGATCGTATTTTCAACGCCGCACCGCCTGAACTTTTCTTCATACTGTCTGCGGTTGCCCAGTACACCGGCGCAATAATTGCCGTTCATTTATTTGACGATATTTCGCCTGCAACCGTTGCGTGGCTCCGCGTACTCAGTGCATCATTAATTCTGCTTGCGTTTTCATTTCGGCAATCACCCCGACGTTGGAGCCGTCGCGAACTGTATTGGGTGGCAGCGTTCGGTGCATCAACTGCGTTAATGAACTTGTTCTTTTACTTAGCACTTGACCGTCTTCCACTCGGCAAAGGTGTCACCATTGAGTTCATCGGACCAATAACCGTTGCCGCGCTTCGCACGCGTTCGGTGCGCAATACGGTTGCATTGTTGTCGGCCGCAGTCGGTGTCATTGTCTTAGGTGGTGTTGAACTAGGCAACGAACCATTAGGGCTCGTGTTCATCTTGGCTGCTTCTGTTATGTGGGCCGGCTACATCGTGATGGGTTCGCGCGTCGCACTCGCGGACAGAGGAGTGTCGGGCCTCGCGCTCGGTTTGCTTTTCGGAGGCATTGTGATCACTCCATTTGCTGCAGGTGACGCGGGAGCAGCATTTTCAAGTGGCAAAATATTGATCGGATGCATTCTCGTTGGATTGCTGTCAAACGCCATTGGGTACGGTATTGATCAAGCCACTCTTCGTCGCATTCCAATTCGACGTTTTTCTGTCATGTTGGCGTTACTTCCCGTGTGCGCCACGATTTTTGGATTTGTATTTCTGAATCAATCCCCCAGCGTGCTTGACCTTCTTGGAATGGCTTTAGTTTTAACAGGCGTTGCAGTGCAAGAGCGAGACGAGACAGACCGCCACCCTGAGGTGGTCGAGACCACCTAGCGTGGTATCTCATGGCATCTCCGACAAGACCTCTTCACCGTGTCGGCATCTTGCTTGTATTCGTATCGCTACTAACGTCATCTATCTCATCCGCGCCAAGTATCGCCGTTCGTGCTGACTCACTTGCCTCACTTCCTGCACTCGGTGTCGTGATTCGCGGTCACGGAAACGGTCACGGTCGCGGCCTTAGTCAATACGGTTCACTTGGTTGGGCAACCAAACTCGGATCATCGTGGCAGGACATTTTGAATTTCTATTACGGCGGAAGCGGCCGTACTGTTGCAACACTCACTGAAGCGGATGCAGCTGCGACACCAGGAGGAATCATGAGCGTTCGTCTGCAAACGCTTGATGTAAGACCTACAGCCGTCATCTCTGACAACATCACTGCATCATGGGGAGGTGCTGCTGGCACATACGGCGGTCTTGTCGCTCGCATGGTCTCCACAAATGTGTACGACGTGTACGGCACTGCTAGCGCAACATGCGCGGCCGATACCGACAACCCCACAGGATTCACCCTTATTGGCGACAATGTTGCCGGTCCTATTGATTTTGTTTCTGCAAATGGTTCTAATGTGGCCGCCATTGCACCGACAGACCTGCTCGGCGTGTGCGAGCCACCGTCCACTACTTACAAGACTGGCCGCATTCGTTATTACCGCGGGAGCATTCGAGCAACAATTGATATTTTGGGAAATCGCCGAACCGTCAACCTTCTCAACGCTGAGTCGTACTTGCGCGGAGTAGTGCCGCGTGAGTCTCCTGCCGGATGGGGCGACATGGCTGGCGGACTTGGCATGAACGCATTGCGTGCCCAGTCAGTTGCAGCCCGAAGTTACTCACTGTCTGAGGCTCGATATTCATATGCCAAAACATGCGATACCGAAGATTGTCAAGTGTATGGCGGAGCCGGATTGCGAACAGTTGGCTCTAAAACCGCAAGCGTAATTGAAGACAAACGTACCGACCAGGCCATTGCTGATACCACCGGATACGTCATCAAAGATTCGCGAAACACCATTATGCGTACCGAATTCACCTCCTCGAATGGTGGACGAACAGCAGGCGGGCAATTTCCCGCCCAAATCGACAATGGCGATATCGCAGCCGACGCAGCATTGCAGTCGTGGTCTCAACTTTTGTCGGCTACAGATTTACAGAAAGCATTCCCCACTATCGGTGTTTTCACCTCAATGACTACATCACATGACGGACTTGGTGGCGACTGGAACGGATACACAACGTCCGTAGTAATCACGGGCACTGCAGGCTCAGTCACTCGCACCGGCGGACAATTCCGCAATGACTTCGACTTAAATTCGTCGTGGTTCGAGGCGTTTCCCGTTGCAGCCACCGACCCAGCATCGCCTTCTGTTGGTTCAATACTATTTGTCGGCGACTCTGTTGGCGAAAGCATCGCAACTGAATTCGCCGCAATTGTCACTCCGGCGTATCCAGTAATGAATTACCAATCATGCGCTGGTCGAGGAATGGCTGGCGCTGGCTGTCTCTTCACTGTCACTGCACCACAAATTAATAGTGATGGCGTAGGTGTAGTCAATTCACTTGATGCACCTGCCATAGCCATTGTTGAATTGGGATACAACGATGACCCAGCCACATTTGAAGGCGAAGTGCAACAGATGTTGGCCGCACTCATCTCCAAGGCCGTTCAACGGGTGATATTTGTCAATATGTCCACGCGGTCGACCACTCGTAACTATGCAAAGTCGAACGCCGTTCTCACTGCAGTTGCAGCGACAAATCCGGGAGTCACCATTTTCGATTGGAATGCAGCATCATCATCTGCGAATCAATGGAGATGGTTCGACAACAAATCGTTATGTTGTTACGTCCACCTGTCTACAACAGGACAAGCAGAGTTCGCATTATTCTTGCGTCAACAACTTGATGCCTTGCGTCCTGCAGGTACTCTGCCAACGACAGCTACTATTGCGCCTTTGATGCTGGGCCTCCCTCTTGCCAAAAAGAACGCAGGGGCTATGGTGACTGTCGTTCAAAAGAAACTAAATCTCGCACTTCAACTTGTAGGTAAAACACGACTCGCAATCGATGGCGCATTTGGCTCCGGCACTGAACGCGCAGTCAAAGCTTTTCAAACTTCGTCAAACCTTCCTGTGACAGGCATCGTAGACAGAGCCACATGGGATGCATTAGGGCTTGCAGGACGTATCGATCTTGCAGTTCTCAAGGTCGGATCACGCCACCCAGCGGTGACTTCGCTTCAACAAGCACTTTCTAAAGTAATGAAAAAGAAAATCGCAACAACTGGAGTATTCTCAGTTGCACTTGCAAATGACGTGAAGCTGTTTCAGAAGCGAGTTAAGTTGCCCGTCAACGGACGAGTTGGGCCAAGCACCTGGAACGTCTTGACCGCTACAGTTGCACTTTCTCGCCCTTAAAGCGAGCATTCCAGGATGCATCACTTACCATGGCGATGTATCCGTCGCGATATTCACGCTTCAAACGCTTGTAGGTGCGCACAATACGCAACGTATAACGGAACACATCGCGCTGGATTGCCATAAATCGTTTGTAGTCACGCTCACAGATAAAGCCTTCATCGAAACGGGGATGACGATACAAAATCTTGTTATGTCGAATGGCAAGACCTACGGCACGGACATCTATCTGTGCGACGCCGACTTCGTTGGCGCGTAAAAACCTTGGAACCCACTGACCAGCGCCAAGAAATGGAGAAAGCAAGAACCCGCCCAGGCGAATGATCTTTGGTCGTGGCGCTGTGAAGCCCAGACTGAGAAGTTCTGGTGTCAATGGCATCGCTTTTTCTTCGGTACCGTGCCGCACCTCTTCATGTTTTGCTGAATGATCAATTTTCATCCATTCAGCTGGCCCAGCAAGGAAATCTTTCATTCCGTGAATCATGTATTCGGCGCTTGAATATCGATGCGAATACGCATTGCGGAAACCGAAGCCCAAGAAGCGCCACGCAAGGTGATACCACTTATGGTTATCAAACACCAAGGTGTCAATCAGTGCAAAGTTGCGTACTTCGTAATACAACGACATCGGGTTGTTCTTTAGCGCAAAGTCTGCATGCCACACAGCAATGCCATTTAACGTGACTGTGTGTCGACCGGTATGCATCAGGCCAAAAGCCACATCATCACCACGCACAAAGACGGGAAGCGGATTTTGAGGAGCTACCTGCATAGGAAACGCTGTGAACCACCACGCGGAATAATGAATGTCTGGTTCGAGATGATCGTGCACTACTTCGTAACGGCTCCGAAGGTCTACGCCGCGACCAAGAGCGCGCAACGGATACACCGAACGGAATTCATATGCAGACCCAGCTTCGAATTGCATCCACGGCAATTCTTCGCTCATCATCGCGCCATGAATACACAAGTCTGGATCTTTGGAATAGGAAAAGAGCGAAATAGTACGAACGATTGATTCGGGCTCAATCGAAATGTCATCGTCCATAAAGACAACGTGCGTGCTCCACCCTTCATCACGAAAAGCAATAAGCCCCCGAGCAAAGCCACCCGCACCACCCAAGTTCGGGTTCGGCAACACACGCACTGGTGCACCTGTGGGCAATTGTGGTTCAAGATTGCGGGCGTTGTCTACCACCAGAACGTGCAGATGCCCATGCACGGACGGTTCTGATGATTCAAGTGCAACCAACCGTTCAATTGTCTTCAGAACATACTCTTGGCGATTAAAGGTGGTGATCGAAACGCCAAGACGAACTTCACGTTCAGGCGCTTGCGACGTTGACCAGGATCCAGACCGCACAACGACACCATCATCAAGTGCAGTGACCGCCACATATAACGACTCCGCAGCCAATGATCGAATATTGTCGCACCGCAACGTTGCGCATTCATCAGACGACGCAATCACTGTCTCTGCTGAATTGGCATAGGCGATGAGTTCAACTAAACAATGGCCTGATACATCCATCGAGACAACAATGTCTGAGATGTTCGTGAGGCGACTCCATCGACCAGATGCAAAGGCACCAAACGCAGTGTCAAAGGTTGCGCGTCCTCCTTTTGACAGTGTTAGTCCTGCCTCACCAATAACGCCATGTTGGTGCCGCACATACAAAGTGGGCTCGGAGAACCCCGACGCCGGAATCTGAATTCGGGCTAGGAGGTGGGCATTCACCCGTCTAGTTTCACAGAGGATTCACCACGAACGGTGGCATTGGGCGATTTTCTCGCCGATTTGAGAGGTAAAGATTTGCCACCTCGAGGGCTTCCTTGATGGTGACATCCATGTCGAGATACCGGTAGGTGCCGAGGCGTCCGACAAATGTCACACCAGTCGCCTGATTCGCCGCTTCGATGTATTGCATCAACTGCTCTTTTTCCTTCACTTGGCGAATGGGGTAATACGCAATGTCCCCATCTTCTGCGAGGCGACTGTATTCGGTATAAATAGTGCTGCCTTCATGGGTTTCCCACGGTGCGAAATGTTTGTGTTCAGTAATACGTGTGTAGGGCACATCAACGTCGCAATAGTTCATAACAGGACATCCCTGCACGTCACCGACTTCTTCTGTCTCAACAAAATCAAGCGTGCGGTATCCGAGTTTTCCAAACTTGCTAGAAAAAAATCCATCAATGGGGCCAGACCAAAATACGTGTTCAGCATCGGCGAGTTCTTGCGGCGCAACTGTGCGACCAAGAGTGACTTCAATAAGTGGGTGATCAAGAATTGCTTCCACGATTGGCGTGTAACCATCACGAGGAATCGCTTGGTACGGGTGATTGAAATAGCTGTCCTCGTAGGAAAATCTCACAGGTAACCGAGCCAAAATTGATGCCGGTAATTCTGTTGGAGAAACTCCCCACTGCTTTTGTGTGTATCCCTTAAAGAAGGCTTCATACAGATCTCTGCCCACGAATTTCAGGGCCTGGTCTTCAAAACTGACAGGCGTTCCAATACTGGAATCGGCACGTTCGGTGATGAACTGCTCAGCTTCAGCAGGCGACATAGTGGTGTTAAAAAATTGGTTAATGGTGTGCAGGTTCACCGGCAATGAATACACATGGCCACCAGACGTTGCCTTCACGCGGTGGTTGTACGGCACCATGTCGCCGTACTTGTTGATGTAGTCCCACACATGTTTGTCACCTGTATGAAAAATATGGGGCCCATACACATGCACCATGACGCCATTGGTGCGACGTTCGGTATGAGCATTTCCGGCAACATGCGAGCGCCCGTCGACAACCCATGTAGCGATGCCCGCCTCTGCTAATTCACGTGCAATAACAGCACCGGAAAATCCGGCACCGACAATAACGATGCGTGCTGTCATTTAGTAAACGCTAGTGGCTAAGCCAGGGCGCACACAGACCATCAAGGTCGCGCACTTCAATTCGATCACGATTTTCCCAAACAACTTGGTTCTGTGGGTCAGCACGAAGCTTGAAAACATGAAACGACATCTCGGTGGTATCGATAGTGAGAATGCGACCAATAAGGGAATCGCCAAGATCAAGAAGAACCTTGATGGTTTCCAGCGCCTGAATAGAACCAATGATTCCTGGCAACACGCCAAGAACTCCAGCTTCAGCGCATGAGGGCGCGAATTCTGCCGGAGGTGGTTCGGGAACCATGTCGCGATATGTGGGCCCACGCAATGGGTGGAACACCGACACCATTCCCTCGAAACGAAAGATACTTCCGTGAACTACAGGAATTCCAAGTTTCACGCTGGCATCATTTAACAAATAGCGGCTAGGGAAATTGTCCGCACCATCGACCACGATGTCGTATTCACTCATGATTTCCATAATGTTCTCTGCAGACAAACGCACGTCATAGGTCTTGACAGTGACATCAGGGTTCAACTTTTCAATTGTCTGACGCGCTGAATCAACTTTGCGTTGGCCAATGCGATCCATGTTGTGCAAAATCTGTCGCTGCAGGTTCGATGCATCAACATCGTCCATATCAACAATGCCGAGCGTGCCAATTCCGGCTGCTGCCAAATACAACGCGGCAGGCGACCCAAGACCACCAGCGCCAAGCATCAGTACTTTTGCACCCAACAATTTTGCCTGGCCTTCAATGCCCACTTCGGGCAACAACAAATGGCGTTGGTAGCGGTTGCGTTGGTCAGCAGTCAACGTGACTGGCTGACGCCATGTACGACCTTCGTCTTTCCATTTGCCAAAACCACCGGCCATCGACAACACATCGCTGTACCCAAGTTCCTGCAAAGTTCGAGCAGCAAAGGCGCTACGTACACCCCCTGCGCAGTACACAACAATTGTCTGATCACGATCAAGAGCCCGTGCTTCGATTTGGGCTTCAAGATGTCCGCGAGGAATGTGAACAGCGTCAGCTAGCGCACCTTCGTCGTATTCATCTGGTTCACGAACGTCAAGGACAAACACATTGCCAGCTTCAATACGTGCCTCGGCAGTTGCTGTATCTATTTCGACTATTTGGGATTTGGCGTTAGCCAAGAGGTCACGAAAGGTTGCCATGACCCAAAACCCTACCGACTAAGTCAGGAATCCAGCACTGGCGACCAGAGCCTGCAAAATGGGGCTAATACTGCCACGCAAGAGCACGTGTGCATAGCCGTCCATCTGGGTGGAGTCACCGTTCACGATGACAACCTTGGCGCCGCTTGCCTTTGCGCGCGGGACCACCTGGTTCGCCGGACCAACGGCCAAGGTAGAACCCACCGCGAGCAGCACATCGCACCGACCTGCTTCATCAAAAGCTCTGTCAATCACCTCAGGCACGAGAGCTTGTTCAAACAAAATAGCGTCGCTCTTTACTACCCCGCCACATAGTTCGCAATGCGGGTCTTCTTCGCCGGCAATCACGCGATCGATGAAATACTTCATAGGTCTGCGTTCATTGCATTCCCAGCACCGTGCGAATTTTATTGTGCCGTGCACTTCCACAACGTTGAGCGGCTCAATTCCCGAGTCTTGATGCAATCCATCAACATTCTGCGTAATGACCGCTGAGAGTTTCCCAGCGTGTTGCATATGAACGAGTGCGCGGTGACCATCGTTTGGTTTAGCAGTGCCATTGAAGTTCCGCACACGGCCCTCCCATGCAACCTTGCGCACTTCAGGATCATTTAGGTAGTAACTCAGCGTAGAAGTCTTTTCGGCCAATGGATTCCGTATCCACAGGCCGTTAGGACCGCGAAAATCAGGGATTCCTGAATCAGTAGAGATACCAGCTCCGGTAAACACCACAATTCGTTTCGCTTCCTTCAGCCATTGCGAAACCAGCTCTAGGTCCGCTGTAGAAATTTGTTCGTCATTCACTGTCCATATTCTGCCTGATGCGCACACATAGAGAAGTACCAAGACGAATTCGAGGAACTATGAAACCATCAACACTGAACACAAACGGTCAACTCGAGATTCGCCCGTGGCATGACCCCATCATCGAGGCGAACGGCTTTGCAATTGGCGATCCGTACATTGAGATGTTCTGGCTCCCCGTCCTTGGACCAACAGCGACTTGGCTATTACGTCGTCTCGCGACGGGTCTTGAGCATGAACCCCAGGGCTACTCCACTGATATGAACGAGTTAGCACGGTGCATCGGGGTTGCTTGCACGGAAGGTCGCCACAACCCATTTACTCGGGCCATGCAACGGTGCATCATGTTCGGGGTTAGCCACCAAGTTCCTTCTGCACTGAATAATGCAATTGCTGTGCGCATTGTCTTGCCCCCAATTTCACAGCGCCATCTCATTCGACTACCGGAACAACTTCAAAACCTTCATCACAACTGGTCTGCTATCACCGCATAGAGTGGCGAACATGTCAACTGTCGTGCGACTACGAATTGGTGCGATAGTTCTCTCACTTGTCGCCGCGTTATCTTCACCGACAACGGCGCATGCAACCCGCAAAACAAGCAATGTTGTAATCGTCGGCGATTCTGTAGCCAATGTCCTTCGGTGGGCACCAGGATCAATGAAGCCGCTATGGAGTAGTCAATACAACGCCCTGCTCGAAACGTGGGGATGTCAACAACTCATTGATAAGGGGTGTAGTCAATCGTCAGACCTCAGTTCATTACAAAGAATTATTAATCACCGCCGTGACAATATTGAGGTGTACATCGTCGCAACGGGCTACAACGATACGGGCCCTGCCTACTTGGCGAAAGCCATTGATGCAATCAATAAAGAAGTAAAAAAACAGGATGCTTCGCTTATCTGGCTCACCTACCAAGAAAATGCAAACGTGAAAATAAAAAGTCGTTCCTTCAATGCCATCCTTCGCACCAAACAAAGCAAAAACAAAATGGAAATTCTCGATTGGGACAAAATTTCTCGCAAGAATAAAAACTGGTTCTCTGGCGATTCAGTGCATATGAACCAGTTTGGTGGATTGCAGTTGGCACGGCACATAAAGAAAGCGCTCGACGCCCATTACGGTCGGGGCGCTTCCAGCACAACTTCCACGACAACGACCACAACCGTCCCGACAACCTCGACAACTACAGACCCAACTACAACCACCACAGTTGCTGGGTAATAGATTAAGTGCGTGAAACTACGCATCTTTACCGAACCACAACAAGGCGCTAGCTACGCCCAACTTCTCGCAGTCGCACAACGTGCTGAACGCCTCGACTTTGATGCATTCTTTCGCAGCGATCACTACCAGGTGATGGGTGATCATTTTTCGGGCCTGCCCGGCCCATCTGATGCATGGATCACTCTTGCTGGCATCGCTCGTGAGACGTCCACTATTCGTCTCGGCACTTTGGTGAACTCCGCTACATTTCGCAATCCAGGAGTACTAGCTATCAGTGTTGCCAACGTGGACGACATGTCGAACGGCCGAGTCGAACTTGGTCTTGGCGCGGGCTGGTATGGCATTGAGCATTCGTCATACGGCATTCCCTTTGCACCACTTGGCGAGCGCTTCGACATCTTGTCTGAGCAACTTGCTGTAATAACCGGATTATGGAATACGCCCCATGGTGGGCAATTCAATTACTCGGGCAAGCACTACACAATCACAAATTCACCAGCTCTGCCAAAGCCAGTGCAGTCTCCCCCGCCCATCATTGTTGGCGGTGGTGGACCAAAGCGCACACCCATGTTGGCAGCACGTTATGCAGCAGAGTTCAACATTCCATTTTCTGGTATCAACCGATTCACAGAACAGTGCGAACGAGTACGCGCTGCATGTACTTCTATTGGTCGCGACCCACAAAGCTTGGCGTATTCGTCTGCATTGGTTGTCTGCGTCGGAAAGAATGACGCAGACATTGCTCGTCGGGCAGCAGCTATTGGACGCGAGGTAGAAGAACTCCGTCGCAATGGCTTATGCGGTACACCCGCTGAAGCCATAGAACGACTACAACAATGGAATACTGCTGGTGCACAACGTATGTATGTGCAGTTTCTTGACCTCAGTGATCTTGAGCACTTAGACCTTGTCGCTGAACAGGTAATGCCCTTCGTCTGAACAATTACGAAAACAATGCTTCGGGAATCATTCCGCGATGTGCAGCAAGTAATTCATCAACCAGTGCCCATATTTGGTCCAAGTCAAGCTCTGCAGCCGTGTGCGGATCAAACATTGCAGCGTGGTACACATGCTCGCGCTTCCCAGTTAATGCTGCTTCCACCGTAAGAGACTGAACATTAATATTTGTTTGCATCAGTGCCGCAAGATGTGGAGGCAATGCCCCAATATGTGTAGGTGTAATTCCTGATGCATCAACGACACACGGCACTTCCACACAACAATCATCGGGAAGATTGCTAATAATGCCCCTGTTTGGCACATTGCCATACACGACTCGAGATTGACCAGTTTCCATACTGTGAATAATGCCGCTGCCGTATTCCATACTTTGCACAACACGCACGCGTGCGTCCGGATTCTCTAATCGAGTACGCAATGTCTCCCACCCTTCAATTTGGCGCTCACATCGGCGTGGGTATTCATCAAGAGGAATTCCGAACTTGTCTAACAAGTCAGAACGACCACTCTTAATAAACCATGGCACGTACTCACTGAAGTGTTCACTCGATTCAGTCACGAAATACCCAAGCCGCTTAAACATTTCGTACCGCACCGCATCTGATAAACCGTCAAAACCACCATCGCTGCGCTCAACATCACCGCGAGTAGGCATCGGAAAGATTTCTGCCCGCTCAGCAATACGCGGATACAGATCAACTAATTCATTTCCTAGGCGCTGCTGAAAATCCAAATAGAAGGCCATGTGATTAATGCCGGCACATCTGAACTCAACCGTGTTTGCGTCAATGCCTAAATCTTCAGCCAACTGATGCACTGTGTGTTGCACACTGTGGCACAAACCAATTGTCTTAATGCTGGAAGAACGAGAAATTGCCCAACACAACATGCTCATCGGATTCACGTAATTTAATAACAATGCATCTGGACACAACTCTTCCATGTCGCGACAAATGTCAAGGATTACGGGAATAGTGCGAAGGCCTCGCATAATTCCGCCCACCCCTAATGTGTCAGCGATCGTTTGCTCGAGCCCGTATTTCTTAGGAATCTCAAAATCAATCACAGTTGATGGCTTGTACCCACCAACTTGAAACATAGTGATGACATAGTTTGCACCAGCCAGAGCAGCCCGTCGATCAGTAGTTGCTTCGATCGTCGCTGACACACCAAGGGTTTCAATAATCTTGTGCCCAACAATCTCAGAAGTACGAAGTCGTTCTTCATTAATGTCATGCAACACGATGGTGCTTGATGACAGTTCTGGGAAACTAAGAATGTCCCCCATGAGATTACGCGCAAATACTGTGCTTCCAGCGCCTATGAATACGATGCGTGCCATTTCCCCATGGTAGGCGCCGCGCCATTATCTACAAGACATTTGTGGCAAGAAGAAGTACTGATGTGGCCCCAATTGCCAAGCGATACCAACCAAAAATCCGCAACGAATGAGATTCCAAGTACCCAACCATCCACTTCACCGCAATCACTGCGGTAATGAAAGCGCACACGAGACCAATAGAAGGGGCAAGAACCCCGAACTGATCTACTAATTCATTTCCATGTTTCGTTAGGTCAAGCGCGGTCGCAGATGACAACGTGATGAGCCCTAGTAAAAAGCTGAACTCGATTGCCGCCGACATCGACAAGCCCACTGCAAGTGCCGCAATAAGTGTGACCAGACTTCGGCTCACCCCTGGCCACAACGCAATGCTCTGCGCACACCCGATGATGAACGCTGCCCGAATAGGCATTTCATGAAGAGCCACAGACTTGACAGTCGGCTTCCATCTGAGAAGAACAATTCCTCCTATTAGCCAGGCGATAGTCACCGGAATGGGGCCGAACAACGCGCTCTTCATTGCATCGCCGGCAAGCACCCCAATTAATGCTGCAGGCAGAAAGGCAACTACTAGTCGAATCAGAATTGCTCGTCCATCTGCATCAGCACCGAAGAGACCGCGTACCAACGACCACACCCGCATGCGATACAAAACCAAAACCGCAAGAATTGCGCCGAATTGGATTGCTATTGAATATGTGTCCGCTGCTGCACTCGCAGACCCAGTTCCGAACCCAATGAGTTCACCAACGACAAGTAGATGCCCAGTAGACGACACGGGCAGGAACTCTGTAATTCCTTCGACAATCCCCAACAAAATGGCGTGAGGAATTGAAAGAAGGCCAGAGAACATAGAGCCCAGTCTGACACCCAGTAGGACTACAGATCAGTCAATGAGCGCCCAGAGTGACCCAGTTGATTTATTGCCATTGATAATGAGAGTGCCATATTTGGCGGGGTACTTGTATTGCGAGGACATTGCGACCATGACAGAGAGATCACGATTAACGCACGCTGGCCCCTTCTGAATCTTCAATGAATGCTTGGTCCCAGGAATAAGAGCATTGATAACCGGCATAGTGACCCGTTGCCGAACCCCTGTGGTATTTTTCGCAGTGTACGCGAAAGTAGATAACGGTAAACCTTGGTTCGATGCAATCGAAACTTGCACACACACCGCATTCGGGTCCGTGGCTTCAGTCGCTTCTACCAAGGTGCCGATAGTCCGACTCTCAAACTCAGTCTGCACTGTTGTCATCGAATCCGACATTGAAGTAAATCCCTGCTCGAGTCCCGAAACAATTTCGACACTTCGACTATTTGTGATTGTTTTGTCAACCGGACGTGTGCCCCAGACGCAATAATCGACTTCACCAACGTCCACACATGGTCCAGCCGTTTTATGTCCTTCTGTCTTGATCACTGGAACAGTCTCAGCGGGTGATGAAATTACCGGAGCCACAGGAATCGTGGTCGTCGTTGTGGTCGTCGTCGTGGTTGACGTCGTCGACGTGGTTGTTGTACTGGTCGACGTAGTTGTTGTCGGCGTATTGCTCTTGCCCGAACAGGCTGCTAAGAAAATACATATCCCGACGATCGCAAGTATTTTTTTTGGCATATTTCTCATTTCACTACGATGTTCGAACGAACAATTTCAGAACCTGATGTGCCTCGACCTGACAGAACAACTGTCACAATCGATCCACTATCTAGACTCTTAATTACACAACTTGTTTCTGATGTTTTTTTACAAGACCCAATAGAGGACTTCACTGTGACAGATTGAACTTTTCCAAGCGAATCTGTGGCCTTCCATTTCACGATGACTACTCCTGAAATATTGGACGAAATAGTCGGCGTGATAACGAGTTTGCCCGATGTGATTTTGCCATTTGCTCCTATTCGCAAGAGTCCATACCCGCTCGAATAAATCTTTACGGTACCAGTCGACATCACACGGCCGTAGCAGTAATTGGCTTTGCCCTTCATCTTTGGCAAACGGAAGGTTTTTGAGTTCGGCGATGTCCCTTCGCCGAATCCGTAGACACTCTTTGAACCCTTCTGAGCGATGCAATACATTTCGAATACATCAACATTGTTCTGATCCGCGGCATCAGCAATAACAGTGGCGACCAATTCAGAGCCAACAAATTTTCCGGTAATCGTCGGGTTCTCAGGCGTGCCAGCGAGTGTTCGTGCCGTAAATTTAGTTTCACGGGAGCCGATTGCATTTGTTCCTTTTGCGATCAATGTATGCGCTGTCTTTCGCTGTAACCCAAAGAATGTGCAGGTTGAATCACCTTCAGGCGCAATAGTGCATGATTGACTGCCTTCAATTTCTACAGTTGGGGCACCAATCACGGGCGAACCGCCACTGTCAACGTGAATCTTCGCCACAATTTCATCGGCTGTGCTCACAAATGATGCAGTAAATACCGGTGGTGAATTTCCAAGTAATCCTGCAGAAGAAGCGATACGCGCGGAACGCGAAACGCCATTAGTGCCAGACACTCTGGGGGTATACGTGACAGTTCTGCTGATGTCTGAAACCGTGCACGACAAGTCCCATACCAATGCACTACAACTCTTCGTGGCGTCTTCGCCAAAGTCAACATTCCATGTTGACGGTTCATTCAGGCCAAAGGCATCTGCCGCAATACCCCATGAGATCATGAGGTTCGTTGCTCCGGAAGGGTCAGGCGTGGCTGCAACAGTAGACGGTGCGGTCACAGCAGGATTTGAAATTGGCTCTATTTGGACCGACGCTACTGTTCCATCAACCGATGCCAATGTGATTTTGAATCGATTACGAGGATCAGTCCACGAACGAAGCGGCAACAGGCGAGGATCAGTGGCATAATCGATTCCGTCCAACGCTGCTGTTGGTGGCGTCAGATCACAGAGATAACTAGTGCTCGTTGGTGAACCAAGAATTCCTCCAAGACTGATCCGATTTTCTGCAAATTCTTTTGACGGTTCAAACGTGATCACTAATCCACCCTGCACAGGATGATCAGGGTCAGTTACATATGTCAAGGCATTCGGGTTGTATTGCACCCAGTATGAGTTGTCCCCCACAGTTCCATCTGTTGCAGGAATATTGATCGCTGTCACACCGAGATCAGAACGGTCAGGTCGATTCAATGTGTATGTTGCAGACGTTCCCGCCCAGACTGCACGATTGACACTCGGCAACCAACCATTACTGGCAAGAAATGTTGGTGCGTAATAACCAGACGGCCCACCCATTCCCATGGTGCCTGTGACGTCTCCATACTCCACTTCTTCACAAGACTTCAGATATGTCAGTGCTACTCCGGCGTTACAAGCATTCGCATGAGGAAAACCCATGTTGTGCCCTAGTTCGTGAGCCCAGATTCCTTCATAACCAGCAGCTGTGTATGTCCATGTTAATTTTCCACCAACTTCACCGAGCCCACCGAAACCACAGTCCTCGTTGTCTCCCGTAAACGTCATCATCAGATGATTCGAGGTGTCGTACACTCCCTTGGACTTTGCATATGCCACTGCCAAATCAGACATCGCATAGAAATCACACTGTCCAGGTCCATTGACCGATGACACATCGAGTGTGGAAGTAAATCGAACCGTTAGTGCTTCTTGATTAGCTGACATAGCACGCCACCACGGCGTCAATTTGCCCACAATTGTATTTGCTGTTGTGCGATCAGAAGATTTCCACGTTGCACCAGCCCACTGCAAGGGAATCACTGTCACGCTTCGGGAGGCCAATACTCCGGATGCTTTTACGGGCTGTCTCACTTCAACTGCGGATGACATCGAGCGAGCCGAGACTTCCTCCCCTAGCGCAGTAGGAAATTCAAGAACTGATCCGCTGATCTTGTCGACAACTACAGATGCATCAACCGGCGTGAGACTAGAACCAGTGTTAATTGCCCAGACCGAATTCCCTGCTGCTTCGAAACGGCCATCGTTCGACGCAAGTTTGCGCAAAATTCCATTCACCCCTTCTGGGGTAGCTCGCATTGCAGCATCAACCGGCGCACTCCACACGTTCACGCTCACCACCGCGAGAGGAAGAAGCGCCCACACTCCTTGAAATCTTTTCATTGAGCGAGCGTAACTGGAATCCACAGGTGGCGCGAGGATTACACAATCCGGCTTTTCTTGTCACCCCAGTATTTATCGCGGAGAGGTTTCTTGTACAACTTTCCTGTCGGTAGGCGGGGAAACTCTGTAACAAAATCAATCGAGCGAGGACACTTCTGTCTGGCCAAATGCTCATTACAAAAATCAATTAACTCGCGTTCAATCGAACCACTTGCCTCAATTCCAGGCATGAGTTGCACGACGCCCTTTACCTCTTCGCCCAAATCAACATTCGGCACACCAAATACTGCAGCATCGGCAACTTTCGGGTGAGTAATCAGCAAGTTCTCACTTTCTTGGGGGTAGATATTGACGCCACCAGAAATGATCATGAATGTTGCACGATCTGTAAGAAATAAATATCCGTCTGCGTCGAGATACCCCACGTCACCCACTGTTGTGAGAACTCCATCTGCAGATGTTGATTCTTTCGTCTTCTCAGTGTCATTGAAATAGGAAAAAGCTGTGGCTGCCTTAAACCACAAAGTGCCAGGTTCTCCTTGAGGCAATGGATTCATATCATCGTCCAGAATATGTAACTCACCTATCAGAACTTTTCCAACTGTTCCCACGTGTGCAAGCCACTGCGCGCTATCACATGCTGCAAAACCCAGACCCTCGGTAGCTCCGTAATACTCCTCGATTATTGGACCCCACCACTCGATCATTTTTTCTTTCACGGGCACGGGGCACGGAGCGGCTGCATGAACTGCAACCTTCAAAGACGACAAGTCATATTTGTGTTTGACATCTTCAGGCAATTTCAACAT
>JBBANI010000003.1:0-32352 GCA_040402015.1 Ilumatobacteraceae bacterium
CAAGGCCAACCGTGACTGCTGTCAAAGCGGGATCCTTTTCGCCGTAAGTCTTCGACTTTGCATCGGCAACAACGGTCAAGGCGCGTGGTTCGATTGTGAGGGCCACTGAAGTAGACAGTTTGATTGTTGAAGGAGCGGTCACACCGTCGACAAGGGACATGGTGCCGGAGTATTTGGTACCGCTGGCGGCACTGGACTTGGTTGCAGAAACCTTGACTTCCATCTTGTTGTCGTCCCACTGAGCTTTTGCCCAATTGCATTTGTCGACAGAGCCGTCGCAGGACCACTTCCAGATAATGCTTGAATCGTCAGATCCATATGAGCGTGTTCCAGAGACGCTGAAGGAGACAGCTTCTGGAGCGAGCGTGGTAGTGGTGGTTGGCGCAACCGTGGTTGTTGTTGTCGAAGGAACCGTTGGAGATGGCGAAACTGGAACAGTGGAAGTGGTTGTTGGTGCAGGTGCAGGTCCAGGTGCAGGTGCAGCGAGAAGTGGAGGCAAAGTTGTGGTGGTGTTAGCAATTGCACGAAGCGGAAGCTGGATGCCTTCAAGTGCAGGAACGGTGGTTGAAGTTGTGGTGGTGACTGCAGGAGTTAAAACGTTTGACTTTGGAGCCTTAACTGCGAGGTTCTCAACGAAGTAGTTGTCGATTTTGGCAGCGACGCCCTTTGTAGTGGTGGTTGTCCACTGATTAGTACTTGGGTTCAACACGTGGTCAATGTTGAGCGCTGTGCCCTCAGGTATCTTGACTGGAATGACGCCCGTATAGACAGATTTGCCAGACATGTCGAACACCGTAAATGTCATTGAGGTTGCAGTGACTTCAGCGACGAATTTGTAGCGACTGTCAAGATTGAATGTGTGGGAAACGCCATTGGCAGAAGCCTTGATGTAGACGGGGGCTGTTACGCCTTCGATGGTGAGTGTGTCGCTCTTTGAACCATCTCGGCCAACCATGTTGAATGGCTCAGACGATGCGGCATAGAGAGATGGAAGGCCCCGACGATCCATGGAAACAGCGAAAACACCCGACGTTGGGTCACCGGTGGGGCGGACGAGAACATCACCTGATGGTCCAGGAGTGACTGGAATATATGCAGCAACGCCGACTCCTCTTAAGCCGGCCATGAAAGTACGTGCGTTGAATGGCTCTTTACCCGCCGCAACGAAATTAGATGAGTTGACGGACTTCTCGCCCACTTGCAGAACTGCTCCGAGCGGAGTTGCTGCAACTGCACCCTTCTTCTTTGGCTTCTGAGTAACAACAACGCGATAGACGCTTCCCTTTGTTGCACCCTTGGTGGAACCAAAAGACACGTTGAATGGGCCCTTGCGGGCAGACATTGGTGTGAGGTCCATTGTTCCTGCACCGGTTCCGGTCCATGTGTCGCCAGCAGACGACGAATTCAGTGAAGCGCCACCGTATGTCCAGGTTTCATTGCTGCCGTTGACAACGACCTTACGAATTTCCTTCGGATAGTTATTGTCGTACACATAAATGTTCCAGTTGGATCCATCTTTTGTGACAGCGAAAGGCAAAATTGAGTGTCCACCAGTTGGCGAGTAGAGACCAAGTGACAAACCTGACTTCTCAGCCATGCCCTTGATGAGAGCTGCAACAATGCCCGACGGCGCCATTGCTCGGTACTGCTTTGCACTTGATGCAACGGTTGGAGCTACTTGCGTCGCCCACCAGTAACTGATCTGCTTTGCAACGTCGAGACGGGCAAGAGCGATGGTTTCCGTCGCACCATTTGGTCGTTGATCAATGCCATCGAAGAAACGCTGTGACAACGTAGCGAAACCTTCGCAACGACCAGCGGCCAGTGCGTCGTTCAACTGATTTTTCACGTCGATTGCACCTGGCAATTCAACACAGTCTGATCCTGTTGCATTCGCACAAACATTTGAACGACCAAAGAGAGCAACCATGACAGTTGCATCGATTGCATCATCAGTTGGCGCGCCGCCGTAGTTGGGGAACTTAAAACCATCTCGTGATGGACGGAAACCTTGGTCTGCGCTGATGACTTCGGTGGCTGACAAACCAAGTTCTTGTGCAGCGGCGGAGTTAGAGGAAACAGGAACAACTTGCGACGCAGGTGCAACAGTTTTTTTCTTCGTCACCTTTTTCTTCGTCACCTTTTTCTTAGCTTTTCCTTTTTCAGCAATTGCAATTTGTGGTGCGGAATCACGTGCGTTGAGAAACGATGCGGCGGTAGGAATCATCAATCCGAGAGCTAGCGCAGCACCAACCAACAAACGTCGCTTATTGCGACGCCGAGACATTGCTGAAAAATCTGGGATATGTGCATCCTCGATCGACGTTGGATTCACTTCGATTTGAGCACTGCGAATAATTTCGGACGGATTATTAGTTTCCATACAAATACATATGTCGTCTGGAGCCTGCTGTCTTCCCTCTCCGTACGAATGTCAGCCCGCGTGTTGTCTCTCTTAATCCCTCCGTCGTGAGGGTTATCCCTCAACTGTCTTAAGTATCTGGAATAGCTGCCGATACCTATGTGCCCCCAAAAACCCGGGGCCAGATCTTTGGTGTACAACCCAGACGTCTTGGTCTATGGTTACTGAGGGATATCACCGCCTAAATTAGACAACCCACAGGAGTTTTCCCTTGCTTACATTTCGTCGCCCAAAAACCTATAGAGCACGCATAGCCGTTGCTCTTGGGTTGTGCGCGTCTGTATGCCTGACGTTTGCTCTTCCCTCTTTCGTGTCTGCTGAACCCGCGGATTTTCGGTCAACGTGGCCAGTGATACCCGCTGCACATCCAAAATCGGCTGCACAGTCAGCCAAGACTGCAACAAGCAAACCGAAGAGCTCCCGAATTTCTGTTGCTCGTGCGCCGAACCGCATTGATCTGAAACTGATCGAGTCAATTCCGCACGAGGTCTCTAGTGGCTTTACACCTGCGGTCAATGGATTTTCATTCTCTAACTGGGCGTCGGAAACTACTCAATCGATTATCACCGTTGACACTCTTGTTCGCCTGTTCGGCACCACACCAACGTGTGCGTCAGTTGTTGAAGGGATTTGTAATCCGGCGGAAAAAACAACACTTCTCATCACTCGCTTGAATGAAATTCTGGCCGAAGGACGGTGCGAGGGAATGGTGGCGCTCGCCGACGAATTGTTTCGTCATCCGACTTCGATTTCTTCTGTCTCTACCGAGACATCCAATATTGCAAGCTTGTCAGCAGACCAAGCTTCAAGTGAGATTGGCTATTGGTGGGCTACTCAGATTACGCCGGATGCCGCACGGGCGGCCCAGACCAGCAGAAAAATGACCCCCACACGAATCGTCAAAACCATTTCTGAGCGAATTAGAAACAGGAGTGGCGGAACACTTGGTTTGTACTACCAAGGAAAAGGTCATGCAGTCTTGCCAATCTCGGTCAAACGGTCGGGATTTCAGGCGCAGATCAGTGTGTATGACAGCAATATTCCGAACACAATTCAATTTGTAGACGTCAACTTACGAACTAATACCTGGCGTTACAGGGCAATAGATACGAACGGTCTCGTTGTTCTGAATTGGCGCGGCGGAAATTCTGGTGGTCTTGACTTCATTGCACCGAGTACACGGCGTAGTCAGCAAGTGAAGACGCTGTCATTTGCAATGCCGTGAAACGAGCTACTCGACTAATCCTCGATAGATCAACGTTGCGCGAACTCGTGGATTCTCATTTTTCGATGAACGGGCTAGTCCGTACTTAATATACAAATTACTGAGCACTCGCTCAACTGTCTTTTCTGACACAAAAACCTTTGCCGCAACAGTTGAATTCGACATACCCTCAGAAACAAGTTCCATAATCTGTGACTCTTGAGGTGTGAGGGCAGCATTTCGCCCACCAAGAGAAAAAAGAGATTTCAAGTGAGGATCTACCATCACTAGACCGTCCTGTACGGCATCAATGGCGCGACTCAGTGATGAGAGTCCATTTGAATCCTTCATAAGAAATGCCCATCCACCATTGAGACTCTGTGACAGTCGATCAAATAAACCTGCTGTCGGTTTTCCAGAAATCACAACAACGGGAATGTGATGTCCGACATGACTAATCACTTCTAATGCCGCCGTTAGCCCATCTCCATCCGGGAGAAGTAAATCTACTATCAGTACATCGGCGGTAATTCCCTCAGAGATGAGTCCGCGACGAAAATCAGCGACACATTCATAGTTTCCCACTACTGAAAGTTTGTCCTGATTGTTGAGCCATTCGCCAAGCAAACTACGCAAAAGATCTTCATCTTCTAAGAGGACAATTTTTGGAGATTCCCTATTCACTAAGACCTAGTTAACTCTACTTTGGATTAATTCGAGCAACTGAAAGACTGAAAAGGGTTTCCGCAGAAATTCCATATCAGGACGGTTCTCATATTTTTGAGCATGCCGAGAGAAGCCGGTCATTAAAATCACCTTGGTCGCTGGAGAGTCGATGCGCAAACTATCAGCAAGCGTTGTTCCGACACCGTCACCCAACTCGATATCAAGAAGCGCAAAATCAAATTGCTTGGACTCGCAACGCTCTTGCCCCTCCATGAGATTAGACCCCGTGGTAACAACAAATCCTGCAGTTTCGAGGAAGCTTGTCAAAATATTTAACAAGTCTGGTTCATTCTCAACAATTAATATTTTTAGCTTCGACTCTTGTTCATCAGATTGCGGTTCAGGTTGTTCCACTGTGGGGCTCGGCTCAATACGTGACTTATCTCCTAATTTGGACAGAAAATCTCCAGTGTCCTTCAGTCGAGAGAACGCTCGATTGATTACCTCTCTATCCGTTTCCGGCAGGGCTAATTTTTCGAAGTTGGCTTGCAGTGACATCAAAGAATTGTTAATTTCGTGCGCTGAATTGACTACAGCATCAGCAAAAATATTACGATTTATCAACTTAGTTATTTGCTCACCTAAGGATTCGTAGGACAGATTAACAATTTCACTGAGAATAACTGATGCTCGATGCCGCACAATGCCGTCCTCGTCTGTAATCCCAACCGCATACACCCAAGCCATAAATTTTGTTTCGTCAGGCCGGCGAAATGTCATCAGACCCACAGATGAGTCACCTCGGGTGGCGATTATCGAAGTGCCATTCCCTGGAACACTAATTTCATTCCAGTCAATGTGGGCCACAACATCCCATAATGTGACGGTTCCAATATCGGAAGAGGCACGTCCGAACAGTTCTAAGGCACTGGGGTTGCATTCCACGATTACTTGGTCGAGGAGTCGCACTACAGCGACTGGAAAAGGAAGTTTCTCAAACCAATTAATATCTTGTTGTGCACTCATTTTTTCGCCTATTTGAATAAGATGTGCTAGCAAAGCATCAATGAAACCTGATATTACCGCATGACTGATGAGAAATTCAGCTCACGTTGGAAAAGGTAGCCCTCACAGGATAATCGGATATAATATTCAGGTGAGAGCGGGTAGAAAATCTGTCGTCATTGTCGATGACGACTCGGACTTTGTTGAGGTCATGCGACTCGTTCTGGAAAATGACGATTCTTGGGAAGTGGTAGACACCTTTGATTCCCTAGAGTCGTTTTTTGCGAATTTTACTTCGCGCTTCATCGATTCAGAATCAGTAGTCCCAGACGTAACCAAGATGCAAGATAGGTCGCCAGACCTCATAGTCTTGGATGTCTTTGCTTCGAATAAACCGGCAACAACACAAGTGCCACTGACCGGCTTCCAAGTGGCACTTGCCCTCCGTGACCTCGGGTTGCAATTTGGAACGTTGATTGTCACATCAATGCACTCTCCGAGTTTGTTGAGCATGCTTCAAGGTCGACACAAAGATGGTTGGGCCTACTTAGTTAAGTCCGCTGACCTAACTAGTTCAGACATTCTCCATCATGCAAATAAGGCGTTACTTTTATGAACATCAAAGACAGACGTTTCTGGACTATTTCTTTTTATATTGTTTGCTCGATATCTTTGATCGTAGTTTCATCTCATTTCCAGGCTCTTGGGGAGAAATACCACACTCTAGAAACTTTGTTGCTCAGCTCAACTGTTGCTGTAGTCGGATATTTATTGTGTCGAACTCTCGTTTTACAACTCAAGTCGGAAATCAACGGTAGTGCACAACTTAACCTCAAATATTTACAATCTCTAAAAGTTATTCGAGAATTAGACACAAAGACTCGCAGAGAAATAAGTATTTGGCTCCATGGAGACGTACAGAGACAATTAATGAATCTTGCTCGAATTCTGAGAGATCACGGTGACATCGATTTGGCTTCTGAAGTTACAAAGTTAAATGATGAAACTGTCCGTGCAATGGCACACCGATTACACCCCCAGCAGCTCGACATTTCCCTCGAACTCGCATTGTCTGATCTTTGCTACGGACAAGCTGAATTACAGCTTTCTGACAATCTTCATTTGCAAACTTTCATTAAATCTACATTTGTCGTACTTCGAACTGAACTAAGAGTTGCCATCTACAGAATCGTTGAAGAAGGAATTTCTAACGCTCTCAAGAAACCGAGTACGCAGAAAATTTTCGTGTTGGTTTCTGCTGAAGAGAATTCTATTGATATTTCAGTCCAGGATGATGGGGATAAACTGACAGATAGTTGGAAGAAGTCGCTTGGGTTTTCCCTTATCGAAATATTTGTCGATCAATTTGGTGGAAGTTGGAGTATTAGCAATAACAAAGATGGAGTAATTTTACGGGCGACTCTCCATGAGAAATTGTCTCAAAGTGGTGATTTAATTTCAAAGCAATATCCTGTGTTCTCTCAAATAAAAGAAAAAGATACCAAGTGAATAACGAGTTAGAATTAGTCAAAATAAATGCTGGTAATCTTCGTGATCACCACTTCGAGGCAATCCATGATTTACTTTCTTCCGGCAACGCCAACCTTGCCTGTGTATCCATTTTGCGACGTATCGCAGATATGTCTGGGTCTACTTCTTCCTTTATTACCATTTCATTGTTCAATGAGGCGGGCAACGACTCAAATGTTTTCACATCCGCATCAACCGGACCGTTTTTCCCAGTTGTTCAAAATAAACCGGATGTAGTCGAGACACTGGCCAATTTTGGTTGGGTTAATTTACATCAAAATTATTCTCAAAAACTGCCAAATGTTGAAGCTTTCACAAATCAAACTTTTTATGGCTACCCCCTCTTTGATCAACTAGGACGATTGTCGGGTTCATTTGCAGTAATCGTGAGTTCACCGGTCTCGATACAAACAATTGAAGAAGAATGCTCAATGCTTCTTGGCCTGCTAGTACACAGAGTTCAAGAATTTCAGTTACTGAAAAGAACTCTGCCACAAACACCACTAAATGAAGTTCTTCAAATTGCTAAACGGGGAGTTATCTTTCCATCCCTTTCAGATATGTACTCACAATCAGCTCACACCATTAATGGTCAACTAGCAGTTGCTAGTTTACAATCACAAATTCTCACCAACCCAGACATTACAGATGAGACATTGAATCTGGGGCTCACTAGAATTTCTTCGGCGATTGCGCAGACTGGATTGTTGTTGCATCGTCAAGAGAATGCATTCACACTGCTAACAGATCAGAGCAAAGTGTCCGATTTGAGTTACAGCGTCCAAATGGCGAAAACATCATTTGACATTCTCATGACTAATAAAGTTCCTTCTGTCCTTCATATGGACGTCTCAAAACACACGATGATTGATGTTCCCGGGAATGTTGCATACTGGATGTTCCACAACGTACTTCGAATGGTCGGATCTATTTATCAATGGATACCTGGCCCTGAAAAAGCAATTGAAATTTACGCCACGACAGTCACTGAATCGTTATCTAGTCAGACCTATACAGAAATTCGCGTGCACGTGCCCTTCAATTCTGCAATTTTAGAAATTTCACAGACATTATTCAACCTTAACGCTTCATATTTTTCTGGCGAGCCCCTTGCGAATCTTGGCGCTATTTTGTTCGGAATAATGTCCATGGTAAATTTCAAATGGGGTGTGGAATCAACCGAAAAAGAAATTATAATTAGGGCAGAGATTCCTAATGCACCTAGTAATGAATAATGAACAAGATTTCGAGGATGTGTACCAACGTGCTAAGCCGAAATTGCAGAAGTACGTAGCACGACGCGTATTTGGTGACTCCTCTGAAATAGTTGACGAAATTTTTCTGACAGCATGGCGCCGAAAGGCTGATATCCCAGATGATCATGAAGCCCAGATGATGTGGTTGTACGCAATAGGTCGCCGGACAATAGCTAATTCACTGAGATGGAACGCACGTCTGGACCTCTTCAACCGCACAAATACCGCACTTGTAGAGACTTCTACCTCGAATAATTCTTCAGAGACGACGATTCTTGTCCATTACTGTTTGAGCAGGTTGCGAAAGAAAGACAGAGAGATCTTACTACTTATTGAATGGGACGACTTTTCAATTCTCGAGGCTGCAACTATTTTAGAAATCTCTGAGGCTGCTGTAACAAAACGTCTCAAACAAGCCCGTGATTCATTTATTGTTTTATATTCGAGTCGCTCATCTGAGGCCAATTAGCTAGACAGCGACTGTGAGCGCGTCGTACTCATAGACCCAGTCAAGAATCGACATTCCTGGTGGGCTTATCGAGAGAATCATGTCTCGGTCACGCTGCTCTTGGCCATCAACCAAATGAAAGAGATCTCTATTCATCAACGATGATGTTTGCACCTGTGCCGTGCGACCCTGACGTACATCTTCGTATCTACGAAGCGCACTGGCTGCGTCGCTGGTGTTTGCATCTGACAAACAGCGTGCGAGAACAACGGCATCTTCTATTGCTTGGCACGAACCTTGTGCCATAAACGGAAGCATCGGGTGGCATGCATCGCCCAACAATGTGGTTGTGCCTATTCCCCACTGTTCCAAAGGTTCACGGTCGTATAACGCCCACCGGAAAATAGGTTCCTCAACTCGACCAAGTAGCGAGAGAAAATCCGGAGACCACCCTTCAAAGCGTGAAAGCAGATCTTCCATGGTTCCTTGTTCAGTCCATGATTCGGTTTCCCAGGAATCCTCCGGCGAGATGCAGACAAGGTTGAGATGGCTGCGATTGCGCCCAATGAAATAACTAACTACATGGCGGTCTGGCCCCATGCGGTTTGTTACATCAATTGGCAGATCTTCCACGGCACTACGCGGCACTAATGCGCGATACGCAGCTGAGCCGCTGAAACGGGGCTTATCAATGCCACCAACGCATGGCCGAACAACAGAATGGATGCCGTCTGCACCAATCACAACGTCAAACGATTGTGATGAACCATCTGCAAAAATCACTTCAGACGACGCATCGCCTGGTTCCACTGAGACCACATGAGTCGAGAACTTTAGAGTCACGTTTGCACGCGCAGCAACTGCATTACCCAAAATCTCTACCAACTCGTTACGTGCAACGTTTGCGAGTGGTACTTGATGTTGTGACAAGAAGCTTTCATCAAGATCAGTGGCTCGGATAATTGAGTCATCTTCCCAGCGGCGGAGTACTACTCGATGTGGATTCACCGAAACTTCTGAATATGCCTCACCTAAGCCAAGTGAATGCAAGAGCCTTCCGGCATTAGGACTGATCTGGACTCCAGCCCCAATTTCTCTGATGCCCGCAGAACGTTCAAAGACTGTGATGTCGTGTGCATTCTGTGACAGTGCAAGAGCCGCGGTTAGCCCGCCTATTCCTCCACCGATAATTGCAATTTTCATGACTATGAATCAGCGAGCAATACGGCACCATATTTATCAAGTGACTGATTCGAAGCCACGAGGTGCTGTGCTGAACCTTGTGCATCTCTAAAGCACCGTTGTAATGGGCTTGTATTAAACAAGGCACCAGCACCAGCAAAGCTCATGAGACGCGAGATGGCAGATACTGCAGTCTCGGTGCAATATGCGGTCATGGCAGTGACAGCAGCTTCATGTCGTGCGCTGAATTCGCCACCGTTTTCCATTAAGTCATCAACTTCGGCCAGCGTGGCAAGCGCGTGGGCTTGTGCGGCCTTAAGTTGTTGTGAACTGCGACCGAGTTCATATTGAAACGCACCGCGATCTGCGAGACGGCCATCAAACCCACGTGATTTACCGCGTGCGTAGACAACAAGCTCATCAATGAATCGTGTGCATGCACCAAAAGTGAAACCAAGGTTCTCACCGGCTACAAAAACTGGGTAGTTCAATCCGTAGATGGCACCTCCGCGTTTTGGTGGTTCCATTGGGTCAACAGTTAATGCTGTGGGAACAAACACATCTTTGGCCGTGATTGACACGCTCCCAGTTCCCTTCAGCGCCATGACATTCCAGTCACCATGCACTGTGGCATCCGCTGTGCGAATAACCGCGAGAGTGACCGACGGCGTCTCTGATGCTTCTATTGCAGTCAGCATGGCCCAGTCGGCGTGGCGAACTCCACTTGCATAGTTCCACGTGCCGTTCATCAACACGCCGCCGTCAACACGAGTAAATGTTCCCGTTGGCATTGCCACCGCAGCAAGGAATGGCGATGGGTCTGAACCGAATAGCAATTCAACCCCTTCATCACTAAGGCGTGACCCAGCGGCGGCGGCGGCACCTGCGTGGTTGAAACCAGTCCATGCAGCTGTTGCGTTTGAATAACTCAAAGCTGTGAAATAGCGACACTGATCAGCCAACAACAGCCGATCTCCGCCAGCTTCAAGAGGTGCCTTAATCATTGGTACCCGTATCTGACGCATGAGATCAACTAGAGCCTGCGGCGCATCGCCTAGTTCTTCAGACTCTGCTGCAGTTGCATCGAATTGCGAATGCAATGCAGAAATTTGGCTGACCAATTGTTCAATTGGTCTTGCTACGTGACTACTTGTACGTGAACTTGTCATTGTCATTAGAAAACTCCTTCATAACTGCCACCATCAAGTTGCAGGTTTTGACCACTGATATATCCGGCTTGTGCCGCACAAAGAAACGCGAACGCATCTCCGAACTCGTCGGGACGACCAAGTCGACCCGCTTTGATTGATGCGATTTGTTGTGCTCGCGCTTCTTCGTATGTGATGCCAAGCATTTTCATTGCAACGTGAGCCATTTGTTCCTGGCGCGCAGTATCAAATCGTTCCGGCAACAACTGGTTAACGGTGATATTGAATTTCGCAAGGTCTTTCGACAAGCCCTTCAAGACTCCTGTAAGACCAAGTCGTGTTCCGTGCGACAAACTCATGAATGAGTTGGGCGATTTCACCATTGCCGAACTGACGGCAACGATGCGACCAAAACCGCGCTCTCTCATGCCAGGCACAACGCGCTGCACAAGACCTAATGGCCCAGTGAGAGCCTGCAGAACTGCGCTGTTCCAATCTTCGATTTCAATATCCAGAAAGTTCTTTGGTGACGGCCCTTGACCGTTGAGCAAAAGAATGTCTGGCGTCGGACATGCGGCCATTAGTTCCTCTTGCACGCTTGACGTTGCAGAATCACCCACAACTCCAACTGCCATAACGCCATAACGCGATGTCAGTTCCCCTACTGCTGCATCAACGTCTGCTTGCAGGCGACCATTGATAACAATGTTGACTCCTTCGCGCGCAATGCTTTCTGCACATGCACGTCCGAGTCCTCTACTTGAGCCAGCAAGGATGGCCCATTTCCCTTTTATTCCAAGGTCCATTGTTTACATCAATCCGCTTGCTTCACGAGCAGCGGCAATAGCAGGAAGGTCAGACGGATTGAAGAATTCTTCAGGTGGATCTGTTGGTCCCCACACTGAGAAGCCAGACGGGCCGTCTTCGCCTTCCCAGTCGAGACGACGATGCACTTGATCCCACAATTCTTCATCAACAATCTGGTCCATGTCAGAGAAGAACTCAAACATGTTTGCTGATGGGTCACGCAAATACCAGAACACATTGGCTCCGAGATTGTGTCGGCCAACACCAATGATGCTGGAGACTCGTTCGTCCTTCAACACATTTGAACCAGCAAGACCCACTGCATCAATGTCGTCTACTTCTACTGCGTAGTGATTGAGATATGAGGTAGGACCAGGCTGAATCATCAAGTTGTGATGGTCAGACTCAACACGCATGAACGTTGCAAAACCCTTCATAATTTGGTCGGAGATGCGATAGCCCAAAACATTGGCATAGAAATCAACTGCCTCAGCAAGAAACGGCGTTCCGAGAACGACGTGACCAACACGACGAATAACTGGCATTTCTGTATGCAGTACCGCATCAGCGCGGGTATTCACACGTGTGCGTTCTCCGGGGCCGTTGAAAGCGCGAGTCTGAGTTGGTGTCAAAGAATGTGGCGAGCCAACATCAATAACAATTGAGTGACCAAAGATTGGGTCAGTGCAGCGCACTGTGGTGCTGTCACCCGTAGAAGCAAGTCCGGCTTCGGCTAACCGCTTTGTGATCGCAGCGATATCAGCTTCCGTGTCACAACTGAGATGCATCGAAGACAAGTGGCGGTGTGTGCCTTCCGCTACTTGCATCTGCACCGGACGATCAGGAGTGCCGAGCACGCCATCTGATGTTGCGCTCATTCCATGCTCCAACCAGAAGTCAAAGAGCTCCTGCGGATTTGTGACCGCAAGTTGAATATCTAATAGTCCGTTTAGTGCCATAGAAAAATAGTACGGCATCAAACTATTCGATGTCAAACTATGTGCCTATAATGGGACCATGGAAATTGGCAAATACGTAGATGAGACCGTGACGACCTGGCAAGAACAGAGGCCCGACCTTGATTTTGAGCCAATGGGCTACATGTTGCGATTCCATGCCATGGCTGAAGCTGCGATGACCAAGATTGAGATCATCACGAAGTCACACGGGCTCACCCTTGGTGAGTTTGACGTATTGGCCACCTTGCGCCGCCACGGACCAGCCAGCACATTGACTCCGTCATACATTGCTGAAGTAGCAATGGTGTCACCTTCAGGCCTCACACATCGACTCACGCAACTCGAACAATCTGGTCACATCACCCGGAGTGCCGACAATTCAGATCGTCGCAGTTCACTTGTTTCAATTACTACGAGCGGCGCCGCTGTTGCTGACCAGATCATTGAGCAGATTGCCGAACAAAGTGCGCGAATGTACGACGCGATACCAGCCAAAGATCTTCAGCAGTTCAGTCATGTTGTCTCTCTCGTCTCAACACAACTGGAATCAAAGGTAGTCACTTCATGACAACAACAGTTACTCTCACCGGCACAGGTATTCCGAACATTGCACCGGGTCGCGCCGGAGCCGGCGTGTTCGTAAAGCACAACGATGTAGTCGTTCAGTTCGATGCAGGTCGCGCCACGTGTAACCGATTGATCGAAGCAGGCCTCAAACTGGCTGATCTTGATGCGGTGTTCATAACCCACATTCACAGTGATCATGTTTTCGGATTAGCTGAACTTGTTTTGTCGCGGTGGATTGAAACTCAATTCGACAAAGTGGCTACCCCACTGCCAATTTTCGCACCATCTGGCGGTGCTGCACGTTTCGTGAAACGAATGCTTGAACCATACGAAGAAGACACTCACATCCGTCGTGAACACACAGGCTCACGCGAAGTTGTTCTTGATGCTCGTGAGTTTCCCGCCTCATTCACAATCGCAGAAATCTGGGCGTCTGATGATCGCGCAGTTGTTGTGGAATCAGTTGCAGTGCACCATGAACCAGTGCCAGACGCGGTTGCATACAGAGTCACAACGCCTGACGGTTTTGTAGTTATCTCTGGCGACACCCGCGTGTGCCAAGAAGTAGAAGATTTCAGTCGCAATGCAAACGTTCTTGTGCACGAAGCATTTCGCCGCGCCCCGCTGGAACCCTTCATGGAGCACTTTCCGCGCATCAATTCAATTCTTGATTATCACTCCGACTCAATTTTATTGGGTGGTTTGGCGCAACGCGCGCAGGTACAAACCCTGATGCTCACCCACCTTGGGCCACCACCAAATAATGAAGCCGAAGAACAAGCATTTTCAGACGACATTAAGACAGGCGGCTACACAGGTCTTTGCTTGGTCGGCCGCGACCTGATGTCGGTCACGTTCTGATTCAAGAGTTCGCATACTCTTGAATGAATGCGGATTCGACACAGTCACCTTTTGGCGCTAGCCGCATTGTTTGCATCAGCTGGGAACTCTGCTGTTCACATTGCAATTCCGTGGCTTGTTCTTGAGATAACAGGGTCATCTGCAAATGCTGGAGTAGTTCTTGGAATCAGTGGATTCTCAGTCATCTTTTCAGCACCGCTTATTGGTGGGCTGATAGCAATTCTTGGAGCACGCCCAGTTTCTATCTGGGCTGACATCATCTCAGCTGGCTCAGTTGTGCTGTTCCCGATCGTTGGATCACTGTTCGGGCTGAACCTCGGATCACTACTTATCATCGCCATTGTGGGGGCAATATTCGACCCTGCGGGAGCTACTGCTCGCAAGTCATTAATACAGGCAGTAGCGGAGCGAGATGGCCTTTCATTAATCAAGTTCAATGGCACCTACGAAGCTGCTGCCACTATCGGAACAGTTCTTGGACCAACCGGTGCAGCGCTAGCAATCAGCATCGTAGGCATCAACACAACCTTTTACTTGATTGCAATTGTCTTCATACTTGCCTCTTGCTTGGCCTTCTTTATCCCCGTAGTCACGACCTACCCGAAGTCAGATGAGAGCTTCTCGTTTGGCAATGTCGTTAAGGAAACTCGGATTGGTATGAATGCCTTGTGGCGTGACAAGCCATTGATGTCACTTGTCGGTCTATACACATTGCTCACTGCTATTTATATGCCTGTTGAATCAATTGTCTTGTCGCGTTACTTCCGAGATCTCAATGAACCACAAACTTTCGGGTTCGTCTTATCGGCGATGTCAGTGGGAGTCGTGATTGGAGCACTTCAGTTTCATCGCGCAGTCAAAATCTTCTCCCCTGGCAACATGGTGATCATCTCAATGACACTTATTGGTGCTGTTGTTTGCGCCATGGCGTTCTTGCCGAATGCCATCATCTTTATTGGTCTCGGGCTAGCACTTGGACTTGCATTTGGCCCCGTGAGCCCAATGAGTAACTACCTCGTTCAGCAACGAATGCCGCAACATTTACATGGGCCAGTTTTCGGAACACAGTTCTCACTGATGTACCTCGCAACACCTGCAGGCACATTGGCCCTCGGCCTTATTGTTCAATCAGTATCGATTTCGCCATTGCTCTTTGTAATCGGCGTTCTCTTTATTGGCGTCACATTACTGGTGGGCTTCACTGGCCCACTTCGACGTCTCAGTGTTGATGCATCATCTCAAGATGACGCCAGTTGAGCAATTCGAATTATTCGATGCGCAGGCCGGAGATTGCACGAGCAATCACTAGTTGCTGAATCTCTGAGGTGCCCTCAAAGATGGTGTGAATCTTGGCGTCACGGTGCCAGCGCTCGACTGGGTATTCACGCGTGTAGCCGTAGCCACCGAGAATCTGAATGGCGTCTTCAGTAACACGCACTGCAGTTTCAGATGCCTTGTACTTGCTCATTGAACCTTCAGCGTTTTTGAAGCCGCCATTCTTTGACAACCATGAAGCACGCCAAATAAGAAGGCGTGATGCGTCAATTTCAGTAGCCATGTTTGCAAGTTTGAATGCAATGGCTTGGTTCATGATGATTGGTTTGCCGAACGCAACGCGCTCTTTTGCGTAATCCAAAGCGTATTCATATGCAGCGCGTGCAACACCAAGTGCTTGCGCACCAACTGCTGGACGAGTTGCTTCGAATGTTTTCATTGCAGGCTGTCCACCGGAAGAATGGCCGCCTTCGCGAGCACGTGCGATTTTTGCATCAAGCTTTTCCTTACCACCCAGGAGGCAACGACCAGGAACTCGGACATCTTCAAGCACAACTTCTGCCGTGTGCGAGGCCTTGATGCCATGCTTCTTGTACTTCTGCCCCATGGACAAGCCTTTGGTGTTTGGTGGAATCACGAATGACGCCTGACCGCGACCTTTGAGTTCAGGATCAACTGCTGCAACAACAACGTGAATGTTTGCAATTCCGCCGTTAGTGATCCATGCCTTTGTTCCGTTGATTACCCATTCGTCTGTTGCTTCGTCGTAGATAGCGCGTGTGCGCAATGAAGAAACGTCAGAGCCGGCATCTGGCTCAGACACGCAGAATGCACCAAGCTTGACATCGTCTGGCGTGCCGTAACACTGTGGCACCCATTCCATCATTTGTTCAGGTGTTCCGTTTCCAGAAATTCCTGCAGCTGCAAGACTGGAACCCATGATGGCCATACCAAGGCCGGCATCGCCCCAGAACATTTCTTCAATAGCAACTGGCATGGTGAGCGCAGTGGGGTCTGCCATTGCGCTCATAAGGAAGTCGAGACCGTACAAACCGTTCTTTGCGGCTTCTTGCACGATTGGCCATGGGAACTCTTCACGCTCATCCCATTCGTGCGCGTTCGGGCGCATTACGTCAACAGCGAACTGGTGAATCCAGTCTTTGATCTGGAGTTGGTCTTCATTGAGGGAGAGGGAGAAATCAGCCATCTGTATAACTTACCCGCGGGTAACACCCCTGAGTCAAATAATCGGGTGCGTTCTGAAACCCACTGCCAAGGGCCTGCCCTGGGGGCACACATCGTTTGCAGATACCAACTAAGGGGGCTACTTTGGCTTTTACAGAACAAAACAAAAGACGGCTACACGCTCGCCTTTGTGAAGTCATTGGCACGGAGGAGGCTGACATTCTTATGGAGCAGCTACCGCCAATCACTTGGACAGAATTGGCAACCAAACGAGACCTCGACGAACTGCGCATTGCAACCAAACGAGACCTTGACGAATTACGCATCGCAACCAAGCACGACATTGAGTTCAGCGCAATCGCGACTCGTACTGATCTTGAACAGGTGATTACGAAAACACGAACTGATCTAGAGCAATTGATTTTTCAGACGCGAACTGATCTAGAGAAATCAATCATGGAAGTGAAACACTCCGTTGAGACCACCAAACTCGAGATCACAGGTTCGATACTCGAGCTCACTGCCACTATGGAACGTGGGTTTCGCAATCAGAGTTGGAAAATGTTCACCGCAATCATGTCGTCGCAACTTGTCACAGTTGGCCTTCTTGGGCTGATGATTAATTCGCTGCGGTAACACAGCGAATGTCATCGCAGAAGTTGACGAACCCAGTTGCCGATTAATTCGATTGCAAGAACAATTCCGAAGATCGCCATCACGATGGCGCCAGTGGTTTGAAATTCGAGAACTCGCATCGAGTTGAGCAAGAGGAATCCGATTCCACCGCCACCAACAATGCCGAGCACTGTGGATGAACGAAGGTTCACGTCCAAGATGTAGAGAAAGTGACCGGTAAACGCAGGCATGAATTGCGGTACAACCGAGGCAAAGAACTCTTGAATCTTCCCTGCTCCGACGGCAAGCACAGCTTCACGTGGTGCGGCATCTACTTCTTCTAATGCTTCAGCAAAAAGCTTGGCAGAAAAGCTCGCAGTCACCACAGTGAGCGCCAATGTTCCTGGAACAGGACCAAGCCCCATGGCGCTTACGAAGATGACTGCGATGATTAGTTCGGGGATTCCGCGGAATGCCAACATCACCAACCGGGTAACAGTAGAGAGAATTCTTTTGGTCATGATGTTGCGTGCGGCCAACAGACTAAGGGGTACTGCGATAAGTAGGCCAAGTCCCGTAGCGATTACAGCAATAACTACCGATTCCACAATTCCTGTCACCATCTCTGAACGAACGGTTGTGAAGTCAGGTGGGAACAGATCACCAAAAACAGTGATGATCTGAGGCATGAGGGGAACAGTGCGCGCCCAGTCGATATCTATTGTCAATACGGCAACCGCAAGCGCCAGCAAGAAGCCAGAGATGGTGGCAGTACTAAACATACGATCCCACGTCCACGGTGGACTGAGAGCACGTGTTTCAAATGATTTCCTATTGACGCGAGTATCGCGAGCAATAATTCTTTGTGAAAACCAACCGTGGCGAGAAGACGGCGCCAGGGCTGCGGCGTCACCCAAAATTGCGCTGCGAATGCGGACAGAAAGAAGTTCTACAGCAGTCACAACAACAAAGATGACCGCCACTGCGCCAAGTGCTGATTCATAGTCGAGAGAGCGCAACGAGGTCTGAATGAGAACACCAATACCTCCCGCACCTACCAAGCCAAGCACAGTAGATGCGCGAATGTTTATTTCAAGACGAAAGAGCGCGGTTGCAATCATCGATGGCATTGCTTGCGGAAGAATTGATGCACGTGTGGTCTGGCGACGAGTAGCTCCTACGGAAATTGTCGCTTCCCGAGGAGCTTCTGCGGCTTGCTCAATTGCATCAGCGAACAACTTGCCCACCATTCCAATTGAGTGAATCGCAAGAGCCAGCACACCCGGCAACGGGCCGATGCTTAGTGCAGATACAAATACTGCGCCGAGTACTAGATCTGGGACTGCACGAGTGAGAGATATGACTGTTCGACAGATATACCGAATAGTGGGGTGAGGTGATGTATTTCTTGCTGCACCAAGCGCCAAAGGAAAGCTAAGAACTATCGCCCCAGCTGTTCCCATGACGGCCATCCATACGGTTTCTATAGTGGCATCAACGACATTCGAGATATTTGAGAAATCAGGCGGAACCATACGCTTCACCAGGCGACTAACGTCGCCGAAGCTGCTGGTGATTCCACTAAAACTCATTCCCAGAAAAATCCATGACCATACGAATGCAGCGAGGCATGCAACCGTAAAGATGAACAGTTGAACTTGTGTCGCAGTAATTGGCGGGGACAGACGCTCTTTAGTAGCTGATGGACTCATGCACTTTGCAATACAGATTCAGTGTCGAACTGCATGGGCGTTCCGGTTGCACGGTACACCTCCATCACTTGTTCTTGACTCAATTGTGCGTTCATCTGATCAAGTACAACTTGTCCGGCACGAAGACCCACAATGCGGTCTGACCAACCGAGTGCGAGTTCAACTTGGTGCAAGGTACAGATCACGGTCATGCCGTCTTCACGAGCAATGCGCAAGATCAAATCAAGCACTTGATTCGCAGATTCTGGGTCGAGTGAAGCGACCGGCTCATCAGCCAGAAGAACAGATGGCTCTTGCATCAGACTTCTGGCGATTGCTACACGTTGCATTTGCCCACCAGAAAGGGTGTCTGCGCGCTGGAAAGCTTGTTCCGAAAGTCCGACTCGCTCTAATTGCTCAAGGGCTTTGCGGCGAAGCGCCACAGGGTACGAACGCACTCCGAGGCGAGGGCCACGAAGGCTGCCGAGAGAGCCAACCAGCACGTTTTCCATACAGGTTGCTCGACCAACAAGGCCGAACTGCTGAAAAACGAAACCAATGTGGTGACGCAATTTACGGAGGGATTTTCCGTTTGCTGTCGATACATCTGTTCCTTGAACCACAACCTTGCCGCCTGTTGGAGCATGAAGCCCGTTCAACGTGCGTAACAGTGTGGATTTTCCTGAACCGGATAATCCAATGAGGGCGAGTACTTGTCCACGGGGAACTTCGAGCGACACGTTGTCAAGAGCGAGAGTCCCGTTCGGGAAACGCTTTGACAGTGACGTGACCTTCACGGCCACGTCACTGTCTGCGACAGTATTAACTACTTGCACTTGGTTGACTTAGTTGATTCGCACACTGCGCGAACACCGTCATAGTACGAGTCAGTTGTTTTGATGAAGCCCCATGATGAGTCTTCAATGATTTGACAGGTTGCCTCAGTGGCGCAACGACCGTCCTTGACCATTGCGGTCTTGTTTGCCTTGTTCAACACAATGTTGCGAACCGCGTCCACCAATGACTGCGGCATATTCAATCGAACTGCAATTGGTGAACCAGCGATCAAGCCTGATTTCCAAACAACTTTGATGTCACTTGCGCCAACACCAGAAACTTTTCCTCCAGGAACATCCTTGTCAAGAATGTCATCGTACGCAAAGCCAACGTCACATGTTCCTTTGTTAATTGCTTGGACTGACTGTGGGTGACCACCGGCGTACTGAGTTGTTTCCTTTGCTGGGTCAATACCGGCTGCAAGAAGTCCTGCTGTTGGATACAAAGTACCCGAGGTTGAGGCTGGGTCAACGAAACAGATTCGCTTGCCCTTGAAGTCTGCAATTGTGTTGACAGCAGTGTTAGTTGCTTTGGTAACGCCATATGAGCGGTATCCGGGAACACCCGTTGCTGACGATACTGCAACACCTGCAGGTTCAATCTTTGCACCATTCAATTTTGCAATGACGTAGGAGAATGGCCCATAAAACGCCAAGTCAACCTTGTTTGCAATTTGCGCCTCGATGATTCCGGCGTAGTCCGTTGCCGAGTAAAACTCAACGGGGATTCCTAGCTCCTCTTGGAACAATTTCACCAAGCCTTGATACTTCAAAGTCATTGCAGCAGCATTCTCAGAAGGAACTGCTCCGATAACAAACTTCTTTGGCCACTGTGATTTGTCTACTTTGACAGGGATGGTGGTTGCAGTTGTTGTGGCAACTTTTGTCCAAGAGTACTTCTTGTTCTTATAGGTGCAACGAACGCCGACAGCGCCGATTTGTTGAGTCTTTCCATATTGAGCTTTGGTGCACTTGTCACCAACTTTCACTTCGATTTTGGCTTGAACGCCAGAACCTGAGCTAATTGCCACTACGGCTGTTAATGCTGCTGTTAGTGCAGCTAAGCGCTGCAACGTTTTCTTTGTTGAATACATTTCTTTTTTCCTTAAATTTTATTTTGAATAGTTGAATTGATTACTTAGATCCGTAAATGGTCTTGCTGGTGAGCATTGCGCTGTTGCCAGTACTTGATTTGGCTTGAAGCGTGCAGCGATACGAACGATTAGCTGTAAACGGCATCGTGACCACTACAGGTGACTTGGTGCTAGCTGCGGTGTAACGAGTTCCAGTAACTGATGTGCACACTGCGACATAACTCGCAGATCCGGACCAGCCCTTGATCTTTGAAGCGGCGAAATTGACTTTCAATCCCTTGTCATTCACTGAAATCTTCATACCTGTTGGCGCATGTGGGCGCTTCGATGGGATTTCATAAATCGCAACAGTTCCAGAAAGTTCGTACGAGACGATAACCAACGCTGTAGCAGTGGGGCTATCGAGTGGTTGAACAAACATCACGCCTTCAGGCGACACGTCTCCAGCGGTTGCTGTTGCTTTTCCGGTGACAATGTTGCCTGTAGGGATTGACGTGTTGATGTAGTCGACGTACGTAGGTACGACTGGGTTGGTGACATCGAAGAGGGCCACTCCGCCGTCGCGCTCCAAAGTGAGAGCCATCCACTTGCGGTCGTACGCGCTTCCGATAGCAATACCTTCTGGTTCTGGTCCTTTTGAAGCACTGCGAGCATCGATTGCCTTAATGGCGCCAGTGGTGGTGTCCCAGTCTGCGTTGAACAAGGTTCCACGATTAGCTGCGGCGTAAGTTTCGAGCAAATCACCCGAGTCATAGACCAGGTCAGCCTTGAAGATTCCAGAAACTGTATTCGCCTTCCACACACTGAACGAGCGGGTTCCAAATGAGTATGCCGATTTGACCTTGGTGCTTGATGTCACAGGAGATCCGGCAACAGACGCTGGAGCAAAAGGTGTTGTCTTTAGTTGACCAATGCCTGCATCGGCAGTAAGTATCTTGGATACTGATGAATCGGCAATTTTGCTGAAGGATGAATCTTCATCTTCGATTGTGGTCGTACTAGTTCCACCCTTTACACACGGGTAGGACCGTGCGTCACCCTCGTTAGCAGTGAACAAGTAATCCACTCCACCGGCACGAGTCGATGCAATTGCATCAGGCAGGTACATGCCCATGGTTGATTGAGGTGCAATTACTGCTGCCAAATCCTTGTTGTTCGAATCAAGACCTTTACCAACTTTTGAATGATCCTTGTAACCAAGTGCTGTGAGGTTCAAAACTGCTTTAGTAGCCAAATCAATGGTGGCAATCATGTTGTTTTCTTGCAAGGTAACGAACGCATACTTGCTGTCTGGCGACACCGAGATGTATTCAGGCTCGAGGTCTTGCGCCACAGTTGCGTTTGGCCCGAAAATTCGGCCGCCTTCAAACGCGATAGCGCTTGCACGCTCATTGAAAGCTTCAAAGGTAAGCGTTGTTGCCACTGGTGTTGCAGCACTTATGTCAATGATCGAAACAGAGCCGTTCGGGTCGGTAGTTGTTGGCAATTTTCCATCGGTGAGGCAATAGGACTTTGGTTCGCCTTCATTGGCCGACAGAACAAACTGGCCGTCAGGCGAGAATGTCACGTGGTCAGGAAGTGATCCCACATCCACGCCATTTGGCGCCGATTCAAGGAGTTCACCATCGGTGTCTGCGAGGAATACCTTGCCAGGAGCTTGGGGAGAAGACATGGAAACGGCGATTGCAATGGTTCCGTTCTTAGCTGCGACGCTCTGAATTCCGGTTACACCTTTCGCCGCAAGATCGAGCGACGTAACTTTCTTAGGCGCTGACGGATTTGAGATATCAACAATGTCAATCTGGTTTGTCGTGCCATTCGTGACAAAGATACGAGAAGTTGCTGCGTCGTAGGCTGATATTTCTGCGCCACCGATTCCACTGCCGCTAATCCAACGACCGAGAAACTTAAGACCTGGGCCAGTTTCGGTTGCTGCTCCGGCCGATTGTGCTGATAATAGAGAAGTCGCGGACAACAACAATGATGCTGTCACCGTGAGGATAATTGTGGGCTTTAAATGTTTCACGCATGCGATAATAAAAGTGTGAGGTGACGCCAAATAGATTTCTGAACGACACCATCTCAAACTTTTGGTGAACACTAAAAGTTGTTTTCTGTAGATTTTTTATAGTCACGTGATAGTCACAGTTCGTTAACTGTTAGTCCATGACAATGATAAATTTGTCAAATAGTTTCACTGTGTGCCTACGAACTTGCTCATTGACTCAGATATTCCCGAGATTGATTCGCGCGAAGGGAGGAGCTCTCTACTTGCGCAAGCAAATACTGATGACCTCACTGCCCTTGTGGACCGACTTCTCGACGATTCCTCGCTCGCCTCCCAATTGCGTGTCGTGCGCTCACCACACACAGGTACGGTTCAATTCCAAGTGCGTGAACCCGTGTGCGAGGAGCGCTTCTATCTTGCCGATGTCGTAGTCACAGTTGCTGAAGTTGCGATTGGTAATCACTTAGGTTGGGCAATGAGAGTGGGCACTGACCGTCGCGCAGCTTTGGCTGCCGCCATTGCTGATGCTCTTTTTGAGAACGGTGACAAAGAAGCATGTGGTTCTTTGCAGGCACTTTTGGCACTAACGCGTCGAAAACTGATTGACCAACGTCAGATGGAATGGGTACAACTCAACAAAACCATCATTGAATTCGAAGAGTTGGACTGATGTCAAGCACTTTTTCACTCTCGACAATTGATCCCGTACGGCTCACTAATGCATTCCTCGATGTACATGAATCACAACACGTATTCACAGTTCTACTGAATTCTCTCAGTAATCCAGGAACGATTTACTCCGTTGACCAAAAAATCTGGGAGCGAACAGACGGATGTGCGGTTCCACTTCTTGCGCTTCTTGGTCACGAAACACCATTTTGTGTATTGGGCGAAAACAGCAAAGAGTTGACTGCAATTGTTCAACATGTCACTACTGGGCGCCCTTCTTCTTTGAAAGATGCGCGATACATCGCAATGCCGCACGCAATAACTAGTGAAGAATTCACAGAAATCTCCGCAGGATCAGATTTACGTCCAGATTCTGCAGCACAAATATCTGTGTACTGCTCCGGAAGGTTTTCCACCTCTTCCTCATCAGGTATCAATGGCACAAGTGTCAGATTGTCTGGCCCGGGAGTTAAAGGCGAATCGGAACTGACCTTTGAGCACATCGACTCGGTTGTTTTGGCAAGTCTTCTGAACAGAAAATTTGCATTCCCTCGCGGACATGACATTTGGTTTTGCAATAGCGAGGGCCAAGTTGTGGCAATTCCTCGAAGCACAACCGTGACTCTTATCAGCTCTTCTACCGAAAAGGTTTCATAAATATGGGATACGCAGCCGCTCGTGGTGGCCTCACCGCAATTCGAAATGCCGAGGACCTTGTTCGCACCCTTCGCGATATGGATGAGAGCGAGCAGATTGAACTCGACCAGTTCATTGGTCGACTTCGACTTCTTGTTGATCGAATCATGGGCGAGGCTGGAATGTGGGAACCACGTCTGACTGCCTTGGCTATTCGCCAAGCAGAAGGCGACCACATTGAATCTGTTCACCTTTTGCGCGCATACAAGTCAACTCTTCCGCGAATTGCTTCCACCGAGCCAATTCATGTTGATGAAATGAGACTCCTACGCCGAGTTGTTCCAGCATTTCGTGAACCAGGTGGCCCACAAATACTTGGACGCAGCACCGACTACAGCGCTCGCATGTTGGACCCACGCAGTGGATCTGGTGCAACAGCATCTCTTGAACCTGAAGTCGCAACGCAGATTGCCGACAATTCGTCAACTGTGCAAACAAACACTCCGCGCCTCATGAACGTATTGCGGGACATGAATTTGCTGACTGACCGTCGCCGTACGGACGACCCTGAGCCTTTCGACATCACTCGAACACCTGCTCGCCCACCGGCACCACGTTCGGCTCGATTGTCGTCAATGGCTCGCGCCGAGACTGGCGCACTCTTGAACCAGTGGTACCGAAATATTCTCGGTCCAGATGGTTATCTTCACGAAGTAACACTTGGTGAAGTTCGTCATGGAGAATTGCCCATACGTATTCGTCATCCGTATACCAATGGATCCGTCTCAATTGGCTCGTTGCGAGTAACGGAAGTTGAGGCCATCGAAGACCTAAACGGAGTTGACGAAGATCGTGATCGATTCGACATCGGATATGGATTGTGCCTTGGTCACAATGAAAGAAAAGCTATTGCAATGGCAAATCTTGATATCGCATGTCACCGTGATGGTTCCAAATCATCATTAGAGCAGTCAATCCTTCTCACGACTGATGGACTTGATTCTGCTGGTTTTCTTGAGCATTTGAAACTTCCCCACTACGTCACTTTTCGGTCGATGATGGAACGAAAAATTGCAGTAAGAAACGCTCGCCCGACTGTTCAAAAGGGAGACAAGGCATGACAATGAGTGCTGTTTACATCGGTTCAAACCTTGATTCCATCGTTGGAGAAGATCCAGGTATCCCCTTTGCACTTCTCGACGAAGAATCAAAGCGCGAAATACGTCGTGCATTGCTGCACGCTGTTTGCATACCTGGATATCAGGTTCCATTTGGCTCCCGCGAAATGCCAGTTGCCCGCGGATGGGGTTCTGGCGGCTTACAAATCACGCTTGCCATTGTGGGAAAAACAGACATCGTCAAAGTGATTGACCAAGGAGACGATGAAGGGGTGAACGCTGTAAACCTTCGCCGTCTTGTTGTGACCTCGACTGGGATTGAAGAGTCGTCAGAGGTCGTGGAATCAACAATCATCCAGAGCCGTCACAGAATTCCTGAAGATGAAATGATCAATAGCCACACTCTTGTTTTGCAAGTTCCAGTACCAGAACCATTGCGTGGAGTAGAACGAGACATGCGTGAGTTAGCGCGTATGCATGCAGAGGCTGATTATTCGCGCATGTGGGTGAGCCTGTACGAAGACAAAGTTCGTAATGGTGTCATCACGCAAACCACCGGTTATCCCTGCCTCGTAAACGGCCGGTATGTAGTTGCGACAACCCCTATACCTCGGTGGGACATTCCACGACTACACAATTCTCAATTTCTCACGCTTTTTGGAGCCGGCCGTGAAAAGCGTGTCTATGCCATTCCTCCATACACCCTTGTTGAACCTTTGACTTTTGAAGATGTGCCATTTGAAGTGGAACAGGCAAATGGCGCTCAATGCAGATTGTGTAACTCATCAGAGTCATTTCTTGTTGAATCGCCTGGAACAAATGGTGATGCCGGAACATGGACGTGTAGTGACACCGCATGGTGCAGAGCGAGAAGAATCAAATGAGCAAAATAGTTATCCCCGATGCAGTGCTGAAAGTTTCTGGTCTCGGAAAGATTTATGGGCCCATCACTGATGGAGCCATCGAGCGCACGGGATCTCACGTAGGAACTGCCCGTGACTATCAAACAGGATCCATAGTCGCTGCCTGGGATGTCAACTTTGAAGTCGCTGCTGGAGAAGCTCTCGGAATTGTTGGTGAATCCGGCTCTGGAAAATCAACGGTATTGCGTTGTATTGCCGGAGACATTGATTCATCAGCGGGCGATGTTCGGTTAGCCACTTTTGAAAATGGGGAGTCGAATTTGTTGTCACTTGATGCAGCAACTCGACGCAAAATGCGCATTGATCAAGTATCTGTTGTGTACCAGGATCCGGCAGAGGGTCTTGCTCTCGGCGTCACAGCCGGCGGGAATATCGCTGATCCACTTACGGCAGCTGGTTGGAGAAACTTCGAGGGCATCAGAGCCCGCGCACGTGACTTGTTGCAACGTACCGAGGTACCACTCGACCGCATGGACGACATTGTTCGATCATTTTCTGGAGGTATGCGTCAACGAGTGCAAATTGCACGTGCGCTCGCCAACAACCCTCGTCTAGTACTGCTCGATGAACCCACAACCGGTCTTGATGCCAGTGTTGCTGCCGGGGTCTTAGACCTTATTCGCGGTCTCCTTGAAGAATTTGAACTTGCAGCCATTGTTGTTAGCCATGACTTTTCAGTAATTGAGATGCTCACCGAAAGATGCATCGTTATGCATCACGGTCGTGTTGTTGAGAATGCATTGACCGACCAACTGCTTGAAGATCCGCATCACCCATACAGCCAGAAACTTGTATCGGCGGCACGAGCATGAGCACGGCAATTGCAACTAAACCAATTCTTGATGTACGAAACCTGACCAAGAGTTTCGTTCTGCACAACATTGATGGCCGAACCGTCACCGGATTGCACAATGTTTCGTTCACGGTGGAACCCGGCCAACATTTAGCACTTGCTGGAACATCAGGAGCCGGAAAATCAACCCTGCTTCGCGCCATCTATCGCACCTACGCGCCTTCATCCGGAGAAGTATGGTTTCGGCTTTCTGATGACAGTGTCGTAAACCTTGCTCAAATTAGCGATCCAGAGATAGTGGCGCTTCGTGGGCGTCAAATTGGTTATGTCTCACAGTTTCTTCGCGCACAACCCCGTCGAAGTGTTTTAGATCTTGTAATTCGCGCCGGCGTGTCACGCGGCATGAATGTCGCAGATGCGCGTGAACTAGGAATACTTTCACTTCGTCGTCTCAATATTGGTGAACAATTATGGGACGTTCATACATCGGTGCTGTCTGGCGGCGAAAAACAACGTGTCAACATCGCTGCCGGACTTATTTCTCCACCACGATTGCTGTTGCTCGATGAGCCGGTATCAGCTCTTGACCCCGAGAATCGTGAAAGTGCCATCCAGCTAATTAGCGAACTCACCCATCAAGGTGTTGCAGTTCTTGCCGTGTTTCACGATCTCGATGCAATTGCACGTCTTGCAACACAGATAGTGGTCATGCAAAAGGGTCGCATCATCAACAATGGGCCGGTCGATCAAATACTTCCGCTACTACATCCAGGAGATGTTCAACCATGACAATTTTTTCAATTATTAATTCCACTGCAGTTCTTCCAACACAAATTATGGAGAATGCCACCATCACTATCGAGGATGGCATCATCATTGATATCGCTGAGAATGGTGCAGCGACCGAGAGATACGTAAACGCTGAAGGCGCAATCTGTATGCCGGGAATCATTGATTCACATAGCGACGGATTTGAAATGGAGCCACGGCCTCGACCCAGTGTTCGGCTCCCGCTCGATTTCAGTATTCAATCTTTTGAAGCCAAAGTTCGTGCCGCTGGAGTTACGACGCTCTTCCACGGAATTGGATTTGAGAACGATGGCAATCGAACCGTGGAATCAGCCAACGCCTATGTCGACATCATCCATGAATACTCGTCTTCTTCCACCGTAATGATGAACCACCGCGTGCTGTATCGACTTGATGCTCGTGATGCTGATGGGTTCAATGCTTTGTGCGCACGAATTGAATCAGATCGCAAGTTAGATGCCAAACCATTGGTCAGTTTTGAAGATCACACACCTGGACAAGGCCAATATCGTGATCGCACGTACCTAGAAAACTGGATTATGGGGTCACGCAATATGACTCGTGAAGAAGCAGTAGCTCATGTTGATCAAATCCTTATTGAGCGTGAAGCAGTTCGACACAATAAGGAATTGGCGCTCCCCTGGTTAACAGAGCAAGCCGCACTGGGAAACATCACTCTGATGGCTCATGATCCAGCTACTCCAGAAGACGTGGCAGAAGCCGTGACATGGAACGCCTCAATTGCAGAGTTTCCTACGTCAGTTGAGGCAGCCATCGCTGCGCGGGCAGCAGGCATGCGAACAGTATGTGGTGCGCCAAATGCATTACGTGGTTCAAGCCACAGCGGAAATGTCTCAGCCACCGAACTGATTTCGCTTGGGCTTTGTGATGGTCTGTCTTCTGACTATTTGCCATTCGCAATGCTCGGCGCTGTTGGAACTTTGGTCAAGAACGGCACATGCACACTTCCCGAAGCAGCACGACTAGTGACATACGGACCAGCTGAAACTGTAGGCATTACTGACCGTGGTCGCCTTGAAGTTGGACTTGTCGCTGATGTAGTTGTGTGTCGTTTCAACGGGAACCTTCCTTCAGTGTTGGGCGTTTGGCGAGCAAACGGATCACCACTGCAAAGTCTTGCAATGCAAGGCGTCTGAGATGACTGAATTTTCACAATATTTGCGAGAGATGGCTCTTGCTGCAGACAATGCCTATATACATGCAATGAACACAATGACAGTGGCTCAACGCAGCCAAGACATTGGTCTTGGTGGCGACGGAACGCCCACCATGTTTCTCGATGCATACATCGAACGCCCTGTACTTGAGATCATTGAGCGAGAAGGACACAACGTTCTTTCCGAGGAAGTTGGCTGGATTGATCGTGGGTCACACATCACCGTTGTTATAGATCCGGTTGATGGAACTGCAAACTCTGCTGCCGGAGTTCCAATCTCAGCCTTTTCCGCTGCGATTGTCCGAGGCGAAGTGGTGGAAGAGGCTCTCATCACATGGCTGGGCACCAATTACGCGCGCTCTGCGCACAAGGACGATGCCATAGTCTCTCGCGTTTCAACTCGCACGACCATTGATGGGGCATCACTATCCATACTTCGCCCTCGGCCGACCACATGGACGGCTTGGTCATCTCTTGCACAACGTGCAGAACGAATGCGGATACTTGGTAGTTCAGTCATTGAAGGTGCACTTGTAGCCGACGGAGCAATTGATGCATTCTGTGATCCGGGTGGCGATATTCATCGCATCGTTGACCTTGCAGCAATTGCGCTGATCGTAGAAAAATCTGGTGGTCACGTACGTGATCTTCATGATCGTCCATTCACGTTTGACCCAGACCTTTCCAAGCGCTGGAGCGGCATTGTTGCAGGCACTCGCGAATTAGTTGACGAGATCGCCGAACTAATTAAGGCGTAGTTACTGTCGCGCGGGTGATGCTCCATACTGAGCCCACCGCGACCACAATCAAAATGCCACTCACCAAGAACTGTGAGTTGATTCCGACATGGTCAAATAACGCCCCAGCCGCAACTGGGCCAGCGACACGACCGAATGCAGCGGTACTTTGTTGATAACCGATTGCTTCACCGCGACGTTCAACTGGTGCTAGTTCAGCCACCAATGCACTACCTGATGGCCCAGACATACCTTGCCCGAGCGACAACAAAAACAATGCAACAAACAACATCGGCCACGTAGTAGTTATCCCAAGTAATAAAAGTCCTACTGCTACCAAAGACAAACCGATGCGAAGCAGTTTTCGCGAACCAAGCCTTTGCGTAAGCGGCCCAATGAGTCCACCTTGTACTGCAACCAACGTGACACCGACAAATACAAACACGATTGATGCGGATCCTTCAGTAAAGCCAAACTGTTTTTCGCCCCAAATTGAAAACGTTGCTTCAAATCCGGCGAATCCGAGCATTGAAAGAAACCCGACAAGGGCGAAACGCTTCAAGGCGGGCGACAGGGCACTTCCGCGTTGACTCTTTTCAATGATGTGCGAAGTATCAGGTTTTGTTTCTGGCAATCGAATCATTGCGGCAACCGCATTAACTGCAGCAATAGAGCCGGCCAAGTAAAACGGCACATGTGGGCCACCGAGTGCAGCAAGCCCACCAAGTGCTGGACCAACAACAAAGCCGACACCGAATGCAGCTCCCAACATTCCCATAAGACGAGCACGCTGTTCTGGTGGCGCAATGTCAGCGACAGCACCTTGCGCAACGGCAACACTTGCGCCTGATGCGCCGTCAAGAATTCGGCCAAGAAAGAGAACCCACAATGCGCCAGCTGCACCAGTGACAAAACTGCCCACGGCCGTGCCGATGAGAGAAAACACGATGACGGGCTTACGGCCAACCTTGTCTGAAATGCGCCCAAGAATGGGGGCAAACACCATCTGCGCAATAGAGAACGACGCGAACATCAGACCAACTTGTAGGCCATTTGCACCGAATCGTTCTGCATAACGACCCAAGATGGGTACGACAATGCCAAAACCTACGAGGTCAAGTGCAACGGTGGTCCAGATTATCCAATAGCCCGCCGGCATGGGCGTGCGTTCTTTCTTAGCCACGTCGGATGCGCGTCCCGTCTTTCGATGTCTCGACAACATAGCCGAGTGACTGCAGTTCATCGCGCAAGGCGTCTGCAGCTGCAAAATCTTTTGCAGTACGCGCCGCATCAAGTGCCACGCCCTTTGCAACGATTTCCGCATCAATGTCATCGCCTAATGAGAGTTCAAGACCAAGTGCGCCGAGTATTTCAATAACTGCTGCGCGAACCGATGACACGGTGTTGACATCGCCAGTATCCATAGCTGAGTTTGCCCGACGAACAGAATCAAATACCAACGCCATAACACTTGTCGTATCGAGATCGTTGTCCATTGCAGTGGTGAACTGATTCATAATTGTTGGGTCTGGTGTGCCGTTGCTGTGTGCAGATGTGCGAGCGGCGAATGAATCAAGACCTGCAAGCGCAGAAACACATGCATCAATGTTTTCTTCACCAACACGTGTCGGTGAGCGGTAATGCGTTTGCAACAACAACAAGCGATACGCGCGCGGGTCATATTTTTCAAGCAGGTCAATGAGATTCAGCACATTGCCAAGACTCTTCGACATCTTTTCGCCTTCAATATCAACAACAAATCCGTTGTGCATCCAGTGATTCGCAAATGTCTTGCCCAATGCAACGGCTTGTGCCCGTTCATTTTCATGATGAGGGAAACGCAGGTCTGCTCCACCGCAATGAAGGTCGAAACCTTCACCAAGAAGATCAAGACTCATTACGACACATTCACTGTGCCAACCGGGGCGACCATCGCCCCAAGGCGACTGCCAGGATGGTTCACTCGGCTTCGAAAACTTCCACAATGCAAAGTCTGACGGATGACGCTTGTTGCTCGCGCCGAATACTTCACGATCGCCACCGCCGCTGAGCATGTCATCAAGGCTTTGGTGTGCAAGTAAGCCATAGTCAGGAACACTTGCGATGCTGAGATACACGCCGTCATCAGTTAGGTATGCCTTGTCGTCAGACACCAATGTGTTGATCATGTCGATCATGCTCTGTACATAGTCAGTTGCGTGTGGAACATCAGTGGGGCGAATAACGCCGAGCTTGCCCATTGCCTCAAACCACACGTTTTCGCACTTCTGAGTGATGTCGCTCCACAGGCGACCTTCTGTATTGGCGCGCTCGATGATCTTGTCGTCAATATCGGTGATGTTGGAAACGAGACGTACCGACAAGCCGGTCCAGGTGAGGTACCGGCGCAGGATGTCATAGACCAAAGTGGCGCGGCCGTGACCCAAGTGGGGCGGCCCATAGACAGTTGGACCACATAAATAGATACTGACCGACCCCGGCTGGCGCAGTGCCAGAAGTTTCACGCTTTGCGTGGCGGTGTCATAGAGGTTCAGCACTCTGTCAAGCCTACGATTTAGGAACTATGTCCGGTGTCCCTGAGAAGCCCTCCCTCGAAAATGTTGAGCCCAAGTGGATCGACTCGTGGGATCAGAACGGCACCTACGCCTTTGATAGGTCGGCTACCCGAGTCAATGTCTTTTCGATTGACACTCCACCGCCCACGGTCAGCGGTTCCTTACATATGGGGCA
>JBBANI010000003.1:32452-47930 GCA_040402015.1 Ilumatobacteraceae bacterium
ATTGCACACCCTGATGACCCGCGTTATCAGCCACTATTTGGGAAAACAGTTCGCACGCCATTGTTCAATGTTGAAGTGCCAGTGTTTGCACATCCTCTTGCTCAGATTGATAAAGGCACAGGCATTGCCATGTGCTGTACGTTCGGCGATTTGACGGACGTTATTTGGTGGCGCGAATTGCAATTGTCGATGCGCGCAATCATTTCTCGTGATGGGCGCATTGTGAATGAAGCACCAAGTGATTTGACTGACCCTGCTGGTCTTGCTCACTATTCATCACTTGCAGGCAAGTCTGCCAAGCAAGCACAAACCGCAATTGCAGAAATGCTCAGTACATCTGGCGAGATGATTGGTGAGCCACGCGCAATTACTCACCCCGTGAAGTTTTATGAAAAGGGTGATCGTCCATTAGAGATTGTCACCAGCCGCCAGTGGTATATCCGCAATGGCGGGCGTGATGCTGCGCTTCGTGATTCACTGCTCGCACGTGGTGCAGGGCTGCATTGGTTGCCTGATCACATGCGCCATCGATATTCGAACTGGGTAGAAGGCCTGAACGGAGACTGGCTTGTTAGTCGTCAGCGTTGGTTCGGCGTACCAGTACCCGTGTGGTATCCGCTTGACGCTCACGGCGAGACATTGCATGATGCTCCAATCGTTCCCGATGGGTCTTTGTTGCCTATCGACCCAAGCACCGATGCGCCAGTTGGATACACAGAAGCTCAGCGTGGGCAACCAGGGGGCTTCATTGGTGATCCTGATGTCATGGACACATGGGCTACGTCGTCACTGACGCCACAAATTGCTGGCAAGTGGCAAGACGACAACGACTTGTTCGAGCGTGTGTTCCCATTTGATGTGCGCCCACAAGGCCACGACATCATTCGCACATGGCTGTTTTCCACCATGGTTCGATCGCACTTCGAACATGATGTTGCCCCATGGTCACACGTTGCTCTATCAGGTTGGATTCTTGACCCAGACCGCAAAAAGATGTCGAAATCAAAGGGCAACGTTGTAACACCAGCTGATTTGTTTGATTCCTACGGAAGTGATGCTGTGCGTTATTGGGCGGTTGGCGCTCGCCCTGGTGTTGACACTGCATTCAGTGAAGATCAAATGAAGGTCGGTCGCAAGTTAGCTACCAAATTGCTGAACGTGTCGAAGTTTGTTCTTGGTATTGGCGAAGTAGCCGATGACATTGTTCCAACCGAAGCAATTGATATTGCAATGTTGCACCGCCTTGCAGGTGTTGTTGATGAAGCAACCGCTGCATTCGAAGCATTTGACTACGCACGTGTTCTTGAGCGCACAGAAGAATTCTTCTGGTGGTTCTGTGATGACTACGTGGAATTGGTCAAGACTCGCGGATACCTCAGCCACACAGAAGACGGCGCCATGTCGGCTCGTGCTGCATTGCGCCGCGCTCTTTCCACCTTGCAACGCTTATTAGCTCCCCTTCTCCCCTTTGTCACTGAAGAAGTGTGGAACTGGTGGCAATCAGGTTCTGTTCACCAATCGCAATGGCCAACAACGTCCGAACTAACAGAGGGACTCGCAAGTGGTCCGAATGAGGAACTGCTTGACGCCATCTGCGGCGCTATCGGTGTCATCCGTCGTGCAAAGACTGAAGCCAAAGTAAGTCAGCGAGCTGGGGTCACCGAGGCATCATTTGTCACAAGCATCACTGCTGCGTCTGCCATTACTGCTGGTTGGGCCGATATTGCTGATGCAGGCTCAGTCGAAAAGTGGAGCATCTCCACCGCAGACACGAACGAGATCACCGTCGACGTGACTCTCGCGCCCAATAATCACTAGATCTAGCCTCAGCGACAGTGGCAGGCTCACGCGCGCAACTACGGTGTAAGGGTCATGCCAGATGAAATCGCTTCCCCCCACCACTCTGGCAAACACCGAGTTTTTCTCCTAGCCAACATAACGCTTGCAGTTGTAACAATTCTTTCTGGCACCGGGCTTTTGTATGCAAACTGGAAACTGAACAACCGCAAAGTTGTCACCATTGATTCGGTGGACCCCAATGCCAACGGATTTGATCTGCCAATCGGCGATTTAAAGGCAAAGAATTTCTTAATCACCGGTTCTGACAACAATGCATGTATTGCTAAAGATTCACCATACGCAGGCGGCTTCGGAAAGCGCAGCACATATGGCGAACGTAGCGACTCGATCATGGTGATTCGTGTGAACCCCATCGATAATCAGGCGGCTGTCATTTCCTTTCCACGAGACATGTGGGTAACGCAAGCCGACTCAACTCGCCAAGGGCGCATCAACACCAACTTCGATAAGAAAAATCCAAATCGTCTGATTCGCACCATCAAAGAGAACTTCGGCATTTCTGTAGATCATTACGTCAACATTGACTTCTGTGCCTTCAAAGAAGTCATCGATGCCGTTGGTGGAGTCAGGGTTCCATTTGTGAACAAAGCTCGAGACAAACGCACAGGATTCAAAGTTCTGAAAGCCAACATTTGTTACACCTTTGAAGGTGACCACGCACTCGCGTATATGCGTTCACGTCATTACCAGTGGTTTGACCCAGCGCTTCAGAAATGGCGCACTGACCCATCTTCTGACTGGGGCCGTATTGCGCGCCAACAAGACTTCATGCGTCGTCTTGTGAAGAAGGCGTTAGATAAAGCACGCACTAACCCCCGTGTTGCAACGGGAATTCTGAATGCCGCGTTGAAGAATGTGATCACTGATGACCGCCTCAATGCTTTGACTGTTCTGCAGTTGGGTCAGGCCATGAAGAACTTTGATGCAAACACCATGGGTAGCTACACCATGCCAGGAATTGGACAAGTGATAGACAAGGCATCAGTCATCGTGCCGGATTTTGAAAGCGATCAGTCGAAGAGAATTCTGTCGGTGTTTCAAGGCAAAGCAAGTTTGTCAACCACACTGAAGAAGACTTCGAACATCGCACCTTCCGCAGAGTTCACGGAACTCGCCGCAGTAGTAGCAACTACATCAGTAATGCGACTAGCAATGTCTAAGCCTGCAGCAGCAACAACTACCAGCACGACAACAACAACAGTTCCCGCAATAGTCATTCAACAAGAAACTAAAGGAATCGTTCCAGCGAACGACTCCAACTGTCAATTCTAGTTATTCAAGAACTCGCGCGAGTACTTCTGGTATCTCGCTTGGCCCGTTCACCAGTGCAATGCGCGCACCAATGCGATCTGCAAAGGCTTGCGCTTCGTCATGATCTTCTGCAGGCGCAATCACAATCACCTCGTCCATGCTCATAGCGGCAGCTTCAGCATCACCATCAACGGTGGCACGACAATCAGAGAGAAGAATCGCTACGCGTCTGCCCGCACGAGAGCGTGATAGTTGTTGCTGGGCCACAAGGAGTGCCCCAGCCAAGTCAGTCGTGCCATATCCCCGAAGAGTAAGAACATCATTAATAACTCTCTCGCTTGCCTTTGGCACATCTTGAGATTTTGCAACAACGACATCTTTCCCAAATGCAATGACGCTGTAATCCTCTGGGCACCGACTCGCAATAGCTGCTGTCGCAACAGCAGAAGTTGCCAACGGTTTGCCACCCATTGAACCGCTGCGGTCCAGAAGTAAACAAAACGCAGTCCCAGGTTTGCGCCAACCACGAATTCGTAAACGTTCTGGGTCGAGCGCAATGCCGTTACGAGCTTCACTGATGGCATCAAGGCTTGCATCGATATCAATATCGCCAGCATCTGGTCGATATGCCTGTTCCTCTATCTTGCCGATTCCGTGTGGACGTGTGCGACCACGATTACCGATATCGAGCATCAGGCGCCCCGCAAGTTGTTGTGCCAACGCACGTAGCGCAGGGTCTGTTGCCCCGGTGAGATCAGCAAGCATGCCCAACATTTCGTCGGGACTGTTCTGCATTGCTTCATCAACAGCAACCTCATCAAGTTCACCAACTTCGGGCGAGATGTTTTCAAAATTTTCGTGACGAGACAGGTCACGACGAGACGTGGTGCGCTTCCCCGCTTCGGCGACAGCTTGATCTGCTTCGTCGCCTTCTTTCGTTAGCGGGAGGTCGTGTCCGCCCCTGTCGGGGCCATCACTTTTCCCCCGTTGGCGTCCCCTTCGGTTCGACCAAACACGTCTTGCCAGATTTCGGTAACAATTTCTTCAGCGGTGCGCACGCTTCCTTCGCGCACACGCACGCGACCAGACAACGCAACTAATGCAGAATCAACACCCACACTGGGGTTTTCAATATTTGCTTCGCGAAGTTCGGCTAATGACACTGCAACTTTTGCAAAGTCAACAGCACCGCGAACAGACGAACCAACACGCAAGTCAGCATGCGACCGCGTACGACGCACGACAGCAACGGCTTTCTCTAACCATGAGTCAGATACGCCAGACCCTTCAGTGTTACGCCGGACAATTGCAATTTCATCTGCTGCAGACTGATACGACATGGACACACGACACACTCGGTCGTAGACCGCACTGGAAATACGTGCAGTACCGACCGCATCAAATGGATTCATTGCGGCCACCATGCGGAAACCGTGCGCGGCTACAACACGACCAAGACGAGGAACATTGAGTTCGCCTTCGCTCATGACCGTAATAAGTACGTTCAACGTTTCTTCTGGGATGCGGTTGATTTCTTCGATGTACAAAAGTGATCCGTCACGCATGGCGCTGACTAATGCTCCATCAACGAAAATGCTTGGGTCGTACCCATCATTCAGCACTCGCGCCGGATCAAAGTGGCCAACGAGACGTGCCGGTGTGAGTTCGGCGTTGCCTTCGACGAACTCAAAACCAATGCCGAGGCCGTGGGCCACAGCACGCAATAACGTTGATTTTCCTGTGCCAGGAGGGCCTTCCAGCAGAACGTGACGGTCTGCAGCAAGAGCAGCAAGTACTAGTTCTACTTCACGAGTACGTCCGACGACTTGAGTGGAAAGCGTCGTGCGCAATGACGACTTAGTCATTGACTATGACACCACGAATGTTTTCACCCTCACGCATAGCGCGATACCCCTCGTTGATGTCATCAAGCGTGTAACGCTTTGTGATGAGCTCATCAAGTTTGAGGTCGCCAACGCGATACATGTCAAGCAATTTAGGAATATCAGCTCGCGGATTCAGGCTGCCAAAGATGGTGCCCTTCACTTCTTTGTTCCACATCGCAAGTTGGAACAAGTTGATGTCTGCACTGGTTTCGACCATAGGTGAAATTGCAGTCACAACACATGTGCCGCCCTTGCCAACCATTGTCATTGCTTCACCCATCATGTCGCCATGAAGAACGCCAGGAGTCATGATGACCCGATCAGCCATTTCACCCCATGACAATTCCATGAGATGAGGAATTGCCTCAGTCATTGACGCATACGTATGTGTTGCACCGAACTCCATGGCCTTTTCACGCTTGAACTCAACAGGGTCAATAGCAATAATTCGCTTTGCACCAGCCATACGAGCACCTTGTACAGCGTTGATACCAATGCCGCCGATACCAACAACTACGACAGTGTCGCCAGGCTGTGTATCTGCGCGAGTTGTAGCAGAGCCCCAGCCCGTTGCAACGCCGCAAGACACGAGCGCTACACAATCAAGTGGCAAATCTTTTTCAACTTTGATGAGCGATGCTTCAGCAACAGTGGCGAACTCAGAGAATGTTCCGAGTTTTGCCATCAGCTTGACAGGACGACCATCTTTCACGTGATGACGATGTGTGCCATCTGTAATCATTCCGCCGGTCAAAGTACCTGCACCTAAGTTGCACAGGTTTTGACGTCCTGTTGAGCAGTAACGACAACGACCGCATGATGGAACGAAACTGGCAGACACGTGGTCGCCTACTTGCAAGGTAGTGACACCTGCACCAAGTTTCACAACAACGCCAGCACCTTCGTGACCACCAACGAATGGGAAGAAGTCATCGACACCCATCATGGCCAACAGTTCCTTAGGGGGAACCATGTCGCCAGTAACGAAGTGCTCGTCTGAGTGGCACATGCCGGCCACTTTCCAATTCACCAATACTTCATTGGCTTTTGGATCATCGACTTCGATTTCTTCAACCATCCATGGTTGATCTATCCCGTACAAAACTGCTGCGCGTGATTTCATTGTTGTTTCCCCCTGGAATTATGGACCATTTCTGGTTGCCGTGAATTAGTAAATCAAAACTCCGCGGATGTTTTTGCCATCACGCATATCTTGGTAGCCCTCGTTGATGTCTTCAAGCGTGTATGTCTTTGTGACAAGACCATCAAGATCAAGTTGGCCCTCGCGGTACAAACCAAGAAGTTTTGGAATGTCTGCACGCGGGTTACCTGAACCGAACAATGAACCAACAAGTTGCTTTTCCATCAATGTGAGATCAAGAAGGCTCATGTTTGCGCCGCCCATTTCAAGTGCTGGGTGAATGTTGGTAACAACAACACGACCGCGCTTTGCGGCAAGTGCCATGGCTTCACCAATCATTTGTCCGTTACCAACGCCCATGGTCATGATGACTTTGTTCGCCATGGTTCCCCATGTGAGGTCTTGCAACAGCGGCAATGCTTCAGCCATTGATGACGCCGTATGTGTTGCACCAAACTCCATGGCCTTTTCGCGCTTGAACTCAACTGGGTCGATTGCAACGATGCGCTTTGCACCGGCAAGGCGAGCGCCTTGAATTGCGTTGGCACCGATACCGCCAACGCCAACAACAACAACTGTGTCGCCAGGGGCAACGTCAGCTGCATACACAGCAGATCCCCAACCGGTGACAACACCGCAACCAAGAAGACATGCCTTATCTAGTGGAACATCTTTTTCGATTTTGATACAGGATGCTTCGTTGACAACTGTGTGCTTGGCGAATGTTCCGAGCAAGCACATCAGCCCCAAGTCCGATCCACCTGCGTGGTGACGTGAGGTTCCGTCAGTCACTTGCAAACCAAGTCCCATAAGCGCACCAAGATCGCACAAGTTCTGGTGTCCGGTTGAACAGCTTGGGCAACGACCGCATGACGGGATGAACCCGAAAACAACATGGTCACCGACTTCAAGCCAACTGACACCCTCGCCAACAGCTTCCACAACTCCGGCGCCTTCATGGCCACCGATAATGGGCAACGCAAATGGAAGGTCACCCGTGGTGAGGTGTTCGTCTGAGTGGCACATGCCTGAAGCGGCAATCTTGACCAAGACTTCGCCAGCCTTCGGCGCATCGAGTTCAATTTCTTCAACACTCCACGGAGCATTTACTTCCCACAGAATTGCAGCGGTTGTCTTCATAGAAGCCCCCTTGTTTGGCTGCCAGGTGTCTGACAGGTCGTTCCCTGAGATTACTCATTCCCACCACATATTCTCTAGTGGGCTCTTCGGCGGGTACTGTCGTAGGTATGGATAAGGACATTGCCCCACAACCAGTACCCGAGCAGGCCTCAGCCAGCGTGGAAAGCCCCATCGTCGAGGAACTTCTCGTCGAGGAGATTTCCATCGACGGCATGTGCGGCGTGTACTAACCACCTCGTCACATCATGACAGTCACGCTTGAGTCCGCGTGCGAGTTGCACCCTCAAGTCGCGATCCGGCCTGAACCGTTTGGTGCGCTCGCCTATCACTACGGCAACCGTCGTTTAGTTTTTCTTCGTCACCCAGACATTGTGCGTGTTGTCAAAACGATGGGCGAACACCCAACCTTGCGCGACACGTTCGTTGCAGAAGGTGTCGCCGAATCACGGTGGCCCTCTTTTATTGAAGCCCTCTCTTCCCTCACCACATCGGAGATAATTCGTGTCCTCTCATAGCCTTGGCCAACAAATGAAGCAGGGGCTTGATGCCCCCATCTGTCTCACATGGGAACTGACCTACGCATGCAACTTGGCGTGCGTGCATTGTTTGTCAAGCAGCGGACAACGCGATGACCGCGAATTGTCAACTGAACAAGCAAAAGCGATTCTTGATGAACTTGCAGCGTTGCAAGTTTTTTACATCAACATCGGTGGTGGCGAACCAATGATTCGCCGTGACTTCTTCGAAATTGTTGAACATTCGATTGCAAACAATATTGGTGTCAAGTTCTCTACAAACGGCGCATTCATCGACATGAAAAATGCAGAGCGTCTCACCGCAATGGATTATCTTGATATTCAAATCAGTCTTGACGGAACCGACGCCGTTACAAACGACGCAGTACGTGGTGAAGGTTCATTCGACACCGCCATTCGTGCGATGGACAATTTGAAAGCTGCCGGATTTGGTCAATTCAAAATCTCAGTGGTCGTAACGCGCCACAACGTTGATCAACTTGATGAATTCAAGGCTCTTGCTGATTCATACGGTGCCCAATTACGCATCACACGTTTGCGTCCGGCCGGGCGAGGTGCAGATACGTGGGATGAACTTCACCCCACAAATGCTCAACAACGTCAGATCTATGACTGGTTGCTTGCACACGGAGAAAACGTTCTCACTGGTGACTCGTTTTTCCACCTCAACGCATTTGGTGAGTCGCTGCCAGGTTTGAACTTGTGCGGTGCTGGCAGGGTGGTATGCCTCATCGACCCAATCGGCGATGTCTACGCGTGCCCATTTGTTATTCATGACACTTTCAAAGCAGGCAATGTTCTTGAGAACGGTGGTTTTACCCACGTATGGCGCGAATCAGACCTCTTCACAGAATTGCGCGAGCCGCAAAGTGCAGGCGCATGTGCATCATGTGGCGCATTCGACGCCTGCCAGGGTGGCTGCATGGCCGCCAAGTTCTTTACTGGTCTTCCCTTAGATGGTCCGGACCCTGAATGCGTAACAGGCCATGGCGAAGTGCTCTTGCCTTCAGTCCCTGTCTCACTTGTGCCTCGCCCGTCAATGGACCATTCTAAGCCAGCACGAACCCTGATAAAGAGTAAAGTTTCTACGTGAATTCTTTTGTTGCAGTAATTGCGATCATTATCGCGTATTGCTGCGGCACCTTGCCTGTAGCAATTCTTATTGCTAAATCAAAAGGCATCGACATCACAACATTTGGTTCAGGTAATCCCGGTGCAAGCAATGTTGCACGAGCACTTGGGACTAAGTATGGAGTCCTCGTATTCGTCGGTGATGCACTCAAAGGTGCGCTTCCCGTTTTGGCTCTTTTATCGAATCGTCCGATTGCGTACGCGTGTGCAGCTGCAACTGTATTAGGTCATGTATTTCCCATCACGAGGAAATTCAAAGGTGGCAAGGGCGTTGCAACTGGAGCGGGAAGTTTGTTACCACTCCACCCATTTTTACTGATTGGTTCAGCTCTGGTCTGGTTGCTCGTGACGAAAGTAACGAAGAAGGCATCGATTGCATCAATAGCGATTGTGCCAGCTTTGGTTGTCGCATTCATTATGAGTGGAACACCAGGCTGGGAAATTTTCGCACTTGTTGGCATCGGTGCCTTAGTGGAAGTTCGCCATGCGTCGAATATCAAGCGTCTTTTATCTGGTACCGAGCCCCCCGTGACAGGCTCAACCGTCTAACCTCCATTCGTGTTCTCTTTTCTCGATTCATTTTTTAATTGGCTTGAGCATTATTCAGGATCGCCTTGGTTTTATCTAGCAATTTTCTCCATAGCACTGCTTGATTCTGTCCTTCCAGTCGTTCCCAGTGAATCACTGGTCATTATTGGTGGAGTAAGCGCCGGGCTACATCAACTTCACTGGTCGTTAGTCATTATCGCAGCTGCCGCTGGCGCCTTTGCCGGCGACAACATCAGTTATCAAATCGGGCATCGATTCTCAGCTTCATTGCGAAAGAGATACGAACAGAGCGCTAAAGGACAGCGACGACTGAATTGGGCACGCGACCAAATTCAGTTACGCGGTGGCGAACTGCTGATCACTGCGCGTTTTATTCCTGGTGGGCGCACACTTCTCACTCTCAGTTGCGGCATCACTAATCAAGACCGCCAATGGTTCATGAAATGGATCGCTATCGCTACTCCAATCTGGGCAATGTACGGAACTCTTCTTGGCTTTATTGGTGGTCGCTCGTTTCAAGACAACCATACAAAGGCATTTCTAGTGGCCTTCTCAATTGCAATCGGAGCAACCATAACCTTGGAAATAGCTCGCCATTTGCGTCACCGTTTTGGTTCATCGCCAACTCCCGTAGATAAATAGCATGACAACCACAAGTCTGAACTCAAAGATTTTATTGTTACCCCTTGGTTCGTGGGAACAGCACGGGCCGCATTTGCCGTTTGATACCGACACGATCATCATTAATTCGGTAGTTACACATGCCCTGCGCGACACGCAGGTTGATGCGGACGGTTTTGCTATTGCGCCAACTATTGCAATTTCGGCTAGCGATGAACACGTTGGATTCCCCGGCACGCTCAGCACAGGAACCGAGCCATTGGTGCAGTCCGTCGTTGCAATCTGTCGGTCGGCCTCATGGTCGCTTGGCATATGCATAATCAACGGCCACGGTGGGAATGCAGATGCGCTAACGCGTATTAGCTCAGCTCTGACATACGAAGAGATCAGACACTCAATCTGGTCTCTGCCCTCCTATGACGGATCTGATATGCACGCAGGACACACGGAAACTTCAGTCATGCTTTATGCGGATCCTGACAAAGTTCAAACTGATCGCATTGAACGTGGAACTGTCGGAGATGCCTCTGCCCTTATGGCACAGATGCGCACCAGTGGTGTTGCTGGCGTATCTGCCAATGGTGTTCTCGGTGACCCAACCACTGCTAACAGCGAACACGGCATTGCAGTCATGAATTTGTATTCATCAAGCCTTGTTTCACATCTGGCAACACTTTCCAATGACTGGCTAAAAGACTCACAATGACGATTCGGCTTCTCCCCGACGATCAATGGTTTCGTTCTAAAAATGGAAATGGGGTACTCGCTGGTTCTCCACTTACCTACTTCGGCGTCACTGACGCAGGCTCAAAAATATTAGATGCCATTGAGACCAATTCCGAGTTACCGCAGAACCATGCACAATTAACTGATCGCTTGTTGGCTACCGGTGCAGTTCACCCTGTTCCGGACAGTTCTTCGGCACTCACTGATATCACCGTTGTGATTCCTGCATTCATCTCCAACGCAGAATCACATGTCCATCTTCAGGAACTTGTGGCATCACTCGTTGGCCTCACCATCATCATCGTTGATGATGCATCGCCTCACCCTGTTGATATCGACGGCGCTCGTGTTATTAGGCACGACACAAACAAAGGGCCAGCGGCTGCGCGTAATACCGGCATCGCTGCCGTCACAACGACAGTGGTGGCTTGCGTTGATGCTGATGTCATGGTGACGACACAGCAGATCGCCACACTTGCCGCATATTGCACCGACTTGCGCGTTGGTGCCGTTGCCCCTCGCATTACGTGCGTTGACGACGGAACATTCACAGGCGAGTTTGAGTCTCACCATTCACCCCTAGATCTCGGGTCTGTCCCGGCTCTTGTTCGTCCAATGTCTCGTGTGTCGTATCTTCCCGCAACTGTGCTGGTGTTCAATGCGCAATCACTTCGCGCGGTCGGCGGGTTTGATGATTCCATTCGTATCGGCGAAGACGTTGATCTGATATGGCGGCTAATCGAGAACGGAATTGATTGCCGTTACGTGCCATCGATTGAATGCCCCCACAGACCACGCTCATCAATGCGAAAAATGCTCAAACAGCGTTATGACTACGGCACCAGCGCTGCATTGCTAGATAAACGTCACCCGCGCGCAGCCTCACCGTTACGTGCTCATGCATTGCTCTTGACCGCAGCAACAACTGTTTTGATGGGTTACGTCTATTTTGCATTGATTCTCGTGGTGCCAACGGTCGCGTATTTTGTGGTTTCCCTCCGTTCAACTTCGATTCCCATTGGAACACGCAGCCGACTTGCCTGGAAAGGACTGACCAGCACCACCCGACTACTTGCACGTGCCATCATGCGGGCATGGTTGCCGTTGTTTTTTCTTGCATCGTTCGTATCACCTCGTCCCGGTGTCATGATTACGTTCAGTGCCCTTGTTCCGCCGATTATCGGTATTTTGCGCAAGAAGCCAAGTCACCCCGTTCGTTATTTCATCGTGCGCATTCTTGAAGATGTGGCATACGGAACTGGTGTGTGGGTGGGCGCTGTACGCGAACGTTCATTGCGGTGTTTGTTGCCGGTGATTACTGTGCGGCGTTCAGTCGCGCGCTGATGTCATTGCAGTTTTCGCAGACTGATTGAGGAATGACACCCCAGCGCATGAGACGAGAAAAAATTGCACATCCGAGGCAAAAGCCAACGAACGCTTCAAGCGATGCAGCCCCAGCCAACAATGCAATTACAACACGTGACGCAGTGTGCAGATCAAGAATCCATAACACTGAAGCAGTAACACAAATGGCTGCACCGATTCCTTGAGCAAAACGTTTGGGTGGCCCAGCAACGAGTACATGATCACGTTTCACTCGCGGCGTAATGACTTCAGTGGCAATTCGCCCAAGCGGGCTGAGAAGTGGGCCTGTCAGGACTCGAGCAATGAACCCGTATGTCAATGGCACAAGTACCCACGGGTTCCCTGTGACGACAAACAGGGCGCTCATCAGAACTGCACCTGTGGCCACAATGCGGGCCGATGTTTCGTTCACTGGATTGGGAAACCCAAATACTTTTGCCATGAGGCCACGCTATGACCTAATTCCCGACTGAACAACTCGGGAATTGGTCTCCCGAGTACGGTTCAGGGGGTGACTATTCGCCTCACCGTCCGCAGATCTGACTGGCTTGCCCATGTTCATGGTGTAGCTGATGCAACCCCTGGCCTTGTTCCGGTGGTGAAGGGCAACGGTTATGGCTTTCGACGCTGGAACCTCATGGAGATTGCCGGTGAGTTGTCTCGTGAAGTCGCCGTGGGAACAGTGTTTGAAGTTCGCGATACACCATCGCACCTCACTCCCATTGTTTTGACTCCAACGATGACTGCACCACCAAAGAACTTGCCAATGAATACCGTTCTGACAGTCGGAAGCCCTCATCATGTTGTGGCACTTACCCGTGCCCAATGGCGTGGCGATGTCATTGTGAAATTGCAATCATCTACAAAACGTTTCGGTGTTACGCATGCAAACCTTCAACCGTTGCTCTCCGATATTGCTAACGCACAATTCACCATTCGTGGTTATGCGATTCATCCTCCGATTGCCGGCGACATGGCTACTCATCTTTCCGACATCACGCAATGGTTAGACCACATTGATCCTGCGTTACCGGTGTACATCAGTCATCTTGATTCTGCGGCATACGCTGTATTACGTCGCGACTATCCGTCGCGTGAATTTCGCATGCGTCTCGGTACACCACTGTGGCACGGTGACAAATCTGCAATGCAACTGTCTGCCGACATCGTTGATCATCACCCCGCGGAATCAGGCTCTTTTGCTGGCTATACCCAGGTTCCCATCAAAGGTCCAGGCGAGATTGTGATTGTTGGGTGTGGCACAGCTCACGGGGTATCGCCGCTCGATGACGGTCGTAGTCCGTTTCATTTTCAGCGTCAACGGCTCAATATGTTAGAGCCGCCACATATGCATATCTCAATGTTGTTCGTTGCGCGTGGACGACCCATACCGAGCATCGGAGAATGGATCGACGTGCAACAGTCACTCACCAAAGTGCAGGTTGATTTACTGCAGTGGGTGTAAAACCACTTCTGCGGTGAATAATTAGTGGGGCGTAGATGCCATGCGGTTGAGACCGCGCCAACCGACAGCTGCTGCACCAATGAGTCCGCCTTGGTCAGCTAAGCGAGATGGAACAATTCTGGTGCCGCGAGAAAATTCAAGTCCGCATAATTCGTCAAGTGTGCGTTGAGCTGAATTAAAGAATGTTGCGCCGAACCCGAGCGCAACACTTCCGCCAACGATGACTAGTTGCAGATCAAGAAGATTGCAGACTGACGCAACGCCCCGTCCAACAAGTCGACCGGTGCGCACCATGATTTCGTAGGTTGGCTGCGTCGGAGAGCGACCAGTAATTGCTTCAATCGCAGGGCCAGACGCCTCAGCCTCAAGGCATCCGCGACCTCCACATGCGCACCTGCGGCCATTTGGCTCCACAATCACATGCCCCACATGACCCGCATTGCCACTGGCGCCTTCCAACAGTTGTCCATTCAGAACAATGCCGCCACCTACTCCGGTGGACACCACCATGGCCATGAAATTGTCGACGCCGCGTGCTCCACCTACCCAGCCTTCTGCAAGGGCCAACGCTTTTGCGTCACCATCGCCAAAGACTGGCAAGCCGGTGATATCAACTAGTCGAGTACGTAGCGGAAAATCACGCCACTGCGGAATATTGAGAGGTGACACTGAGTCAAGATTGTGGGTACTTGGACCTGCGCACGCAACACCTACTGTCAACGGACTATCGCCGTGATGTTCACGCGCACGTGCAAGTTGTTGCTGCACTGCTTCAGCAATGTCAGAAAAAAGATCTTCGGCAGTGTCGCGCGGGTTCACAGGAACAGAAGTGCGGTCGACTAGTTCGCCCTCGCGAGTAACTAAACCAACTGCACACTTGGTGCCGCCAACATCAATAGACAATGACAATTGCATGAGGTGATTAGTTTGCCAAAAAGTTGGCAGTTCCTGCGACATGCACAGCGGTCCCCATCATTTGTCTAGTATTTATAGGCTATGCGCACTTCGTACGATGAGACTGTGCATCCACAATGGAAACAATCATTAGCCAATGTGATGTCGACTCATTCGGTCCTTGAACTCGCAGCATTCATTTCTCGTGAGCGAGAGCAATTCGATGTCTTTCCACCGGACGATCAGGTTTTTGCGGCCTTGTCATTTGCCGCTCCGACGGAAACCACCGTTGTGATTCTCGGACAAGATCCGTATCACGAATACGGTCAAGCACACGGTTTGAGTTTTTCTGTGCAACCTGGTGTTGCTATTCCCCCATCGTTACGAAACATTTTTATCGAACGTGAAAATGACATCGGACTGAAACAACCAATACATGGCACGCTCACACCGTGGGCACATCAAGGAGTCCTTTTGCTCAATACATCTCTCACTGTGCGTGAAGGAAGTGCCGGCAGCCACGCAAAAAAGGGATGGAAAGAAATCACCGACCACATCATTCGTACCGTGAATGACAACACCGAACGATGTGTGTTTATTTTGTGGGGCGCACACGCTCAGGCAAAGAAAAAACTGATCACGCAGGGACACCATGCAATTCTTGAGGCACCTCACCCATCGCCGTTATCGGCCTATCGGGGGTTCTTTGGCAGCGCGCCCTTCTCGCGCACCAATACACTTCTGCAAGAAGCGGGCCGAGCGCCTATCGACTGGAGTCTTTAGGCGGGCACTTGCTGTGTGATGCAGTGAATGCCACCACCACCGACAGCAAGTATGCGACCAATCTCAAGTGGCACCATGTCACGACCTGGAAAGAAATCGCCGATCATCTGCACCATGTCGTTGTCGGCCT
>JBBANI010000003.1:48030-80734 GCA_040402015.1 Ilumatobacteraceae bacterium
ACCGAAGAGACCCCGAGTTCTTCTTTCAACACTTTCTCAATTTCCATCTGTGACATGCCAGGGTTTCGATTGGGGTGCAACAGACACTGCATCGTGGTTATGAGGGTGCCTGCTCCGTCAACGTTGATAGAACCGCCTTCGAGAACCATTGAAACACTGCGTTTACGCTGGTTTTGCTGAGATAACACCCGTGATGCCAATTGTGCATCTTGATCATGAGGAACAAACTTTTCGCCCCAGCCGTTGAACACAAAATCAAGACCTACAAGACTGCCACCAGATTCACGCACATAAATTGGGCCACTGTCACGACACCATGAATCGTCAATTGGCACTGTGATCACACTGACTCCCGTGCCACACAATGACTCAGCGCGTTCAATATGTTTTGGGTCAGCAACCATCGTCACTGGTTCATACGCTGCAATTGAGTTTGCTAGTTCTGCATAGGCCCGTTCGGCTTCAGCAATCTGGCCGTCCCAAATATCCTCACGCGATGGCCAGCACATTAACGTGTTCTGATGCGGTTCAAATTCAGCGGGCATTACGCGCGAAAATGTAGTCATCCAAAAACCTCTATTCAGTGGGATGCGAAAAAAAACTATCGCTTCCGTCAAGGGTAAGAAGTGCCCCGTATAACTCCGGACGTCGATCACGAAACAAGCCCCAAGATGACCGCAATGCTGATAATTCGGAACGATCAAACGTCGCGAGAATAACTTCTTCAGTGTCACGACCAGCTTCTGCCACTAACGCTCCTGTTGCGTCAGCAATGAACGACGAGCCATAGAAATTTATTTCAGTCGTGTTTTGCACTTCACGCCCAATGCGGTTTGCTGCCATTATCGGCATGAGGTTTGCCGCTGCGTGACCTTGCATCACTCGTTGCCAATGACGTGAAGAATCCCACGTGGGATCTTGTGGTTCACTACCAATAGCTGTGGGATACAGAATGCACTCTGCACCTTGTAATGCCATTGCGCGTGCAGCTTCGGGAAACCATTGGTCCCAACAAATGCCGATGCCTATTCTTCCGTGTTGCGTAGCCCAGACTCGGAACCCTGTGTCACCAGGACTGAAATAGAACTTTTCGGAATATCCGGGCCCATCAGGAATATGACTCTTGCGATACACACCCATACGAGACCCATCGGCATCAACCATGACGACGGTGTTGAATAATGCATTGCCTGCACGTTCGTACACACTGAGTGGCAACACCACATCTAGCTCTGCAGCAACTTTTTGGAAATGAGAGATAGTTGGATTCTCATCAATTGGTTTTGCGCGCTGCTGATGTTGTGCGTCTTGTTCCTTGCAGAAGTACTGGCCCTCAAATAATTCAGGAATAAGGATTATTTTTGCTCCGCCTGATGCAGCCTGGCGCACCAAACGTTCAGCCTTTGCAACATTGTCCTCACGGGAGTCGGACATGGTCATCTGAATGGCGGCCAGGGAAAGTGTCACGTCCCTACTCTAGGGATGTTCGCTTTGCCACCATGTGTGAGACAATCAGAGCATGGTTATTGCCACCAAGCAGTCGGAAAAATCGAGGCAGACCGACCTCAAAGTTGCCTATAGCGCTGCCAGTGCAGTGCGTACAGTAGGCGTCGACCAAATGGCTCTCACCCGCGTTGCTGCCGATGCCGGATTTTCAAGCGGTGCAATTTATGCCCGATGTGACGACAGATCAGAACTTGTGGTCATGGCGTGGGAGAAAAGTTTCTGGCCGATGTTGTCAGAGATCATAACTTTACTCGCTGATGCGGTGATCTCGAAAGACAACAGCAGCATGAGCCAAATTGCTGAACTATTTATTCGCTCCACCGACCCGGGAATCGTGCCTGACCTTGGAAGCGCAATGGAAGTCATCATCGCATCACGACGTGATGAAACTATCGGTGAAGTTGTGCAACGTGATATCAACGGACTCCTCGATGACCGTGGAGTCGGCCCCGCTACAGATGGTGCACTACGCCAATCTGTGGTCTCAGCAATCAGCACTTTGTTTGGTGCATCATTACTGAACTCTGCATATGTTGACAACAAGCACAACATGATTGACCCCACTGCACTTATCGAAGTGTTTACTCGCTCGGTACAGTCGCCCGTGAAGCCCGCCAAATCTGCTGGCGTGTTGCGCCACACTGCGCCATATCAATTTCCCACCACGTACGACGATGTTCGCGATGCTCTTATCGCAGCAAGCGAATATGTCATCTCGCGTACCGGTGTACACAGAGCCACAGTGTCACGTATAGCGCGGCGAGCAGGTGTCAGCGTTGGGGCAATTTATGGTTTGTACGAAAACAAAGATGCGCTCGTGGCAGATTGTTTAGAAGTCTTGTTCCCACCACAAAGTCGACGCGATGTCGAAGAGTGGTCACGAGTCTTCACAGCAACTGACCAACGCGCGGTTGTCACTGACATCTTGGCGAACTACATGTCGCCGTCATTCGCTCAGTGGCGCACATTCCGTCTGGAAAGCATTGTTGCGGCCCGACACTCCCCCGATATTGCATCACAACTAGCTGGGTACACATTTGCCGCAAGGCGCTCGCTGATGGCAGCTGCAGTGAAGGCTCCTCCTGGCGCCACTATTAGCCCCGACACGGGATTATCTGCCCGAGCAAGCGTTCTGGGTCTCTCCATTCTTGAAGTTGTTGACCCCACAATCTGCCAGCTCGACTGGCGATGGATTCCTTTCGGTCAATAATCACTAGTCTTCGCTGATGCTTGAAGAACTATCAGCCAAAGTCCGATCCGGAGAAATCAACCCTGTTGATCTCGTCAACGAAAGCCTTCGTCGTATCGAAGCGGCAAAACCGTTAAACGCAGTTGTTGCCGTGTACGCCGATGAAGCGCGTGCGTTGGCACATTCACACCCGCGCACGGGTGCGCTTGCAGGTTTGCCATTCTTGGTGAAAGACATGGCGCGCGTGAAAGGCCATATCACCACGGCTGGTTCGGCGTTATATGCCGATGGCCCTGTCGATGATGTTGATGACACTGTCGTGTCACGCCTTCGTGAAGCCGGAGCAATTATTATTGGTCGATCAAATAGCCCAGAGTTCGGTGCAACCGCCTACACAACAAACAAAGTGTTCGGTACAACACGCAACCCCTGGAACACTGAAAAATCACCAGGCGGTTCCAGTGGTGGTTCTGCAGCAGCATTAGCTGCGGGACTAACACCAATCGCAACTACGTCAGATGGTGGCGGCAGCGTACGTGCTCCTGCATCTGCAACTGGACTCGTTGGGTACAAGCCATCAATGGGTGCTATCGGACGCAATGTGCTTCCGCGGTGGATTGATTTTTCTACGCAAGGAACATCTGGCCACACTGTGGCTGATGTTGCGTATGAAGCAGCAATTACTCACGGCCCAGCCGTTGGTGATTTCTTAGGACTGCCAGCTAAGAGCATCCCCTTGGATTTCTTGATGCCCCGTCGCATTCTTGCGTGCCGAACATTTCGTACCGATGTTGATCCAGATATCGAAGCTAACTATGAATCGATGATTGATGCACTGGTTGCAAGCGGTGTCACAGTAGAACGTGTTGCCTCGCCATCAGATAACGACACAATCTGGAACTGGTTCATCATGTCCACTGCCCAGCTCACTCAAAGCTTGCGCCATGAAGAACACCATTGGAATGAATTTACTGACTATGTGCAAGCTCAACTGAAGTTTGGTGCCACTGTCACGATTGACCAATACATCGCTGCCCAACGAAAGCGACACGAAATCAGTATTCGATTCGATGAGTTGCTGGGAAACGATGCAGTTCTTCTCACACCTACTGCAAATGCGCGCTCATGGCCAGCAGAAGGTCCACTGCCCGCGAGGGCTGGAAACACTGACGATCCGATGGTCACACTGAATACGCCCGATGCGAACTTCACGGGACACCCTGCTACAAGCGTGCCGATGGGTCTCGATGACAATGGTGTTCCGTGCGGCATTCACATCACAGGGCCTCGTTTCGCAGACAACCTCACACTCGGTCTTGCCTCTCATATCGAACGCGTCAAGCCGTGGCCACTGACAGCGCCTGGTTACTCGCCGTTTGATATCTAATCGAACAAGGGAACTAGCGCGACCTTGCCAGCAATTTTACGATCTTGCAGATCACGCATGGCTTGCACTGCTTTGCTCATCGGATATGTCACAGGTTCTACTGGGTGAAGTTTTCCTGCTGCAATTTCGGCCAACACTTCAACCAACATTTCTTGGTTTTCGGAAACATTCCTACCGACCCATGCCCCCCAATCAACTCCAACCACTGTGCGATTAGTAAGCAACACATGATTCGCAGGAAGACGAGGAATTCCGCCAACAAAACCAACGACTAGATACTGGCCAAATGGGGCAAGTGCGCGCAGGCACGGTTCAGCAAGGTCTCCACCCACTGGGTCGTACACCATGTCGACTCCACCGCCGCATAATTCGCGTGTCCGCAATTTCACATCTTCATTCAGAACATCGATAGCAGCGAAAGCTCCGCGGTCTAATGCGAGTTGACGCTTTTCAGGGCTTGAAGCAGCAGCAATAACGCGCATGCCCATTGCGACACCAAGGTCTACAGCAGCCAGCCCAACACCGCCACCTGCACCCAGCACCAACATGGTTGCGCCCTCACGTACCTGTGCGCGTTTACGAAATGCAAACCATGCCGTGAGGTAACTCTGCATAAACGTTGCGCCTTGCCCATCACTTAACTGGTCAGGAATCGGAATCACACGCGTTGCGGAAAGTACTGCCTCATCTGCAAAACCACCACTAGGTGAGAAGACTCGGTCACCTATTTTTACATTCGTGACATCAGAAGCCACTTCGATGACGCGTCCGACAATTTCAGACCCAGGTCTGAATGGGACTGGCGGTTTAATTTGGTACTTTCCCTCAATCATGAGCGAGTCCACGTAGTTCAAACCACTTGCCAAAACAGCCACACGTATTTGTCCTGGTAATAAGTCGGGCGAATCAAAAACAACAATCTCAATGTCATCGAGTGAACCAAGTTGCTGTACTTGCAAAGCTTTCATACTTGCGACGGTACTAGACAGAACTCAGGTGCAATGAACCGTGCTAACCCAATACGCGGCTGATTCGTCGGCGCACACGCGCTGAGAATTTTTGGCGTTGTAGAGGCGTGGCATTGTCTATGCCGTACATCGCAATCCATTCACAACGAACTCGACGGTGCAGCATCAGACGTACTGAGCGGAATGCGGTTCGTTTCCCCGACTCCCCTTCAAGTGCATTAACGAACTTGCCTGATCCGTGCGTGGTTACCACAATTAAATGTCGCACGTTGGTAAGAAGCGGCCGAATGCGCGCTGCCCCGTCAGGAAGCACCCACGCCACTCCGTTCATCAACACTCGGTCAAACCAGCCTTTTAAGATTGCCGGCTGACCTGACCACCATGTTGGGTACACAAGCACCAACGCATCACACCACTGCAGATCTTCGATGTGCTGTTGTAATTCGGGAAGTTCCTGTAGTTTCACTGCCACATCACCGACATGATTCAACCGTTCATACGAAGTAAACACCGGACTAAAATTCTCAGTCCATAAATCATGGTGGCGAACTTCATGACCGCCATTTTTGAGCTCAGTCATCACTTCAGAAGAGAGAAACGAAACAAAAGATTCTTGTGATGGGTGAGCAAGAACTAGAAGAACTTTCACAACGTTCCCATTTTCTTCTCTAGAGATAGGAGAAAGCTTTTCCTGCTTGCATCGGTGGCTGTATCCATTACATACAGACTTGAGGTAGACACTTTTGTTCGCAAGGAAGTATTGAGGCGAAATGCACGGGCCAAAATACGACGACCATTGTCGTTCACAAAACGTACGTATAGCCACGGTGAGCCAAAAGTCGACGCAATGTGTATGCGTCGGATATTCCTCAGTCCTGGCCGCACTTTGTTGTTTTCGTTAAACACAAAAGCTGTTCCTGGCAACATCACGCGTTCCAACCAACCTTTTAGTTGCGCGGGCAACCCACCCCACCACGTGGGGTACACGAACACGATTATCTCAGCGGCCTTCACGAGAGAAACATCACGCTCGAGACCGACTGGTATCTGGCCACTGCCCTCGGAATACAGAGTCCACTCTGAAGTCGACATCACTGGATTGAAATGTTCAGCCGCAAGATCAATGACATCTACTGTGTGCCCTGCGGTACTCAAACCCAAAACGGCAGCATCACGCATCGCAGAACAGAAACTTCCCTCAACGGGATGGCAGTACACAACAAGAGCATTCATAGGGTGGTCTATCGCAAAAGCAACTGGGCACTACTGCACTTAATTATCGCGGAGGAAGTCCGCAAGCATTCATACCCAAGAGTCGCGAGATATGACGTCGATTACGGGCTATTAATGCATACACAAGCCCCGCAATAAAGAGCACTCCTGGCAGCCCGATTACAACACCAATGGCGCGGTACACACGAGCATTAGCCAATTTCAAAATGGCTGAAATGGCTGCAGCGCCTTCTAATCTGCCGTTATCAGTCACAAACCACACGGAGCCGATATGTGAGAGCCCGTATTGATGATGCGATACAACGTCGACAGCAGGAATATGAGCAATGATCCACCGACCAGAAGCTTCACAGATTCCACAATCACCGTCGTAGACGACCACAGGTTGCACGTTAGTTCACGTTCAACAAATCGACAACGAAGACAAGAGTTTCTCCACCCTTGATGACTCCGCCTGCACCCTGTGATCCGTACCCAAGATGAGCAGGAATTGTGATGCGACGACGACCGCCAACTTTCATACCGGCAACACCCTGATCCCAACCAGAAATCACTTGGCCTGCACCGAGACGAAATTCAAATGTTTCGTTACGATCCCATGATGCGTCAAATTGGCGTTGTGTGCTCCATGCAACTCCGACGTAATGCACTTCTACATTTGTGCCTGCGACTGCTTCTTTGCCATCACCAACTGTGATGTCTTCAAGAACAAGTTCAGAAGGTGCGTCACCTGCGGGAATGGAAAGATCTGGTTTCATTGCGCTCATGGACTCCAACCTATCTGTGCCCATTACGGCTTACACGGGCTGAAGTGTCGTGTTTACGCCTTGGCACGCGTGCGTCGCAATATGGGGTCAGCAACGCGCAGCGCGCCATCAGCAATTTTCATTACGCGCCCGGCAGCACCTGGTGTTTTTGAATCAATGAGATTGCCCATAACTGCCAGTGTGATGTCCGCTGCCACTTGGGTGCCAACTGCAAGCCGTAAACCTGGCTTCAAAAGCCACGGGTGACCGATGATGAAACTAAACCTGCGCCCCGTGCGTAAAAAGGCATCGAATCGCTCGCCCACCAATTCGTTGTATGACTCAGACGCCGTATTCGGATCTGCAATAAATCGCTCTACAGCCAACATGCCTGACTCAAGTCCGTAGTCAATTCCTTCGCCGTTCATCGGATTCACAAATCCGGCCGCATCACCAATTGCTACCCATCCTGGGCCGTGACGTTTGGTACAACTCATCGGCAATCTCCACGCACGGGGTTTTTCGATGTAGTCACCTAGCGACCAAGAATCGCGCACCAATGTTGCGTACTGGTCAAGCAGAGTATTGAGGTTCAATTTCTTGAAACCTTTCATGGTGCTGAGGGCACCCACGCCAATGTTGACGGTGCCATCACCGGCAGGAAACATCCAGCCATACCCAGGAACTGCAACACCGTGTTCATCACTAAGACTGAGACACGCTTCGAGGTGACGTTCGCCATGACGCGGTGTTGGTGCGTACGCACGTATTGCAAGACCAAACGGTTCATTCGGGTCGCGTTCTGCGCCCAACATCTTTGCGGCCATTCCTTGTGCGCCTGCTGCCAAAATAGTGAACGGCGCACGAAAGGTTTCAGTTCCCACGATCACACCGACGACACGACCATCTTCAAGAACAGGAAGTGCCTCTGATTCGAATCGGACATCTGCACCACTTGCAATTGCAACATCTAAAAGATGATTGTCGAATCGTTGACGGGGCCACACTGCACCATGATTCGGAAAACGCGTTGTCGTTGGCCATGAAAGTTCGCGCTGCTTCTTACCTGTAATCATTCGCAAGCCGTCAATACGGTGCGCAATGGAATGGTCAATGCTTAAATCATTCAGAGCAGCAATGGCACGTGGGGTAAGGCCATCGCCACACACTTTGTCGCGGCCATATGGTCCTTTTTCAAACAGGACAACACGTAATCCGGCTCGGGCCGCAGTGATGGCTGCAGCCGACCCAGCGGGTCCCCCTCCAATGATGAGAACGTCGAATTGCTGCATGACTACGAGCCTGCCAGATGCATTTCCAATCTGCTACCTGCGTACCATAGGACATATGGCTCGTATGACAATCTCTGAAGCCGTCGCCATCGTTCGCTCTACCGACACTCTGGCAGTTCCCCTTGGGCCAGGTGTGCCAGGCGGATTCATGCACGCACTTGGCGACCGAGACGACTACGTCGACCTACAAATCTCTGGTGCGCTGATGCCGGACCTATACGCGGTTCTCGCGAAACCCGGCGTGCATTATCGCAGCGGGTTTTTCGGACCTGCCGAACGCTTTTTGCGTGACTCTGGCGCCTCTATTGATTTCGTTCCAGCAGACTTTCGTCGCTTTGAGCCAATACTTGAAAAAATGCGGCCGAGGATCATGGCAACGGCCGGTTCACTACCTGTTGACGGCTGGGTCAGCTTGTCCGTACATGCAGGTGCGACTGTTGATGAGATACATCGCGCAGGTGCGGACCCAGAACGAATTCTTCTCGTAGAAGTCAGCGAACATTTCCCACGCACCTTTGGCCTAGCGCCTCATGAACACCGCATTCATGTGGATGCGATTGATTGTCTCATCGAAACAGATCGGACTCCGCTGAACTTGGCAGATACAGAGCCAAGCGATGCAGAACGAACAATCGCAGATATTGCTGTGTCATTCATCCATTCGGGGAGCACATTACAAACAGGTATCGGTGGCATTCCGAATCAGATTGCACTTTCACTTGCTGCCAGCGACATGGGAGATTTCGGAGTGCATTCAGAAATGTTTACCACCGGCCTCATGCGACTACATCAGGCAGGAAAAGTTACAAACAACAAGGGCAGCACGTTCGATGGGTTCTCGCCCACTACTTTTGCAGCGGGAATTCCAGAGCTATACACATGGCTGCATAACAACGATGCAGTTCGTTTCTTGCCAGTGAAAATTGTGAACTCACCCGAACTAATTGCCAGCAATCGCAACATGGTCACTATCAACGGTGCACTTGCTGTCGACCTTGCTGGGCAAGTTGTTGCTGACACCATTGGTGGTACTCAATTCAGCGGGGTCGGAGGTCATGAAGATTTCGTGTCAGGGCCAGGGCTTGACGCGACTGACAGAAGTCTTATCTGTTTACCGTCCACCACAATGATCAATGGCGTACTAACAAGTCGCATCATGGGCATTCTTCCTGTCGGAAGTGTTGTCAGTACCCCCCGCCATCAAGTGGACACAATCATTACTGAATTTGGTGTTGCTGAATTAGAGGGTCGTACTATTCGCGATCGTGCACACGCACTAGCGGCTATTGCGCATCCGCAGTTTCGCGATGAACTTCTTGCGAGCGGTGAGACGTGGCCTCGGGATTAAATCCGAGCGCCGTATACAAACCGATGACTGCCAAAAGAGATGCAAGGCCAACTGCATAACCAGCAAGCAAATCTGTTGGCCAGTGAGTTCTGATTAGCCACGATGAGACACCAACTGTGCAACTTGCAAACACAACTAACCACGTGCCGACTCGACGTGACACAGATCCGGCCTGTGTGAAATACCACACGATGTATCCCCACAACGCAACACAGTTTGCAGCGTGTCCGGACGGGAATGCCAATTCGTCCTGCCCGATCATCATTCTGTTGAAAAAGTTCTCGTACTGATACGGAAATATTCTTCCTACAGAAATTTTTAACGCTCCTGCAATTCCTGTTTCCATAATGAGAACAATAAAGAACCCAGCAATCGGAATCCACGAACGCCGCTTCCATGAGACCCATCCAAGAATAGGAAGACAAATCGTGAGAATAATTCCTCGCAGACCAAACATGACCGTGACAGAAAAGAAGTCTGTTGATGCATTGAAGTCTCTAGAGGTCATCCGAGCCGTTTTGTCAAAATCAGAAAGAAACCCACGAGTCACGACTTGTTGAATCAGAATCGCTAGAACCATGCACACTGTTGCTGTGTAAGTAGTGAGGCGGCGGGCTGTCAACATCAGCATCTATTTTGCCTTGTTTATGCCCTCTTATCGTGTCACTCGAATAAATTTCCTGCCAGTACGCCGGTGACGATGGACAGGTATTAGAACATTGAGATGAATAGTTACGCGCCTGGAACTCCAGAATGGTTTAGCCAAGTCCACGAAGAGGTCATTGACCCCTCTCGCCGCATCGTTGACCCCCACCATCATCTATGGCCAATTGGGGGCGCATTGCCCTACGGGCTTGATCAATTGCACGGCGATACCACTGCAGGCCACCTCATTGAGAAAACAGTCTTCATCGAATGCGGCGCAAGTTATCGCAAAGACGGACCTGCTCATCTTGCTCCAGTGGGCGAAACAGAGTTTGTTGCCGGAGAATCACTGCGTGATCCGACGCACATCATTTCTGGCATCGTGGCTCATGCCGACCTGAGGCGAGATGATCTCAATGAGATTCTTGACGCACATACGCATGCCGGCCAAGGTCTTCTCCGTGGAATTCGTGATGCCCTTTCCCGCGCCGATCACCCTGAGGTTCTGGCGATTCCTGGTGGCGCACCAAAAGATTTATACAAGGATGCAAACTTTCGACGGGGTGTTGCAACCCTTGGTGCACGTGGCCTGACATACGACTCGTGGCATTACCACTATCAAAACTCAGAATTTCTCGAACTAGCCCGTGCAGTTCCCACCACAACAATGGTACTTGACCATTTTGGAACGCCCTTAGGTGTTGGGCCATACGAATCACAGCGGGACGAAATCTTTACTCAATGGAAAAAAGACATCGCTGCAATTGCACAGTGCTCCAACGTCGTTGCAAAATTGGGAGGGTTGGCGATGCCTGACAATGGGTTCGGTTGGCATACGGCAGAGAAGCCGCCAACGTCTGATGAATTCATCGCGGCACAACGGAAGTACTTCGATCACACCATTGAATGTTTTGGGCCGGAACGTTGCATGTTTGAATCAAACTTCCCCATCGACCGATTCTCATTGTCATACACAGTCGTATGGAACGCTTTCAAGAAAATGACTGCATCATTTACTGAAGCGGAAAAAGACACAATGTTCCGTGGTACTGCAACTCGTGTCTACGGTCTCGCGTCGTGATTGCCGACCAATTCGAACCGCTAACGCCAGAACAAGCAGAATTCTGGGCGCATTTCCCCAAGTGGGACCAAGACACCAACTATGCCGTGTATCTCGGATTCATTGTTGAAGAAGTGAAACGTGACTATGCACGCATGCGTTTACCCGCGCGATTGGAAATGAATCAACCAGCAGGAATTATGCACGGAGGAGCAATCGCGAGCCTTATTGACACAACAGTTGTCCCAGCTGTTGGTGGCCCGTATGAAAATAATTCTTTCCTCACAATCAGTATGAACGTGGAATATTTGTCGGCAGTGGCAGACGAAGACGCAGTGTGCGAGGGATGGATTACAAAACGTGGTCGTTCTATTGCCTTCTGTCGAGCAGAAGTACGTGGTGTCACTTCTGGGAAACTATGCGCAACGGCATCGTTGGTTTACAAGGTGTAATTACGTCAGCGCGACGCGAACCACTGCGTTAAGCGCTGAAAACCTTCATCAAGAGAAACATGTGGCGTCCAGCCCAAATCTTGCTGAACTGCACGCTGATCAAACCAGTGCGCTGTGCCTAATTGTTCTGCAATAAAGCGCGTCAGTGGAGGTTCAGATGATTGCATGAGCGGCCATAGTCGCTCAATCAGTGACCCAAGCCGAACTCCAAGCGCCAACGAAAGATGCCGCGGTTCAAATGGAATACCAGCTGATTCGCACATTGAGCGCATCAGTTCATTCACGGTGCGTGGTTCGCCGTTTGAGATGACGTACGCCTTGCCGTCACACGCTGAACCTATGTGCAGGGCATCAAGCGCAGCAATGTGCGCACTAATCGCATTGTCGATATACGTGGAATCAACCAATGCATTTCCGGTACCAATAACCGCAAGACGTCCACTTGCTGCACGGTCCACAATTCGGCCAACTAATTGTGTGTCCCCAGGGCCCCATACCAAATGTGGACGAATGGCGACAACTGCGAGATGATCATTTCGCGCATTCAGAACTAATCGTTCAGCGATTGCTTTTGATTCCGCGTAGTGCGAACGTGAGCGACCAATTTCAGCCTCACCAGCTGATGCGCCAATCAGCGAATCACCGGTGTGTGCAACTGAGGGAGTCGATACAAACACCAATCGCGAGAGGTTGTGCTGTTCAGCAGCCTGAATAATATTTTCAGTTCCACGCACATTGGTGTCGTGGAAATCTTTCTGCGAGCCAACAACTCCAACGCGTGCTGCTCCGTGAATGATGGCATCGCACCCCTGCGCCGCCAAGGTAACTGCTTTCGCATCACAAATATCGGCAAGGACTTCACGCGCATTTTGGTGCCCAAGGAATGCTGCGGGCCTGCGTTGCAAACACACCACGTCATCACCACGGTGAACTAATTCACTGGCGATACCACCGAGAAGCAAACTGCCCGTACCCGTCACTAAGACTTTCACTTCTGGGTACCCGACAAGATTTGTGACATCTGTTTCGAAACTGCAGTTCGGTCGATCTTTGAGTTGTGGCGAATATCAACAGGCAGTTTTTGGGTTGTCCACACTGAGGCAATTGTTAACGGATCAAGTGCAGTACGCACGGCCCGGGTTAGTTCTGCTTCAGCTGGGCCCTCGTTGCTGTTGATGGTCTCCACGACTATGACAATGTGTTGCACGTCGACTGGTCCAATCCCCACTGCAGCGACACGAACAACGTTCGGTAATGCCTCAACTGCTATCTCCAAGGGAACAGGCGCAATGGGCCCATGTGATGTGTGAATCACATGCACCAAACGTCCTTCGATCCATACATTTCCTTCATTGTCGATATGACCCACGTCGCCAGTGCGGTGCCACGTGACTGCGTGTCCATCAGCATTCAGTACAGGGCGTGCATTATGTTGCGTAAGCCACAACGAGTCATACCCTGCCGACATCCAGGGTGCCGACACCAAAAGTTCTAATGTTTCATTGTCGATACGAACATCGCACCCACTCACTGGCTTGCCAACACATACGCCATGCCCTGTTCCGATACGTGTCAGGTCACCTAACGACACATCAGCAACGGGCAGCACTTCCGTCATGCCATATGGCGTGTGTAGTTCAGCGAGTGGACACAGACGCGAAACTTCCTGCAGTGTTTTTATTGGTACGGGTGCACCAGCAGACATCACAAGGCGTACTGTGCGAAGGTGCGCAACTTCGGTCGACGCAGTTCGCACAACATTCGCTAATGCCGCGGGCGAAGCAAACACCATTGTTGCACCCACTCGACGGCATGCATCATCAAGCGCTGCCGCAGTCAGTGTGCCGGGCGAGGTCACGTCCATATCAGCTAATCCGGTGGCAATGCCTAAGGCCGGTCCGTATAGGGCGAACGGAGCAAAGGCAGCGACAAACGCGTCTGTCGGAATGATGTTGTAGGTCTTTTGCAGGGCGTCACGTTGTGCATACAACTGGCGATGTGTGTAACGCACCCCCTTTGCTGGCCCTGTTGCACCAGACGTAAATAACACTGCCGCAAGATCATCAGCATTTGGTTCTGGCGCACTCACGAATTCGAGTTTTGAGACGACTGGTGATCCGGAGAGTGTCGACAGCCGAATCATTGAGGCGTTAGGTGCCCAGCGCAACAATCGTGTCACAGCTATTGCTTTCACGGGCCCAATGACGTGTTTCACCCGCGACGCGCGAATAGCTGATGTAAGCCCTCGAAGACCAAGACCTTTATCTGCAATAACTGCGACGGCGCCAATTCGCCAACACGCATACACCACTGCAATGAGATCAATGCTGGGAGACACCAACACAGCGATGCGGTCACCTGTGCGCACTCCACGATGATGCAATGCCTCTGCGAACGTAGCAACACGGGCTGCAAACTCTGGTCGCGTTACTGAAGCGTCTGCCGCTGCATCCGTAATTGCAATGTCGTCGGCATTAACCCAATGATCGATCTGAGACCACAGGGTCGCGCCGTCTTCCGGATTGTGCGGTAAAAATTGAAGCGGTTCTCCCTCTCCAGATTCTTCGATTGCAGCTTCAACAAGTGGAGCAATTGACGTCTCAAGCACTGTGAGATGTCCAGAGTCTGCAATGCGGTGCAATGCCACATTCTGAAACCGGTTCATCAGGTCATGTGCAAAGTCGTCATTAAATACAGGGTCACGAGAGCCCCATACCAAACGAACCGGAATGGTCAATGTCGACAACTTTTCAGCAACGTCGGCAATGTCTTGTGCTGAAGAGTGTCGCGCAGTCAGTGGCGCATCAGCTACAAAATCTGCAATACCATTGCGTTGTTTACGTTGTCGATACGGAAAGGCCAAAGACGTTCGCTGCAAGTGGGAAATTCCACGCCCTGGTAGGAATGGTGTCCCGCGCACAAACAATGACGAATCTTTTGTAACGAGTCGGTGAATACCAGTAGCAGCAGCAAGACGAATGAGTAACGGTGCACGGCGGTTGTGTGGAATCGCAATCCCTGTATTCGAGAGCACCATTCCAGCAACTCGTTCAGGGTGTGCGACTGCGTAACCCATTCCAATTGCACCTCCCCAGTCCTGAGCGACTATCCATATCGGTGCGATGATATTTAGAGCAGTGACTACGTCATCGATATCTGCAACACGATCGCGATACGTGCGGGTAGGCACTCGTTCTGACAAACCCATTGACAAATGGTCTGGTGCAATAATGCGAAAATTTGAATTCAATTCATTGAACAAACGTGACCATAGAAATGACCATGTGGGGTTTCCATGAAGACATAGCACCACAGGTGTGTCTTTTTGGGTCCCAGGCCTATCAAGAAAGTGCCAACGATGTATCGCGCCATCATGACTTGGCACGTCAATTGTGCGCGACCAAGATGGGTCAAGTCCGAACGTCGCAAAGTCAGCAACGAGCGGACGCTGCACATTTACCAAAGAATCTCGAGCGCACTTGTGTTGAGACCAGAACCAATGCCGAGACACAACACCCGCTGACCCGGCTTAATCTGGTCTTGCACGCTTGCCAAGGTGATTGGAATTGCTGCAGGGCCAATGTTTCCGAAATGAGGAAAGGTGATTGGCGCCTTCGACGAATCAATGGCAAGGCGGTCACACAGCATGGTGGTATGCACCTTGCTCACCTGATGCAAAATGTACCAATCAATACCTGAACCCCACGTGAAGTCGATAAGTGCTTCCGCCCATGCTTCTGCTGCCAAGTCAAGACCAGCTACCAATAGTCCATGAGTATCAGTAGTCATGCGATCAAGATCTCCAACACATAATGAATTGTGTTCTGTTGCAGCACGTGCCATGCCACCAATCAATCGGTGTGATTCCGGATGACGCGTTGTGCTTGCCATCACCATTGCTGCTGCCCCTGAACCAAGGGTGAGTGAGGCAAATTCTGCAAACACATCAAGAGCCGTGGAATCTGGTTTGCGAAGTCGTTCCAATGTTGCCTGTTGCGTTGCACGGCTACCTTCTCCATCCACAATGAGCACATACTCAACAGAGCCAGAGTCAATCATTGTGGCGCCAAGATGCATCGCATTGATAAATCCGAGGCACGCATTTCCGATATCAAAATTCAGACATGACGAAGACAATTTCAAACGATCGTGGACAAGACAAGCCACAGATGGCTCGAGATGCTCCTTGCACACCGACGTAGAAATCAATACGCCAATTTGTGAAGGGTCAATGCCTGCTTTTTCAATCGCGAGTTTGCCTGCCATTGCAGCTGCATCGGCGAACGACACGTCTTCATCCCACCAACGACGCTCCTCGACACCCGCAAGCCCAGTAAGTAATCCAGCTCTGAGTCCATTGCGTTGGTACACCTCTGCCAACTGCTCATCGATCCACTGAGACGTAATGACATTGGGTGCATCAACTGATGCAACACTCAACACGCCGGCATGCTGGTGACGAAATACTGAATTTCCGGTCATTGAGACGATCTTTCGGGTTGAGTCCGTATTACAGGCTAGTGAGGACACTGCATTTCTGAACCACGGGGCCACTGAATCGATGATTTATTGCGCATTTATGCGAAAACCACTGCCAGACTTCCTAAATGGGCACAGACATCGGCGTTTTCACAGTCTTTGCGTGCCCACATTGCACAATGCCGCTACACCTCAGTCAGTACGAAGCACGTTGTGAGAACAATCACCTCTTCGATCGTTCTCGAGATGGGTACATCAATCTCGTTGTCGGTGGACGACTTGCTCCAACTTCTACGTCGGGCGACACCGCAGAGTCACTACGTTCCCGACGAGACTTCTTTGCAACAGGTTCCTATGCACCCATTGCAACTGCACTTGCTAACGCACTGGGAGACATAACTGGCCCGATTCTCGATGTGGGATGTGGAGAGGGCTACTACCTCACTCACATCAACGCGACCGAAAAATACGGCATTGATATTTCGAAGAAAGCGGTGCAAATGGCGAGCAAACTGTTGCCTGATGCTCACTGTGCAGTTGCATCGGCATTTCGCCTTCCCATTGTTGATCATTCCTGTGCGGCTGTGTTCTCGGTATTCGCACCACATTCGTTCGAAGAATATGCCCGAGTATTGAAACCTGGTGGCACCTGGGTCACGGTCACGCCAGGCCCACACCATCTACAACAGATGCGCCCGAAACGCGACCATTCTATTGATGAACGTGAAGAGCGACGTAGCGAACCGCCAGCACAGGCAGAACATGCAGAGCACATCCAATTTGAACTCGACCTTTCGCCCAGCACTGCCAACGACTTGTTTTCCATGACCCCACTGGTATGGCAGACCGCTGCGGATGCATCACCGACAACACAGGTCAGTGTCGATGTTTGGGTCTCATCGGGCACTTCGCTCTAACGTAGCGACATGCTGAAATTTGATACTGCGTATTACAAGCGGTTTTACGGCGACAACGGGGCACACGATGCTGAGAAGATTTCGCACCTAGCCACAGCAGTTCACCACCTTGCTGCATGGTGGGGTATCAACATCACTTCCGTTCTTGATGTGGGCGCCGGTATGGGAATGTGGCGCGATTGGTATCACACAACATTTCCTGAAGTCACCGTGCGTTCCATTGATGTCAGCGAACACGCGTGCAATACGTGGAATCATGAGCAACGCGACATAGGCACTTGGCGTCCTCGCGAAAAATCTGATCTTGTCGTGTGTCATAGCGTGTTGCAATACCTTGATAATCAATCAGTTATTCAAGCAATCGATAATATGGCTGCGGCAACGCGGCACCTGATGTATCTCGAGCTTCCCACCAAGTGGGACTACGAAAATATCATCGATGAATCAGGAACGGATTTGCAGGTGTTTCACCGTTCTGCGCAGTGGTACCGCAAACACCTCTCGCAACATTTCCGTCAGGTGGGTGCTGGGTTATGGCTGCCACTGAACGGCACCCCAATGTATGAGTTAGAGGCGTCCCGCTAACGAAAAGCAGGCCGGAAGCGATACAAAGCGCTTCCTTCACCAGTGTCGTGAAACACCATTTCTACGGGCATTCCTATGCGTAACGCATCAATGTCGCAATCAACAATGTTGGTCATGATGCGCGGGCCATCAGCAAGTTCCACATAGGCGATAACAAATGGGCTGGCATCCTTGAATGCGCCGGTCCCCTTGCGCACAACGGTGAAACTGTAAATAGTGCCTGTTTGTTGTGCATCAAATGTGGACACATTTTCAGTCCAGCATTTTGGGCAGTTACGCCGAGGAAACCACAAAACAATGTTGCACGCATCACAGCGCTGCAAGATGAATCGACCCTCTGTAGTGGCTTTCCAAAATTCAGCAGTGGTCGAGTTAACGACGGGTGCGGGTGCCGGCAACATGGTCATGCGTCCTCTTGTCCAAGAATGAGTGTGACTGAGCCATGCTTCGAACCAAGACTTCCACCTGTTCCGTGAGCAAGCGATATCTGGCAGTTCGGCACTTGTACTGCCGGGTGTGCCTCACCGCGCATCTGGCGCACGGCTTCAATCACTTTGGTAATTCCGCCACGGTTTGATGGGTGGTTATTGCATAATCCACCGCCGTCAGTATTGAACGGCAATTTCCCGAATGGCGCAACGAGCCCGCCGTCCATAACAAATTTTCCACCTTGTCCTTTTTCACAAAAACCAAGATCCTCAATAGTTTGCAAAACAGTGATTGTAAAACTGTCATAGATTGACGCGTATTTGATGTCGGCAATACTGACCCCTGCTTCGGCGAACGCCCGTGGTCCAGACCACACGGCGCCAGTGTATGTGAGATCAATACCGCCATTGTTTGTGTGCTTGATTGCTTCACCATGACCAAGAATTTTTGCCGACGTGCGGTTGAGCGAACGCGCAACTTCAGGAGACACCACAATCAAGGCTCCACCGCCATCGGTCACAACACAACAGTCGAGACGATGTAGCGGGTCAGCCACTAACGGTGAATTCAACACATCTTCAACAGTGACGGCGTATGGCAAATACGCATTCGGGTTGTACTGGGCGTGAATGCTCGCAGCAACTTTGATTTCGGCCAATTGTGCAGATGTAGTACCAAATTCGTACATGTGGCGTTGTGCGGCGAGCGCATATGTGTGTGGCGCGCCAGCAATTCCCCAACCTGATTCAAACCCTGCGTCTGGTCCCGACGCAAAGGACACCTCGTGGCGACCTGTGCGGGGTTTTCCAGCCAACGTGATCAACGCAACTGAGCACTTGCCGGCAGCAATAGCTGCAGCTGCATGCCCGATATGTGCAAGATACGACGAGCCTCCTGTTTCAGTATTGTCGAAGTAGCTCGGGTGCAAACCAAAATGTTCCACCAGCGACATTGGTCCGAAACCAGCTGTGCCATCACAGAACACGGCATCAACATCGCTCATCGCTAAGCCAGCATCAGCCAAAGCACCAAGCGCAACTTCTGTATGAATCTCAAACAGTGTGCGGTCTGGAATGTCGCGACGGGGGTGTTCATAAATGCCGGCAACAAAGGCCGCTCCTCTAATTGTCACTAGTCACAGACTCCCAGATAACCGAAATCCCAACCTCTGTGGAGAAGCTGGGATTTCAGACTTTTATTATTAGTGGCGGGGGCAAGATTTGAACTTGCGACCTTTGGGTTATGAGCCCAACGAGCTACCGGGCTGCTCCACCCCGCGATGTAGTTGAAGCATTACGGTACAAGGCGAGTGCCTCACTCACAACTTCACCCGAAATGCTTAGGATTAGAGCAATCACCATGCTTGCCCGAAACAAAAAGACCCAACTGGCCGTAGACGCACTGCAAGCAGAAATCGCTTCATTGCGCGCTGAAATGAGCGATTCGATGGCTGCATTAGAAGCTGAACGGGAAGTTGCACGTTCCACAGTAGATCGACTTGCGGGAATTGAAGCGCGAGTATCGGGCATGGGCTCAGAGTTATCACGTCAATTACACGAACTTGGTACGGAAATAGAAGAGCTCTCAAAGCGTGCAGAAGACTCTGGAGTCGCCGAAATGATGGATGCACTAAAGACAACACAAGTACGTCTTGCAAACGAACAAGCTCGGTATGAAATTACATTCCGACAAGACCTTGCGGCACTTGCGAACAAATTGTTACAGCGCCAACGCGCCTGAACTAGCCCTTGACTGTGGCTAAAGCCTGCTGAACTAGCCCACGTGCCTGAGACAACTTGGTTTGATATGTAGCAAAATCTGGTGGAGATTTCGCCAATGCAGCATCAGCTTGTGCAAACAATGCTTCTGCCTGTCGTAACAACTCTGCTGGCGTTGTACCAGTTGTCGGAGCAACCGTGACTGGACTTCCTGCAATTGTGGTCGTTGGTGCACTTGATGAACCGCCAACACGATCACCGAGATTCACATTAAAGCCGGGGAACAACTGAGAAATCACACTGGTCAAACTGTCACCAATGACTGATCTGTCGCCGTACCCAGCAAGAATCTTTCGAACAAAGACCTGTTTGTCACTGCCGTCGGGCTGTACGAACATCGGACGGATATAAACAAGTCCTTTACCCACAGGAACAAGTTGCAGGTCACCATATGTAACGCGCGAACCACGCTGGTCGAGCGGAGTGATTGTTTGTGAAATCGCTGGTTCGCTTTCAAATTGAGCAGACACTGTGGCAGGCCCAGCAGGCAGCGGCGACTTGATGTCATACACCGTAATTTTTCCGTACGTCTTTGGCTCGCTTGACACCACCATTAAGGAACGCAATTCTTTACGGCTGTCATCGGCTGAGAATGGAACAAACGGGCGGACCATTGAGAATTGACCAATATCTGTCTTGGCATTTGGTTCGTGGAAGATAGAAAAGTACGGGCTGAAACGTTGAACAGATGAATCAGTGGCATTAATCGAATCAACGGGGTCAATACCGGTAGCAGAGGATCCGAGCGACGTCGTTCCTGAGGAAGTTTCTGGTGCATTGGCAGGAGCCTGAGCAATGCTCCAGGCTGCATCACGGTTGAAGAACAATGTCGCATCATCAAACTGGTAACGACCGAACATATTTGTCTGTACGCGGAACAAATCTTCTGGGTATCGGAAGTGGGCTGCCAATTCAGCTGGAACAGTTGACTTCTTTGCAAACAAATCCGGGAATGCAGCGTTCCACATGAGAGCAATCGGGTCTTTTGTATCCATCAGATACAAAGTCACGTTGCCCGTATACGCATCCACAACTGCTTTTACACTGTTGCGAACATAATTAAATGAATGGTTCAGTCCACTGCCTGCTGTAAGTTGTGAAACATTTGCTGATTCCGCATAGGGGTAGCGATTGGTTGTAGTAAAAGCATCAATAACCCATTTCACTTGACCATTGACGACGACTGCATATGGGTCAGCGTCAAGGTGGAGGAATGGGGCAATCTTTTCTACGCGTGAACGCACATCGCGCTGCAAAAGAATTTGAGAATCTTTCGTAATAAGGCTTGAACCGAAAAGGTTGAATTCCCCAAAATTCACTGCAAGGGCAACACGTCGAACGAAACCCTTGACCTTGATTCCACCATCTCCAACAAATGATGTTTGATTTCCACCAGCACACGCTTGTTCTTTTTGAGAAGTCTTTACTACGGCGTATTCGCCTAGGCCATCCCCAAAGTAAATCTCTGGTTTGGTGACCTTCAAGTCAATATACGAAGGGCGTCCATCTTCGGTGGCCAGGCTGGCAGGAGCTGCAATAAGACCACAACCATGTGTGTATATAAGATGACGCGATACCCATGTACGGTTCGGGATTCCTGCAGGATTCAGTTCACGTGCGGCAACTAGTACTTGTTGCACCCGACCATCAACCGAGTAACGATCAACATCAAGATCGTTGACGGTATAAAACGAAGTCAAACCTTGGTCAAGAGCAAAACGATCAAGCATTTGAGCCGGATCAAGTTGGCGAACATCGCGCAATGCAGCGTCATTTGCTGTTACGTCGGTGGTGCTGATTGAACTAAATGTTGTGTCCTGTCTTGTCACATCTACGATGCCCATTGCTGCTTTTGTAGCAACGATGTTGCGCTGAATAAACGGCAATTCTCGTGTACTTACGTTTGGCTGAACAACGAATCGTTGAATGATTGCTGGGTACACCGTGCCGACAGCCAGTGCAACAACGATCCATAGGCCGATTGCGAGAACTGGCAAACGCCAACCCTTCTGGCGAATGTTCCACAACAACAATGCTGTTACGGCCAGTGACACCAGCACCATCAAGTTCAGTGCCGGTAATTGGGCGTTCACATCGGTGTACAACGCACCACGCACAACACTGCGAGTCGATGACGTTAGTTGGTATTTCGACAACCAATAATCTGCGGCGCGCAAGAGTGTTCCTACGGCAAGAAGCACCGACAAATGCACTTTGGCTTGCGATGTCACGCGTTGCACGCGATCCTGGGGACGAATACTGCCGTTGATGAAGTGGAATGCAGTAGTGATGATTGTGACCAGAACAAGTGCGCCAAAAGCCCATGACACTACAAACTGCGCAAACGGTAAACGAAAGACATAGAAACCAACATTTGCTTTGAACAACGGGTCCCCGACTGCAAAAGCTTGACGATTGCGAAACATGGTCCACTCTTGCCATTGGCTCGACGCAGGTAATCCGAGCATGATGCCAATAAGTACAGCTAACGCGATTCGCAATTTGCCGCGACTTTTTGCAGTCAATTCACGAATACGAATAACGGTCTGATCTTCTGGTGTATTCGGCAGAGTCAGTGGAGCGAGACGATCCGCAATAAGAAGGTTGACCCACAAGAACAGAAAACAACCCACCGTAAACACACCAACAAGTTCAGCCTTGCTGCGTAAAACTGCCCAGTACACATCGCTGCGACCGACACTGTTAAACCACAACACGTTCACGTAGAACGACGACATCGCCTTTGCGCTAAACACAAGGAACAAGACGAGTCCAACTACAACTGAGACCACAATTCGGCCACGAGAGGGCTTGCCGAAATTAGGAAGCCGAAATACAGGGCCAGTTGGGCCGCTAGGAAGGTCTGATGAGTTACGCACGCATCAGGACGCTAGTCCTGAACGGGGCAAACAAGGCATCGGCAACCCGCATGAGCGGGTGGATGACTGTGACCTGTGGGGAAATCATCGCCACGGACAACTGAGCCACCGAGCGAATTGTCTTCACATTCACTGCAGCAGTTGGTATCTGGCTCGGCCATCCACGTAATGCGGCTACCTGGTTCGAGGGCAAGGTACGCACCATGGCTATAGGACGAACAAGCAATGTCGTCGACATGGGAATCGATTCTTTCCGTTTTCCAAGTGCGATACACGTCACGGATGAGCCCAAGTAAGACATCGCGATCGCCTTCGGCTTCTCCAATTGCAATACGGGCATCTTCACGGAACCCTGCAACTAAACCTGAAGTAACAGCAGAGACAGCGTGAGCGGCGATGGCCTTTTGTGTGACGCGACGACTTGAACCGCCAGCAGCTTTCACAGACTTCGCGCCAGCACTTGCGGCCGCCATGGTGTCTTCTGCCACTGCAGTTGCATACCGCGCACTGTGTTCGGCTTCAGTTCCAAGAACTGCATCGATATCCAACGACGACCTCTTTGCGCGAACATGGCCAAGAACGGTGTTTTGTTCGTCAGCAAGAACCCGCTTCAACTTTCGAGCCATAGCTACCACTACAGGTGACAATTCTTCATTGCGCTCTTCGAATCGTGCTGGGTCTACAACAGGAACAGTGGGCTTGGTCTTCGCCTTTTTCTCTGCCTTTGGAGCAGAAACTTTCACAGCCGGCTTCTCGTCTTTCACGATGCCAGACGCGGTTGTTGCTTTTGCAGCGACATCGGCAGTGCTACCCGCGCGCAACTTTGCAAAAATGTCGTCGACGACAGCAACATCTTTTTTTGGAGTTGGAGCAACAACTACTTCTAGCAATTTCGCAGTCACTACTTCTGCGATTTCAGGCTCAATTTCAATTTCAGGCATGTCGACAGAGCGTCGTCCGCGACCGAACAATGACACCACATTGGTCTGAGATGTTTCCGTTGTTTCTATAGAAACAATGTCTTCTACTAATGGAGCGATATCAGCAGGTGTGTGCACTGGGTGAAGAACGTCAACAATCTGAGTTTCGTGAATTACTTCAACACTGACTTCTTCTGCGATAAATTCTACTTCTGCTTCAGTTTCATGATCGAAAATAACCACATTGGTGACAACTTCTGCTGATTCTTCTTCAACGATTACTTCTTCACGGTCAAACACTTTTACCGAAGGATGTTCAGAATTAACGATTGGCACAGGACCAGTAGTCGGCGACAAATCCACAATGAATTCAGGCTCATCATGAGCTTCAGTGAGTCCACCGATGACATCTTCGCTAGCAATACGTGCGCGCTCGAACGCATTCATAAGACGGTCACGGCCATGAAGAAGTTGTTCAATTTGTGAGCGAGCAGCGTCACGACGACGGGACAATTCTGACAATACTTTTTCGCGATACTCGCGCGCCTCATTAACCATGTCACGGCCTTGTTGCTTTGCCATTTCAATTTCAGATTCGGCATCTGCGCCTGAGTCTTGACGAATCCGAGCTGCTTCTAAGACAGCAGATTCACGAATACGGACTGCATCTTCTGCGGCGTCCTTGACAAGACGAGTTGCGGACTCTTCAGCGCGGTCACGAATTTGCGTACTCGCATCACGAGCGGCCGTAAGCACACGTGCTGCTTCTTCACCGAGCAATGTGGTGACAGTCTCTTCATCGAGTCGTCCAGGAGCCGACAAGCCCCGTGTTTGCATGGCGCGCATTTCACTTTCAAGGAAGCGCTCACGCTCTTGTAGGCGAGCCATCTCGGCAGCCACCATTTTGAGAAAATCACGTACTTCAGCCTGATCGAACCCACGGCGACCGGTAGGAAACGCAGCCGAACCCACTGCCGCAGGCGATGATGGGTCGGGTCGGGAGAAAGAGATAGCCATTAGGCATCTACAGTACGACTCCTAGGGTGCCATTTGGTGGCATTATCCACAGGCCACTCAGGTGGTGGTGACGCGCAATGCCCCGCCACCATGACTACGTAACGCTGCCAGCGCTTCATCCAGAGTTGCAACTTGCACTATTTCGACCTGTGAACCAACGACTTGACGTGCCCTCTTCATCTCATCGACTGATTGACCAGCTGGAACGAGGAAGAGGTCAGCGCCCGATGCCTCGACCGCCACAGCCTTTTGTTCGAGAGCACCAATTGCTCCAACAGAGCCATCTTCGCTGATTGTTCCGGTCGCAACCACATGAGATGTGCCCATCAGATTGCCACTCGTCAGTTCGTCGAGCAACGCCAAAGTGAATGCAAGTCCGGCTGATGGACCACCAATATCAGTAGTAGAAATATTCACTTTAAAGGGCAACGACACAGTTCGAGTATCTGCTGGAACGAACCCGATAATCGGACGAGTCGGATCATCAGCATTTGCCATTAACTGCACGTTGCGCTTCTCTGCCTTTGTTGCATCCAGAATTGCTGCCTTTGCGTCATACGGAATCACCGTGAGTTCCACTGTGTCGCCGACAACATGACCCTTCATCTGCGCCGCAAGGTCAGTCAATGTAGGCGTCGCCACACCATCTAAGTGAGTAATGGTTTCCCCTACCTCAAGGTTTGTACATGCAGCATTTTTCTTGGGCGCACCGTCGCAGACCAGTTCTTCAATAACTACTCGACCCATTACAAGTTTGACATCGAGTCCTAGTTTCTTCATTGCGACAAACTCAGCAATTTGTTTTGCACCGATCATCGCTTGAAATCCGAGACGTTTTGATGTGCTGGGGGTACCTGTTCCGAAATGTTCCTTATACGTGTCCACTTGCACGTACGGGTCAATCCAGCCGAGAACACTGTCGAGAATGGACAACTGACCGCCAAATGCAGTGACAAATTTGATTCCATTTGTTGTGCGGAATCGTTCTGGAACCTTTGTTCCTGTCGATGATTTCGCAAACTCAATACGAGGTGCCACGGCCATTGCCTCACCAGGCGCCAGTTCAAATCGTTGAATACGTACAGCTGCCATTGCAATAATGCCGAACAAGACAATCCACGACAGAGTAATAAATGGCAGGGCGAATCCCAGCCCACGCAATGGTGCGGGACGGCGTGGTGGGACTGGCGGTACAATCGAGTTGTTCATGAGTCTGTCAATCCTTTCATCATCTCTGTTTGCCATTACCGCCACCGGTGCTGGTGCTCGCGCTGTGTGGGTTGTAGCCCTGGCCTTGGTTGCGCTTGCGTTTATCGATCGTATGAAGCCTGCCACGCCGCGACGTACTGCAGTGGTGCGGGTTGACAATAAACCCACTCCTCTTTATTCCGAACCCGAGCGCGATCAAAAATGGAAGACCCTCGCCAGTCTTTCTGGCGGCGCAATCGTCCTTGGTGCCCTTCTCGCCTGCATCCTTGGTTTTTTGTTCACCATTGCATTCGAGTTTGTGGGTGGGCTTCTTCGGGCCTAGTCCGCTATGTCAGATAATTTTCGATTTGATGTCATAGCAGCCGGATTCTCTGGGGATTCCCCAGTTGCACTCGAGGCATTGCACCATGATGACGGCACTGTTCGCGCAAGTGCCTTGCGAGCCCTCGCACGCATCGGAACGTTGACAGCTGAAATTCTTGCTCCATTTATTCAGGATTCACACATCGAGACCAGACGTACGGCAGTGGAATTGGCTGTTCCTTTCCTTGCGGTCAATGTTCATCAATGCATCGATGACTCAGACGTCTTTGTGGCAGAAATGGCTGCATGGTGTGTGGGTGAACGCATGCCCGCAAGCGACAGTGAAATAGAAACCCTCATTGATCGCACTACATCACACACTGAGGCTGTGGTTCGCGAAGCATGTGCGGCTGCGCTCGGGTCACTTGGTGATGTGCGCGGACTGCCTGCAATTCTTGCGGCATGCTCGGATAAACCTGCCGTGCGTCGGCGTGCCATCTTGGCACTTGCCCCATTCGAAGGCGAAGAAGTAGACGCGGCGCTACACCGTGCACTTGAAGACAAAGACTGGCAAGTGCGCCAGAACGCAGAAGATTTACTCAATCCCCGTAGTTAGTTATTTTCGCGCAGCGATAGCTGATTGTCGTGCAACCTCACATGCACTGCGAACATGACATCCGTCGACATGATCATTCACTAAGCCCATCGACTGCATGAATGAATACACAGTCGTGGGGCCAACAAATTTCCACCCACGTTTTTTCAAATCCTTTGATAGCGCTGTAGCTGACGGCGATATGGAAGCAACGCCAGACGCATGCGTTGACTCACCATCACGACCAAAAGGCAGGTCTGGTGCAAAGTTCCAGATGTACTCCGACAGCGAACCAGTTTCATCAATAAGGTCGAGTGCACGACCTGCATTATTGATGGTCGCTTCAATTTTTCCGCGGTGCCGAACTATGCCATCGTCTTCCAAAAGTCGATTGATATCGCGTTCAGAAAATCGAGCAACCTCATCCAGATCAAAGGCGTGAAATGCAGTGCGAAAGTTTTCGCGTTTACGCAGAATGGTCAACCACGACAATCCGGCTTGAAATCCTTCGAGGCAAATTTTTTCGAAAAGCCGCGTGTCGTCAGTGACAGGTCGACCCCATTCGGTGTCATGATATTGAATGTATTGTTCATCATCACCTGGCCACCAACAACGCTGGGCACCATTTTCAGTTGGCCGTAGCCACTCAGTCGTCACACCTGAAGCGTATGTGCCTATTGCCGTCTACCGAATCAATGGAACTACGCTCCGTGTGATCCCAACCATGACTATGGGGCTACGGTGAAATCATGGCTACAGAGACTCTGGTTCCCGGATTTACCAATAAGAGATTGTGGATTGTCCTTGGCGCCTTGGCTCTTGCGGTCATGCTGGCAAACCTTGAAACCTCCATCATCGCCACAGCTCTTCCCACCATTACGGGACAGTTCAATGCCTTCGAAAGTTTTGCCTGGGTAGGAACCGCATACATCGTGACTTCAGCGATCAGCACGCCGTTACTCGGCAAGTTGTCTGACCTCTATGGTCGTCGACTTATTTTTCAATCAACAATGGCAGTTTTCTTGGTCGGTTCAATTTTGTGTGGTGCATCACAATCAATGGGTCAACTCATTGCGGCTCGAGCGTTTCAAGGAATGGGTGGCGGCGGAATTCAAGCACTCGCCTTCGCAATTCTTGGCGACATTCTTCCGCCACGTGAGCGCGGCCGATACATGGGCTACTTCACACTTGCATTTGTTGGTTCAGCAGTTCTCGGACCATTGATTGGTGGAATCATCATCGACCACGCCAGTTGGCCATGGATTTTCTACATCAATATTCCCTTCATCATCATCGTTGCTGGCATCTGTCATTTCGCACTCAGGCTTCCATTCAAACGTCGTAAAGCAAAACTTGACTTCATGGGTGCTGGCTTGCTCTCTCTCACAATTGCGTCTCTGATGATTGGTCTCGAAGAAGGACGCCACGGTTGGACCCAACAACACGTTCTGATACTTCTTGTAATTGCACTTCTTGGTCTTGCCGCATTTATCAAAGTGGAACAACACGCTGAAGAGCCGATGATTCCGCTTCGACTGTTTTCAAATGATGTGGTTCGCACATGTGCGCTATTGGGAATGTGTGCCGGTATTGTCACATACGGTGCTGGTGGTTTCCTTTCGTTGTACTTCCAAGACTCACTGTTAGTATCGCCTACAGAATCGGGATTGCGCACATTGCCGCAAATGCTCGGCGTAACAGTGGCGACGTTTGGTATCGGTCGCATTATTGCTAAAACCGGAAAGTACAAAGTTTTTCCTGTCATTGGAAGCGTTCTTTGTATCTTTGGCCTGATGGGCATTGCGCAAATAACGGGAACAACTCCGTATTTATTTCTTGTGATCCCAATGATTCTCATGGGCTTTGGTACAGCAGCCATTTTCACCACCACATCAATCGCTAGTCAGAATGCGGTTGATTTCTCTGATCTCGGTGTTGCAACTGCAACAGTGCTGTTCTTTCGCTCACTCGGTGGGTCATTCGGACTAGCGATATTTGGCACAGTGTTGAACACCACTATCCGCAGTGAAATTCCGAAGCGAATCACAATTGATCCGGACAAAGCTTCTTCCATCATTCGATCACCGGCACAAATTAGTGCCTTGCCTCCCGCCTCAAAACAAGCGGTCATCGACAGCCTTGCATTGGGAGTCAGCCGAATCTATTGGATCTGCGCCGCAACCATGGTGATCGCATTCTTGCTTGCAGTTATCCTGCGTGAACAGCCGTTGCGCTTGCGCGCCGGATTATCTGACGCCATGGAAAAGAGCGAGGCAGCAACCGCGTAACTGCGACACACCCATCTTCTACGGTGTGGTTGTCGATAGGAAAACCCTATTCATATTGGCTGTATGGCCCAGTTGTCCACCTCGCTGTTCTTTGGAACGAGGTCATATGTCTGTCATTCTCCGTGCAACCACAATTTGTCCCATTGTGGAAAAAATCGATTCGCTACCCGTATCCCACCTCACAACCGAATCAGTACGTCAAGCCCTTGAAGGTTTAGCTCAAGTCGCAGCATGGGTAGATTCGCAAAAACTTCTTCTCACACGACGTCTTCAAGAGCTCGCCGCCGCATCACCATCTGTAATTCCAGCACAGGTAATCGCGTCGGCATGCGGCGTTACACGTAGCGAAGCACAACGAGGCGTGGCACGGGTCTCTACGTTGGCTCTTGTTCCTCAGCTTGAAACTGCGCTCACCACTGGCACTGTGTCTATCGCGCATATCGATGCCGTTACGCAGGCCATGTCACATCTCTCAGAGCCCGAGAAACAACAAGTTGCCATCCAAGGAAACTGGATCAATATGGTTGCTGCGCATACCACGCCCGATAATTTTGCCCGCGCTGTACGGCGCGCTGTGCAACAGGTTCACACAGACTCTGGCCTCACTCAACTGGAACAGCAACGCCGTCGCACTTTCCTACGCCATTGGGTTGATCGTGATTCAGGCATGGTGTGCCTGCGCGGAGAATTTGATCCCGAATCTGGCTTGCAAATAGTAGGGCGACTACAAAATGCAGTGGAAAGACTCTTTCGAGAAGGAACTGTTAACGGTGAGCCTCGATCTCCAGACCAACTTCGAGCCCTTAGTTTGTGTGCCCTCGTCATTGATACCAATACAGATTCCGCGGCACCCATCACATCTGCATATGGCAGGGCCGACGTCAGTGTCATCATCGATCTGAAGACTCTTCAATCTGGTGTACACAAACATTCGCTCGTCCATACAGGAACCGACATTGATGTTCCTATCGAGACTATTCGTCGTATTGCATGTGAAGCGAAAATTATTCCCATTGTTTTAGGAAATGATGGTGTCGTTCTTGATGTGGGTCGATCAAGTCGTCTTGCAACACGGCATCAACGCCGAGCCCTCGAATCTATGCACACAACATGTGCCATGCCCCACTGTCATGTGCCGGTCTCGCAATGCCAACCACATCACATTGCATTTTGGAATCTTGGTGGCACTACAGATATGGCCAACCTCATCCCTTTATGCACCGAGCATCACCGATGCGCACACGAAGGAGGTTGGAAACTTTCACTCAATGCAACTACCCGAGAACTCACTGTTCGTGAACCGGGCTCTGCTCGCGTTCGCACTTCAATTCCCGAATCAGTTCGTGTCCACTCTTCGGGTCAAAGTTAGTTACTGAGGTTAATTATTGAGGTTCTGTAATCAAGATCGGAATGATGCGTGACGTTTTGATTTTGTATTCGTTGTACTGAGGAAAGACAGCAGCGGAGCGTTCCCACCACACGTTGTATTCATCACCTTTTACTTCGCGAACTGTGACGCGGAATGGTGCGGGGCCATCTTGCACCAGAACTTCATTGGGGGTTTCAATCAGATTGGTATACCAATCTGGGTTTTCCGCAGCTCCACCGCGCGATGCAACTAATGCATACGAACCTTCATGTTCGACACGCATCAGTGCAATCTTTCGAACATTTCCACTCTTGGCGCCACGCATAGTGACGATGATGACTGGGATACCAGTCTTCATAAGAGTGTTTCCTACAGTGCCTGCTGACTTTTCGTATTCGTCTATTTGATTACGAACCCATTCGCTAGTACTGGGTACGTATGTGCCTTCAAGATGTTCCATCCCTCCACCATAGCGTGAGACGAAAAGCCTCTACAGCTCGTGGCGATACACGTTTGTTTCACGGGCCACAAAGCCAAGCCGCTTATACAAACGATTTGCAGCTTCGCGAGATGGACGTGATGTCAGTTCAACGGTAATTGCACCACGATGACGCGCTTCCAAGATTGCTGCTTGATTCAGTGCTTCACCAACACCATGGCCTCGAGTTGCGGAATCGACGACCACATCTTCAATCCATGCACGTACTCCGGTGGGAATACGAAATGTTGCAAGGGTGAGTGAGCCAACTATATGTTCGTCGAGTCGAGCTATAAAGAGGACAGTCGATAGCGACGCAATGATCTCAGCTAGCTGCTCTTGGGTCGGTGGTTTGTTCGAGGTTGACAGTTGTGGAATGAGACGGTTGAATGCGTCAATCAATTCGGCGTTAGCAATAGTGGCTTGTTCAACAACAACTGACATGCACCCACCTTGCCACATTTACCTCAGTAGTCGGGCGACATCGGCGAGTCGTTATTCTTCAGGCATGTCATCCACACATATTTCACGGGTCTTAGCAGGTGTTCTTGAACCAGTCACGGGGCAGGTGTATTTCTCGCCTGAGTGCCACAGCAACTACCAAAAATTGGGTTTCGGGGCGAGTCCACGAGAACTGAACGGAGTCATGGCGCCTGATGGTCCGGCATATTTCACTAGTCGTGGTTCAGTTATGGGGCAGGTGCCAGGACAGGTAGTCGCTGCCGCATTTTCGGTGTTCAAACCAGAAGTGGTGTTGTCATCTGTTGCATACGGTTGGACTCTGACAGATGCAACAACTATCTGTGCTGCACGCGATGACGGCGCAATTGGGCAACTGCACCGCATCATCGGTGAAAATCCTGAAGGTGCATCTCGTGCGCGAACATTACTTTCACGTGCAACCGCAGTACTTCGTCCAGAAGGTCGCGCGCTTTTTGCTGGCATGAGTTCACTTGCGATGCCAGGTTCAATTGTCGGAGATGTGTGGCGACTCGGTGACATGCTGCGTGAATACCGAGGCGACAGCCATACTGGGGCATGGATTAGTGCCGGATTCACCGCATGCGAAATAGGGGTACTGAGCGAACTGTTCTGGGGAATGCCCATCAAGACCTACAGCCGCAGCCGTGGATGGAACGAAGCAGATTACGACGAAGCCACTGATCGCTTGTTACGAGACGGTCTCATTACAGATGACGGAACCCTCACCACAGAGGGCCGAGCCCAGCGCGAATTAGTAGAACAGAACACCGACAAACAAATGGAATGTGTAGTGCGTGCGCTTGGCTCTGACATCGACGAATTAATCGCGATTTTGAAGCCATGGGGGGCCTCAATTCGTGAGAAAAAGGGCTATCCAGCATCCGGCCCACATGATTTGGCCGATGCAGCCAATTAGTCAATTCTCTGGCTGTTTTCGGCGATAGATTTTGAAGGAATGACGGCTTCAGATCACGTCCGCTGGTTATCGCAACCAACACTTCGCAGCCCCGCAGTCATCGCGGCATTTAGTGGCTGGAACGATGCGGCCGACGCCTCGAGTACAGCAGTACGCACCCTCATTGATTCATGGAATGCTGAGCCACTCGCTGAAATCGACCCTGAAGAATTCACCGACTTTGCGACAATTCG
>JBBANI010000003.1:80834-93677 GCA_040402015.1 Ilumatobacteraceae bacterium
CCACTATTGACAGATTTGATCTACAACGTTCGCGATATGAAGGTCCAACCGGAATAGTTGGCGTCTTGCACGATGCATGTTCACAAGCATCTATCCCATCAGCATCGTTGTGGGCTGCCGTGCCTGCATATGCATCACAGATTCCTTCACCAAAGGCTGCAAGTGCTCTCATGGCACGTGCCGGGGAAATTATCGGCACACCTGCCCCGCTTTCTGCGTTGCATAATTTTGTTGTTGCGTACGACAACAAAGTCAATGAACTGATCGAAGATGACGACGACCTTCGTGAATATGTCGAACGTCTTGACTCCATGGGTGACGATATTTTCGATCAAGAAGACTCACCGCAACTTGAATTCGAATTCGGAGATGACGATCAAGAAGATCCCGAAAGCAATGCACACTTGTTAGTCGACGAAGTCGAACAGTTTCTGCGCGATCAGGGCACAAACTAATTAACTAATATGATCGCCGCGCCACATGTGCTCGCGCGGAGCATCAAACGTTGCAGGATTAACATCTCCAGCAATAGCTGCAAAGGCCATGTCGCCCCACCATTGCGCACCTGCTGTTGGAGTGGGAAGTTCATCGGGCCCAAACCAGCCCACATCGCCTGTCTCCAACGGATGTCCTTGTAGTTCCCCGCCCGTTGCACGCAGATGAAACAACAACATGTACATGCCAAACCGTGAGAAGCCCATTCGCATGCCATCAACAACTCCGAGCAGTTGTAACGGCTCAGCAATAATGCCTGTTTCTTCTTCTACTTCTTTCATGGCTACTTCAGCTGGCGAATACCCAACGTCAGCCCATCCTGTGGGGTACAGCCATACTCCACTATCTTTTCGTTGAACAAGGAGAATCTTTCCTTCTTCGTTTCCAACAATTGCGCCGATGGCGACTTTCGGAGTGACGTATCCAGGAATACCTTCACCGACTGATTCCATCCACTCTTGAACAAAATGATCTTGTTCGCGACGCACCTCTAAGGCATCATCTGCTGCCACTTTGATATCTGCAGCGACTTTCAGCACTTCTTCGTACCGTTCTTTTTCATACAAGCTTTGCGTGAAGCCCATTCCGGTACGCGCAATGGCTGCAAGAGTTTCGCTCCATCGAATGAGATCTTTAGTGAAGTACTGCGGCTCTGCATCGCTCATAGATTTCACCTTACTTGGTAGAAGGGCGACTACTTCTCGCCAAGGGAGTACAAAATAGCGCGAGAAATTTCGTTCTTATATGCCTCATCATTTATTCGGCCACCATTCGCTTCCCGCACATAAAAGGAGTCAACAACTTCATTTCCGAGGGTTAAGACCCGCGCATGACGAATGTCGAGTCCACAATCAGCAATTGCTTTCGTAATGCGGTGCAATACTCCGACCATGTCCGGCGCTCGCACTTCGAGAAATGTGGCATTCGATGATGCAGAATCATCGAAACGAACTGTCGGTGCAGCTGGTGCAAGCGCAGACATAGCACGACGAGGCCGAGCATTTGCAGCACGATCTGCAAGCCGCGAATCAAGTGCCAGTCGACCAGACAGTGCAAGTCGAAGATTTGTTTCAATCGGCTCCCAGTCAATTTCCCCATGTTGGCTTGAAACACGAAACTCTGAGGCAGCCATTCCCTGCTCATCTGAATGTGCTTCAGCTCCCAAGACATCCATGTTGTACAACGACAGAACTCCGGCAACACGACTAAATGTTCCTGGCTTGTCAGGGCTGACAACTGTGACTCGGTCTGGTTGTGTGCGGATGGCAATCTCGCCTGCTGCCATTAGTTCCAGTACTGCTGCATCAGGGAAAAGTCGCCACATCACTTCTGTCATATCGCCACCACCCAATACATGTCGGGCGCGTTCAACCAAGAGCGCAACAAGTTCTGCTTTCCAATCACTCCATGCCGACGGGCCTGTAGCAAGAGAATCAGCTTGCGTCAGCGCATGTAACAGGTCTAATACAACTGTTGATTGCAAGTGTCCAGAAACCATAGTGATGGTGGCATCATCAGACAAGTCGCGTCGCGTCGCGGTATCGGCAAGTAACAAATGATGTTCAATTAGCAAACTGATAGTGCGCTGATCTGATTCAGGCAGTCCCATTCGCGTTCCAATTTCAGCAAACAGCTCAATGCCTACTTCTGTGTGATCTCCTGGATACCCCTTACCGAGATCATGGAACAATGCTGACAGCACCAACAAGTCAGGGCGAGCTACTCGATGCACCAATTCTGCGGCATTCGCAACTGTCTGCCACAAATGGCGGTCGACTGTGTAGCGATGAAACGCATTGCGTTGAGGCTTGCTGCGTACCGACGCCCATTCAGGCAATACGCGCACCAATAAATTGCGTTGATCTAATGATTCGAGAACGGGAATCGCGGCTTCACCTTCAAGGAGCAGCGCAACAAGATCATCGCTAGCTCCTGCTGGCCAAGGGTTTGGCCATTGCGGTGAGAGGTCTCCAAGCCGATTTAACGACGCACGATCAATACGTGCCCGAAGACGCGCTGCCGCTGTTGCAACTCGTAGCAATAACGTCGGGTCATCTGCAACATTCACAGCATCATCAAGATGCACTTCACCGTTCAATAGATGCACCCCTGGCGCCAGTGCTTGCGGAATAGGAGAACGATCTGCTGGCGGGTCTAGTTGCGCCCACGCTTCATCAGCAATCCAGGCCACTTCACGTCCCACTTCAGCAACTGCCGCCATTAAGTCATCATCAGAGGAGTATCCGGCCATCGGCGCAACGGGCCCCTGATCTTCCAATCGTAGGATTTCGCTTGCCCGACCCACCTGACGATGCAGTGCAACGCGTACTTGAAGCAGAACGTCATTACATCTCGTCAATTGTCGGCGATCATCAGTTGACAGTTCTAATCCTGCTTCCACCGCCCACTGCAATGCATGAATGTCGCGCAAACCACCAAGACCTTCTTTGAGGTTTGGCTCAAGAAGAAATGCAACTTCTCCATCTTTTGCATATCGCTCAATTATTCGTCTGTGCAATTGCACCAACCATTGACGGCCATCTTTCTTCCAACTGGAAGATGCCTCGTGAATCAATTCATTTCCAAGTTTATAATTTCCTGCAATGACACGAGCCGTCACTAATGCTGTGGCAGTATCCAGATCTGATATGCACAACTGAGCCGTCTCTTTTGGGGTGCGAACAGCATGGCCAAGTTTGATACCGGCATCCCAAATTGGATACCACATCTTTGAGGCAATCTCACCAATGTTCTTTACAGATTTATGCACTAGCAAAATGTCAAGATCGCTGTGTGGTGCTAGTTCACGTCTGCCATAACCACCGACAGCAATCAAAACTATGTCGTCGCGTCTCTTTTCTCCGGCAGTAGCCGCATTAAAAACATCGATCAACCACGCATCAGTGACATCAGATAAAGCATGGCAGGCTGCAGTACCGCCCAATGAAATGTCTGCAATAACTTCAGCGCGAGTTGTCATGACGGGATACTTCCATCTGCGCGTCGGCGAGTCAGAATTGTTGCAGCCTTCCATGCACCCCAAGAAATACCTGCTTCGTGAACCTCTTCACCTAGATCTCTCCACGTCAATGGTCCGATGGAAAAGACATCATCTGGCATTGCTCGAACTTCATATTCATCGCGTCGAGCTGGCGTCGCACCAAACGTCTGCAACAGTTGAGTGGCAGACGATGTGGATGCGCGAAGTACATGCAGTGGATTTGATTGTTGGGCATCAACATCAGTTGCTAACAGCGCGAATAAATCTTGAGATACAACTCGAAGAGTCTGCTCGGCAAGATCATCTAGTGCAGATGTAAATTCCTTCGAAGTCTCATCGATACTCAGTGACGCAATTTCTGATACTTGAGTAATTATCCAGTGTGGAACCGCACTGATTACAGCCTGATACAGGTCATCGGCATAGGGCTCTAGTTCGCATGCTTCGGGCTGATTGACCATATCTACTTGGAGTGTATGGAACCAGAACATGCCACGCCTCACACGAAACAAAGTTGCAACAATTACCTCGGGCTCGGAAACGACTAAACATGAGATATGACACATGCATTGGTATTGGCAGGCGGCGGCGTAACGGGTGTTGCATGGGAAACAGGGGTCCTGTTGGGTATACGTGATGCAGGCCACGACATCATCGCCAACCTTGACCTAGTGGTGGGTACCTCAGCTGGTTCCACCGTGGGTGCCCAGATACTTTCTGGCACGAACCTTGCTGAACTCTATGCATCACAGATAGCCGAAAAGCACAATGAAATTTCCCCTCAGCTTGATGTAGACGCACTAGCAATCATCTTTGGCGAAATGGCATTAGGCGGAACGACGACTGATGAACAACGCATTCGAATCGGAGAACTTGCGCTTGGTGCAACAACCGTGGACGAGCCGACACGACGTGCCGTTATTGAAAAACGTCTGCCTTCTCACAACTGGCCAACCACCCCACTGATACTCACTGCAATAGATGCGTTAACCGGAGAATTTGTCACGTGGTCGAAAGACAGTGGAATCTCACTTGTCGATGCGGTGACATCAAGTTGTGCAGTGCCGAGCGTGTGGCCATGCGTGACCATCAACAATCGTCGCTATTACGACGGCGGATTACGTAACAGTGCAAATGCATATTTAGCCATGGGGCACACTGATGTCATCGTGATTGCGCCAATGACCGGCGGACCTTCGCCCATCGTTACCGCTGAACTTGATGAACTTACGGCATCAGGAAGCACGATTCGCATGATTGTCGCCGATGCTGAAGCCATAGAAGCAATGGGACCAAACTCACTTGACCCTCGCTTTCGTCGTGTTGCAGCAGAACACGGTCGCAGACAGGGCCGTATCGCTACATTCTGAACGCACCTCATATTCCTAGGAGTTTGGCAATATCACTACAATTGCCACACCACCTACGGAGGTTTTTATGACGTTTAATCCCACCACACCTCAGGGATTTCCAGGCACTATCGGTCGCACGCTTGCTGAGTCAACCCCGCACTTCCCATCAGAAGACACCGATGGAAACAAGCCGAACATTTTGATCGTTCTGCTCGACGATGTCGGCTTTGCAGATTTTGGTTGTTATGGCTCAGAGAACGCAACCCCTGTCATTGACTCCATCGCGCAGCGCGGTTTGCGCTTCTCTGGTTTTCACACCACTGCCATGTGCTCTACAACTCGCGCTGCAATTCACACCGGTCGTAATCATCACTCAGTTGGTGTCGGATGCCTTGCAAACTTCGACAGCGGATACCCCGGCTATCGCGGGAAGATTGCAAAGGAAGCTGGCACGCTTGCTGAAATGTTGCGCCCTCACGGATACCGCAACTACATGATCGGCAAATGGCATGTCACCCCACTCACCGAAACAGGACCGACTGGTCCATTCGATGGTTGGCCACTTGCACGGGGCTTTGATCGCTTCTACGGATTTCTTGATGCGGAAACAGATCAGTTCAGCCCTGAAGTAGTGCGCGACAATTCGCACGTCACCGCACCCGGAACATATTGGACCGGGTACCACCTCACAGAAGATCTTGTCGACAATGCAGTCACGTATCTTGCAGACCACACAGCCGGTGCACCGAACTCGCCGTGGTTCATGTTGCTCGCACCTGGCGCGTGCCATGCCCCGCACCAAGCACCTGTGCCAATCATTGATCGTTGTGAGCAGTACTACCTAGATGGTTGGGATGCCGCACGCGAACGTCGACTTGCGAACCAAATCACACTTGGTCTTGTGCCAGCAGGTACCGAACTTCCGCCGCGAAACGATTTCGTTTTCCCGTGGGAAGATGTACCGGCAGAGCAAAAGCCACTCTTTGTTCGCCTCATGGCTGCGTACGCCGCAATGTTGGAACACTTCGATGAAAACTTGGCACGCGTGATCAAGCAACTTGAAGTGTCCGGTCAATTAGACAACACCGTCATCATGGTGATGAGCGACAACGGAGCCAGCCAAGAAGGTGGCCCATGGGGATTCATAAACGCAATGGGTCCGTTCAACCTGATTCCTGAATCAATTGAAGAAAAGATTGCAAAAGTTGGCGATATTGGTGGTCCGGATACGCACAGCAACTTCCCGTGGGGTTGGGCAATGGCTGCAAACACACCGCTGAAGCGATACAAACAGAACACACACTCTGGCGGAATTCGCGATCCATTCATTTTGTCCTGGCCAGGTGTCGTAAAAGATGAAGGCGGACTTCGTCATAACTTCTGTCATGCCATCGACCTCGCACCCACAATCCTTGACATGCTCGGACTTGAAGCGCCAAGCACTATTAACGGAATAAAGCAGATGCCAATTGAAGGAACATCATTCGCCCCGGTTATTTCAAATGCACAGGCAGTTATAAATCGTGGTCCTCAATATTTCGAAATGTTTGGTCATCGCGGCCTGTGGGAAGACGGTTGGAAAGCTGTGGCATTTCATCAAATGGGAACTCCGTTCGAGAATGACAAATGGGAGCTTTACAACCTTGATGTTGACTTCAATGAATGCAACGACCTAGCCGAAGTAGAACCTGAACGACTTGCTCGCATGATTGACATGTGGTGGGAAGAGGCGAACAAACACAGCGTGCTTCCGCTTGATGACAGATTCGCGCCACGCTTTGTTGAAAACGCTGAGCGTCATACCGGTGCACGAACCAACTACACCTTCTGGCGCGGCATGGGACACTTGCCATCTGACGTAGCACCAGACTTGCGAAGCCGTTCGTACACCATCTCGGCGTTTATCGATGTTCCGAAAGATGGATGCGAAGGCGTCATCATTTCTCACGGCGACCTCACCAGTGGTTACAGCCTCTTTATTCGTGATGGTCATTTAGAACATGACCTCAACATTGGTGGTTCACATCAGATGTTGCGTTCAGACAAACCCATCACACCTGGCGCACACACTGTCGGCGTGCGAATGAAGCGCAATGGAAACGAAGGAACACTAACGATGTTTATTGATGATGTTCAAGTGGGAACGATGACCACCAACAACATCTTCTGGATTCTCATCTCATGGTCGGGTCTTGATATTGGGCTTGACAGAGGAACACCTGTCAGCCATTACGAATCACCGTTCTTGTTTACGGGTCATCTCACAAAAGTAGAAATCAGTCTTGATAACGACCAAGTACTCGACTTCCATGGGGAGAGTCGCGCCACCATGGCGCGCGACTAATACAGCGTTATTTTCTGCCTGAGGCAGGAACTTCACTAAACGGCATATCGCGATCTATTTGCGGCTCTTTTGGCAAACCCAAAACCAATTCACCAATGATGTTGCGTTGAATCTGGTCCGTGCCCCCGCCAATTGATGTGAAATAGGCATTCAGTTGCGAATAGTTCGCATCGCGTGCACGGGGATTCTGGTCTCCGTCAAGAGCACCTTCAGCGCCGAGTAGTTCTCCTTGAATATGGCCTGCGAAATGCAAAATGCCTGACATGTTCAATTTGCCGAGTGACGCAAGCGGAGATGACCCGCCGGTTTCCGCCACTGCCTTTGCGCGGTCTCCATTCCAATCATTGGTCAATCGCATGCAATACAACTTCGCCAACTTCTGTCGCACAGTTGCATCGCAATTCTTTCCGACTTCTTGTGCCAACTTCACTAATGACAAATCGGGAGACGGAATATTGCCCATTGCTGAGGCAGTTGCCCCGCCTGGGCCACGCGGACCACGACGCGAGATACCCATCACTGCACGTTCATATGCCAATGCAGTTTGTAGTACCCACCAACCCTTATTGAGGTCGCCCAACATGTGTGATTCAGGGATACGTGCATCTGTAATGAACACCTCATTAAAACGAGAGTCACCCGTGGCTTGACGTAGCGGGCGCACATCCACGCCGTTTTGCTTCATTGGCATCCAGAAGAAAGAAATTCCTCGGTGCTTTGGTTGATCCCAGTCAGTACGTGCAATCAACATCCCAATATCTGCATCTTTTGCACCAGAGGTCCACACCTTCTGGCCATTAACCACCCATTCGCCGCCATCGCGCACAGCAGTTGTACGAAGGCCAGCAAGGTCAGAGCCTGCGCCAGGTTCGCTGTACAACAAACACATACCGACTTCATCAAGCAAGAGTTTGCGCAGATACAACGACTTCATTTCATCATTGCCGTATGACAACAGTGTGCCTGCCCACAAGTTTGATTTATCTTGCCCTGGTCCTGGCACTCCGGCTGTGCGAAATACATTTTCAACTTCAGTTGCAGCATCATCATCTAGTCCGCGGCCAAACCACTCAGTCGGCCACCGCAATGCAGCCCATTGTGAATCAACAATTTTTTCGCGCCACGCGGCCAAGTCATTACTTGGTTTCCAATTCTCTGCCAGAAAGGCTTGCGCCTCTTGCACTGTGTCGTTCATCTGTCGCCCCTCCGCTACTGGTCGTGATTTGAGACTAGACCGCTGATTGCTTGGTCGGCTACTTGGTACGACCGGCGGTTGCCGCTACGAGCCCAAGCCCAACAAACAGACTGCCCGATACGTACCGCTGAATAAACGGCAGTGTTCGACCGCGCAACAACAGGTGTCGTAATCCACTAGCCATCAGAGAGTACGAGCCATTGAACAGAGTCGCCAGAACTACGAAAATTGCGCCAAGAAACAGGGACTGAAGTTGAGCGTGATCAGATGCGGTATCAATGAACTGAGGAAAAATTGACAAAAAGAACAGCGCAGTTTTGGGATTCAGTGCGTTCACAATTATTCCCTGCCGAAATGCCTGTTTCGTTGACACCACAGCTTGATCACCATCAAGTGCAACTGGCTCGCGCATCAACGTGCGTATACCGGTGTACACCAAGTAGACAACGCCAGCCCATTTCACAATATTGAACAGCGCGGCAGATGCAGCCAACACTGCACTTAGCCCCAATGCGGCAAACAGCACTTGTATCGCATCGCCGACTTCTAATCCACCAACAGCAGCAAGACCCACTTTGCGCCCGTCACCGATACTGCGATTCAGAATGTAGATAACCGCCGGCCCTGGAATCAGCAACAACGCAACCGTGGCTGCACAGAACGCAAGAATGGTCGACAACTCAGGCACAACACCACCGTAGCAACACTACGATGTCGGTATGCGGGCTCTAGTACAACGAGTTCTTAGCGCATCAGTCGATGCTGAAGTTGACGGCACCACTATTCGGGCTGGTGAAATAGAAAAAGGACTTCTGGTTCTTCTGGGAATCACTCATACCGATACCGAGGCGACTGCAAAGAAGATGGCCGAGAAGATCTGGAATCTTCGCATTATGGAAGACGAAAACGGCGTGATGAATGTTTCCATTGCTGATTCCACTAAGAGCATCTTGCTCATTAGTCAGTTCACCTTGTACGGAGATACGAACGCTGGTCGCAGACCAACATGGACCGCTGCAGCTACACCTGAATATGCAGAACCACTGGTGAACAAAGTTGTGAACGAGTTACAACAACTAGGCGCGCACATTGAAACAGGACGATTCCGCACCTACATGCAAGTGTCTTCAGTGAACGATGGTCCAACCACCGTGTCAATTGAAATTTAGATCTGGTGAATTAGTTCTTCAACGGGCGTCACCATGCCCATGTAGAACGCACCGAATTCGGCGTAGACAGCAGACCCTTCGTCATACCGCATGGTGTACACCACTTCTTTCAGATCGTCAGGGTTCACGGCAAACAATGTGACTCCCCATTCGTAATCATCAAGACCAGTTGAACCAGTGACTAATTGAATGATGCGGCCAGCAAACGTACGTCCGCTCTTGCCGTGTTCTTCCATGAGTTCTTTACGTTTGTCGAATTCAAGTGTGAACCAGTTGTCTTTGTGTTCACGACGCTTTGACATGGGGTAGAAGCACCATGCATTTTTACCAGCAGGAGGAAGTTGCGGATACAAGCGAGCATTCAGCATCTCTTCTGGCATGCCCTTTGAGTACTCAGAAACTTCAGTCAACGAAATGTAGCTATCAACGATGTCGAGACCAGCGTGTTGAATTCCTGTCTGCAGCGCCTTAAGTTGACGCATGTCAGCGGCAACTCCCATGATTGCAACATCTGCCTTATGGCCCAACATCGCAACAGTGATAACTGTGACGCCGGCGCCTTCAGCTGCCTTTACGGCTGCAACAAGTGCATCACCGTCGTATTCAAAACTTGGCTTGCAAAAATAGTGGACTACTGCAAGACCTACTGACGGGGACATCGGTTCGCTCATACCGATAACGCTATCGGCGAGCCAGAACCGCGGAGGCAAAACGTGACGGCGCCTCGTGGTCTACCTGGAGGAAAAATGACGGCTCTGCTAATTCCAGCTCCATAACCACCGGAACCCCCGCAGATCCACGCACCACATCAACACGGGCATACAACGGGTACTCACCCCACTTTTTCTTCACAAAGGTCATCACGGCTTCGCCCAATTCGCGCTCTTGTGCGCTTGCCGTACGAGGCGCAATATCTTCCACCGTAAAGAGCCCATTTTTTATGTTCTCACCTGTGGCCAGGATGGCACCTTTGCGGAATGAATGACTGAGTTGGCCGTTGAAATACACCATGCCCGTTTCGCCACGCTCATCTATAAAACGTTGATACGGCTGCACCATGGCAATAAAGCCCGCATCAAGGAGAAAACCCAGATGCGCTGCTGCTTTCACGGGGGACTCTTCATGACGTTCCGTGTTATTTGAACCAGCACTAATCGTTGGCTTCACCACAATGTCGCGTTCCAGCATGCCTTCATTTGTGATGGTGACTAGGTCTTGCGCTGAACGCACAAACGTTGTGGGAACAATTCCGATCTTTGCATCGACCAGTTCATCTAGGTATTCCTTGTTAGTGTTCCACCGAATAATGTCTGCTGGGTTTTGCAGCGTAGTAACAGCCGACACAGCATCTAGCCACGTGAGAAATTCCGGATACCGACGGTGATAGTCCCACGGTGAACGAACAATCGCCATGGAAAACCGCGACCAATCAACAGACGCGTTATCCCAATCGACAACTTCTGTGATGATGCCACGATCGCCAAGGGCGCGCGACAAGTACGGTAAATCTGTATCAAATTCTCGCGCTTCTCCACCGCTAACGAGAGCGATGACGCGCGACATTAAGAATGACTGGTTGAAGTACTTCTAGACGATGGTCTAGAAGTCGTCCATTCCGCCGCCGTGGTCGTGTCCGCCGCCAGCCGATTCAGGCTTGTCAGCAATAACAACTTCGGTGGTGAGAAACAACGCTGCGATTGACGCTGCGTTCTGCAATGCGGAGCGAGTTACCTTCGCAGCATCGATGACACCAATCTTTACAAGGTCTACATATTCGCCAGTGGCGGCATTGAGGCCTTCGTTGCCCTTCAAGTTCTTCACGCGCTCAACAACAACGCCACCTTCGAGGCCTGCGTTTTCTGCGATCTGCTTGAGTGGTCCTTCAAGTGAACGAGCAACCATGCGTGCGCCAGTTGCTTCGTCACCAGTGAGCTTTTCCGCAGCAGCAATGACAGCAGCCTGTGCGCGAAGCAATGCAACGCCACCGCCAGGAACAACGCCTTCTTCGATGGCAGCTTTTGTGGTGCTGACAGCATCTTCAATGCGGTGCTTCTTCTCTTTGAGTTCTACTTCAGTAGCTGCACCAACTTTGAGGACTGCTACACCGCCGGACAACTTGGCCAAACGCTCTTGGAGCTTTTCGCGGTCGTAGTCAGAATCAGTGTTCTCAATTTCTGCCTTCAATTGGCTAATGCGGCCCTTGATGTCGTCTTCTGAACCGGCACCCTCGATGATGGTTGTTTCATCTTTTGTGATGACAATCTTCTTTGCTGTTCCCAATAAGTCAAGAGTGACATTTTCAAGCTTGAGACCAACTTCTTCGCTGATGACTTGGCCACCAGTAAGAATTGCGATGTCTTGCAACATTGCTTTACGACGGTCACCGAAACCAGGAGCCTTAACAGCAACGCTCTTGAATGTTCCGCGAATCTTGTTGACAACCAGGGTTGCAAGTGCTTCACCTTCAATGTCTTCAGCAATGATGACCAATGGGCGTCCGCTCTGCATTACTTTTTCAAGTACTGGCAACATGTCACGAACGTTTGTGATCTTGCTTGACACCAAAAGGACGTAGGCATCTTCGAGAGATGCTTCCATGCGGTCGGTATCTGTAACGAAGTACGGCGAGATGTATCCCTTGTCGAAACGCATTCCTTCTACAAGGTCCATTTCCATTCCGAATGTTTGGCTCTCTTCAACGGTGATAACACCGTCTTTACCGACCTTGTCGATTGCTTCTGAAATCATGCGACCAATTTCTGGGTCAGCAGCTGAGATAGACGCAACCTGAGCGATTTGTTCTTTCGAATCAACATCTTTAGCAAGTGCACGAATGCTTTCAATTGCAGCAGCAGTTGCAGCCTCGATGCCCTTCTTCAGTGACATTGGGTTTGCACCAGCGGCTACGTTGCGCAATCCTTCGCGCACCATGGTCCATGCAAGAACAGTTGCTGTTGTTGTTCCGTCACCGGCAACATCGTCAGTCTTCTTTGCAACTTCCTTGACCAACTCAGCACCAATGCGCTCGTATGGATCTTCAAGGTCGATTTCTTTTGCGATGGAAACACCGTCGTTTGTGATGGTGGGTGCACCCCACTGCTTAGCAAGGACAACGTTGCGACCCTTGGGTCCGAGCGTGACGCGAACGGCGTCAGCCAACTTGTTCATGCCGGCTTCAAGACCGCGCCGTGCTTCTTCATCAAATGCAATGAGCTTTGCCATGGGATTTTCCTCCGTAGGTATGGGGATTCTGCTGTTCGGGGGGTGTTTTCACACTGGAACAGACG
>JBBANI010000004.1:0-77397 GCA_040402015.1 Ilumatobacteraceae bacterium
GTTGTTGCGATGACATGATGACCGCGAGCAGCCAACGCGATTGCAGCTCCTTTACCGAAACCTGAACCTGCTCCGGTGATCAATACTGTCTTACTCATTGGTTCTCTTTTCTCAAGCCTGCATCACTGTAGACGGCAGTGGAAGTTTGGTACTGGGTTCCAAAAAAATGAGGTACATTCGCTCCAACACAAACAGAGGAACTAATTGATTATGAGCACAACAGGTCAAATCATGGTCATTGGAGCAAGTGGCCTTGTGGGGGCTGCAGCAGTCAACACCTTTTTAGATGAGGGATGGGACGTTGTTGCCGTGTCGCGACGCAGACCCGAAGTTAATTCCACGAGAGAATTTCAGCATTTATCTCTCGACCTGCAAGATGCAAGCGCATGTAGCGCGGCCATGAAATCAATGAGTGACGTAACCCATGTGGTGTATGCAGCGGTGTATGAGATGCCAGGTCTGATGCCAGGGTGGAGCGATCCTGTTCAGATGACAACGAATATCACCATGATGGAAAATATCATGAACCCACTATGTGCTGTCGCTCGTGACCTGAAGCATGTGAACGTTTTGCAGGGCACAAAGGCATACGGTGCTCACTTGCATGAAATTCCAATTCCTGCACGAGAAGATGCACCACGCGATAACCATGCCAACTTTTATTGGCTGCAGGAGGACTACATCAGGGCATGTTCGAAAAAGCACGGTTTTGCATTTACTATTTGGCGTCCTCAACTCATCGTGGGGCCGAACTACGGAGTGGTGATGAATTTGCCGCCTGTTATTGGTGCGTATGCAGCTCTCTGCAAGAAGTTGGGAATGCCGTTTGCTTTCCCAGGCGGTACGCGGTGGGTGTGGGAAGCCGTGGATACGCGACTCGTCGCGCAAGCCCTCTGTTGGGCTGCGTCTGAGCCAAAATCCCACGGCGAGACCTACAACATCACAAACGGTGAGGTGTTCGATTGGCGCTCCATGTGGTCAGCTATGGCACACACACTCGGAGTAGAAGTAGGTGAGGACACGTCATGCTCGCTTGCAGAATTCCTGCCGGCTAATGCGGAAGTATGGCAAGAAATCGTGAAGGAACATGGACTCCGTCCATTGACTATTCAGGAGATATGTGGCGAGTCACACCACTACGCCGATATGTGCTTTATGTACGGCTCTGACTTATTGGCGCCGTACACGTTCTTGAGTACTGCAAAGCTGCGTCAACACGGATTCTCTGGTGCGTATAACACCGAAGATTCTTTTTGTCATTGGTTGTCCGTACTGCAGGACAGGAAAGTAATTCCTGGTCGGTAGTTGCGAAATTACTTGTTCAGAAATTCGAGCGCAAGACCTGGGCGTTTCCACTGCATCTTTACAAGCTTTCCAGTGCCAGACAATGTTATGAATGCGGTCTGAAGATCCTTGCCACCAAAACAAATGTTGGTGGTGAGGATGTCGCCGGTGCCGTAAAAGTCAAGAAGTTCACCTTGTGGTGAGATGACGGTGATGCCGCCATTGACAAGGGTTGCAACGCACACATTGCCAGCGCTGTCGACTGCAAGTGAATCGAGGAGTTGGAACCCAGGGAAGCCATAGAGACAAACGCTTGTATCAATTGGGCTTACTTCCGATACGACTCCCGGTGCGATGATGTCGCGTTGCATGATACGGCCATTCCAAGTCTCGGCCCAGTACAGCTTCTTGCCATCAGGCGACAAGCCAATGCCGTTTGCATCGTGAGCCGGGAAAACTATTTCCTTGATCATTGATCCGTCATTTTTTGCATACAGAATTCCGGTCAGTGTGCCGGTGCGATCGTGCTGGTAGCCGTGATCTGTGAAATAAAAGCCTCCGTGCTCATCGAACACGAGGTCATTCGGGGCAGTGAGCGGAACTCCATTGCAGCTGGTGTACAGGTCTGTGACTGTGCCAGAAGCAATGTCAACTGTTTGGATACGTCCACCAAAGAAACGGTCAGGACCGGAACCTGCCGGGAATGCAAATCCATCCAGTTCTGCTTCAAAAAACCTGGCACCGTTGTTGCATACATAGACCAGCCCGTTTGGACCCATCGCTGCACCATTCGGACCGCCTGGGATTTCAGCAATAGTTTGCTTGATGCCGTCTGGCAGAACCCGCGTTAGGCGAGGTCCAAACATTTCTACCAAGATGACAGAACCATCATCCATAGCAATCGGACCTTCAGGAAATTTTAGACCTGATGTGACTTCTTCAAAAACGCTCATATATAACTCCTATTTGTCCTCAACCTAGCACCATGCCGCTCGGTCAATTCCCAGCGGAGCAGGGTGAAAGATAACAGCGAACCATGGTGTAGTTTTCGCACACGGAGTCCGGGGGGCACCGTTCACAAAATGGGGGAAACCATGGAAGAACAAATTTCAGTTAAGGAACTACTAAAAGACTCACCAAAAAACTGGGGCAAGTGGGGCGAGGACGATGAAGTTGGCTCATTGAACTATCTCACTCCTGACGTGGTAATAAAAGCAGCCGGAAGCATCAAGTCTGGAAAAACATTTACGTTGCAAGTAAAGATGGCAAACCCAGAAGGTGACCCAGTATGGCCAGGCCGTCAGGGTGCGACACGTATCAACGTGATGGATGCTGGGCATTATCACGCGGGTAAAGGCCCAGCTTTCGCTGGAGGAGCACAATACGCAGACGACTATATGACGTTCTTCCTTCAAGGTTCAACACAATATGACGCACTTGGACACGTGTGGTATGACGACCAAATCTGGAATGGTCGCGATTCAAAGACCACCATTGGTGGACTCGCATTTGCATCTATCTTGCCAATTGCTGAAAAAGGCGTTGTTGGTCGAGGCATTCTGCTTGACATGGCGCGTTTTCGCGGCAAGGAAAGTCTTGCTCCTGGTGAAACATTCACTCACGAAGACCTTCAGGCATGTGCAAAGAAGCAGGGCTGTGAAATTCAGAAGAACGATATTCTCGTTATTCGCACAGGCTGGATTGCTCAGTATTACAAGATTGGTTCAGTTGAGTTCTACAAGGACTTCATCGAGCCCGGTCTCACCCACAGCGATGCATTGGTGAAGTGGTTCCATGAAATGGAAATTCCAAACTTGGTGACAGACACCATTGCAAATGAGGTAACTACAGATCCAGTTTCCGGTGTCACACTGCCACTTCACAACGCGCTCATGCGTAACCTTGGAGTGACGCTTACTGAAATTGCGTGGCTTGATGATCTTGCAACTGACTGCGCCTCTGATGGGCAGTACACCTTCTTGTACGTTGCGGCACCACTTAAGGTCTGCAATGGAACGGGTGCACCGGTTAACCCAGTCGTTATCAAGTAACAAAGATGTCGGGATACTCCGAATACCCTTGGCGTGCGTTGTACGCCGAGGGTATTCCCCACACTATTGAAGCGCCGTTTTCTTCTGCTCTTGACATGTTCAAGAGTTCGAGTGCTGCGCATCCAAATAATGTGGGTATCTGGTATTTCGATTCGCCAATTTCCTTGTCTGAGATGGACAAGCAGAGCGATGCGCTTGCATGTGCGCTACTAGCTCGAGGTTTCCAACACGGCGATCGTCTCGCCGTATACATGCAGAATCTTCCACAGTTTGTTATTTCTATGTTGGCAACATGGAAAGCTGGCGGGGTGATGGTGTCTGTGAATCCCATGAACAAGGAACGTGAACTAGAAACATTGCTTGTTGACTCTGGTGCACGTGTCTTAGTGACACAGGAAGCGCTTTGGGAGGATGTCGCTCGAGGTGTTGTGGCCTCTGGAAATTCAGCAGTCGACATAGTGATCACCACAAATGAAATCGACTATGTTGTTGGTGATATCCCCAGCATTTTGAAGGTTTCTAAAAAATCAATCGCAGCCGATGTCTCGGATATGCAAAATTTGATTTCTGAATTTTCAGACAAAGTTCCGCCAATAGTCTCGCTGAAATTTGATGAGGTTGCGTTTCTTACCTACACATCAGGCACAACAGGTCCACCTAAGGGCGCGCGCAATACACACGGCAATGTTGTGTTCAACTCGGCAACGTTCCAACGTTGGATGAATCTGACAGATAAAGACATAGTGCTTGGCGTTGCACCGCTTTTTCATATCACCGGTTTAATTGCACATATCGCAGTGTCTTTCCTTGTTCCGATGCCATTGGTGCTTGGGTACAGATTTGATGCACCAACAATTCTTGATTTGATTGAGAAGCACAAACCAACATTTACCGTTGGCGCTATCACTGTGTTTATTGCACTGATTAGTGACCCAACTGCTGCCGGCAGAAATTTCTCTTCTTTGCGCAAGGTGTACAGCGGGGGAGCCCCAATTGCCCCCTCCGTGGTTGAACGTTTTAAGTCTGAGACGGGTGCGTACATACACAATATTTACGGGCTCACTGAAACCACCTCGCCTTCGCATGCCGTGCCAATGGGCGTGCAAGCTCCGGTTGATCCAACGTCAGGCGCCCTGTCGGTTGGTGTGCCCGTTTTTAATACGATGGTTCGTATCGTTGATGAAAATGGCAAAAATGTTTCAGTGGGCGAAATTGGTGAGATTGTTACAAGTGGGCCACAAGTAGTTTCCGGATATTGGAACAAGCCCGAAGAAACTGATCATGCAATCCCCGGTGGAGAATTGTTTACCGGCGACGTAGGTTTTATGGACAGCGACGGTTGGTTTTATATTGTCGATCGCAAAAAAGATCAAATCAACGCCTCGGGTTACAAAGTGTGGCCACGTGAAGTCGAGGATGTATTGTATGAACACAGTGCTGTGCGTGAAGCTGCGGTTATTGGTATTCCAGATGACTACCGGGGTGAATCTGTAAAGGCCTTTGTCAGTTTGCGACCAGGGGAGTCTGTTACTGAAGCGGCGCTCATTGCGTTTTGTAAAGAGCGAATGGCTGCTTACAAATATCCGCGCGAAATTGAGTTCATTGATGAACTTCCAAAGACAGTTACGGGAAAAATTCTGCGTCGTGAATTACGTGCGGCAGAATTAGCGAAGCACAAAACCTGAAAAGCAAAATAATTGACATCTACTTGTGGGTAAGGGGTTTTTTGGCGTCTAGTAATTGGCTCATTACCCAAAAATAGCTAGATTCCAACTCTCAGTAGGTGTGACATATGCGATACAGTTGCGCGTGTCTCCCGTGGGGGGTGGCTTACTAGGGCACAGAGATGTGTTTGGGGGAAAATGAAAAAACAAAGAAAAATGTCAAAGTCATTCCGACTTGGTGTTGCTGTAATCTCTGTTGCCGCGCTCGTAATGAGCGCTTGCGGCGGAAGTGATAGCGACTCCGACGGAGCTGACACAACCGTTGCTACAGAGAAGCCAGCAGGAAATCTTGCTGAGACTCTCGGATACAGCGACAACTTGTTGGGCGATGTGTCCTGCGATATCGGTGCAGTGCTCGCACTCACTGGTCCTGGCTCCTTCTACGGAGACACCATGACTAAAGGTATTGATACTGCAGTCAAGGCGATCAAAGATGCCGGCGGGCCTTCGTTCACTGTTACAACATGGGACCATAAATCAGGCGATCCTGCAGCCGGTGTTACAGCTATGAAGGAAATCGTTGCGAAGGGAATCACCATTAAGTTGGCTTCCTACGTCGATGACCTTGGTGCGATGCTTGCCGACACTGCAAAATCGAAAGTCTTTACGCTTGACGGTGGTGGCGGAACATCAGTCTTTGGTCAGGGACAGCCATATTTCTGGGGTACTCGCGCAATTACGCCTAACGACACTTTTGATGGTGTTTTTAAATGGTGGAAAGAAGCAAATCCAGACAAGTTGACAGTTGGTCTTATTGGTTGGGACATTGGTGAAGCTCTAAATAAAGTAATTAAGGACGACTTCTTGCTAAAGGTTGAACGCAATGGCATGACTTTTAATGGTGTGTACGAATTGAACGCTGTTGGTGCAACTGACTATTCACAATCCATCACCAAGATCAAGGCAAATCAGCCAGACATCCTGATGGTTTCAATATATGGTCAAGATCCGGGAGCATTCCTGAACCAGGGGTCAACAGCTGGGCTTACTTCATTCATGATGGGATCAGAGTTCACTCCAGATGGCATTAATGCCTCAAAGGGGACATACGATTCAGCAGGTTTCACGTTTGCTTATGACTACTTTGATCCGGAATCAACAACGTTGAACCCAGTCGCAAAGTTGTTTGTGGATTCGTTCAAGGCTACTTACGACAAGTTGCCTGACTTTTATGCTGCAAACTTCTATGAGAACACGATTCGTTTTTGGCAATTGATGCGTTTGGCATCTGCTGCTGGTGTACCAAATGACAAGTTGTGCCTCGGTGAAACACTGAACACAACTCTTGAAGCAAACTTGGATAGTTTGGTCAGCCTTTATGGTGGAGATTCAGCAACAAATGGTGTTTCGGCACTTGATCCAAAGACGCACTCAGTACTGCGTCGCCCAATGGGTGTCTTTAACTACATCAACGGAAAAGTAACGCCACTTGCGTACTTCAACATTGATGGCGCTGATTACGCTCCAGCCGGCTAAACAATTACAAATAGAAAGGTGGGTTGCGGGTTTGTCCCTCAGCCCACCTTTTTTGTACCCATTCTTTTCACTTTTCACTTTGCGCCATCGCGCTGTTAATCATTTTCTTCAGGAGACTCAATGCTTGCCATTTCTATCGGTAGGGAAATATTTGCCCAATTAACGATGAACGGTATTTTCCGTGGCGCTTCATACGGTTTAATAGGAGTCGGATTCGCTCTCATTCTCGGAGTTACTGGTCGATTCCACTTTGCATACGGATTCACCTACACGTTGGCTGCATACCTTGCGTACACATTTCACTTCCGCGGAACACCTTTTGGTCCGTTTTCGGATGGGTTTCCTTTTATCGTGTCGGGCCTCATGGCCGTGCTTGTGACGATCGTCGTCGGCGTGGCTATTGAAAAATATGTTTATAGACCAATCGCATCTGGGGCTGGTGCCACTGCATTACTTGCTGTTTTTGTGGCAGCTCTCGGTATTGGTATTGCCGGCCAAAGCACTATTGCTCTGTTGTGGAGTCAACAAAGTCAAGGCTTCTACGACAAAGATCAATTTGTAAAAAAAGCCGGGTGGCATATCTGGAAGGTCACTTTTGAAAACCTCGATGTTTTTCAATTCATCACATCATTGACTCTCATTATCGTCTTTTCCATTGTTCTCACGAAGACCTCCCTCGGCAGACAAATGAAGGCCACTCGCGTCAACCCCGATTTGGCCACCGTTATAGGAATTAATGCCAACCGTATCTATCTGATTTGTTTCGGCATCGGTTCTGGATTTGTTGCCGTTTCGGCTTTCTGGTACGGCTTGCAGTACTCGGTGAACCCAGACATGGGCGCACGTCCTGTTACCACCGCTTTCGTGGTTGCTTTCCTTGCCGGAACTGCAAGTTCCCCCGTTCGTATTTTTATGACAGGAATAGTTCTTTCGTTGCTCGAACAGTGGTCATCCATGTTTATTCAGACTCGCTGGACACAGACTCTGGTTTTTGTAATTCTGTTCGGCTATCTCATCAATAAATCTGCCAAGGGCACCATATTTAGTAAACGAATTATTTCTATTGTTACTCTTCAAGGAATCAGGGGCTGATCATGCAAATTTGGGTTAACTATCTTGATCAAATTTTGATTTATGCGTCTCTGGCGCTTTCCTTAAATTTATTATTGGGTTATGCAGGTCAAGTGTCGGTTGCACACGCGGCCTTTGGTGCCGTGGGTGGATACACGCTCGGGTACCTAGTGACGGCGCATAACGTGCCAATGATTTATTGCGTCTTTATTGGCTTTGGTTTTGCATTCGTTGCAGGTGGACTCATTGCGCTTGTAGCAATGCGGTTGTCTACTGAGTATTTAATTTTGCTTACCTTGGCATGGGGCTATGTGCTCCTTGGCGTATTCAGTACCATTCCAGCTCTGGGAGGATCATTTGGGATCATTTCTATCAACGCGGAGCCTCATTTATTGTCGTTCTTTGGATGGTCGATGCAACGTCCTACAGACTGGTTGGTACCTATTATTGGGTTGGTCTCAGTGACATATGCAATTTGTTGGCGTCTCGGAGAATCTCCATTCGGACGTATTCTCAAAGGCGTGCGCGAAGACCCAGTGGCCACGCAGTCGTTGGGCAAGAACACCTTTCGGTCGCAAATTCTCGTCTTCGCGATTTCCTCTGGGTTAGCTGCAGTTGCAGGTGTTTTCAATGCAGGATGGCTAGGTGTTTCAACGCCGGGTGTTTTCGGATTCACTTTCTCTCTCACCGTCTTTGCCTTGGTAATTTTCGGAGGAATGGCAAACTTTGCAGGCTCTATGTTGGGTGCCCTTGTGCTCACCAGCCTTGATCCGTTCTTGCGTCGGGTGATTAAGTTTGATCAAAGCAAAGCATTCTTGGTGCAGGTCATTATCTACGGTTTGTTGTTGGTTATCTTGACCCGCGTTCGTCCGCAAGGACTTATTCCTGAGGGATCGACTATCAGGTCTATTCTCCGTCGTAAGAAATCCGAAGGTCGCACTGAGATGATTAATGCCTCTGAAACTGCGCCAACTTTTGCGGCTCGGGCAGCGGTGGCTGAAGTGAGTCAAAACAATCGTCATACTCGATGGGAAAAAGCAGAGATTGTTCTCGAAGCTCGTGGCATCAGCAAATCTTTCGGCGGTATCGTTGCAGCGGACAATTTGGACTTCGTTTTAAAACGTGGAACCATTACTGCATTGGTCGGTCCTAACGGAGCTGGTAAAACAACGGTATTCAATCTCTTGACAGGAACTATTGCTCCTGATTCTGGAACTGTGAAATTACTTGGTCACGACGTGACTGGTCGTTCCCTTGACAGTTCAGCTCGTAGCGGAATGGTTCGGTCGTTTCAAGATGTTCGTTTGTTCCAGCGACTAACTTGTCTCGACAATGTGTTGCTCGGAGTTCAAGATCAACCAGGTGAAAAGATTCGTAGTTTGTTTGCCAATCCACGTCTTGTGAGTGCAAAAGAAAAAGAAACCCACGAACAAGCAATGAAATGGCTGAGTTTTGTCGGCATGCAAGATTTTGCTGATGTTCCTGCTGTTTCATTGTCATATGGGCAAACCAAACTGGTTTCTCTCGCACGAGTGTTATCAACTGAGGCAGAGGTTCTATTGCTCGATGAACCTGCGTCTGGAATTGATGTCAAATGGGTTGACAACATGTTGGAACTAGTACTGGCCATCAGTGCAGAGGGTCGAACGGTGTGCATTGTCGAGCACAACCTTCGCGTTGTACGTGACTTAGCGGATCATTCGTACTTTATGGAACTGGGGCGTATCACCGCTGAAGGAACCGTAGACGAGCTCACAAGTTCACCACGCCTTGCACAGGCTTATTTCGGGACGGTCTAACGTGACAATACTTTTAGAAACACACGATCTGCAAGCCGGATACGGCCGTAAGCAAGTTGTCTTTGATTTGAACCTAAAGGTCAATAAGGGCGAGATTGTTGCCATCTTCGGCCACAACGGAAGTGGCAAGAGCACGTCGATGCGTTCCATTCTCGGAGTGTTGCCAGTGATGGGTGGAACAGTTACCTATGACGGTCAAGACACCACGAAGAATTCAAGTGGGACAAATGTACGAGGCGGAATGGCACTCATTCCATCTGAGCGGTTCGTGTTCCAAGACCTGTCAGTAACAGACAACCTGCTTCTCGGTGGCGCTAACGACCCCGATGAAGCGCGGCGCAGGGTCCGCCAGCAACTGGTATACGAATTGTTTCCGATCTTGAAAGAACGTGAAGAGCAACTTGCCGGAACCATGAGTGGCGGTCAGCAGCGAATGGTAAGCCTCGGAATCGCTTTAATGAGTAATCCAAAGCTGCTTATTCTTGACGAGCCATCTCTCGGTTTGGCTCCCAGTGTTGTAGAGCAGATTTTCGGAGTCGTTCGTGATCTTGTGGTTTCGGAAGGCCTTTCGGTAATTCTTCTCGAGCAAAACGTAGGTCAAGCACTTAAAATCGCCGATAGAGGTTATGTAATGCGTTCGGGACGTGTTGTCATTGAAGAAACTATCGATCAAATGAAGGCCCGCGATTCGTTTTGGGACTTTTTCTAAAAACAAGGAGGCAATATGCCTAAGTTAACCGACATTGAAGTACAAAACTTCCTTGTAGAGCCCGGACACATGTTACGTCTAGCGACGATTGATAACGATGGTATGCCGCGCAATGTACCAATTTGGTATGTTTACGACAAAGGAATGATTAAGTTCACTCCGCGCGCGCATTCTGTGTTCCTTACAAACCTTCTTCGTGATCCTCGATGTGCCATGACAATAGATGAAGCTGATTTGCCGTATCGCAAAATTGCGTTGCAAGGCTCTGTTGAACTGCTATATCCGACTGGACGTGACGATGAATGGCGTGATTTATACCGCGTAATCGCAAAGCGGTATGTGCCAGAAGAACAGGCAGAGGACTACGTGACCAACACCATTGATCAGCCACGTGCGTTGTTAGGTCTTCGACTCAATGATCCTGCAGTAAAAAGCGTTACGTGGCGCATGCCTGTTGAAGACGAAGATCCGACAGGTATTTGGCACCGTCGCTATTACGTCGAGGGCAGCATCATGGCCAACCTAGCCGATAGCTAACGAAGCTGGTCACCCCACACGGTTTCTTTGCGAAGTTGTGGCTTCAATACTTTGCCGCCAGCATTACGAGGCAAGGGTTCAGTACGGAATGTCATAAATTGTGGCACTTTGAAATCGGCAATAAGAGATTTGGTAAAAGCCCGAATCTCTAAAGGGTCAGGGTTGGTGCCAGGTTGTGGGACAATGACTGCTCCGACCTTTTCGCCCATCATCTCGTCGGGAACTCCTAACACTGCAACTTCAAAGACGTCTGGGTGTTGCACAATCGCGCCCTCTACTTCTACGCAATAGACGTTCTCGCCACCACGGTTCACCATGTCTTTTTTTCGGTCAACTATTTGCACGTAGCCTTCGTCGTCACAGCGGGCAAGGTCACCAGTGTGTAGCCAACCATTCACGAATGTTTCAGCAGATTGCTCTGGTTTGTTCCAATAGCCTTCGACCACGTTCTGTCCGCGAATCAATAATTCACCAACACCAGTCTCCGGGTCGCGTTCAAACAGATCAACTTCAATGACAGGCGCCGTGAATCCGACAGTTTCAGGGCGTTCCTGACAGTTCTCGTGGGGAAGGAAAGTAGATACCGACGCTGTTTCGGTGAGTCCAAAGCCGTTACCAAGGCGAGCGTTTGGCCATGCCGCTTTGATCTTGCCTACTACGTCTGGCGCTGTTGGGGCACCGCCGTAGGTAACAAAATCAACTCCTGTGGTATCAAAATCTGAAAAGTTCGGTTGATTCATGGCTAGCCAGTAAATAGCGGGAACACTAGTGAGAACATTGATGCGTTCATCCACCATAATTTTTAGAAAAAGCCCTACTTCAAAAGCTGGCATGATGACAGTGGTACCGCCGTACATAACGGTGACAAGCAATTGGCTGTTACACCCTGTGACATGGAACATCGGAACGGAAATAAGATTTCGCATGTCGTAGGTGTCGCTCTTAATCATGACTCGTTTGATGGTCTCGCAATTAGCAAGGAAATTCTCGTGGGTCGTCATGGCCCCCTTAGGAAAGCCGGTAGTGCCACTGGTGTAGAAGATGGCAGCTAGATCGGCAAGGTGCCCGCCGTCGTAGATGTACTTGTCTCCGTGAGGAAGTGGTGCATCTGCTGTGAACATGTATTTGGCGCCAGAGTCTGTGACTACATAGTCAACCTCGGCAGCAGTGAAGCGAGTGTTGACAGGAACTACGACTGCGCCCACCATCAGAACTCCGTAGAAGGCATATGCCCAATTGTTGCCGTTCGGAAGGTTGATGGCCACTCTGTCACCAGGCAATATGCCACTGTTCGTAAGACCTCCTGCAACATGTGCTGAACGATCCCAGAAATCTTGGTAAGTTACACGCTCGCCGCCAATTTCTACTAAAGCCTCTGCCTGAGGAGTCGCGACAACAGTTGCTTTAAACTGGTCAACCAAGGTATTTGGCAGATTGGTATACCGAAGAATGCCACGCTCATCTCGCTCGATGTCAGACATGTCAAACGGAAGGAGACGTGGTGTAATTCCTTGTTTTGTAATCATGATGGGTGCCTTTCCAGTGACGTTTGAAGACACACTACATGGCAAAATGAGGTAGTCAGTTTTCCCAGGGGTCTGGATTTCTGTCGCTAAAATTGGGGGAATTCATGTTGCTTGGTGACATCGTTCGTTGGCACGGTCATAAGACGCCGTCTCGCATAGCAATCATTTCCGAAGGTCGTGAAATCACATTCGGTAGTCTTTTGGATCGGGTCAACCAAGTTGCAAATGCAATGTCTGCATTATGTGCGCCTGGTGACCGCGTCGCGATATTGGCGGAGAATATTCCCGAGTATGTCGAGTGTTATTACGGAGTACCTGATGCAGGGCTTGCACTGAACTTCTTGAACTATCGGTTACACCCCAAAGAGTGGTCGTGGATCATAAAAAATGCCGAAGCACGCGTTCTTCTGGTGCAAGAAAAGTTTTTGGAACAAATACAACCTGAACTTCTGGATATTCCTACTCTCCAACACATCATTGTGATTGGCGGCAGTACTTCCAAGTATCCGCTGTATCACGATGTCGTTGGAGCCGCCAGTGTTGATGCAATAGATCGAGTGGTTGATATTGATTCAACAGCATGGTTGCTGTACACCTCGGGCACTACTGGTTTCCCTAAGGGCGCTATGGTGACGCATCGAAATCTGATGGTTGCCGTCATGAACTCAGTGATTGAATATGAAGTCCAGCCCGACGAGAGAACTCTTATAGCTTTTCCTTTGTGTCATGTGTCTGGGTACTCTGTCCCTCTCACGCATTTCCGTGGAGGGCGAGTAGTCCTCTTTCCAATGTTCGAACCAGAGCTATGGATGCAAGAAGTTGACAAGCATGGCATCACGGGCACATCCATGGCGCCGACCATGCTGAATTTCATACTTGAGCATCCGAAAATTTTGGATTACAAGTTGACATCGCTTCGAGGCATCGGTTACGGCGCAGCTGCTATGCCAGTGGAAGTTTTACGCGCTGCAATAAAGCGTTTTGGTCCCATTGTGTATTCAGGGTTCGGAATGACGGAGCTTGGAGGAAACGTTTTGACATTCCCGAAGCGTGACCATGAACGCGCAATCAATGGCGATGAACACTTGTTGTTGTCATGTGGAACACCGATGGTGATGGCCGAAGTGAAAGTGGTCGACCAGAACATGTTGGAATGTCCTCCTGGAGTTGTAGGTGAAATTGTTATTCGCGGAGAACAAGTATTGAAGGGTTACTTCAACAATGAAGAGGGCACTCGTAAGGCATTTGACGACGGCTGGTTTCATTCCGGAGATATGGCCAAACGCGATGAAGAAGGATTCTTTTACATAGTCGACCGTATGAAGGACATGATTTTGACAGGCGGAGAAAATGTGTACAGTCGCGAGGTTGAAGAAGTGTTATATACCCACCCGTCGGTGTCTGAAGCAGCAGTTATTGGTCTGCCAGATCCAAAGTGGGGCGAGAATGTTGTTGCTGTCATTGTGCTTAAGAAGGGGATGACCGCAACAGAAGCAGAAATTATTTCTGTGGCACGTGATCGTTTGGCGGGCTTTAAGAAGCCGAAGAAGGTTTTCTTCGTCGATGAATTACCAAAAACCGTTAGCGGAAAAATAATTAAACGTGAATTGCGAGACCGGTTCGCCGGACAATAGAAAAGAGAAACAATTTTGATTGATATCCAATCGATTAACCGTCTCGATGGGAAGGTCGCCATTGTTACTGGCGCCTCATATGGACTGGGTGTTCTGTTTGCTGAAATTCTTGCAACAGCAGGCGCAGATGTCGTAGTAACAGCCCGTTCTGTCGACAAACTGCTCGATACCAAGACAATGATCGAATCTCTCGGTCGACGTTGTCTGGTCGTTGAGGGCGATGTCACGGTGTACGACGATTGCAATCGAGTCGCTACAGAAGCTGTGGCGGCATTCGGCAAGATCGATATTTTGGTCAACAATGCTGGTTGGGCAGACGACCGTTTAATTCGGACTGAGCACTGTGAGCCTGAGATGTTTGCCAAGATGGTGAACACCGATCTCATCGGATTGTTTTATATGACAAGAGCTGCCGCGCCTTATATGTTGCGTGGAGGTGGTGGCAGCATCATCAACTTGTCGTCCATCTTTGGGAACCTGGGTTCAGAAAATCGTACGGCGGGCTATTTTGCTGCAAAGGGTGGCGTGAATCAACTCACTCGTTTGCTAGCAGTTGAATGGGGAGACCGTAATTTGCGGGTCAATGCAATCGCACCGAACTTCTTTGTGTCAGAAATGACACGTTCCCTGTTGGAAGATTCCGGCATGGCCGAATGGATGCGTAGTCGCACTCCGATGCGTCGGATGGGAGAACTGCCAGAACTAGTGGGTCCTTTATTGTTTCTTGCTTCCGATGCGTCCAGTTTTATTACTGGCGTTGTGTTGTCAGTTGACGGCGGGTGGAGCGCTGGTGGCGGTGCAGCACAGTTGTCAATTCCTTGGGATGATTGGAATGGTGAGAATGGCGTTCCAATTTCACCTACGTCGTAGCGGGAATTATCTCCGTAAAGACACGTTAGATACGCCAGGTTCAGTATTCCAACGCTAGGTCAGCAATGAACCATGACTAATCTCGCTTCATGATTACACGCCAAGAGGCAATTACTGAATTGACCGCAGAAGGTATGCCGCTCGAGTTGCAAACTGTTGAGGTGTTCGGGAATCCGTTGCGAGTATTTAAGAATGCACCTGATTCCTTACGTGACGTCTGGCTTCTGGCAGCACAGCAAGGCGAGGCAACATATTTCATTTATGAAGACAGCGTTGTGTCGTACGCCGCTGCACACCGTCAAGTGGTCTCTGTTGCTGCGTGGCTCACTTCGCAAGGAGTAAAGAAGGGCGACCGCGTTGCACTGGGAATGCGTAACTATCCCGAATGGGCAATTGCATACTGGGCTACTCAATGTATTGGCGCGGTGATGGTCAGTTTGAACGCATGGTGGATCGCAGATGAATTGAAATACGCGTTGACAGATTCTGGTGCCACAGCAGTCATCGTTGATGGCGAACGTCAAGACCGTCTCTCAGACGAACTGTTAGCCGAGCTCGGAATCAGCGTTGCTCTTGTAGCGCGAGGAACTGCGCGGTCAGGACTTACGTCGTGGGAAGAAGCTACGGGGAACGTATCGGCGGTATTGCCAGATGTTGAAATACTTCCTGATGACTACGCAACAATTTTGTACACGTCGGGAACAACTGGGTTTCCCAAAGGTGCGACAGGGACTCATCGCAACTACGTCACCAATATCTGGAACGGACGATTTAGTGTTGCACTCGCAGGAAAAATGGCAGGAGTAGTGCCAGATGCCGGTGCACCCGCAAAGGCACAAACCGTTACGTTGTCAACATTTCCGTTTTTCCACATCGCAGGTTTGTGTGGTCTCAACAACAACACATTGAATGGTGTCTGTGTATTGACGCAATATAAGTGGGATGTCGGCGACGCTCTTCGTCTTGTCGAGAAATACAAAGTCAATGTGTTTGGCGGAGTTCCCACTGTTGTTCGTTCTTTCTTGGAACACCCTGATTTCTCCAAGTTTGATTTAGGAAGTATCTCTGCAATTGGGCAAGGAGGTGCACCCGTGCCACCTGATTCTGTTGCGACAATCGAAGCCGAGTTCGCAGGCAAAGTAAGCGCAAGTAATGGTTACGGATTAACCGAGACAACAGCAGCAGTGGTTGGAAATAGTGGCGCTGCATATTTTGCCAAAAAGGACAGTGTTGGTCTCCCGTACGTAGGTACCCAGATTCGTATAGCAGCCGAAGATGGAACTGAAGTTCCTCAGGGTGATATCGGTGAAGTATGGGTCTATGGCCCAAACAATGTGCGTGGCTATTGGAACAAGCCTGAAGAAACCAAGAAAGCTTTTACAGACGGGTGGTTTCACACTGGTGATGCGGGCTACATCGATGCCGATGGTTTTGTATATGTCGTTGACCGTATTAAAGACATGGTGTTGCGTGGGGGAGAGAATGTCTACTGTGTCGAAGTGGAAACTGTTCTGTTTGAGCACGAAGCAATCCGTGATTGCGCAGTCATCGGATTACCACACGACAAGTTGGGTGAAGAGGTGGCTGCCGTACTCGTAGCTGCCGATGGATTCGGGGCAGATCATGATTCTGCAATTCTTGATTTTTTGAAAACCCGACTCGCTTCGTTCAAAGTGCCGAGCAAGGTGTTCTGGCATCACGAGGAGTTGCCCCGGAATGCAACCGGAAAAGTATTGAAGAAAGACTTGCGCGACGTATACGCAGCTCGTGAATAGTTTTTACGGCGTAGCTGTAATCGATAATCCGAAAATCGTTTTGTCGGGGAAAAATGTTCGCCACACGACTATCGCTACTAAATACACAGGCCCGATGAGAATGATGTTTTGAGCCCACTGTGGTCCATTCGGATACTGGGCCGATAACAGAATGAATGCGCCAAAATAGATTGCGGTGGCGGTGTATGTGGCGGGACGGAAAGCCTGCACTCGTACGAGGTGCGGGAACTTGACCATTGTGAGTTGTGCAACACAGAACAACAAGCACATGATGGCCGCATACCGCTGGCTAGTGCCCAAAAGAATAAAAGTAGGGATGACGATATTCCACATGGCCGGAAATCCGTTAAACCACACGTCGTCAGTTTCTTGATCAGTGCGGGCAAACCACAGGGCGCTTGTCATCAAAATAAGACCAGCAATTGTCATGGTCAGGCGCGGCTCTACAACGTCCATGTGAATAAGAAGCACAGTCGGCACGACGACGCACGTGACGTAATCAATAACCAGGTCAAGAACGTGGCCGTCGATATGTGGCGCATGCAAACTGACATCGAATCTGCGAGCAATCGGGCCATCAATGCCGTCCAAGATTTGGCAGACAATGAGCCACATGAGGGCAGAGCGGATATGGCCATCAATGACCGATTGCAGTGCGATGAGGCCGACCAGGGCACCGCTGGCCGTGAGAACGTGAATGCTGAACCCTGTCCTGCGTTGGGATTGGGTGGTTTCTGTAGGAGGCACCCTGTCAGGCTACGGCGAACGCCCTCTACGCTTCTTTGATGACTACTCGCAGAGCCCGGTTCGAACGCGTCTGGATTCTTGCTTCCATCGCATATGGAGGTATCCGAGCTGCATTGGTGTGGAAGTTTCTTCGCAAATATGGCGTGAACCCATATATTTTTGGTGTTATTGAGTTTGTTTCAGCAGCAATCTATGGAAAATCCAGCGCCCAAGTGGTGGGCGCAGTGGTTGATGGTGCATGGATTCGGCTTCGGCCGTGGCTCGCAATCGCCGTTTTGTCCTATTTTGCGCCCGATGCGTATGTATTTCTCAGCGCTGGGCGACTCCCGAGCGACGTGTTGGCGATTGTGATCTCTGTGGTAATCGTGACCCTTGTACTGACCGGTGTGGGGATGATTGCCCAGGTTCGGCGTGCCCGTCGGCCTACACCTGTTGGGGTTTAGCCAAAATTGGCTTTGGGCAACTACTTGCGCAGTACAAATGAGAATTGATCAAATTGGCCCTGAAAATAGTGACTAGACCAGAAGTCTCATCTAGTGTTACGGAAGTCACACAAACCGTGGGCAAATTTCAAGGGGTATTTGAATGAAAAATAGGGTCAAAGCCAACCGTTCGCGGATGGCAAAAGTAGTAGGAAGTGCTCTTGCAGCAGTTCTTATTGGCGTTGTGGTGCCAGGCGGTGCGACTCAGGCGGCTTCGAAGCCAGCTGCAGCTAAAAAGGGCGGATTCATTGTCGTAGCTATCGATGGTGGTGTTGGTGGTCATTGTTTCCAAAACGCACTAGCTTCGGGAGCATTGGGTTCATCGCGTTCAATGTTTGAACAACTGTTCGAGCGAACCAACAAGGGAAAATTTGTCGGCTACCTTGCGGAGTCTGCAACGTCGACCGACAACAAGGTGTGGAGCATCAAGCTTCGTGCGGGAATTAAGTACTCGAACGGTGAGGCTTTTAATGCAGCCAACGTGAAGCAGAACATCGACATTGGTCGCGGTGATGTTGACCCCACATTGGGGTATTTGGGAACTGGTGTTGCTGTCAACGCAAATATTTACAGTGTTGAAGTCGTTGATGATCTCAACCTCAAAGTCACACTTGATCGACCTGACACACAGTTTATGGCTTTGATTTATCGTGCAGGTCGCTACGTCATGCGTGCTCCTGCTCAAATTGCAAGTCCAAAGACATGTGTCACTAACCCAATTGGTACTGGGCCATTCATGTTGAAGAGTTTCACAACTGACCTAACAGAAGTTGTGCGTAATCCGAACTACTGGCGCAAAGACAAAGCTGGTGTTCAGTTGCCATACCTTGATGGAATTACTTTTATCAATGTGAAAGAAGCATCGCAACGTGCAGCAGCAGTGCGTAAGGGAACGGTAGATGCCGCTCTCTTCACACAAGGTGATGCCACGTTTACTCAGGATTTGTTGAATAGAAAGAAAGATGTCACCGGATACCAGTCCCTTCTGAGCTTTTATGGCCAGTGGGTGCCAAACGTTGGCAAGAAAGACTCTCCATTTAAGATCAAGGCTTGCCGTCTGGCAGCTGCTCATGCTCTCGACTGGAGTGCATACAATAAGGTCCGTCTGAAAGGCACGGGAAGTTTTACTGGCTCAATTGTTGGTAAAGAAAACCCGATGTACACCTTGAAGGGCGCACCAACATTCAGTATCGCAAAGTCAAAGGAATACCAGGTTGCATGTAATACAGCACTTGGTGCTGCGGGACCAATGAAGTTGACCTTGTACGCCGATTCAAGTTCTCAATCACTTAATAACGTTAAGTTCATTAGGCAGATGCTTGATAAAGCTGGTATTGCAACAAACGAAATTCTTCAGGCAGAAAGCACAATTTTGATCAGCAAGATTTACGCTGCTGGCGGAAACGCGTACGACTTTGCGGAAGGTACACCTGCTGAAGGTGCAAGTCCTGCATATGTTGCCCCGTTCTTTATGAGCAAGGCCTTTCCTACTGGATCAACTAACCCAATTCTCGCCAGGCTCGGTGCAGCGTTAGTCGGTCGTTTCGGAGTGATTATTGCTTTGGGTAACCACGGCGATACCAAGGTTGACGACTTGACATACGCTGCTATGGCTGAACCCAACCCTGCCAAAAGCAAGTTGGCATGGCAGGCAGTAGCTGAGTACATTCAAGCCGAGGGATACGCGATTCCAGCTGTTCACGGTGGTGTTAAAATGTTTGTTGCGAATAAGTCAAAGTTGACTGGTTTCGGAAAACTGGAGTTGCCAGCCGGCGGCTTTGCTGACACTGTTGAGAACAAGGGCTTTGAATGGACCGGAGTGTCCAAGGGCTAAATTAACTCAATAACCTTAAAAAGGGGCGGTGACCATATGGTCACCGCCCCTTTTTTGTTGTAAAAACGTGTTATTTTTTATTCGACTATTAAGGCCAGTAGGCGTCGCGCAAGATACGTTTCTTCAGTTTTCCGTGTGCTTCACGGGGTAGTGCTTTATGAAAATCAACGCTGCGAGGGCATTTGAAACTTGCAAGACGTTCGCGGCTCCAGGCAATCAATTCACCTGATGTCAGAGATGCTCCATCTTCCAGTTCGACTGCGGCCTTGATTTGTTGTCCGAACTCAGAATCTGGAATTCCAAAGACAGCAACATCGCGAATTGATGGGTGTTGGCTGAGAACGCTTTCAATTTCGGCGGGATACACATTGACGCCTCCGTTCAAGATCAGATCGACACGGCGATCGACCAAGTATATGAACCCATCAGTGTCGAGGTACCCGAGATCTCCGACAGTGAAGCGTCCATCAGGCAATTGCGCAGCTTTGGTCTTGGCTTCATCGCCGTGATACTGCGGGGCGCCATCTGTGCGCTTGAAATAAAGGGTTCCAATCTCCATCGGCAGTACATCATTTCCGTTGTCGTCAACCACGGAAACACGCAGGTTTGGTGCAGGGCGACCAACAGTGCCGGGCCGTGCCATCCACTCGGCACTGGTGCAGACCACCGGTCCAGTCCCTTCTGAACTGCCGTAGAACTCTGTGATGATTGGCCCCAGCATGTCAATGAGGCGTTGCTTGGCCCACCCGGGGCACGGTGCAGCTGTATGGGCAATCCATTGCAGGCTGGAGAGGTCTCGAGAAGTGAAATGGTTGTCGTCAAGCTTTGCCAGTCTCACAATGAGTGTGGGCACTAAGGGTGCACTTGTCACCCTGTACTGCTCAATGCTGTCGAGGAAATCGTCAACGTCAAACCGTTCCTTCAGCACAATGGTGTGGTTGCGCGCAAGGGCCGCGCCGAGGACACCGGCGCCAAAGGCGTGGTACAGGGGCGTGGATATCAGCGCGATTCCTGATGCAGGCATTCCGACATAATTGCCCCATGTGGAGATGCCCTTTGCCCATGACGAGATTGGTGCACCCGAATCAGGTCGCGTTACCCCCTTGGAAGCGCCTGTCGTGCCGCCGGTGTAGATAAGGGCAGACCCTGAGGTGGTGTTTGGGTGGTCAGTGTCTGGTTGAGCATCGCGCCATGCGATGTATTGCGGGCCAAGAACGATGATTCGTGCTGGATCAATTCCGACTCTCGTGGCGGCCTCTGTGCCGACTTCTGCATGATCTGGGTCAACGACAAGGGCTGTCGCGCCGCTGTTGACAAGGAGGTATTCAATTTCGGGGACTGTGAGGTGCCAGTTCAACGGCACATAGCGAGTTCCGGCGAGAGTGTTGCCGAGAAACAATTCGGGCCACTCGATACGGTTATGCGACAGCAGGGCCCATCGATCGCCCGTATTAAGTCCCCATGCAGACAGTGCATGAGCAATCTTGCGAGCATGCGATTCAAGTTCTGTCCATGACAATTTTTGGCCGTCGCAGATGACCGCAATCGCATCGGGAGTGTCGCTTGTCGACTGAAGAATGTTTGTCACGGCGTCACTATAGAACAGGTTTCGGGTGCCATTATCGTGCTCAAAAACGCCTACGGTAGAAAGCATGAAAGTCGCTTTAACAATCGTGGATCATCTTCGTCGGGCCGAGCAGGTGTACGGAGACAGAATTGCAGTCATCGATGAGTCGGACCAGCCCGCAGCATCGTGGGGAACATTGACCTACAAGGAAGTCGCTCGTCGCGCACGTGCACAGGCAGCAGCGCTTGACGCTCTAGGAGTGCCACAAGGGGCACGTGTTGCAGTTGTTAGTCAAAACTCTGCTCGGTTATTCACGGCGTTCTTTGGTGTTAGCGGGTACGGGCGAGTGTTAGTACCTATTAATTTTCGTTTAGTAGCCGAGGAAGTGTCGTACATTATTTCTCATTGCGGCGCTGAAGTCTTGATTATTGATCCGGAGCTAGAAGTTGCACTGAAGGATGTGACAGCCAAACACAAGTTTGTGATTGGTGCAGAATCAGACAAAGTTCTGTACAAATTTGATACTGATCCACTGCCTTGGATTGCCGACGAAGATGTCACTGCAACCATCAACTACACAAGCGGAACCACGGCGCGCCCGAAAGGTGTGCAACTGACGCATAGAAACCTGTGGGTGAACGCTGCTATTTTCGGTTGGCAACTGGGAATCAATGACAGAGACGTCTATCTGCACACCCTTCCTCAATTTCATGCAAACGGTTGGGGGATTGTTTTCTCTGTTACAGCCATGGGTGGACAACACATTATTTTGCGCAAAGTGGATGGCGCAGAGATATTGCGCCGTATTGAACAACACGGAGTCACTTTGTTGAGCGGTGCGCCCGCGGTAGCCAATATGGTTCTCGATGCGGCGGCTGTGCCCGGTGCCAATACCTCACGTGATCATGTGCGTATGGTTGTGGCTGGCGCTCCACCGCCCACAAAAACAATCGAAAAGATTGAGACTGAACTCGGATGGGAATTCATACAGATTTATGGTCTGACCGAAACATCACCACTATTAACCATGAACCGCACGCGTAGTGAATGGGATTCGTTAACTGCTGCTGAGCGCGCCGCGAAACTCAGTGCGGCTGGAGCACCAACCCTCGGTGTTGAAATGCGCATAGATGCAGAGGGTGAAGTGCTGTCACGGGGCAGCGTTGTTATGGCCGGATATTGGGAGCAGCCAGTAGAGACATCGACGGCAATTATTGATGGCTGGTTTCACACAGGTGATGGCGGGTCTATGGGCGAATATGGATTCATCACCATCGCTGACCGCAAGAAGGATGTAATCATCTCGGGTGGGGAAAACGTTTCGTCTATCGAAGTAGAAGACGCGATTTTCTCCCATGCTGAAGTGTCTGAGGTCGCCGTTATTGGCGTACCTGATGAAAAGTGGGGAGAAGCGGTGATGGCGCTCGTTGTCAAGGTTCAAGGTTCAGCATTGACTGAAGACGAACTCATTGTGTATGTCAAGACAAAACTTGCAGGATATAAATGCCCAAAACGCATTGAGTTTCGTTCCGAACTTGCCCGAACGACAACAGGAAAACTTCAGAAATTCAAATTGCGTGCACCGTATTGGGAGGGCCGTGACAGGCAAGTCAATTAGCCCGTATCTGTTTCGTCAACAGTTATTCTGCTAGTTCAGAGCGTAGGGAATTGGATTCGCAGTTCTCGCTTCAGAGCTTTTCCTGAAGCATTTCGTGGTATCACATCAATAAAGCGGATGCCGCCTGGCATTTTGAAGCGCGCCAATTTGCCGTCGCAATGCGCAATGATGTCAGCCTCTGTTACGGCTGCATCTTTTTTCACGATGACAGCAAGACCTGTTTCGCCCCATTTGTCCGATGGAACTCCGATGACCGCCACATCTGCAACCCCTGGGTGTCCGAGAATAATGTTTTCAACCTCGGCTGGGTACACATTTTCTCCGCCGGAAATAATCATGTCTTTGAGTCGGTCTTGAATCCAAATGAAGCCTTCATCGTCTGCGAGGGCGATGTCGCCGGTGTACAGCCAGCCATCTTTGATCGTGTCAGCGGTGGCATCTGGTCTGTTCCAATAGCCGGTCATGATGTGGTCACCTCGCACCAGAACTTCGCCGGCTTCTTCAGGTAAGCAGGTGGTGCCATCGGGATGAACGATTTTGACATCGGTATGAAAATAGGCTTTACCTGTTGAACCTGCCTTACGAACTGCATCTTCTGGCGTTGTGGCACACGCTGGCCCACATGTTTCAGTTAGCCCATACACCTGGTGGATATCAATGCCCATGGTTTGGTATGCCTCAATGAGTGACTTTGGTACTGGCGCGGCACCACTGAGGAACCAACGCAGCGTGGAATGATCATGTATTGAGGGGTCAAAGACCATTCGGCACGCACCCAGCATGGCGGGCACTAGTAGTGCGTTATTGATTCGTTCTTCTTTCACCAAAGTCCAAATGGCATTCGGGTCAAAAGCGCGCATGAGAATGTGTGCCAGACCGCGATAGGCAGTGACAATTGCAGGGGTAAGTGCTCCGACATGAAATAGCGGCATCGGGTTCAGGTACCGATCACCGATGCAGAAGTCATTTGTTGCGTTCAAAGTAATAAGAGCAGCCATTTGAGTGTTGTGCGTGTGCATTACACCTTTAGGAAGTCCAGTAGTGCCCGATGTGTACATGATGTAGAGCAAGTCGTCGTTCCATGCGGTGATCTCTGGCTCAGTGTGCGGCTGGGAAGTGACCACTGAATCAAATGACTTTGCAAACGAGGGCAAGGAATCGGAGTTACCAACGCGAATCCAATGTGTCACATCGGTGCGATCACCGCGAGAGTGAAGTTCAGTAATTGCTACGTCAAATTCGGATCCGGAAAGGAGAACAGTTGCACCGGCATCTTTCATGATGAATTCAAGTTCGTCAGGTACAAGACGCCAGTTCAACGGCACTATGACCGCTCCTATTTTTGCGATAGCAAAAAATGAGGTGACAAACTCATGACAGTTCATCATTAGCAAGGCAACGCGGTCGCCTTTTTGTACTCCCAGTGATCGTAGGCCGTTAGCTACTTGATTAGTTCGATTGTTGAGTTCGTCATACGAAAAACGAACACCTTGCGCTACATCAAAGAGTGCTTCGTTGGTGGGATTCAAGAGCGTTCGTTTGGTCAGAATGGAACCGATGTTGTTGTTCATTCACAAATTATGGCACAGTTTTTTAGTGGCCTAATAGCAGAGAAAACGGAAGGTAATATTAATTCGTGGCTCAATTTCGCGGGTTGTCTTAGCAATTCGGTGATGCCAATTCGTCTGGCATGCTCCTGACATAACAAGTAATGACCCATGGGGCAGTATGGCCGAGACCACTTCGCGCGTTCGTTTATGGCGAAGATCAAATCGTCGTTCGGCTCCCAAACTGATAGAGGCAATGACAGGATTGATGCCGTTTATTGGTTCGTCATCAGAATGCCACCCCATAGCATCGGCTCCTGATCGATACAGATTGACGAGGGCCCCATTGAACAACTGGCCTACGTGGGCTTCACAGGCCTTTCGCACGGCCGTGAGGGGATCATTAAAGGGGTGGGGAGTTCTGGGTTGACCAGAATAGGTATACGCCAGGTCCGCCTCAGCATGCCAAGCAGACAGGCGAGGCTCAAGCACCTGCTTTCCAAACATTGACAGGCTGTGTTGCTCCCATGGCGTTTTCGCTAATAGGTCATTGAAATGATCATCTGCTTCTAATGGTGAAAAGAATTCTGGTACGAGCACAGCTGACCCATCACAGGCCAGTAGTTCGCCGCTGATGGGAAACAATGGGCTATCGGACATTGTCGATTTCTAAAAGTGGGCAATTCTGCATCTACATACGGTAGTTCGGGTTCGGTGTGGGGTCAGCCATGAAGCAGACTGGGGGCATGACTGAATCTTTGTCTCCATTAGGAAAGCTTCGCCCCACGTCGCCACGTATTTCACCGTTGGTTGATCTGTCGGCAGAATTGCAAACAATCATGGGTGGGGGAATCAATTCGCCTGCGGGAACGCCACTCAATATTTTCGGGACAATTGCCCATCACCCGAAATTGCTGAAACGCTTCATGAATTTCGCAGGCCTATTTCTTAACAAGGGGCTCTTGCCTGCTCGTGAACGCGAGATAGTTATTTTGCGTGTCGGTTGGAACTGCCAGTCCGTGTATGAATTTGGACAACACACAATCATTGGTCAACGTGTCGGCTTGACGAAGGTTGAAATTGTCGAGTTAACAAAGGACTCAACCGAACATCAGTGGAGTGCACGCGATCAAGCACTCATTGCAATGAGCGATGAATTATGCGCTGATAACTGCGTCAGCACGGCGACATGGGAAGAATTACAGGCCTCCTGGAACGAAGCTGAACTTGTGGAACTTGTAATGGTCGCAGGTACGTATCGATTGGTTTCAGGTTTTCTCAACACCATGGGTGTTGAACTTGATGCTGACACTCCGGGCTGGCCGGAACAGTAATTACGACTCGTTGGGGTGGTGACAGGCCACAAAATGGCCCACAGCTACTTCGCGCAGTTCAGGTTCTTCAGCAGCACATATCTCGGTCGCAGCAGGGCAACGTGTGCGAAAGCGACAGCCTGATGGTGGGTTCAGTGGTGACGGGGGTTCACCTTGAATAAGTTCCGATGACGTGGGGCGATCTGGGTCCGGAATCGGCACCGAAGCAACGAGAGCCCTCGTGTAGTGGTGACGGGTGTGTTGGTACAACTCATCAGGCGGGGCGACTTCGCAGACTTTGCCTAGATACATGACCATGACTCGGGTACTCACAGCCTTCACGACTGCGAGGTCGTGAGAAATGAATATCAACGTAAGACCGTATCGGTCTTTCATGTCTTGAAGCAGGTTCAAAATTTGAGCCTGAACAGAAACGTCGAGTGCCGATACAGGCTCATCGCAAATAATCATGGTGGGTTCTAGTGCTAGTGCACGAGCAATGCTGATGCGCTGACACTGTCCTCCGGAAAACTCATACGAACGTCGGTCTCGTACTACTGCTGGGTCTAAGTTGACCGCATTCAATAGCTCATCGATCTTTGCATCAATTTCAATCTGGTTGCCGCGCTTCCACACCTTGAGGGGTTCAGCGAGAACTTCGCTGACCGGCAGGCGGGGATCAAGTGAACTCACTGGGTCTTGAAAAATCATTTGCATCGCAGGACGCATGTCGCGTAGTTCTTTTTTGCCCAGTGTGGTTAATTCGGTTGATAAGAAATTAACTGATCCACTGTTGGGCTTTGGCAACTGCAAGATCGCTTTGCCTAAAGTGGACTTTCCACAACCCGACTCACCGACTATTGCTAAGGTCTCGCCTCGAATCAGGTCAAAACTTATTCCTGAGACCGCTTTAACAATTTTGTCTTTGCTCAGTCGGAATTCAACAGTGAGATCTTCAACAGTGAGAACGCGATCCCCATCGGGACGCATGTGAGCTTTACCGCTGCCAGCCATTACTTTTCTCCTCCAATTGGAAACCAGCACCGATAATAATGATTATTGCCAGCATTGGTTAATGGTGGTTTCTCGGCGCGACACTTATCAGTTACATATGGACAACGATTCGCAAAAGGGCAACCCGGCTCATTCTTCGTCGGATCAGGCAATCGACCTTCGATGACGGGCAAGCGACTTCCAGTAGGTGTTTCGAGACGAGGTATCGACTTCAGCAATGCTTCGGTGTACGGCATCTTCATGTTTGAAAACAGTTCACGTGTCGGTGCGTATTCAACAACGTCGCCGGCGTACATGACAGCAATCTTGTCTGTGTGTCCGGCCACAACACCAAGGTCGTGAGTCACAAGAATCATTGCCATGTTTGATTCTTTACGCAGTTCGGTAATGAGATCAAGTACCTGTGCTTGGACGGTAACGTCAAGAGCAGTGGTCGGTTCGTCTGCAAAGAGCAGTTCTGGCTCACACGAAACTGCAATAGCGATCATGATGCGTTGGCGCATACCACCTGATAGTTGGTAGGGAAACTTTCGTAACATTGATTCTGGGTCGGGGATACGAACCCGCTTCAACAACTCGATTGCTTTTACTTTGGCTGCTTTTTTGTCCATGCCAAGACGAACTGTCAAACTTTCAGTGAGTTGAGCGCCAATGCGTCGCACTGGGTTCAAAGCGGTCATTGGATCTTGAAAGATCATGGCCATTCCTGTGCCCCAGAGCTCTCGCACTTCGTCTTTCGGTAGTTCTGAAATGACTTGACCGTTATATGTGATTGTTCCGGTTCGGGTTGCAGTGCCTGGTAACAATCCCATTGTTGCCCGAGACAACACCGTCTTGCCTGATCCGGATTCCCCTACCACTCCGAGGCTCTCACCCTTCAGTAGTTCGATCGTAACGTCATTGACCGCGCGTAGATTGCCACGCGGTGTGGCGAAACTGACTGACATGTTGTCAATCTTTAGCAGTGAACTCATATCTTTGACTCTCTCTTGTCTAATGCTCTGCGGACGTAGTCACCGAACCAGTTACAGGAGATGACAGTTAGAGCAATGGCCATTGCGGGCATATAGACCTCGTGTGGAGAGTAAGCAATGTTGCCCCGACCGTTAGCCAACATAGAGCCCCAACTTGCCCCGCCAGGTACGCCAATACCAAGAACTGCCAATGAACCCTCAACGATAATCAAAGAACCGACTGCCAAGAATCCGATAGCCAAAATAGCTGGTGCAACATTCGGCAAGATATGACGAATAATGATGGTCGGGTTTGATGTGCCCATTGACTTTGACGCAAGAACAAACTCTCGTCCAGCCCATTGGAGCGCTGACGCTCGACCGATTCGTCCGAGAATCGGAACGACGACAATTGTGAGGGAGAGCATAAGAACGGCAACCCTGCGTGATGTCGTCGTCGGGTTGTTCTCGTCAGAGTATGCAAGAACGGAGAGCAAAGCTAATGACAGGACCAAGTTAGGAATCGACAACATGACATTGAAAATCGTTGTAACTATTCGGTCGTACGTGCCGCGATAGTACGCAGATGTCACTCCGATGAAAGTTCCGATTGATCCTCCAATGACGACGCCAACGAGCGCAACGAAAATTGAAATTTTTGCCCCGTTGACTAGTCCGGACAACATGTCATAGCCATCACCGGTCGTTCCGAGCGGATGGTTTGGCGAAAACGGCTTAACACCCAGAGCGTCATAATCAGCACTGTCCCATGGTCGTGTTGGTAACGCCCAACCAAATACGGCTAGAAAAAGTACGGTCCCAATCCATGTTGAAGAAATATAAAAACCAATGGGTCTTTTGTTTTTTGTCACTGTAATTTGTGGTGAAACTTCGACAGTTTGTTCTACATCAGGCACGACGTTCTCTCGTTCTTGGGTCAATGATTTGGGTCAGAATATCCACAGTGGAATTGAAAAAAACGTAGGCAAACGCCACGAGAGCAATCAGAGTTTGCATGGCGATGATCTGTCGAGAACCAATGGCGTAGAAAATTTCATAACCGATACCTGGAATCACGAAGATGGTTTCAATAATAATTGTTCCTCCAATGAGGCCACCCATGTTTAATGCTGCAGAGGTGAGAATTGTTGTGCTCGAAGGTCGGAACACATGTTTCCACAACACACGTCTGTTGCTTATTCCTTTTGAAGCTGCCATTGTCACATAATCTTCTTTTAATGTTGCAATGACATCTGTGCGAAGCAAGCGCGTATAGCTAGACGTCAATCCAACAGAAAGACTGACCACAGGCAGGATCATTAATTTGAGGTGTTGAAAAAGATTTTCAGTCGGTGAGACGTATCCGATTGGATCAACCCAACCCAACTGCACCGCAAATACCAACGACAAGATGAGAGCTAAGGCAAAGCCTGGAAACGAAACCATAGTGAATAAGGTCGTGCTCACAATGCGGTCAAACCGACTGTCTTCTTTGTAAGCAGAAACTAGACCAAGTGGAATAGCCAAAGAGAGTGAAACAATTTGTGCATACAAAATCATTTGTATTGAGACAGGAAGAGTTCGAAAAACTACTTCAGAGACTTCGCGTTCCCCACCACCGAGATAATATTTCCCAAAGTTTCCTGTCAATAAGTTGCTGAGCCAGTGCCAGTAATAACCAAATACTCCTCGATCTAATCCAATCTCTCGACGAATCGAATCAATGGCACCTTCGGGTGCACTGGGATTCAGTAATTCAGCGGGGTCCCCAGGGAGCAGCCACATCAGACAGGAAAGAAGGAAAGTGGCGATCACAACGACGACAGCGATACCTATCAGTCTCTTATAGATTTCGGCAAACCAGTTCATACGGACCCCCCAATGAATGCGTTTGATTAGCGTAGTACAAAAAAAGTACCGGCGCCCAATCGGACGCCGGTACTTTTTCTTCAGTAATGAAGATTTAGAAGAAAGTTATTTCTTGTAAATTCCAGTCCAGTCAAATCCCCAGTTGGTGATAACACGTTGTGTTTTACCTTTGACGATTTGAAGTTTTCCGATACCGCCAAGGCCACTCTTGTTGTTCACAAAAATTTGAGTTGATTGAGAAAAGACACCAGAGATGATGGCTTCGTTCTGAAGACGCGCGGTGGCCTCTTGATACTTAATTTTTGCTACTGACTTGTTCGCCGCTGCATTACCTGCGTAGAACAGAGCGTCAACAGTGGTGTCACTGTGGTGGGCAATTCCGAGTACTGACCCGATGTTGCTTCTCCATGTCGATCCAAGGGTCGTTGCTCCTGCTGGGAACGCATTGGTCAATGCGAACGGCAAGTTGAATGACACATCGGTACCTTCAAAGAGTTGTGCAAAGCTCATGTCGTAGGCATTTTGTGCCCCGCCTGATTCGCTCGAGTTAAAGGTGGTAGCAATCGCAAGAGTTGCCTCTTTTGTAATGATTTCGTATTCGATACCACATTTTGCGTAGCTGTCTTTCCAGAATTTGGCACTTGCTTGAGACGCCGATCCTGTATCAGCTACTACTGCAAGCTTGATTTGAAGGTTCTTGGTTGGGTTTTCTGCCTTCCAAGCCGCAATGAAAGCCTGTGAGGCTGCGACACTGTATTTCTGGTGACCAGTTGTTGTGTACATGACGCTCGAAGGGCCGACCAAAGACGTTGCGACTTTGGCTTCTCCCTCGGAACGGGCCTTAACGAAACCAGCACGGTCGGTGCATGTTGCCACGGCGAGACGAGCATTTTTACTCGTAAACGGACTGCCAGCCTTGCCTTGATTCAAGAACAAAGAAAGGTAGTACTCATATGGAGTGGCGTATTCAGTCACGACAGACTTGCGTTGGCGAAGGTCCCGGACAAACTTGCCTTCACCAGCACTGGCAAAAGTTCCTGCGTCGTAGGTGCCCTTGCGGACAGCTGCAGCACGCTGAGAAGGTTCTTTCACGCTGGTGAATGTGATTTGATCAAGGTACGGAAGCTTTGCTCCTGTAGTTGGATCTTTGCGCCAGTAGTCAGCATTTTTTACGACAACCAATTCATTTGTATCTGAGTAGTTGTAACCCGGCAACACTTTGAAAGGTCCTGTACCAATTGGCTTGGTGGTGCAGTTTGATGCACCATTTGAAATTTGAGCCACTGCACGGATGATGAATCGACCAGATGCGTACAGCATTCCAGGAACATCGTTCTGTGCGCGGTTCGTCTTCAAGACAAGTGTGTGGGTATCAGTAGCTGTGATTGCCGTGAGGTTTCCAATGAATGCTGTTGCAGTACTCAAGGTATATGTCGACGCGGCCCATGTTGCAGAAGCACTAATGGTCAAACCTAATTGATCCATGGCACCGCCGGTTGCCTTATCAAGTCCGCCACCCTTAGCCAAGGCTCCGAGAACACTCAAGAATGACAAGGTTCCGACTGCGACTGCAGGGGTAGCTGTTGAAGCTATGCCCACTGCAGTAAGAAGACCTGCTCCAACTGCTCCACCTAATGGCCCAGAGCCCGTCAACGCTGTGTACACCTTTGTTGCATGAGCGGCACGAGTGGCTGTTGCTGCTTCGGCTCCTGCTACTGCTACTGAGTACGAACCAGTTGCATAATCAAGGTTTGTCTTTACTGCTGCAGCATTGAAATCAGTGCCGTCGTGGAACTTGATGCCTTTGCGAAGAGTAATTGTGTGGGTCTTCAAATCGTCAGACGCGGAATACGACTCGGCAAGAAGGCCAACCATGTCTCCACCAATTGTTTTTTCAAACAGTGTTTCCATGACAGTGCGCTGACCACCAAGAGCGTCGCTGGCGTTGTTATTTGAAAAACACCAACCACCAAACGTTGAACTAATTGCGACCTTTATTTTGCCGCCATATTTAATAGCCGACGGGTTTGATGCCGCTTGACTTCCGGTTGAGGCCATTGTGCTGATCGCAAGGGATGCTGCAATCGCAACCCCTATACGACGCATCACACGTGACCGAGTGATTTGACTTTGAGTCATTGAGTTCCCCCCAAATATGCACACCTGAGTTGATGTGACGATTGCCACCATATCAGGCAATGAGAAGGTGATGCCAGACCGCGCGAGGGATTTTCATTTGCATCGGACAACTAAACATCTCGCCATCTGGCCCTCGATAGAGCGAATCAGACAGAGAAAAGGACGAAAGAGGGGGGGTAATCTCTCAGATACCCCCATCTTTTCTGGGGATACGGGCTACTCCGGTCGATGGACCCGTTGGTGACAATCGCCAAGGTGTGTCCTTTTCCGGTTCATGCGACCCGATTTCGACGGGATTGATTCTGGTGAAATTGAACTGTTATATCAAGCGCATGAAACTGTGGACATGGAGAAAGGCGGCTCCCCAGGCGTGCTTGAGAGGCAAGGGTATGAGCTGCTGTCTCTGCAGGGAGTATGGCGCCGAGATTGGTGTCTGAGTGACGATGACGATGCGGCACAACACCCACATTTGTTTGGAACGGAGCGCGACTGGGTCACTTTCGAGAAAAACAAACCTCATCGCCGCCGACCGTTGCTTCAAACAATGTCTCGTTCATCGAGCGCACTGCCATGGTCGCGATTGCCATTGCAACACGAACACTGCGTGAAATGCGTGAGCGCATTGTGTGGGCAGGTTTAAAAAATTGGGTGTGCAAAACTAATATTTTTACAATCGTTTGTGAAAGACACTTTACATGTGAGTAAAGATGTGCACTTTAATTGCGCCGGCTTGTCGATCGTTTGCAACTGCAAATGCATGTACTGATTCTTCAAGCGAAAAACGATGAGTAATAAGTGTCGTCGTTAGTTCCGGATGGCGGACCAACATGTCGACAGCATCTTCAAAATCATTCTGTTCGTGGTTATGGGTATAGAACATAGATGGCACGAGAGAAATTTCTTTTAACATCATCTGATTCTTGAGTTGGATACTGCTCCAAATCATTCCGTACTCAACGACGCTCCCGCGAGGGCGTGTGGCGGCGAAACACATGTCGAGCGACTCTTGTGTGCACACGGCATCGAACGAGACGTCGTAGTCCGTGGCGTGCTTGGATACTGCATTGACGCCGAGCTTCTCAGCGGCTGCAAATTGATGGGGGTGGCGGCACACAATGTTTACATTGATGCCCCTATCGGTGAGCACGGCTGCTGTGAGCAGGCCAATAGAACCTGAGCCCACAACAAGAGCAGACATACCCGATATCAGTGGTACGCGGTTGATTCCATGTACAACGACTGCAAGTGGTTCGACAAGGCCAACAGTGGCCGGATCAGTACCGGCAGGCACTGGCACCAGGCGCGAAGGTTCTACGCGGACGAATTCCGCCAGACCGCCATTAATAGAGGTGCCATGAAGAGAGGCGGCAGCTTGGTGACACATGTGGGGGAACCCTGAAGTGCACTGTGGGCACGAGCCACATTCTCCTGTGGGGCGGACAGCGACAAGTGTGCCATCTGTAGTGAAGCCACCAAATTCATGACCAAGAATGACCCCCGAGAGTCCTGATGCGATCAGATGTAAATCTGATCCACAAATTCCCGCTGAGGTAACGGTAATGAGTTCACCAGTTCCTGCGGGTTCGTCGTGGTCCCCAACGAAGACTGAACCTTGGGACGATGTAACTGCTCGCATTGAACAATTGTACTACAGAGCAATTAGCCGACGGTCGTTGTTGTCGATGAAGCGGATGTCGAAGTCGTCGAAGGCGCAATGGTTGTTGTTGTTGTTGTTGTGCTCGCATTAACAATGGAGATTCCGAAGGATGAAATGGCAGGTACCAGGAAATTGCATCTGGTCTTATAGCCAGACACAGATAAGTGAACACCATCTGCGAGGAACCGGCTCTTAGATATCGGAGTGAATGCCGTGTTCCAATCTGCAATTGTCAAATTTGGATATCGCAGTTTTGCTAGTCGCAATTCCTTATTAAAACGAACTCCTCGCGCTCGCCAATCGCTGCGACCAGTTTGGGAGAATTCTACGTTGACCCACAGCACAGGTATGCCTCGAGTTTTTTGCATCACGGTGTCAATGACCCAACGTGGATACCAGGTCTCGGGCTTTGAAATCATGTCGTTAGTGCCAAGTGCAACCACGAGTGCGGTAGTTAAGGCGGAGAGTCCCTTTTCGATGACGCTTGCGCCTAGTGAAGCCTTTCGACCCTCCTTTGCATCCATCACGACATTGTCCCAGGTGCCAAGGGCGCTCACCCTTTTTGTGAGAGAACCAAACGCTTCAGTACCAACAGTCAGGCTGTCGCCAACTACGAGCAACGTGCCCTGACCATTAGCTCCAATAGTGACACCGCGGCCGTCAACCGAATGAGGGGAGTGCAGGATTGAAAGTCCAAAAATGGCAACGACGGCGACGGAGAAGCCTCTCAGGCGAGTCAAAGAAGAACGAGACATGAACAACACACTTTCATTGTGGCAAGGTTGTCGGATGTTACGTCGTCACTTTTTGACCTATTTGGCCTTGTCAACCATGGCGATAGCTCAGCCATTGCTCGATCTGTATGGAAAAAACACGACAGTTTTCTCGGCTGGAAAGTTGTCACCACTTGAGGTCTCGGTCTTTTTACTGCTCGTCGGCCTCGCTCCTGCCCTTATCTGTATCGGTCTGGACCGATTCTCTGCGCTGTTCGGCCCAAAGGTGAATGAAGCGACGCGTCTATGTCTGATTAGCGGCTTGTCGCTGTTGTTGGGTTTGGCGGTGGCTCGATGGCTTGATGTGAATAGCAACATTCCGTCTATCGCGATCGGGCTCGCGTTTGCCCTTGTCATTCCATGGGCTTTCGATAAATCCAAACCTGTTCGGGAATGGTCGCGTTGGTTGTCTCTCCTTGCGGTGGCTGTCCTTGGCAGTGCAGTCATTGCACTGCAGCCGGTGTTGCTTGAATCTGATGGGCCGCAGTCTGATGCAGTCGTTGGGAATAAGGACGTCACGGTTCTTCAAGTGATTTTTGATGAATTTCCACTCGCTTCGTTGCTTGGAAACGACGGAAAAATAAATGCCACGCGATTTCCAGGATTTGCAGAGTTAGCTGAAGGCGCCACGTGGTATCGCAACGCTGTTTCTGCGTCGAACTTTACGCATCAAGCAGTGCCGGCAATTCTTGCGTCTCAAACCCCGGGACAAGTTGGTGGTCCATTTCTCTCGCAATATCCGAAGAATATTTTCACACTGTTTGCTGGCGCTACTTCGGTTGGCGGAATTGAACCAGTCACAAGTTTGTGTCCTCACTCGGTGTGCGGCGGCAAATCCGGAGCGGCGTTATCTTTTAGTGCAAGTCGTCTTAAGACTTTCTTGCGGGATGCCGCGTACGTATATGGTCAACGCGTATTTCCTCCGGTACTGCGCAAGTATGTTCCGTCAATTGAAGGAACATGGGGTGGTTTTGGGGCTGTCGCAAATAAGTTCAAAGACCAGTTCGCAGTAGGAGCCTTGTCGCAGGTAGAAGCAGTAGAACGCGCAGTACAGATTGTGTCTGAGTCGAAATCGCCTCGCGTGCAAGTGGTGCATGCATTGTTGCCGCATGCGCCATGGAGAATCACACCAGATCTCCGAGTTGACCCACTGTCACCGACTATTTCAACACAGAACCCAGATAGTGAAGAAGTGATCCGCGATATGTATCAAACCTTCTTGTACCAAGTTGGGGCCGCTGATCGTGTTCTGCAGAATCTGATTTCTGTTCTAAAGACGTCCGGCAAGTGGGATTCAACAATGTTGGTCATAACTGCAGATCACGGCATTTCATTTATTCCAACAATGCCGCAAAGAAATACCGACTTCACTGATCTAGATCAGGCGGCGGACATCTACCGAATTCCGATTTTCATCAAGTACCCGAATCAAAAATCCGGCGTCTCAAGTGATTGTGCGATCACTAATCTTGATTTATTGCCGACAATCATTGATGTCACTCAGACCGCAAGTTCATGGACCTTTGCAGGTAAATCACTAGCAAACGATTGTCCGACGGGTCGAGTTCGTCGGGTTGTGTCAGCAACTGGACAAACATCGGTAATGGCAGGCGGATTTGAGGAAACCAGATCACGGGCAGCGCATTATGCACAAATCGTTTCCAATGTTGGGTTGATCAACAAGGTGGCGGCGGTTGGTGAGAGTGCATCACTGATCGGCACACGAATAGGAAAACGCACCACGGATGCACGCATCACGGTGTGGACCATCAAGCAGAAGCGCCTGTTTACGAATGTGTCTGGGAAACGGGGTGCAACCATCCCTGCGCTCATAACCGGCGAAGTCACGCTGTCTCAACCATTAGATGCCGGGACAGAAGGAATCATCACCGTTGATGGAATTGCCGCTGGTGTCATCGGAGAATTATCTGGTGCACGTTCCGTTGTTAGTTTCACTGCGGTGTTGGATTACACACTGCTCACGCCTGGGGCCCACACCGTTGAACTGTTCATCAGAAATCCTGACGGAAGCCTTAGCTTCGCAGGCGCCTCAAGTTAATTTCGACCCGTGATCTCGCGCCAGTGAGTTGGATCTTCAATGAACTTCACAACACGAGGAACGTCATCAACATGTACGGGCCGACTAAATAAATAACCTTGGGCACGGTGACACTCGAGTGACGTGAGTTTCGCCAGTTGTTCAATGTTCTCTACGCCCTCTGCAACAATGTCGGCTCCCATTGCGGTGGCCATGGCAACAATCGTTCGAACAATATTTTGAGTTGCTGGTTCTGTCACAACATCATTCACAAACGCCCTATCAATTTTGATGCACTGAATGGGAAATCGTTGCAGTAGGGAGAGCGATGAATAGCCGGTTCCGAAATCATCAATGGCAATGCGGACTCCGAGCGCATTAAGGCGATGAAGAGAAGCAAGCGCTTGCGTGGGTTCGGAAATCATGACGCTTTCCGTTACCTCAAGCCATAGTTGTTCAGCAGGTATTCCAGACGACGCAAGAACGTCGGACACAACTGTGACAAATTGAGGATCATGAAGTTGACGTACTGAAACGTTGACACTCATCGTGGTGCTTGGCGAACAGTGTTCGGCATCAATCCACGATCGAAGTTGAGTGAGTGCGTCGTTGATAGCCCATGAACCCAATGGGACAATGATTCCTGTTTCTTCTGCAATGGGAATAAATTCATCGGGCGAGACCACCTGTGATTGTCCGCGATCCCAGCGCATCAGAGCTTCAAAACCGACAACAATTCCTAGGTCGATGTCAACAATTGGCTGATGTACGAGATGAAGTTCATTTCGTTCAAGTGCTCGATAAAGAGCGGTTTCTACATCGAGTCGCTTGGTCACGCTTTCGAGCATTGAATCGTCGAATAGGGCGATGCAATTTCTCCCTGCATTCTTTGCACGGTACATCGCAGTGTCGGCATGCCGCATCAATTCGTTGGCAGATAACTCGACTGCTGTAGGGGCATATGCAACGCCAATGCTTGCAGTGACAAACATGTCGCCATCTCTCGTATTAATTGGGCTACGAAGTGAATCCAGAACCTGCTCAGCCAAGAGAACTGATTGCGTCACAGTTTCGGTTGTTGCATCAAGAACTACAAATTCATCACCAGCGATTCGCGCGACAGTGGCATGTGACGGTACGGCGGAGGTGAGTCGTCGTGATACTTCAGTAAGTACGTCATCTCCGACTGAATGCCCAAGGCTGTCATTGATGTTTTTGAATCGATCCACGTCGATAAAAAGAACGGTTGGTTGAAGGTGGGTCTTCCATGAAGACCGCATCGCAGTCTCGATGTGTTGCAGCATGAGGACACGATTGGGTAATCCAGTGAGTGAATCTGTAAGTGCATTGCGAACAAGTTGCTCTTGTGTATTCGCATTGAGTCGCACAGATTGCACCACGCGCGACATCACGACAGTAGTGAGAATGCACACTGTTACTGTCCGCACTGTGGTGTCTTGATTATTGGCTGGTTTGTCGATGGCAAGAATGATGATGGGCGCGACAAGAGATAACGTGGTGGTCAACAGTCGTGTCATTAGCGCCGGCATTACGGCGTGAGAACCGCCGGCGGAGACATGGCGAATAGTTGGATGAGCGAATCCTGCGCCTGACAATGCAACCGCCATAAGAAGAGGTGCGTCAAGAGTTGCTAAAGAAAATGAGACATCTCCCCGTGAGACGACAGCACGCAAGATGACTCCGGTCAAAGTCAGAGCAATTGCAATGCCTATGAAAGCATTTGCGGGCGAGGGCACAGTCTCGGAAAACAACAGTGTGACCAAAAGAAAAAGAACGATCATTGAGACTGCAAGGGTCACGCTGCGAATCGTTGTGAAAGATGCTGAATTTCCTGTGATCCCGAGTGATGGTTGGACAAGATAGACCCACACAATGAGCCAGGCTCCAATACCGACGATGAGTCCATCGGCAAGAACATTCCCCGCTTGCCCAGTAAGTCGCCGGCGAATTATGAAAACGAGACCGAGGACAAGGAAAAGTTGAGAAACAAGAAAGAGTGATTCTGCTATCAGGGAATGAGGTGTACTTGCCTTGTCTTCAAAGATGCGCGCCGCGAAAAGGGTGCCAGCAGTCAGCACGGTTATTACGGTGACAGTCAGTGGTGCCTTGTGGGCTGCAATTCCGTTGATAAAGCCGAACACGGCGATGACAAGGCAAAAAATGGCAGGCACACTGCTGAACCCGTCAGCGATGACTGCGTGAGCGGCGCCGAGGCCGACAGCCGCAATCGCAAAGACCCAAGCAGTTGCGGCGAGGGCTTTACGTGCCACTTTGTCTCGAATTCTGCATGTGGTGACCGCCCAATCGAACCCAAGTGACGGTACTACGAGTGAGGTTGATGGGAGGGGAACCTGTATCTGAGTGCCAGAAAGATAGTCTGAAGCCACATGACCACCGTTGCTCCCACCGTCACGGTCGTTGTACCAGGCGCTCATCTCATGGCAGAACTGCTTGGTCAACGCGATGAACTACTTCGCCGAGTTGAAGATGCCTTTCCTGATGTCGCTGTTGTTGTGAGGGGAAACGAGATTGGATGTTCTGGGCCACGAGCGCACCAAGTGGGCAGATTGTTCGAAGAGATGGTTCTTCTTCTCCAAAGTGGTGAACGGCTTGACCAATCGGTAATGGATCGCAGCATCGTGATGGTGCGTGCCGAACAGAGGCCGAGCAGTGTGTTGACCGATGACATCTTGAAGGGCTCACGCGGACGCATGGTGCGACCAAAGACAGCTGGTCAAAAAAGGTATGTCGATGCCATTCGTGAGAACACCATTACTTTCGGTGTGGGACCAGCGGGAACAGGAAAGAGTTGGCTAGCAGTGGCGATGGCGGTGCAAGCGCTTCATGCCCGCCAAGTTCAACGCATTGTTCTCACTCGACCTGCCGTAGAAGCGGGTGAACGTCTGGGGTTCTTACCAGGGGACTTAATGGCAAAGATTGATCCATATCTTCGACCTTTATACGACGCGCTATATGACATGATGGACCCGGAAGCAGCAGTCAAATTGATCGAACGTCAAACAATTGAAGTAGCGCCACTTGCCTTTATGCGGGGTAGAACTCTGAATAACTCATTCATCATTCTTGACGAGGCGCAAAACACAACTCCCGAACAAATGAAGATGCTGCTGACCCGAGTCGGATTCGGATCAAAGGTTGTAATCACAGGAGACGTGTCGCAAATCGATGTCCCTGATGGTCGCAGTGGGTTAGTCGGTTTGGAGAAAAAGTTAGGCCACATAGATTCTTTGCAGTTTGTGTATCTTGACGGATCTGATGTTGTGCGTCATCGCATTGTTGCCGAAATCGTTGCTGCATACGAACGTTTTACCAATGCCGAGGCGCGTCGAAATTCGGCGCGCAAGGCGGCCCGTGATGACTGATTCACGTCCTCGGTTGCATATGCCCCGTCGCTCAGGTGGAGACGGAGTTCCTGAAATCTTTTGTTCCGATGAACAATCAGGTACCTCTGTTGATTTGGCGAGATGGCGTCAATTAGCCGTCGCCACTCTTTTGCATGAAGGAGTTCACGGTGCCTGCGAGTTGTCAGTATTTTTCGTAGACGAAGCGACAATGGCTGATCTGAACAGTGAACACATGGGCAAAGTGGGACCGACAGATGTGTTGGCGTTTCCGCTTGACGCTGTTGACAGCGCTGAACCTCCTGGCCCAGGAGCGTTGACGCGTGGACCAGCCCGACCTCATCTCGATAACGACGATGTTCCAACATTGTTGGGTGACGTCATTATTTGTCCTTTGGTTGCCAAACGTCAGGCATCTAGTCATGCCGGAACCATGGACGATGAAGTGGCGCTGTTGCTGGTCCATGGAATCCTCCATGTGCTCGGGTTTGACCATCACGATGAAGAAACGACAACAGTGATGCGTGATCATGAGTTGGCAGTTTTGAAAAAATACCATTGGGCAGGCCCAGCACCTGTGGCATTTAAACAGGAACAAGACGAATGATTGCTGCAACCCCAACTTCAGCTGATTGGTGGATGCTTGTCGGCATTCTCATTCTGTTGTTATGCCTTATTGTCTTGTCGATCGCTGAGATGGGTTTATCCCGTGTTTCTAAACCGAAAGCACAAGCACTTGCTGATTCTGGCGCACATGGTGGGTCTGCACTTTTGGGGCTGGTGACGCATCCCGAACGATGGGTGAATCCGCTGTTGTTGTCGGTGAATGTATGTCAAACAGTGCAGGCGACATTGACTGGAGTTGTAGCAGGTCGCCTGTTTGGCCCTACTGGAGTTGCAATTGGCGTCATCTTGAACGTCGTCGTGTTTTTTGTATTTGCAGAAGCCGTGCCAAAAACCTATGCAATTCTCCACTCTGATAGAGCTGCATTGTCGACCTCTCGTTTCATTTCGTTATTGGTGGGTTTCTATCCATTAACAAAGATCTCTCAAGCCCTTATCGGTTTGACAAATATTGTCGTGAAAGGAAAAGGATTAGAGCAAGGTCCTTTCATTGGGGAACAAGAATTTCTTGGCATGGTGGAAGCCGCTGTTGAAGATGAAGTCATCGAACATGAAGAGCGAGCGTTAATTGAATCCATTATTGAATTCGGTGACACGATTGTTCGAGAGATCATGAGGCCTCGCCCAGACATTGTCAGTGTTAATTCGGGTGAAACGTTAGACATGGCCCTCGATGAAGCTTTCGAACACGGCGTCAGTCGACTTCCTGTCATGCGTAATGACGAAGAAGACAATGAAGACGTTCTTGGAATTGTGTATGCAAAGGACATCATGAAGGCGATTCGCGCAGGACTCGGAGCAGAGCCTGTTGATTCCCTTGTTCGCACAGCTGTGGTGATTCCGGAAAACAAACCGGTAGCGAAACTAATGCGAGAAATGCAACGTGATCATTTTCATATGGCCATCGTGGCTGATGAGTACGGCAGCATCATCGGATTAGTCACTCTTGAAGATTGCCTCGAAGAATTGGTCGGCGAGATTGTGGATGAGCATGATGACGAAGTTCCTGACGTTCGAAATTTGCCCAACGGTGAATCCTTAGTGGATGCTGGTATGTCGATCGAAGATTTCAACGAGCATTTCGACGTGGACCTGCCAGATACAGAGTTCGACACTGTTGGTGGATTCCTGTTCGGAGTTCTCGAGCATGTTCCGGTGGTGGGCGAAACTTTAGAGATTGACGGATGGCGATTTGTTGTTGAGGCTCTTGAAGGGCGTCGCATTACTGAAGTTCGCCTAATGCCCACGATTGGTATTGAGTAACGCCCGAGGCCAATAACTTCAGTAACTTGGCGAAATGGAAGTTTCACTAAAAGGCAAAGTCGCACTCGTTACGGGCGCATCTCGGGGAATTGGTCTCGCTATCGCTAAGACGTTCGCAGAATCAGGCGCAAGCGTCATGATGGTGTCTCGAAAAATTAATGAGTCCGCCATGGACGGTATTGATGGGGAGGTGGCGATTCGGCAAGCAAACGTAGGAGACCCGACTGCTGCTACCGATGTCGTGCGTGAAACCATTGCAAAGTTCGGACGCCTAGACATTTTGGTGAACAACGCCGCAACGAATCCGTATTACGGACCAACGATGGGCGTAGACGAAGGACGTTATGACAAGACGTTTCAAATTAACTTGAAGGCCCCATTGCAGTGGACACAGGCTGCGTATGAAGCCTCGTTCAAAGAAAATCCCGGTGTTATTATCAATATTGCTTCAGTGGGTGGTTTGCGAACTGACGGTGGTGGTCTTGGTGTGTACAACTTGACCAAAGCTGCGTTGATTCATTTCACTCGACAGCTTGCGAGTGAAATCGGCCCAAACAGGGTGATTGGAATTGCACCTGGATTAGTCAAAACTGATTTCGCCGGTTTCTTGGTTGAAAACTTCGGAGACAAAATTGCTGCAACAGTTCCGTTGAAACGTTTGGGTGAACCAGAAGACATTGCGAACCTGGCAACGTTCCTGGCCTCTGATTCTGCAAGTTGGATTACCGGCGAGACATACGTCATCGATGGTGGTGCGGGACTCGGCACATCAAACGCTGGCTAAGACGACTGCAGACGTTCAACCAGTATTGAGCGCTGTGGTTTACCTAGGGCAGTTCGTGGAATCTCGGTAACAATATGTATTTGTTGTGGTGCGCAGTGTGCAGGCAAGGTCTGTTTTACGTGTTCGCGTACCGCTTGTAGAGAAATCAGATTTGCGTCCGTGGTGACAATCCAAACATGAACGGCGTGACCCCATTCAGGGTCTGAGACGCCAACGACGCAGAGGTCCGTAATCGATGGGAAGTTGCGCAGTGCGTCTTCGACAATCTCTGGCCAGACATTCTCGCCACCGGTAATGATTAGGTCTCCCTCGCGTCCTTCAATACTCAATACGCCATCTTCGGAAAGAGTCCCTCTGTCTTCGGTGCAGAACCAGCCATTGCTGTCTAGCGGGACTGAGCCATCACGATAAGCACGCAACAACATTGGTGCCCGTACATACACAATTGAATTTCGTATCTCCAACTCAACTCCACGAAGAGCTTTGCCGTTGTATGCGACCCCGCTGCCGGTTTCCGTTAGTCCGTACGTAGCGATGCAATTTGGTGGTAACTGTGACGACTGGCGAGAACCGCCCAAGACGATTGCACGAAACAAGGTGGGGTCAATTCTGTGAAGTGCTGTAGAAACCAGCGACACGAGAGTCGCACCGTTCTGTGCAGCTTCCACATACGAGTCGGGAGAGAAGTTCGGTACGGCAATAAGTGATGTTCCCATGATGAGAGAACGCGTGATGACGGAAAGTCCACCAACATGCGATGGGGGAAGACATGCAAGCCAGGTGTCACGCAATGTGACATTGAGATATTCAGTGGTGGCTCGTGCACTTGCCTCGACAGCTGACATTGTCAAGATCGCAGCTTTTGGCACACCGGAAGTACCACTAGTTGCCACAACGATTGCGTCACCTGTTTCCACTAGTTGACCATCAACGCGCGTGTCTCCTTCGGACGTTGCAATGATTGTTGGCTTCACCACGGTGAGAATGTGTTGTCGTGCCGGCAGAGGAAGCCGTTGGTCGAGAGGGAAGACTGCATCATTGTTGTCCCAAGCCCGCGAGAGTCGGTCAACGAAGAGTTGGCTGTTTGCCATGTCAAGACATACCAACTCGTTCACGCAACTAGCGTACGACTCGTGCGACACTAGAGACATGACTTCGCCCCTAAACCCCTCAACCCTCGGATGGAAGAAATGGATAATCGGCGCTAGACCCCGTACATTGCCAGCAGCGATCGTGCCTGTGCTTGTGGGAGTTGCGTGTGCAAGCGGGGCAACGAGTCCCGTATGGTGGCGGGGCGTGCTAGCAGGCGTTGTCAGTCTTGCGTTACAAGTGGGCGTCAATTACGCCAATGACTATTCAGATGGGGTGAAGGGGACTGATGCCGTTCGCGTTGGTCCATTGCGCTTAGTCGGGTCAGGCGCAGCAACGGCCTCCCATGTTAAGCAGGCTGCTTTTGGCATGTTTGGTATCGCAGCGTGTGCTGGATTGGCACTCGCTCTGATGACCACGATGTGGTTGGTGTTGGTTGGAGCCGCAGCAATTCTTGCTGCGTGGACCTATACAGGTGGGCCACGACCATACGGGTATGCAGGATGGGGTGAAGTGTTTGTCTTTATTTTCTTTGGAGTTGTGGCTACAACGGGGACTGAATTTGTTGTTGCTGAAGAATTCACTATTGCGGGGCTTGTGGCAAGTGTTGCCGTGGGATGTATCGCATGCTCTTTGCTTGTCATCAATAATCTACGAGACATTCCCGGTGACACAGTTGCCGGGAAAAATACTCTTGCAGTCAAGCTTGGTGACGCCAACACTCGTAAGTTTTTCGCTGCTTTAGTCGTTCTGGCTGCTCTTTCCATTTGTGCTTCATCAGCACTGTTGGGGGCCTATGCGCTATTCGGACTAGTAGGAATCGTGGTGCTTCGTCCAGCACTTGAGGCTTTGTCGCGCGGAGCGAAAGGGAAAGATCTGATCATTGTTCTGGGCAATGTCGGTCGTGCGCAATTGGTATTGGGTATCACGTTCGGCGCTGGCATAGCGCTGTCAATTGTGTCGTAAAATTATTGAATCCAAAATGTGACCAGTAGCGACCGGGTCCTCAAGATGGACTGTATGACCGACCTTCGGGACAACCTTCAATTCTGATGATTGAAGAAGTGGCTGCATGTCTTTTGCAATAGTCGTGAATTTGACATCTAGTTCGCCAACCATGAGATGTACTGGCATGGATAGTTGGTGCAGGTTCGGCCATTGCGGCTCTTGTGTGCCGGTACCAGCAAACCTCAAGGAATCTGCGAGACCTTTGGCAGTATTGCGAATACGGTCGTTTCTTTGATTTGTTTGTTTGGATAAACCTGAAAATATGGGAAGTGCCAGCCATTCATCGATAAAAGCTGAAGTGCCAATCTTTTCAATGTGGTCTGCCAGTTCATTGTCACTCTGCAGTCGAGCAGATCTTTCAGCCTGTGTCGCTAATCCCGGTGTGCCGCTGATGAGAACTAACTGCGAGATTATGTTGGGGTGTTGTAGAGCCACATGGAGCGCCATTCGTGCCCCCATGGAATACCCAATCAAAATCCCAGGTTGCATGGATGCGGCAATGTCACCTGCGCTTTGTTGGAGTGAACGTGCGCCGTTGGCGTTGTTGCCGTGGCCAGGCGCATCAAGACATACAGGTGTGAAGTCTGATTGCATCACTTGCAATACAGGAGACCACGAGTCTTTCGTTTGAGTGAACCCATGTAGAAAAGTGACGTGTGGGGAGGTCAACGGGTTAACGCTCGTTCTAACACGTTGACAAAGACATCTACGTCTTGGGCTCCGGGAATAAGAAAGCGATCATCGATCACGAACGAAGGCACCGCCGTTATTTCTCGCATAGCTGCACCCTGTAGATCTTCTTGTACTGCGTCAAAGCCCTCATCGGTATCAAGCCAGGCTCGAATTGCTCCGCCATCCAAATTGACATCTGTTGCGCATTGACTTACAACATCTGCATCGCCGACATTAAGCCCATCGGTAAAGTACGCCTTCATGAGTCGTTCCTTAAAAACGCCTTGAGTGATTGCCCCGTGATGTTCAAGCGCCCAATGCAATGCACGGTGGGCAAGAATGGTGTTTGCTCGCACCGCGATGTCCATGTTGAATTCGATGTTGTCTGCAGCTGCAACATTGGTCACATGTTGGAGAATCTGTTCTGCACGCTCGCGGCCACCAAACTTCTTGGCGTACCCCTCTACGACGGGGGTTGGCTGTCCAACGGGGGCTGAAGGGTCGAGTTGGTATGCCTTGAAGACCACTTCAATGGGTTCGGTAATGCCCTTCTGTCGAAGCACTTCTATGGCGTTGTCAAACCGACGCTTTCCTATGAAGCACCAAGGGCATACGACGTCGGACCAGATTTCTACACGCATAAGTGACACGATAGGTGACATGAGTTCTTCTGGCGACACTGCAGCCACATTTTGCGCAACCTTGGTCGACGAATGGGAGCGTCAAGGGGTACGCCACGCCGTGGTCGCTCCCGGGAGTCGCAGCACTCCTCTTGCTGTTGGCTTGGCACGGAGTGCCGTTATCGAGGTACATGTCTTTCACGACGAACGCAGTGCTTCCTTTGCCGCATTGGGAATAGGTACAGCGTCTGGGTTCCCTGCGGTGCTGCTCTGTACATCTGGGACAGCGGCCACTCATTTTCATGGTGCGGTAGTAGAGGCACATCAGAGTGATGCACCCATGATTGTGTGCACAGCTGATCGTCCACCAGAGTTACGCGATGTCGGCGCTGCGCAAACAATTGACCAAACACATTTGTTTGGTTCTGCAGTTCGGTGGTTTCATGACCCCGGTGTTCCTTCACGTGAGGCAGCGTCTACTTGGCGCTCCTTAGCTGCGCGCACCGTGCAGGCAGCTGTAGGGGTTCGACCTGGACCTGTGCATCTGAATCTTCCTTTCCGCGAACCACTCACTGGTCAAGTGATTGAAATGCCGCCACCTCGAGAAAAAAAGTGGTCAGACATCATCCGACTCGGGGCTTTTGAAAATCAGGATTTGACGGAAATCGTGGATGCCATTGGTGGTCGTCGAGGCGTCATCATTGCGGGACGCGGTGCAAGTCGTGATGTGCTGTTGCTAGCCGAGTCGTTGGGGTGGCCTATTTTGGCCGATGCCGTTAGCGGTGTTCGTGAACAGCACAGTTCGGTGGTCATCGGCTTTGATGCAATCTTGCGTTCTGAGGTGTTCGCGACGGCTCATATTCCAGAAGTCGTGTTGCGCATTGGCGCTCCTCCCGCTTCCAAAGTTCTCGCTCAGTGGGTAGCGAAAAATGATTGTCAAGTAATTCAGTTGCGCGCCTCCGAGATGGTGACTGATCCTGACCACAAGGTTGGATACACAATTATCGGAGATGTTGCAATAGCGACTCGGGCTTTAGCACTGGCGGTAACACCATGCGATAAGGCATGGATGATCGACTGGACGAATGCTGAGGCGACGACACAGGAAGTGATCTCTGCTTGGACGTCTGAGAACTTCAGTGAGCCCTCTGCAGCACGAACAGTGACATCTGCAATGAGCGTTGGGTCCCATTTAGTCGTTTCGTCGTCTATGCCGATACGAGACGTGGAATGGTTTGGCACTACAACGTCCGGTGTGACTGTGCATTCCAATCGGGGCACGAATGGTATTGACGGAGTGATTAGTACTGCAGTGGGAGTTGCTTTGGCAACAAAAGCTCGCGTAACGGTTCTCATAGGAGACGTTGCGTGTCTTCATGATTCAAATGGTTTGTGGGCATTGAGTCGGCGTAATGTTGATCTCACAATTGTTGTCATTAATAATGATGGTGGAAGTATTTTTTCTTTTCTTCCTCAGGCCCAAATTGTTAGCAACTCAGACTTTGAACTTCTGTATGGAACTCCTCACGGAGCATCTTTTGAACACTTGGCTGCGACTCACGGCATCACCTATGAGCGTGTGACCACTGTAAAAGATCTTGAGACAAATCTGCAACGCGGTGGTACACGTCTGATCGAGGTTCCGTGTGATCGATTTATCAATGTTTCTCAACATGAGGCTTTGCAATCAGCGGTGGTTGCTGCAGTGGAGGCTAGGGCCTAACAATTGCTGAAAGCATGGCCTGAAACTTGGCTTGCGTCTCTGCCAATTCCGCGTACGGATCACTGTCTGCAACAATTCCGCCTCCAGCAAAGAGGCGAGCAATGCGTTTATCAGCAGACATCTCGGCGCATCGGATAGTTACTGCGAAAATTCCATCGCCGTGCGCATCCATATATCCCACGGCGCCCCCGTAGTAACCGCGATTAACTCCCTCTACTTTTTCAATAAAGGTGAGGGCCGCAGCAGACGGATGGCCGCCTAATGCCGGCGTGGGGCACAGTGCTCGTACAAGTGAAAAGACGTGTGTTGGCGGGTCCGTTAATGCGCCTTCGATTGCAGTTCCGAGATGTTGAACGTTTGCCACCGTTACTACCGATGGTTCAGATTCCCAATCAAGATACGAACAAAAGGGCAACAGCGTGTCGTGCACCATGTCGATGACGATTCTGTGTTCGATCTGGTTCTTGGTGCTCGCTACCAGTTCTTCTGCGAGACGTGTGTCGTTCACTTGGTCTCCCGTGCGTGGCGCCGTGCCTGCCAACGGATGACTGCGGACCGTTGATCCATGCACAGATACCAATAGTTCTGGCGATGCTCCGATAATGTTGTTCACGCAATAGCGGTAACTGGAACCAAAGGATGCTCGAAGCCGAAGCAAGATGGCGTGGACATCAATGGGGTCATCAGCATGTACTTCAATGTCGCGAGCAATAACAGCTTTCTGAATGACTCCCGCTCGCACTGCATCTCGCGCATGTACAACCGCATCGAGATAGTGACCTACAGCGGTTTTTGGCGCGACCCGATATGAATTGCTGTGCGGACGCGGTGGATGCGCAGTAATAGCTGTGGCGATTGCAATTTCCAGTTTGGCGTCAATGAGGTCGTCTTCTGATTCCCCGATCAAGGTGACTGTTGGGACGTGGCTTTCGGTCTTTCGAAACACGATGCGAGGCAAAATGAACTCTGCTGGTTGCGACGGGGAGAAGGGGACGAGGGAAAAAAGAATCGGACCATCACCGGCAATTGTTGAATCTGACAATCGGCTCGGTGTCAGCGATTGTAAGAAAGTCATGGCTTCGGGCTCAGAGACGTTCTGAATAGCATCACGTCCGGCAACACCGACGCCGTCACGGACGAAAAGGTAACCGTCTCCGCGACACACAGTGTTCAAGTCAAATTGGTCTGTCAGTCTTGCAGTGCGAAAAATCATGATTTGTTACGTGTGCCAACCATCAGTTGAGTGAGCCCGCCAGACAACTGAGTATGCACTGCGTCAGCAAAACCTGCTCGTTGGAGTTGGGCCACCAACACAGTCCTGTCTGGAAGGTATGCGACGCTGCGTGGCAAGTAACGATATGCAGCCGCATCGCTAAGAAGTGCTCCGATGCGCGGTACAACCTTGCCGAAGTAGATGTTGTTACCAAAGCGAATTATTGGGTTATGTGGCACGCCAACGTCGAGAAGTGCAATTCGACCGCCAGGACGAATCACTCGGGCGCATTCAGCAAAAAAGACCTCTAGATCAACCAAGTTACGCAGTGCAAAACCACAAATAATTCCGTCGATGGAATGAGAAGGAATCGGCAGACGCAAAATGTCTGCCTGGGTTCGCGGTGCGTTGCTTCGGTCGTTCGACAACATGCCAAAAGATAAATCAATGGCTATTGGTCGCAGGTGTGCACGTCGCAGGTCAATGCAAAGATCTCCGGTTCCGGCAGCTAGGTCGAGCACAATGGAGTTCGCTGGTAGGGCAAGATCTCGTACTGCTCTGCGTCGCCACCGAGTGTCTAGGCGAAAGGTCATGATGCGATTGACAAGGTCATAGCGCGGAGCGATGGCATCAAACATTTTGCGAACCATCTGTGATTTGTCTTCACCCTGAGGCAGAGAGGAGATATCCCAAGAGGACGGTGTCTGGGGTTCTGATGGCTTCACAATGTAAGGCTATGGGTGGCAGGGGACGACACCCAAGTACGACTCGCCGATTTTGGTCACGGCACAGCAGAATGGACTATCACTGAGTCCACAGGAGGACCCCTCATGATTGATTTCACCCTTGCCCCCGAGCATGAAGAGATTCGTAACCGCGTGCGTGACTTTGTCGACAATGTCATTAAGCCAGCCATGGAGCCATTCGGTCACCGTGATGACATGGCGCCGGAAAAGCACAGCGAGTATGTACGCGAATTGATCATCCTTCGTAAGAAAGCAGTGGAAGCGGGACTGTGGCTTCCTCACATGCCAAAGGAGTGGGGCGGCATGGGCCTTGGTCATGTTGCGTTAGCAATGGTGCAGGCAGAATCGGCTAAGACTCGCGTCGGACCGTGGGTATTTAACTGCTCGGCTCCAGATGAGGGAAATATGCACACCCTGCTTCATTGGGCTACCGATGAGCAGAAGGATAAATACTTAAAGCCACTTCTCAATGGCGTGTCGTCATCGTGTTTCGCGATGACTGAACCAGAAGTGGCCGGATCTGATCCTACTTTGATTCGTACAAATGGAATCAAAGACGGCGATGAATGGATCCTCAATGGGCACAAGTGGTTTATTTCTGGTGCGCGTCGTGCAAAGTTTGCAATTCTCATCGCCCGTACCGAGATGGACGTTCCGCCGGGGTCTCGGGGAGCAAATACAGCGTTCATCATTGACCTTCCCTCACAGGGATGGAACGATGTTCGTGAAATCGAGACCATGCATGGTGCAACCGGTCACTCAGAGATCGTTATCGATGATCTTCGAGTCCATGACTCTCAGATTCTTGGTGGCAGAGGAAATGGTCACCGCCTCGGACAGTACCGACTAGGGCCCGCTCGCTTGGCTCATTGCATGCGTTGGGTTGCCCAAGCCGAAACAGCACTCGACATGATGGTTGCGCGTTCGCTTGAGCGGTATTCACACGGGTCACTCCTTGCAGAAAAGCAAGGTATTCAATGGCTTATCGCCGACTCTGCAATGGAGATCTACCAGTGCAAGTTGATGATTCTTCATGCTGCATCAAAGATTGATGCAGGCGAGGACTTCCGTCAGGAAGTATCAATGTCGAAGCATTTTGTTGCGAATAGCTTGAACCGAATTATCGATAGAGCTATTCAGGTTCACGGAGCGCTCGGTTATTCCACCGACACTCCGTTGGCAGGCATGATGCAGAATGCACGCTGGGCGCGATTTGCTGACGGTGCAGATGAAATTCATCAAATGCGTATCGCCGAAATCACTATTAAGTCATACACAGACACGGGAAGCACTCGCGGTGCTACCGGCAACTTGCCGCTCTAGTTTGCAGCATCAATAGCAATCTGTTTTGCCCATCGGTAGTCGGCCTTGCCGGCTGGAGATCTGACGACTGTTTCTACAAACACGAATTGTTTCGGCAGCTTGAACCGAGCGATGTACTTCTGAGCCACGTCGAGAAGTGATGCCTCGGTAGTGCTTGCCCCGGCTTTGAGGCGCACAACGGCAACGACTTCATTTCCCCATCGCTCGCTCGGCCGTCCTGTGACGACACAGTCATACACATCGGGGTGTGCTTTGACTGCTGCCTCTACTTCTTCTGCGAAAATCTTTTCACCGCCAGAGTTGATAGTGACAGAGTCACGTCCGTGTACTTCGATCATCATGTCAGCCGTTACGCGCGCTCTGTCGCCAGGCACCACGTAGCGAACCCCGCCTACAATGGGGTATGTCTTTTTTGTTTTTATTTCGTCGTTGAGATAGCCGAGAGCAAGTCGTCCACTCTTTGCAAGCCAACCAAGACCATCATGCCCTGGCTGTAACTCGGCGGTGAGATCTTCAGACAAAATGTGATTCTGTGGTGCCAAGGGAAAACTTCCGGTGGTTGAACTGTCGCCGCTCGCAACTTGAGAGAGTTGCCCGCCAGCTTCAGATGATCCGAGTCCATCGACCAACATCACCGATGGCAAATACTGGTGGAATTCAACCTTGAGACGTGCTGACAATGGCGCGCCGCCGGACAAAATGGAGAGAAGCGATGACAAGTCGCGTGTCGAAGTAGCTAAACCGTCAAGTAGCGGGCGTGCAAATGCATCTCCTACTATCAGCAGGAAGTTGGCCTTCTCTTTTTCAATGAGCCCCCAGATGTCGTCGGCGTCGAGTCGATCAGGTTGTGACTGAACGATGATGGTGCCACCGATGAGCCACGTACGCATGGCAATCCAATGACCTGCTCCGTGCATGAAGGGAGGGCTGGGGAGTGCCCGAAAGTTTCCCGTTGCCTCAGTAACGAACTCTTCGATGGTGCGTGAGGTCTTTGAGCCACCAAAGCATTCAACGACAGCATCGGCATTTCGCCATAAGACACCTTTTGGCATACCCGTTGTGCCTCCAGTGTAAAGAATGTAGAGATCGTCGCCGTGGTATCCACCTAAAGGTTTGTCTGTTGACGAGCAACTGAGTGCCTCTTCGTACCAAACTGCTCCTTCCATTAATGGATTATCTGATGCGTCGGGCACCTGCAATATGACGCGCAGGTTCGGCAGTTCAGTAATGATTTCTGCGAGAAGCGGAGCAAAGCGGGAATGAATCACACACGCCGCAGCGTTTGAGTCGTGTAGTAAGTACTGCAACTCTTCAGCCACGTAGCGGTAGTTCACATTGAATGGTGCTACTCGAGCCTTGAATGCACCGAGCATGGTCTCAAGGTATTCATTGCCGTTGTGCAAATAGATGGCGACATGGTCTTGACCGGATTTCCAGCCGTTCAACTCCTCTCGTTCGGTCTTGCATCCGAGACCTTGTGAGCCGAAGTAGTTGGCTAATTGACGTGTGCGAGTCGTTACGTCTGACCAGGTGAGGCGCTTGTCACGAAAGATGATGCATTCTTGATTTGGCCGAGTGGCGGCGATTGCTTCATGAATTTCTGCGATGCCGATAAGGGCTGGTGGGAATTGCGACATTGTTGAACGATAACCTCATGACTCAAGGAGGGACTATGTCGAACGAATCCCACTCACCATTATTTGGAGTCTTCATCCCGCAGGGATGGAAGATGGAACTTGCTGGCATCTCAGGTGCAGCCGAGCAATGGAAGACGGCTGTCGACATTGCCGTGCTTGCAGAGAATCTTGGGTACGACTCGATTTGGGTGTACGACCATTTCCATAACGTGCCGAAACCAGCGCAAGAAGCAGTGTTTGAGTGTTGGACCACTATCGCTGCTATGAGTCAATTGACATCGCGAATTCGCCTCGGACAGATGGTGGGATGTAACAGCTATCGCAATCCCGGATTGCTGGCGAAAATTACTTCGACTGTTGATGTGATCTCTGGTGGACGTCTTGATTGGGGCATTGGTGCAGGCTGGTACGAAAGCGAATACAAGGGTTACGGATACGAGTTTGTTAAGCCGTCTGACCGTATTGGGATGTTGCGTGAGACCGTAGAAATTGTTAAATCCATGTGGACTCAAGAAGAAACCACGTACGACGGCAAGTACTACAAAATGCAACGCGCAAACTGTGATCCGAAGCCTTTGCAAAAGCCCAATCCACCAGTGTGGATTGGCGGCGGCGGCGAGCAACTCACCTTGCGAGTGGTAGCTGAACATGCCGATGTTGCCAACTTTGGAAGCTCTGTTGATGAGTTCATCAAAAAGCGCGCGATTCTGCAAAAGCATTGCACCGTTGTTGGTCGCGATGAAGATTTGATTCGTAAAACAATCTCGAGTGAAGTCTTTATTCGTGAGACTGAAGAAGAGATAGTACAAGCAGGCAGTTTGAATGTGTGGGGCAAAGATGCAGCCGAATGGCGCAATGAGGCGCTCGTGGGAACCCCAGACCAGGTCAGTGAAAAGATTCAGCGTTATCTCGATGCTGGTTGTACAGGGTTTATCCCATGGTGCTCTGACTATCCGTCGACAGAAACGCTTGAGCTATTTGCTAAAAAGGTCATTCCCAACTTTCGTTGAGTTGATCTCACCTTAGAAAAAGTACTGAAAGATAACTTCCGCGATGCATGAGGGCTTTGCAGCGCCTTTGCATTCAAATGTGGTTTCCAAGGTGACTCGGGCACCACCAGAAGTGTCATCCACTGCGAGCACTTTGATTCCAGCGCGCAATTCTGCGCCAACCGGAACAGGTGATATGAAGCGAACTTTGTTTGCGCCGTAGTTGACTCCCATGGATATTCCACCAACAGAGAAAATCTGAGGGAGAAAAACGGGGCCAAGTGACAGTGTGAGGTAACCATGAGCAATAGGGCCTCCGAATGGGCCAGCTTTTGCCTTCTCAACATCAATATGAATCCACTGAAAGTCGCCAGTTGCTTCTGCAAATTGGTTGACTCGTTCTTGCGAAATGGTCATGTACTCGGAATAGCCGAGATGTTCTCCGATAAGTCCCTTGAGGGCGTCGATGGATTCAATGTGTCGTGTTGCCATGGCCAAAGTGTTGCACACCTGAGCCCATCGGGCTTAACGCAGCCACGTACGTGCGTAGGAACGACTCATGGGGTGTAGCAACAGCACCACAAGAGCTGCTTCGAACATGAAACCGATGAGATCACCGCCTGTGATGCGATTAACGAGAGAAATGGTGTATCCGAGGTTCTGTTGGTGGATAGAAATGATGAGTCGGGCTAGAAGAGGGCTAAACGACGCAGCAATGCCGAGGTACCAGCCAAGCAACTTTCCATTAGCCATGAGAAAGCCGCTACCGAAGAAGCAGAGACATGAGACAAGTCCGAGTAGTCCGGTCACGGGGCTGATGACGCGCAAGAAACCAAATTCATTTGATTTGTCGAGAAAGCCCAGTATTGCAAAGACGCCGTCGAGGTACAGCAGCCATGTGGCGATCCCAAGAGTCTGGGGATGCATTCTGTCAAACCACTTGCGTTTATCTATGTCGGAAAATGCATTATGGAACACCCTCACAGTGTGTCAGGCGCGGAACCGAAACAAGGTAATGCCCGTCAAAGGAGGGGGTAAAAACCTGCTACTAATACATACATGCTTGATTTTTTAACTACTTTTGCCCAGACCCAGCCACATAAGCCTGCGGTGATTGACCATCGGCCAGGTCAAGAGCCACTTGTCATTACTTGGTCCGAGTTAAATGACAAAGCAAACCGACTCGCTCATGTGCTGATCGCACTTGGGGTTCGCGCGCCAGATTCGAAGGTGGTGTGGTGTGGTCAAAACTCAATCGGCATTGTGATCATGATGAACGCCGCGCGCAAACTTGGGGTTACGGCAGTGCCTCTCAATTACCGTCTGTCAGACGACGAGACTGCATACGTGACAGACCATAGCGATGCTTCGGTTGTGTATGTTGACGCTGAATTTGCATCCACTTTTGAGCGGGTCCGTGCAGACATTCCTAAGGTTGAGACTGTTCTAGTTTTTGATGGACCAGCGCTCGCCGGAATGGAATCGGCTGACGAATTGATGGCAGCAGCATCGGCTGCAGAGCCAGATATCCCTGAAGATCAAGAGCCAGGTGCAACGATGATCTACACCTCTGGAACTACGGGCAAACCAAAAGGTGCCTACAGACGTGCGTCGGCTGGACGCGAACAGGGGGCCGCACTGCTTGCACATATTGGGTATTCACCTGACGATATTTATTTAACGACGGGGCCTTTGTACCACAGTGGACCCGGAGGATTTTTGGCAACAGGATTAGCTATGGGGCAAACAGCTGTAGTTCAGCGAAAGTTTGATCCGCAGGATTGGCTGCGGCTGGTTGATACGTACAAGGTGACTTCAACCTTTTCTGCTCCGACACCTATCCGTATGGTGTGCAATCTTCCTGAAGACGTAAAGAAGAAATACGACGTATCGTCCATGCGGCGAATGATCGCAAATGCGGCTCCGTGGAGCTTCACGTTGAAGCAGATGTATCTCGAGTATTTTCCGTCGATCTCGTTATTCGAGGTGTATGGCAGCACCGAGTTGGGGGTCAACTGTGTATTGAAGCCTGAAGACCAATTGCGCAAACCCGGTTCGTGCGGACAACCATCTCCGATGGTCGAAATCAAATTATTCGATGATGATGGAAACGAAGTACTTGGCATTGGACCAACCAATACGGGAGAGTTGTTCGTTAAAAGCCCTTCCGTCTTTAATGACTATTACAAGCAGCACGATAAGTTTTTGGCCGACCAAAAGCAGGGGTATCAGACGGTGGGTGACATCGCCTATCGAGATGATGAGGGCTTTTATTACATCTGCGATCGAAAAAAGGACATGGTGATTTCTGGAGGAATGAACGTGTATCCAGCCGAAATCGAAGGAGTCTTAGAAAACCATCCGGATATTTACGAAGCTGCAGTTTTTGGTATTCCTAGCGAGGAATGGGGTGAATTGGTCCACGCTGTTGTTGTGAAACGACCTGGAGCAACTTTGAGCGAGGCTGATGTGTCGGCACATGCCCGCACGCACTTGGCTAGTTACAAAGTTCCACGATCACTGTCATGGATGGATGAGCTTCCTAAAACTGGTTCGGGAAAAATTTTGAAACGTGAGTTGCGCGCGCCATTTTGGGAAGGGCGTGACTCAAAAGTGTGAGCAACTTCAGATTTTTTCACGCATAGACCATTTTGTTACTACTCTGTAAGAGTGCGTAGCGGATTTGTCACCTTTGTTGGTCGACCCAATGTGGGCAAGTCAACGCTCGTGAACGCAATGTGCGGTGTCAAAATCTCCATTGTTTCGAATAAGCCACAAACCACTCGCACGCGCATTCGCGGGATTTACCATGGCCCTGATTCGCAAGTCGTTTTTGTTGATACTCCCGGTATTCATAAGCCAGTTACCTTGCTTGGTGAAAAAGTAAACGCAACTGCGCTAGAAAGCGCGAAAGATGTTGATGTCGTGTGTCTTTTAGTTGATGCCACGAAGCCTTTTGGTCGTGGTGATCAGTGGGTAGCAGATCACATCGATATTGCCAAAGCGTTTGTAATCGTCAATAAGACTGACAAAGCAACGAGAGAACAAGTCATTGCGCAGTTACATGCTGTGTCGTCTTTAGGTGCTGCTGAATACTTTCCGGTGTCAGCACGTACGGGCGAGGGAGTCCCAGAACTTCTTGCAGCGCTCAAGGCACTAATGCCCGAAGGGCCTGCGTATTACCCAGAAGACATGGTCACTGATACTGAAGACGCTCAATGGATTGCTGAGTTAGTTCGTGAACAATTGCTAGCGGTGTTGAAAGATGAGTTGCCGTATTCGGTCGCCACGGTGGTCACAGAATGGGAATGGCCACGTGTGCGGTGCGAGATTTACGTTGAGCGCGAGAGCCAAAAGGGCATGGTCATAGGTAAAGGCGGAGAACTCCTGAAACAAGTAGGAATCGCCGTTCGTGCTCAAATGCCAGAGGGTGCATTTATTGAGCTTCATGTTGTGGTGGACAAAGACTGGCAACAGCACGCTGATCGATTGGAAAGATTCGGCTACTAGTTAGTCCTATTGGGCAGCGGTGATGTCGCGCAAGAACTGTTCAATTTCGGCCCGATCACGAGTGCGTGTCATTGGTGGCAAGGCAGCAATGAGGGTTCTCCAGTAGCCGGCAGTTGCCAGGCGTCGGTCAAGAACCGCAACGACTCCTTTGTCCTCTGTGGTGCGGATGAGGCGACCAGCAGCTTGCGCGAGTGACGTGGCTGCAATAGGTAAGTCGATCTGGCCGAATGCAGTATCGCGGCCTACCGCTTCGCGACGTGCTTCAAGAAGTGGGTCATCCGGGCGCGGAAATGGCAACTTGTCGAGGACGACTAGTGACAAGGTTCGCCCTGGAAGGTCGATGCCCTGAAAAAATGCCTGCGAGGCAAAGATGCAGGAACTCTCGTCGGCCATAAACATTTCGATGAGTTTCTGTCGCGGATAATCGGCGGGACTAAGAATGGGCACACTGAGACGTTCTCTCATGGCTGCTGTTGCAGCGTGCAGTGCCTTGTTGCTTGTGAAGAGTGCCAAGGTACGACCACCGGCTGCAGTAATAAGCGCTTCAAGTTCGTCGTGGACAAACTCTGTGAAGTTCGGAGCATTGCGATCAGGAAACGTGGGTGAGCAATAAAGACGTGAGTTGCGTTCATAGTCAAACGGGCTATCGACGGAAAGGATTTCGGTGCCCTCAAGTGGCAGACCGACCCGTTCCGGAAGCGAAGCAGGAATGGTCGCACTGGTGAGTACGGCTGCAACATTTCCCCATACGGAACCGGCCATAACTTCGCCCACGTGAAGCGGACTGATGCGCAACTGCGGACGATCTGGTGAACCTTCTACGTACGCAACGTAACCCTGAATTGTGCCGAGCGCGAGGTCGAGTGCTTCTGCGAGTCGTGTGGCCTGAGTTTGTGCTCTGTAACTCTTTTGTTGCGTAGATTCGTTATCTGTTGTGATGCCACGCAACGCGCCCAGAATTGAGTTGATTTCGATGCGCGCCAGCGCCAATGGTTCTGTCACTGATGTTGGCATTGGATTAGAAAGTCGCAATCCGGACATGGGAGTAAGAGCCTGCGTGAGACGTACTCCCTGGGATTCGAGAGCACTAGTGACGGTGGGGTCTGCAATGACTTTTCGCACGGCTGATGCAAGAGAGGTGAAGCGTCCCGAACCAAGTTGCACACCAACTGTGTCGCTCATGACAGATTCCAATTGGTGAGCCTCGTCAAAAATGACTACTTCGTGTTCGGGAAGGAGTGAACCGCCACTAGCTATGTGAAGCCCATAGATGTGGAGGTTGACAACGATCACATCTGCTGCTGCTGCTGCATCGCGGGCCTTTTCGGCAAAGCAATCATTACCCACTGGGCATTTCTGCTTTCCTGGACACTCGTCGCTACTTACTGAGACCGCAATGCGGGCTCGCTCGCTTGGAACTCTTGGCAATTCTTCAAAGTCACCGGTACGAGTTTTGCCGGCCCACTTGACGATGGTTTCGATCTCGCGCTTGGTTGGCCCTGACACTTCTTCGAATTCCAACTGTCCTGCAGTTTCACTGAGTTCATTGATGCGTTGACGGCAGACATAGTTGTTGCGACCCTTGACTACGGCCCAAGAAAAATCAATACCCAGGTGTTTCGAAAGAAGAGGCAAGTCATTGCGATTCAATTGATCTTGTAACGCTTTTGTAGCAGTGGCAACGACAGTCTTTTTTCCGTTGAGAAGAGCAGGTACGAGATATCCGAGTGACTTTCCGGTTCCGGTTCCGGCTTGAACGATTATTGAACGTCCGGCGGCAAGGGTTTCGGCGATGGCGTATGCCATATCAATTTGGCCTTGACGCTCTTCGGCTCCTTCGAACGACGAAGTGACAGTGCGTAGGGCTTCAATGGATGCGGTGCCAGCAAGTGAGCGGCTCATAATGAGACGCCAGTGGCGTATGCAGCAAGAGCCAGATCAAGTTCAGCGGCATCGAAATCTGGCCATGTGCGTTCGGTAAAAAACACTTTGCTACCAGTGATTTGCCACAACATAAAGTTTGAGATTCGAGACTCGCCGGAGGTTCGCACCAAAAGGTGTACGGCTGGCATGGAAGGGTCGTACAAGTTCTGGGTAATGCTGTCTGCTGTAACAGCACCAGCGGCAATGGCGCGTTGTGTTGCGCGAACCAATTCTGCTCGGCTTCCGTAATCAAAAGCCACCGTGACAACAAGACCTGTGTTGTGTTCAGTATCTGCAATTGCTTTGCGAATGGCTTTTTGAACATAGACGGGTGTTCGAGCGCCAGGTTCAGTAAATGGGCGTCCGATCCAGCGGGTACGCGCATTGTTTTCGTTCATCTCATTGATGCGGCCGAATAGTTTGCGGTGGAGGGACAAAATATGGCGTACCTCGGTGCGAGGGCGTACCCAGTTTTCCGTGGAGAATCCGAACACCGTGAGCCAGCCAACAGACCGGTGAGCACATGCCCGAACTACGCCGGCAAGGGCTTCTTCTCCGGCAGTATGTCCGTCTGTACGCGGTAATCCTTTGCGGCTAGCCCAACGGCCATTGCCATCCATAATGCAGGCCACGTGGATTGGCTTGGGTGTAGCAGAGACATTCATGGCACCTGCACCCTAGTTTCTCCATGCGCCACATTGCCGTGCAACAGTGTGAGAGGCGGGTGCGTGGGAGACTGTTGTGTGCCCCATAGTGTTTCGCCACCATTTCCCGGACTTGATCATGTGGTCGTTTCTGGAGGCACCCCTGCTCAATGGGCAGAAATGTCTACAGCAGAGTGGACCCATCGCTTAGACGCTTTGGCTGCCGGCGTAAAGAGCAGTGGAGCGCACTGGGTTACCTTGTTGCCACATCACGGGAGTGAATTAACTGTAGATAAAGCGGTGAGGTTCTCTGAGGAATTGCTGAAGACGGGAAAAGTTGTTCTCGAAAATGTCGGATACAGCGAGCGGTATGTATGGCATCGCACTGCACAGCAAAGCATCATCGTTGACCCGTCCTCAGATGGACATCGCAGGTTTGCATCGGTCGTCGAATCAATGCGTCTACAAGGAATTGATCCAGACAGCATTGATGAAGACGCTCTGACTCGTGCACTGCTGGCACCTGCTACTCAAGATGCTGATTTGGTGCTCGTTCTCGGACCCCCTGATCGTATGCCGGAATCGATGGTCTGGGAATTGGCGTATTGCGAGATTGTATTTATTGATCTCGATTGGTCTGCTTTCACTGCAAATCATTTGGAACTTGCCATTGATGATTTCAATCGGCGTCATCGGCGTTTTGGTGGGCTCGATTCGTGAGCACGTACCGAGACAACGCTGTCGTATTGGGTTCCCACAAGTTTGGCGAAGCAGATCGGGTTGTTGTTTTACTGACACAAGAGCACGGCAAGGTTCGCGCTGTAGCAAAGGGCGTTCGTAAAACTAAATCATCAATCGGTGCGCGATTAGAACCCATGAGTCATGTTGATGTGTCTCTCCGATCAGGCAAAGACTTAGACACAGTTTCTGAAGTACGACTTCTGCACACTCATTCTGCGCTTCGCACTGATTTTGACCGACTGAATCAAGGGCTGTCGATGTTGGAGGCAATCAACAAGTTGACTCCTGATCGAGAGCCTGTGCCGCATTTGTATGAAGTGCTGTCTCGGGCTTTACATGCGCTCAATGAAAGGCATTCGCCATTGATGTTGGGTGCTTTTTATTGGCGTCTTTTGACTATTGAAGGCCATGGTCCTCAGATTGACTCATGTGTTCGTTGTGGGGAGACCGGAAATATTGTTTCCTTTGACGTGCTCGAAGGCGGCGGCCATTGCGCCGCGTGTAGATCAGGTGTTCCTATTTCGTCCCAGGCACTCGATATTTTGCGAATGGTGCTCGGCGGTCGGATGAATGAAGCGCTTGCGCTGCCAGAGTCTCCTGCGGTACATGAAGTCAGTCAATTGGCGATGGAAGCAATGGAATCTCATCTTGAACGACGACTACGAAGCCTCGGAGTGTTCGACCGTCACTTGTAGGCTGAGAGACTATGCCAGCTAAAGATCTCGATCAGATTGTCAATCTGTGTAAGCGCCGCGGATTCGTTTTTCCTAGTGCTGAAATTTATGGAGGGTTTCGCTCGTCGTATGACTACGGCCCACTCGGGTCGTTGATGCTGCGTAACGTCAAAGAAGCGTGGGTTCGCACCATGGTGCAGCAACGCGATGACACTGTTCTTATCGACGCGGCCATCCTTGGCCCGCCACAAATTTTTGAAGCATCCGGCCACTTAGAGAACTTTTCAGACCCTCTTGTTGATTGCACCGTATGCAAGAGACGTTTTCGTGAGGACCACATTGAGACTCGGGATTGCCCGCAGGGGATGAAGGGATGTGCCTTTACCGAGTCACGTGCTTTCAACTTGATGTTTAAGACCACTGCTGGCCCTGTCGAAGGATCTGGTGCAGATGTGTATCTTCGTCCGGAGACTGCACAAGGAATGTTCTTGAATTTCGCGAATGTGTTGCAAACGAGTCGTAAGCGTCCACCGTTTGGTATTGCACAAGTAGGAAAGAGTTTCCGAAACGAAATTACCCCAGGAAACTTCATCTTTCGAACTCGCGAGTTCGAACAAATGGAAATGGAATTTTTCGTTCCGCCAGCTGACGGTCCGAAGTGGTACGAGTATTGGTGCAAAGCACGTCTTGATTGGTACATCGAGCTGGGCATTCCTGCAGAGATGTTGCGCATTCGTGCTCATGATGCTGATGAGTTGTCTCACTATTCGGCCGGCACCAGCGATGTTGAATTCTTGTTCCCATGGGGGTGGGGAGAATTGGAAGGAATCGCACAACGTACTGACTTCGATCTCACTCAACATTCCAATGCTTCAGGGCAAAAGCTCGATTTCTTCGATCAGGCCACGAATGAGCGGTATATCCCGTACGTTGTCGAACCGGCTGCAGGAGCGAACCGCACAATGGCAGCATTCCTATTGGCTGCATATGACGAGGACGTTGTGAATGATGAACCTCGTACAGTGCTCCGCTTACACCCACGCCTTGCCCCATACAAGGTGGCTGTCTTGCCTTTGTCAAAGAAAGATACTTTGACCCCGCTTGCTCGCGAGATTTATGGAACCTTGTCTCAGCGATATATGTGTGATTACGACGAAACTCAAGCAATTGGACGTCGCTATCGCCGCCAAGACGAAATCGGTACGCCGCTGTGCATCACGGTCGATTTTGATTCTCTGGAAGACAATGCCGTCACAATCCGCCATCGTGACTCAACTGAACAAGTACGAGTGCCGATCTCGAGCCTGCTTTCCGAAATCACATTGATTCTTGGCTTTTAGGCCAGCGTTGGTGACGTGTAATATCGTCACAACAGATTGGCGTTGCGCCAGAAAGAATGGTTCATCATGAGCACAGTTGCATTGTTAGCAAAACTTCCCGCTGCTGAAGGAAAAGGTGCCGAACTCGCTGAAGCGTTTAAGGCTGCATTCGAACATGTAAACAAAGAAGCTGGTACTCGTATGTACGTGCTTCATGCTGATGCTTCAAATGCTGATGTTTTGTGGATCTATGAGATTTATGAAAATCATGACGCGATGAATGCGCACATGACGGCTGATTGGTTCGGTCCATTTGGAAAGGCTCTTGCACCGCTTATGGGTGGACGCCCGGAAATGATCTTCCTCACTCCACTTGGCGGCAAGGGTCTCTAACCCGTCAGGTACGAGTGCAGATTTAACATGACGCACACGTACCTTGATGACATTGTCGCATGGCATCGCCAGCGCGCACATAATGACACTCGTTTGTTTGACGAATTGTTAGCTGAGGCAAAAAGTTGTGTTCCCACCCGTGGGTTTGCGTCCAGTATTCGTGCCATGCCTCATCTAGCTGTGATTGCGGAAATCAAGCGCAGGTCGCCCTCAAAAGGTGACTTGAATGCAAACCTGGATCCGGCTGAATTGGCAGCGCAGTACCAACGAGGCGGGGCTTCATGCTTGTCGGTATTGACAGACAGTAATCATTTCGGCGGTTCCGTTAGTGATTTGCAGAAAGCACGTGCAGCGTGCAGTGTTCCTGTCATTCGGAAAGACTTCACCGTTGATGCTCGTGATGTCTGTGATGCTCGAATCATGGGTGCTGATTGCGTGCTACTGATTGCTGCTGTTCTCACGCCTGCGGAGTTGTCGTCCTTTCTTGAACTGTGTCGCGAAGTGGACATTGATGCATTGGTTGAAGTGCACGATGAGACAGAACTTGATGTCGCCATGGGCGCCGGCGCAACTATGGTCGGCGTCAATCAGCGCGACCTTGTCACTTTTGCAGTTGATCAAGCCCGTGCCGTGCGAATGGCGCCACTTATTCCTGACAATGTGGTCAAGGTGGCTGAATCTGGGGTGCGTGGGCGCGAAGATGCGATTGCTCTGAAAGCTGCTGGCTATGACGCGATTTTGGTAGGGGAGCACTTGGTGATGTCACAAAACCCTGAAGCCGCTCTGACGGAACTGTGTGTCGAGTAAGAGGCTCAGTCGTCCATCACGGCAGGACTACCGTTAGGTCATGTTCGTAAAGATCTGTGGCATAACAAATGAGGACGACGCGCTTCTAGCTGTCGCTTTAGGAGCTGATGCGATTGGCTTTATTTTTGCGCCATCGGTTCGTCAAGTTGCAGTTCAGAAGGTCTATGACATCACACGGCGTATTCCGCCTGAAATTTTGACTGTAGGGGTGTTTCGCGATGAGCACCCGAGACGTGTCATTGAACTGGTGCAATCAAGCGGTGTTAAAGCGGCTCAGCTTCACGGACATGAAAGCCCGGCTGATGTAGCTGCAGTGTCACTGCATGTCCGTACCGTTATCAAGGCAGTATCTGCCGGAACAGTAGATGCATCTCGCGCAGATGAATTTGGAACAAAACTGATTTTGGTTGATGCGCCTGAGCCAGGTTCGGGGGCGGTATTTGACTGGAAGATGGCTGCAGAGTTGCCTGAGGGGCTTCACCTAATCCTTGCTGGGGGACTCACTCCTGAGAACGTAGCCACCGGAATAGCCATCGTTCGGCCATGGGGCGTGGACGTCAGTAGCGGCGTGGAGTCAAGCCATGGAAGTAAAGACCCCATCCTGATGAAGCGATTTATTGAAAATGCCAAGTCGGCCGCACCTGCAGAATACGACGGTGGCGATTTTGTGCCGTATGACTGGCGTGACGAATGACATGTCGCACCAATTGGTGATGTGATTTCGACTATCGCGTGGTGGAATAGGAAGATGTCGATTTTACAGACCCCAGGTTCCGACGGACGTTTTGGTGAATTCGGGGGCCGCTATGTTCCCGAGACCTTGGTCCCAGCATGTCAAGAGTTGGAAGCAGCGTTTGCAGATGCATGGAACGATCCGTTGTTCCGTGCCGATCTTGATCAGTTGTTACGCGAATACGCGGGCCGTCCGAGCATGATTACCGAGTGCCATAATTTGAGCGAACAATTAGGTATTCGTCTTTTTTTGAAACGCGAAGATCTGAATCACACCGGGTCACACAAAATTAATAACGTTCTCGGACAAGTGTTATTGGCCAAGCGCATGGGTAAGAAGCGAATAGTCGCTGAGACCGGGGCTGGTCAGCACGGCGTTGCATCGGCTACGGCCGCAGCACTACTCGGGCTCGAATGCAAGGTGTACATGGGCGAAGTCGATATCGCTCGCCAAGAGTTGAATGTGTTCCGTATGCGCTTGTTGGGGTCTGAAGTTGAGGCGGTGACATCAGGAAGCAGAACCTTGAAAGACGCTGTTAATGAAGCCATGCGTGATTGGGTTGCTTCCGTAGAGACCACTCACTATTGCCTCGGTTCTGTTATGGGTCCTCATCCGTACCCGTTCATGGTTCGACAGTTTCACCGAGTAATTGGTGACGAAGCTTTCGAGCAAATGAATGATGCGACCGGTACCTCACCTGATTTCGTTGTGGCATGTGTTGGTGGGGGTTCTAATGCAATGGGAATCTTCTCTGGCTTCATTGACACTCCTGCTCGATTGATCGGCGTGGAACCTGCTGGCGGTGCAGCGGTGTCTCGCGGTCAACCAGGTGTTGTGCACGGAATGAAGAGTTTCTTGATGCAAGATGAATACGGCCAAGTCGCCGAGGCTCACAGCATCTCGGCTGGACTTGATTACCCGGGCGTTGGACCAGAACATTCGTATCTTGCGTCAATTGGTCGTGCAGAGTATCCGACCGTTACAGATGACGAAGTGATTGCCGGTTTTCAATTGATGTCACGAGCAGAAGGAATTATTCCAGCGCTTGAATGCGCTCATGCAATGGCGTGGATCAGCCGCGAAGCAAAGAACATGCAAGGAAAGACTGTTCTGATGAACCTTTCTGGTCGCGGCGACAAGGATGTGGGCCAGATGATGTCAATCCTGAATGACCTCGCATGACGGGTCGGCTTGAAGCCACATTGCGTACTCGAATTGATAGTGGCGGCAAGTGTCTTGTTCCGTACATCACAGGCGGATATCCGGGTTGGGTCGATTCTGTGCGTGCGTGCGCAGCTAATGGCGCTGATGCGATCGAGATTGGTATCCCATTTTCTGATCCAGTGATGGACGGCCCTGTAATTCAGCAAGCGTCACAGATTGCATTAGAAGGTGGAGCTACTCCGGTTTCAATATTTCAGGAAATACGTACTCTTGATGTCGGCATTCCGTTAGCTGTGATGTGTTACTACAACACCGTGTTTCACGCAGGACACGAACGTTTCGCAAACGATCTTGTTGCAGCTGGAGTATCTGCGGCCATTGTGCCCGACCTTCCTCTTGAAGAAGCAAGGGATTGGTGCGCAGCGGCAGACGCAGCAGGAATCGAAACTGTGATGCTTGCAGCGCCCACAGCACCGGATAATCGTCTGCCTCGCGTTGCAGAGCGTGCGCGAGGATTTGTGTATTCCGTGGGTCTACTTGGGGTCACGGGTGAACGCGCAGAATTGGCATTAACAGCCACCATTCTTGCAGCGCGAGTGAAAAAGATTACGAACAAGCCAGTGCTGATCGGTGTTGGTGTTTCAAATGCGGCGCAAGCAGTAGAGGCAAGTCGAGTTGCCGATGGAGTAATCATGGGCGCATCAGTTGTTAACCGAATGATGGATGGTGGCTCGGAAGCTGTTGGATTGTTCGTCGCAGAAGTGCGTAGCGCTCTCGATGGTGCCACATGGTAAACATCTTCGGCGAAGGAATCTGTGAGCTGTGTCAAGCAGCCAAGATGTCTGAGTGGTTCTACGAAGATGAGGAATGCTGGATTGCCGAATGTGAGAGCTGTTCAGTGCCAATGGTGGTGTGGCGCGAGCACAACGCTTTCCCGAGTGACGAAATAAAGGCTCGCCTTCACGAGAGGTTGTCAGGGATTGTCTCTGAGTTCTTTACGTTTGAAATGCGAATTGATGACGACATGCGCACTATCCCTGACCATTACCACGCACATGCCCGGCCGGAAAAGGGATTTTTTGGCCATGGAATGCGTAAACCTCTGCAGTGAAAGAACTACCGTTACAGCATGCTGACTGACGGTTCCAAAGCACCAAAGATTGATCTACTCGATCAAAACGGCAAGAAGTTTTCACTTGCTTCGTTAGGCAAGAAGAAGGTTCTTGTCTACTTCTACCCGAAAGCCGACACTCCTGGTTGCACGACTCAGTCATGCGGACTGCGGGACATTAAGGACGACATAGGTCGCACTGTGATTGTCGGAATTAGCCCAGACAAATCCGAGAAACAGAAGAAGTTTGACGACAAATACGAACTTGGTTTCACTCTGCTTGCAGATACGGAACATTCAGTTGCCGAAGCCTTTGACGTGTGGAAAGAGAAGTCCATGTACGGAAAGAAATACATGGGCATCGTTCGTTCGGCGTTTCTGATTCAAGAGGGAGTCGTGCTTCATGCGTGGTACAAGATTTCTCCTGCTGATACTCCAGCCAATCTGTTGAAGGCGCTGAGGAAGTGAGCGCGTTTCCTGCGCCGATTGATGTCCTGCCACATCGTCCTCCATTTCTCTTTATCGATCGCGTAACGACTCTAGAAGTTGGCCTGACGGCCATAGGCCATTGGAAACTGACTGGAGATGAATGGTTCTTCCCGGGACATTTCCCTGGACGGCCAACCTTGCCAGGTGTTTTGATGTGTGAAGCGATAGCTCAGTTGGGTGCCTACGCGTTACTGACCGACCCATTGCATCAATCAAAGCTTCCACTTTTCGGTGGACTTGATGGTGCTCGATTCCGACGTCAGGTGGGTCCAGGTGATGAGTTGGAACTACAAGCAACGCTCGGGCACATCAGCGCACGCGGTGGCAAAGGGTCTGGACGTGCGTTGTTGAACGGCAAGGTGGCATGTGAATGCGACTTGATGTTTGTGTTTGTCGATAAATAATCTGACGAAACGAAAAGTAATTAGTCGGGTGGGCCGATAATGACTGAACCGTTGTGACCGCCGAAACCAAAGTTGTTTGAAATAGTTGGGCCCGGAACCCATGGACGGGCAGCACCCATAACTAAGTCAATAGTCATTGTCGGGTCAAGTTCAGTAGTTCCTGCTGTTGGTGGAATCAATTTGTGTTGCATGGAGAGAACTACTTGGGCAGCCTCAAGAGCGCCTGCAGCACCAAGAGCGTGACCCGTTACGCCTTTGCCGCTAGTGACGGCTACCGCGCCCGGTCCAAAGACATGAGTCATAGCTGTTGCTTCTGCAGCATCGTTGAGTGGTGTTGAGGTTCCGTGAGCATTGACAAGTTTGATATCGCTTGCAGATATTCCTGCGTCTTCAAGTGCAAGATTCATGCAGGCGATGGCTCCAGTGCCGCCTGGAGCAGGCGCAGTGATGTGGTGTGCATCTGCGTTGCTGGCAGAGCCCAAGATTTCACCAAGGATTGTCGCTCCCCGAGCGACCGCAAGGTCATAGCGTTCAAGAATAAAGACTGCCGCTCCTTCGCCCATCACGAAACCATCGCGTGTTGAGTCGAATGGTTTAGACGCACCTGTAGAAGACAGTGCGGTCATGTTGCCGAACCCGGCAAGAGACGTGAGAGTGGCTGCACATTCTGATCCGCCGGTTGCAACTGCATCACAACGTCCCCATGCAATTAGACGTGCGGCATAACCAATGGCGTGCGTACCTGCAGCACATGCAGTACAAATTGTTTCGTTCGGACCTTGCAGTCCGTATTTCATCGAGATCGCTGCGCCAGAGGCATTTGCCATCATCATGGGCACAAGAAATGGGGAGACTCTGCGGTCGCCTTTTTCTGCACGAAGAAGAACTTGCTCTTCGAGCGTGTGAAGCCCACCAATGCCTGTGGCAAAGATGGTTCCGAAACGCGATGGGTCAACATTTAATGATCCGGTCTGTGCGAATGCCTCTGCTGCAGCAGCAAGAGCAAGTTGTTCTACACGGTCGGCTCGGCGGGCATCCTTCGGAGAATCGAAATACGGCTGTGGATCCCAGTCTGCTATCTCAAGAGAACGTGTTTTGGTAATTCCGGGTCCCATAAGACCATTCCAATACGCTTCTTTTCCGATACCGCACGGAGCAACGACTCCGAGACCTGTGATGGCAACGCGGTGTCCGACGCCCTTCATGGTGTGAGAAGTCTCTGGTTACAGCTTGGCGACGATGACGTCGAACGCTTGACCAACAGTTTTTACTTCTGCGAGGTCTTCTTCTGGCACTTCAATGCCGAATTCTTCTTCAAGTGCCATGACTAGTTCAACGACGTCGAGTGAATCAGCATCCAGGTCTTCTGCGAAGCTAGCGGTGGGGACGACCTGCGACGCGTCAACTGAAAGGGTCTCTACTGCGCACTTAACAAAGCGGCTAAAAAGTTCTTGATCCATGGGGTGTTTCTCCTTGTTCGGACTTCTAGTTTCGCACAGAGGGGACCTTAAATCAGCCTTTTACAATTTTGGGGCTGTGTAGGTGACTAGTGACCCATGCCGAGCCCACCATCAACGGGCAGAATTGCCCCAGTGATGTAGGCCGCGTCTGGTCCAGCAAGAAACACAACGGCTCCCGCGATTTCGTCGGGAGTTGCCATGCGGGCAAGAGGTACAGCGCTAGTGAGTTGGTCACGTCTGTCCTGGCCGAGACCTGCTGTCATATCAGTCTCGACTGGCCCTGGAGCGACAACATTCACTGTGATGCTGCGAGAACCGAGTTCTCTTGCGAGAGAACGTGCGAACCCGACTAGCCCTGCTTTAGATGCCGCGTAGTTTGCTTGACCTGCTGAACCCAGCAATCCAACAACGGACGACATCAGAATGATGCGCCCCTTGCGCGCGCGCAACATGCCCTGCGTTGCTCGCTTAACGACACGAAACGTTCCGGTGAGGTTCGCGTCGATAACAGATGAGAAATCAGCTTCACTCATTCGCAACAACAGAGTGTCTTTCGTAACTCCGGCATTTGAAACAAGAATTTCTACAGGCCCAAAGTGCTCTTCTATAGCAGTGAATGCAGCGTTTACTTGATCAGTGTCTGTGATGTCACACTTCACACCAAAGAATTGTGACGGCGGGGGAGTCGTGTTGAATGTGATTGCAACCTTGTCTCCGAGTGCTGCAAAACGTTCAGCGCAAGCAAGGCCGATTCCGCGCGAACCTCCAGTAATCAAGACAACTCTGCTCATTGTGCGCCCCACCTAACGACAGCGCTCGCAGCAGTCATTCCTGCACCGAAACCGACCATGAGAACCAAGTCACCATCTTTGGCCTTCACCTGTCCAAAATCACCAAACAATGCAAGGGGAATAGATGCAGAAGAAGTATTGCCTGTTTCGTGAACGACAACTGCAACCTTTTCCATGGGAACTCCAAGTTTGTCGCACGCTGACGTGATGATGCGAATGTTCGCTTGATGTGGAACCACTACAGATAGTTGGTCTGCAGTGATGCTTGCAGCAGCCATTGATTTTTGCGCACTGTCAACCATGATGCGTACGGCGCGTCGAAACACCTCTTTGCCATCCATATGGACAAAGCCACCGATTTCGCTATAGAGAATTTCCTCTGCACTGCCATCGGCATCAAGATCCCATCCGAGCAATTGGCCATGCCCAGTTGTGCGTTCCAGAATCGCAGCTCCCGAGCCGTCTGCAAAAAGTATCGCTGTATTGCGATCGGTCCAATCAACGATTCGCGACAAGCTGTCGGTTCCGATTACCAGTACGCGTTGTGAGCCCATCGCGATAAGACCGTGAGCGGTAATCATCGCGTATACAAAACCCGAACATGCTGCGTTGACATCAAACGCTCCGCACCGCAGACCGAGTGCGTGCTGCACAGTTGCAGAAGTTGCAGGAACAGTGCGGTCGGGAGTTGTCGTGGCAAGAACGAGAGCATCGATAGATAACGGATCAATTCCTGCCATCTCAATGGCATCACGACCACTGGCAATACTCATTTCCGCAGTCGAGCCACCGATATGCCGGCGAATGATGCCGGTTCGCTCTCGAATCCATTCGTCATTCGTGTCCATGGTCTTTGAAAGATCGTCATTGGTGACAGTCGTATGGCCGAGAGATGTGCCCCAGCCGATAAAGCGTGCGCCGCGAACGTTGTCTGGAATTTGAGGCATGTGTTCCTGCGTTCTTCTCGTAGTTACTTTGTACGCAACCATGCAATGGGCTGGCGTGATGTCACACGTTCACCTTCAACTGCAATGTAACTCTGAATTATTCCCGCAAATGGCGAACGTACCTCTGTTTCGCCGACATGTCCAATGAGGCGACCCACTTCAATCGAGGTGCCGTTTGAGATGTTGCCAAACGGTGTAAAGACTCCGGCTGACGGACTAACGACAAGACGTTCAACCGCGAAAAGGTGTTCGCCTTCGTGTTGACCTGCTGCCAATGGGGCAGATGCATCGACCCATTCGATGAGCTTGTCTAGTTCGTCGGGTGTCGCAACGCTAATTGTTCGAGCAGATTGGACAGTGCGCTTGGCCATTCCTGTAAGAACCCCACCTGGGCCCAACTCTACAAAACCTGTCACGCCAGCTTCAGAGAGGGTCAACAAGCAATGTTTCCAGCGAACCGGGTTTGATAATTGCGCAGACAGAAGTGATGACCATTCTTCACCTGCATCGTGCAATGCAGCATCAACATTGGAGACAACGGGAACTTCTGTGTCTCGGGGACTGGCAGCTGCAATCGCAATTCGAAGTCGATCGCGGGCCGCTGTCATAAACGGAGTGTGGAACGCGCCAGACACTTGCAGCGGCATCACTTTCTTTGCGCCGAGTTCTTTTGCCACGGCGCCTGCTGCTGCAACACCAGCGGGCGATCCAGCGATGACCACTTGACCAGGAGCATTGAAATTTGCAACCCATACGTCACTGTCTGCGCGACGACATGCCACTTCCACAAGGTCATCGTCAAGCCCAAGAATTGCAGCCATTGTTCCAGGGGACGCGAGACCTGCCTCGTGCATGGCATCTGCTCGCTCAACAACTAGACGAACGCCATCATCGAAAGACAAAGCTCCTGTTGCGGTAAGGGCGGTGTATTCACCCAAACTATGACCAGCACAAAAACTTGGTTCAATTCCTAATCGTTCAACAGCGTCAAGGACCATGAGGCTTGAAACAAATGTGGTGAGTTGCGCATTGCGGGTATCTCGCAGGGTTTCTGCATCAGCATCTAACAGGAGCGAGGCAACATCACGGCCAGCTACCTCAGAGGCTTCATCAACGAGTTCCCAACTTTCGGAATCGGTCCAAGGTCGCCCCATGCCGGGTCGTTGCGACCCTTGACCGGGGAATGTAAAGGCAAGCACTGAGAAAACCTTAGACGGCGTGTTCATGGCAATGCGCACTACTCATTAGTAAGGCTCTGAAGAGAAGTGCCGATACCATGGTCGGCCCTGGCCCGAGTGGCGGAATGGCAGACGCGACGGACTCAAAATCCGTTGCTCGAAAGGGCGTGTGGGTTCGAGTCCCACCTCGGGCACCCAGGCAATCCATACACTGAAGGTTATGGGACATCGACTACTGCAACGCCGTCTGTCCCAAGTGTCAGCACGAATGCGAGAACTCTCTGAAGAACTTCGTGTGGTGTCGGACCAGATGAGTCATGTTGTCGATGAAGCCGATGAGAAGTCGCTTCGTGCACTTGTGTCCGAAACCCCTGCAGCGGCTTTTGAGTATCGTGAGGCAAAGAAGCATGCAGATGTCATTCAACGTCACCATCAGCAGATCGTTGCTGAATTGGCTGATCTGGAACGCCGGATGAATAGTCTTCTAGATCGTATGAAGGAGCCAAGCGCATGAGCATTCGTGTAGTCATTGCTGAGGACGAGGCCATCATTCGTCTTGACTTGAAAGAAACCCTCGAAGAAGAGGGTTACGAAGTTGTGGGCGAAACTGGCCGTGGCGATAAAGCTGTCGACCTTGTTCGCGAACTTCGGCCCGATCTCGCAATTCTCGATATCAAGATGCCGGGCATGGACGGCATTGAAGCCGCCCGGCTGATAACGAAAGATCGCATCTGCGGTGTTCTGGTCCTGACGGCATTTAGCCAGCGTGAAGTAATTGAACAGGCACGTGATGCGGGCGCACTGGCCTATTTAGTGAAACCGTTTCAGAAGACTGACCTTGTGCCGGCTATTGAGGTTGCTATTGCTCGCTTCCGTGAAATGCAGGCATTGAACGGAGAAGTTGATGCTCTGGAAGAACAACTGGAGACTCGTAAATCAATTGATCGCGCTAAAGGCATTCTGATTGATCAGTGCTCGATGTCTGAATCTGATGCGTACGGGTTTATTCAGCGCGGAGCTATGAATCACCGAGCCACCATGAAGGCAGTTGCTGACATGGTTATCGCTGGCGATCTGCGTCCCGAATAGTGAAGGGAATTTCTCCATGTTGATCATGGCGCTTGATGGCAACTCATTGGCGTATCGGGCGTTCTATGCGCTACCAGACGATATGGCTAATGCAAGTGGTCAAGTAACGAACGCGGTGTATGGCTTTACCACGATGTTGTTGACATTGATGCGCGATCACAAACCAGATGGCGTTGTCGTGGTCTTTGATAGACCTGAACCTACTTTCCGACACGATGCAATTCCTGAGTACAAGGCGCAGCGTGAAAAGGCTCCTGATATTTTGATCCAACAATTGGGAATGATTCGGGAACTGCTCGATGTTCTCGGGGTTGTCTGGTGGGAGAAGGCTGGTTTCGAAGGCGACGACCTAATTGCGACAGTTGCCGAACATTCCGAACAAGCAGGGCACAATCTCATCGTTGTTACCGGCGATCGAGATAGTTATCAACTGGTGCGCGATCCACACATTCGTGTCTTGTACAACAAGCGTGGCGTCAGTGATTACGCGTTGTACAACGAGGCAGGAATTCTTGAGCGAACCGGAGTCACGCCTGCTCAATATGCCGATTATGCAGCGTTACGGGGAGACCCAAGTGACAACTTGGCAGGAATTCCCGGGGTAGGCGAGAAGACTGCAGCAAAGTTGATCAATCAATATGGAGACATCGACGGAGTTCTCGCTGCTGCAGAGGCTCAAACTCCAAAACTCAAAGCTGGTCTTGTTGAGCATGGTGATCGGGTGAAACGAAATGCAGCGATGATGATTCTGCGACGTGATGTTCCGCTCGAAGTGAACCTGAATGAACTTGCTCCGAATCCCGATCTTTCTGGAGCGGCGCGCATGTTTGAATTCTTAGAATTCAAGACAATGGCAAAGCGTCTGTCAGATGTTTCGAAGTCCTTGAACTGGGAAACACGAGGCGATGCTGTACCAGTAGCAGCAGGCGTGGTGGTTCCGGAGTCAATTGAAGTGTTGGGCCAAGTAACGATTGCAGATTCTGTCAATCAAGTTGTGATGGTTCTGAGCAAACTCCAATCTTTCGTAATTGCTTCGCACTTTGATGGCGAACCAGGACGCTCCATCGTTTCTGGATTAGCGGTAGTGACTGACAAGGCGTCCGGGTCAGTGTTGTATGTGCCACGAGAGCTACTGCTTAACAGTGACGTCGTCAGTGTGCTGAATTCAGGGACTCCGATCGTCTGTCATGACGCGAAACCATTGATGCGTGCATTGCTAAACGATTCTGTTGATCTTCTTCACTTGTCAATCGACACTGCAATAGCTTCGTATTTGGTCAACCCGTCTCGATCTAGTTATTCGCTAGCCGCTGTATCAATAGATGTGTTGGGACGTGAACCAACAACTTCTTCAGAGTCAGACGGCCAGTTCGATTTCGCCGGCACCGACGATGCCGTCAGAGCGTGCGCCGAAGAGGCTTTTTTTACGTCTCTAATTGAGCCAGTGATTACACAACAACTGGAAGCAATTCACAACGAATCTTTGTATGCCGACATCGAGAATCCGTTGGTCCGTGTTCTTGCGAAGATGGAGCACGTTGGAATTGCAGTTGACCGAAAGGAACTGGAAAGCATTCGTGACCGTTTGACCGCTGAAACGGTAGAACTCACACAAACGTTGCATGGCATAGCGGGACGAATTTTTAATCTGAATTCACCCACGCAATTGCGTGAGATTTTGTACACCGAGCACGGTCTGTCACCCGGGAAAAAGACAAAGACCGGTTTCAGTACTGATGCCGCGACGTTGGAAAAGATTCGTGACCAGTGGCCCGAGTTTATTGACCCTCTCCTTCGTTATCGCGAGGTAGAGAAGTTACGTTCCACATATGGAGAAGGTCTTTTAGGCGAAGTCGCCGCTGATAATCGTATTCACGCAACGTTTAATCAGACTGTGGCGCGAACTGGTCGACTCAGTAGTGATAAGCCGAATTTGCACAATATTCCGGTGCGTACTGATGAAGGCCGAGTCTTTCGCACAGCTTTTGTAGCCAAAGAGGGAAGTTCTTTGCTGGTCGCTGACTACAACCAAATCGAACTTCGCTGCATTGCACATCTCGCGAATGACCCTGGCCTCGTCGGAGCGTTTGCCGCAGGGCAAGATATCCACCAAGCAACGGCTGCGCGCGTGTTTGGCGTGAAGGCAGAAGACGTGACCCATGATCAACGGTCAAAGGCCAAGATGGTCTCTTATGGTCTTGCGTACGGCATGGAGGCGTACGGGTTGAGCCAACGTTTAGCAATTGGGGTTGACGAAGCGTCAGGAATCTTGACCGCCTACTTCGCCGCCTTTCCGAATGTGAAGCAGTACATGGACGATGCGATACACACTGCGCGTCAGACCGGGTACACGGAAACTTTGTTCGGTCGCCGCAGGCAGATACCTGAATTGTTAAGCGACAACTTCCGGGTACGTCAAGCAGGTGAGAGACAAGCAATGAACGCAGCGATTCAAGGTCTCGCTGCTGACATTTTCAAAATTGCACTCGTGAGAATTGACGCTCTTCTCGAAAAGGGAGAATTTCAATCCCGAATTGTGTTGCAGGTGCATGACGAAGTTATCGTGGAGGTTGTTGAAAGCGAACGCGAAGTTGTTGGCCCCCTCGTGATTGACACGATGCGTGGCGCTGCGGATTTGAGTGTTCCCTTCGAGGTTCATGCTGCGTGGGGCGCTACGTGGGCTGCAGCAAAGGGTTGATTGTTGTCTGATGGTTGATGAAGCAATTGGAAAACATTGGTTCGAACCCATTGCGGATCACATGGGTTCTGCGTATCTGCGTTACTCATTTACAAAAGGCACCATCAACGAGATTGACGCCATGGTTCGTTTGTTGAATCTTCGGGCTGGAAACCGTGTGTTAGATGTCGGATGTGGTCCAGGACGACACGCTCACGAGTTGGCACGGCGGGGAATCGCGGTGCACGGAGTCGACATCAGTCAGACCTTTATTGATCTGGCAAATACGAATGCTCCGACGGGATCAACATTCGAACGGATGGATGCGCGAGATATGTCTTTTGACGGTGAGTTCGACGCAGTGATTTGTTTGTGTCAGGGGGCGTTCGGTCTCATGACTGCCAGTGGCCACGATATGGATGTTCTGACGGGGATAAGACGGGCACTCAAGCCGGGCGGAGCGCTTGCATTATCTGCCTTCAATGCTTATTTCGCCGTGAAGTATTTCGAGGCTGCTCAGTTTGATGCGGACAATGGTGTGTCGCATGAATTGACAGAAGTCCGTAATCAGAACGGCGATGTGATGGAGGTTGACCTCTGGACTGGCTGCTACACACCCCGAGAGCTTCGGTTAATGCTTGAAAAAGCCCAGATGAACGTGCGGGACATATTCAGCGTCGAGCCAGGGTCGTATGACGAGGCAACGCCGTCCTTGGAGACTCCGGAGTATCTGGTGATAGCGTTTGCTTCGCCTTTCCAAAGGGAAGGTGCTTGCTAAGGCAAGCTCACCGATATTCCTACCTATCATTTTCGAAAGAATAATTCCTTGTCCGATACCAACATCACTTCCGCAGCCATGGGCACCTTTGACGCGGAAAACAATTACACACCACGGCAAATCACAGAACGTGATATTCCAAGTTTCGCCGAAGCCATCGAAGGCACAATGGTTGAACTGAAAGACGGACAACTCATTACCGGAATAGTTGTCAAGATTGATCGTGATGGCGTGTTGCTTGATGTTGGTTACAAGACTGAAGGCGTTATCCCAACTCGCGAGTTGGCGATTAAGAATGATGTCAATCCACATGATGTCGTAAAGCTCGGCGAAAGCATTGAAGCGCTCATCCTCACACTTGAAGACAAAGAGGGTCGCCTCGTTCTTTCTAAGAAGCGCGCTCAATACGAAAAGGCTTGGGCCGACATTGAGAAGAAGAAGGAAGAAGACGGAGTCGTTCACGGAACTGTCATCGAAGTTGTTAAGGGTGGACTTATTGTCGACATCGGACTTCGCGGATTCCTACCTGCTTCACTCGTAGAACTTCGTCGCGTACGCGACCTTGCTCCATACATGGGCCAGCCAATCGATGCAAAGATCATTGAACTTGACCGCAATCGCAACAACGTGGTTTTGTCACGTCGTGCATTCCTCGAAGAGAATCAGAAAGAAACACGCGACGACTTCTTGACAAACTTGAAGCCTGGCGAAATCCGCACTGGAAAGATCTCATCTGTCGTCGCATTTGGCGCCTTCGTTGATCTCGGCGGCATGGATGGTCTCATCCACGTGTCAGAGCTTTCTTGGAAGCATGTTGAGCACCCATCGCAAGTAGTGAACATCGGCGACGAAGTAACTGTTCAAGTTCTTGAAGTGGATTTCAGTCGCGAGCGCATCAGCTTGTCACTGAAGGCAACACAGCAAGACCCATGGCAAGAATTTGCCGGAAGTCACGAAGTTGGTCAGCTTGTGTACGGTCGCATCACAAAGATCGTTCCATTCGGTGCATTCGTTCAAGTGGGCGATGGAATTGAAGGACTGGTTCATATTTCAGAATTGTCAACACACCACGTTGAGTCTGCTGAACAAGTAGTAACGCCAGGCGAAGAGTTGTGGGTCAAGATTATTGATCTTGATCTTGCGCGCCGTCGTATTTCTATCTCTGTCAAGCAGGCTGCTGAGGGCGGCGAGCTTGCAGCTGAATACCAGGGCCAGTTCGAAGTTGACGAGAACGGAAACTGGATCGGTGGAGATGACACCGAGCGTGAAGCTGCATGGGCTGAGTACTACAAGGAATATGGCCAGCCAGGCGAAGAGGGTGTAGCACCTGCATCCGAAGCTCCTACAGCGCAACCATCTCCTGACGCAGTAGTTGCTGCTGAGGCTGACTAGGAAATTTCTTCGGTCACACAATGATTCTGATTGGCCTCACGGGCGGAATTGGATCAGGTAAATCAACTGTCTCGGCACTTTTGGCCGCTCGT
>JBBANI010000005.1:0-69836 GCA_040402015.1 Ilumatobacteraceae bacterium
CCATGGTTCCGATGTTTACGTGTGGCTTATTACGCTCAAACTTTGCTTTGCTCATTGTCTGCTCCTTGCAGGATTTTTTCTTGATGTTTATATTTTCGTAGCGGCGATCAGGATCGAACTGATGACCTTCCGATTATGAGCCGGATGCTCTGACCAACTGAGCTACGCCGCCATGGCGTAATAGTCGTTCAACCATCTAGCAAGCCAGATGGCGGAGCCCTCTGTCGGAATCGAACCGACGACCTTTTCCTTACCATGGAAACGCTCTACCGACTGAGCTAAGAGGGCGTGCGCGTGGAGAAAGCCCCCACGAGCCGGACTGAAAAGGTTATCGGTGCGAGAGGGCGAACGGCACTAGGTTTTGTGTCTGTGCAACAAGTTCTCATTCGCCACGCGACCCCATCTGACGCTGAGGCGATTCGGGCCATCTATAACTATGAAGTCGAGCACGAAACGGCCACATTTGACCTGGTGCCTCGGTCTCTCGAAGACCAATTGGCCTGGCAAGAAGCCCGCGAGGGAGCCTTTTGTGTCTATGTGGCCGAGCTGGCTGGCGAGGTCGTTGGCTTCGGGGCCCTGTCCCCATATAAGGAACGTGCCGCGTACCGCACCTCGGTGGAGGATTCCATCTATATCCGCCGAAACCTCGGGCGCCAGGGAATTGGTCGAATCTTGCTCTCTCATTTACTGAAAACCGCCGCTGATGGTGGATTTCACGCCGTGATGGCCCGAATTACCACTCTTTCAGAGGGTTCTATTGCCCTTCATGCCGACCTTGGCTTCCAATTAGTCGGAATTGAGCGCCAAATCGGCCGAAAATTCAATAAATGGCTCGATGTGGCCGTCATGCAGTGCCTGTTGCACGAAATTTCCTAATTTGGGCCCAGACAGCATGAAACCCCGCCGAATTTCGACGGGGTCACATACCCGCCACGACTAGCCAGTCGTGGCCATGGTGGGCCGAGAAGGATTTGAACCTTCGAAGGCAGTGCCGGCAGATTTACAGTCTGCTCCCTTTGGCCGCTCGGGCACCGACCCATATGAAATGGCAAGGATATCGGGCTATGTAGCCTTCTACCCCATGCCTTCTTTTGACATTGTTTCCGACATCGACCGCCAAGAGCTGCGTAACGCAGTCGACCAGGCCCAGCGCGAGATGACTCAGCGCTTTGACTTCAAAGGTACTGATTCCTCCATTGACCAAAATGAACTGGTCATCACCATCAAAACTATTTCTGAAGAAAAGGCTCGCGCCGTACGCGTATTGCTTGAAGAAAAATTTGTGAAGCGTGGCATGTCGTTGAAGGGCATCGACTGGGGCAAGTTCGAACAAGCATCGGGCGACACTGTGCGTCAAGTGGTCACAGTCAAAGTGGGCATCTCTTCTGACAAGGCACGCGAGATCAACAAACTGATCAAAGAAAAAGCTGGCAAGGGAATCTCTAGCCAAACGCAAGGTGAACAAGTACGTGTCACCGGAAAAAAGCGTGACGACCTGCAAGCAGTGATGGCGTTACTAAAAGGTGAAGACCTTGGTGTTCCATTGCAATTTGAAAATTTCCGCGACTAGCTAGCCGCAGTATTTTTTAGTCTTCGCTAGGTGCTTCGGCTGCACGCTTCTGCAACTCGTTTACAACGTTTGCATCGGCAAGAGTTGTTGTGTCGCCCAAGTTGCGGCCTTCAGCAACATCTCGCAGTAACCGTCTCATGATTTTTCCGCTGCGAGTCTTTGGAAGATCAGGCGTGAAATAGATGGTTTTCGGCTTTGCAATTGCACCAATTTCTGATGCAACGTGATTGCGCAGGATCTGTTCATCAACTTCCATGCCACCGACAAGAGTGACATACGCAATAATCGCTTGACCTGTTGTTGCATCATTTGCACCAACAACTGCTGCTTCAGCAACGCTTGGGTGAGACACCAATGCACTTTCCACTTCGGTTGTAGAAATACGGTGACCTGAAATATTCATCACATCATCCACTCGACCAAGCAACCAGAGATAACCATCGTCATCTAACTTGGCACCATCGCCTGCGAAGTATCGGCCGTCAAAACGGGACCAATAAGCATCTTGGTAACGCTCGGGGTCTTTCCAAATACCGCGCAACATGCCAGGCCATGGCTGAGTAAGAGTGAGATAGCCGCCCCCATGAGTGACTATTTTCCCTTCGTCATCAAGAAGTTCTGCACCAATTCCGGGCAACGGGAAAGTTGCAGAACCTGGCTTGGTGGTGGTTGCACCTGGTAGCGGGCTAATCATGATGCCGCCAGTTTCTGTTTGCCACCACGTATCAACGATGGGGCAATTTCCGAGTCCAATGTTCTCGTGGTACCACATCCAGGCCTCGGGGTTAATGGGCTCGCCCACGCTGCCTAGCAACCGCAGTGACGATAAGTCATGTTTTGCTGGCTCTTCGACTCCCCACTTCATATACGTACGAATAGCAGTGGGGGCCGTATAAAAAATAGTGACTTTGTATTTTTCGATGATTTCCCACATGCGATCATTCGCTGGGTAGTTCGGAACACCTTCGTACATCACTTGTGTTGCGCCATTGCTGAGCGGGCCATACACGATGTAGCTATGACCAGTAATCCAGCCCACATCTGCAGTACACCAAAAAATATCTGTCTCCGGATGCAGGTCGAAGACGTACTTATGTGTGTACGTCACATGCGTCAGGTAACCACCAGTTGTGTGCATGATGCCCTTTGGCTTACCTGTGGTGCCAGAGGTGTACAACAGGAACAGCAATTGTTCAGAATCCATTGGCTCTGGTGGGCACACTGCATCAGCAGTTTCCATGATTTCGTGATACCAATGATCACGGCCAGCTTGCATGTCCACCGCGTTGCCACCGCGCTTCACAACAACAACCGCAGTAATTGACGGAGTACTTGCTACTGCTTCATCTGCTTGTGGTTTTAGGGGGAACACTTCCCCGCGGCGATACCCGCCATCAGCTGTGATGAGAACTTTGGCTTCTGCATCGTTGATGCGATCTGACAATGCCTGCGACGAAAAACCACCAAAGACCACAGAGTGCACTGCGCCGATTCGTGCACAGGCCAACATGGCAACTGCTGCTTCAGGAATCATCGGCAAATAGATGTTGACGCGATCGCCTTTGTTTACACCGAGACCCTTGAGCACGTTTGCAAACTTCTGTACTTCATCAAGCATTTGCGAATACGTAATGGTGCGAGTGTCTCCAGGTTCACCTTCAAAATGAAACGCGACTTTGTCACCCTTGCCCGCGATGACGTGACGGTCGAGGCAGTTATACGAGACATTGAGTTTCCCACCAATAAACCATTTGCTGTAGGGCAATTTCCATTCACAGATGGTGTCCCACTCTGTATCCCATGACACCAGCTCACTGGCCTGACGTGCCCAGAATGCTTCGTAATCTTCATTCGCTTCGTCGTATAAGAAGGTGCCCGCAACAAGAGTGTTCTTCTTAAATGCGTCGGACGGCGGAAATGTTCGCTTTTCCCATTGAAGAGCATCGATTGTGTCGTGGTTATCGTTGTCTGCCATGTGAAACCCCCAGCTAGTCCTTAGAACACTAGTGAAATGAAGCCCTGGTTCCCTATGGCGAACAGCAAGACTAAGCAGGTGACAAAGTCAAACCTCGGGCGAGATACAGCCCAGCATTTCGGGCCAACGGAATGGGGCATGACCTCAGCAGTTGCTCTCACCTGGGGTGCCTCGTTCCTTTTTATTGCCATAGCTATCGACCATGTGGCAACCGGCGTCGTGCCTATCGCACGCCTTGGCTTTGGGGCACTGGCTCTCGCCTGCTTCCCTGCTGCTCGTAAACACATCGACAAATCAGACATTGTGCGCGTCGCCCTGCTCGGGCTGGTGGCAATGACGATTCCGTTTTATCTGTACCCATTAGCCGAGCAATCAGTCTCATCTTCCATAGCCGGCATGATTAACGGCTCGATTCCTATCACCACTGTTGTTGCTGCAGCTATCTTGACGCGCAACATGCCGTCTGCTCGCCGCATCACCGCAGTTGTTATTGGATTCACAGGAATCGCGTTGATCTCTTTCGGAAGTATCGGTGATGGCAAAGGCGCATCAATTCACGGCGTGCTCTTTCTTTTAGCTGCAACGTGTTGTTATGCATTTACCAGCATTTTGTCGCGTGAAATGCAAGTGAAGTACGGAACACTCACCGTTTTGCTGTGGCAAGAACTTTTCGCACTGCTTTTTTCTTTGCCTCTAGGAATTCCTGCGTTATTCGATAGCCACTTTGCATGGTCAGCATTTTTTGCGCTACTGGTGCTTGGTGCTTTAGGTACTGGTTTTGCATATGTGATGTACGGCATGTTGATGGTGCGCGCCGGCGCAGTGCGGGGCGTTATCGGAGTTTTCTTTACCCCTGTTGTTGCAACAATTCTTGGATTGTTGTTTCGTGACGAGAAAGTCACTGCGCTTGCAGTTGTCGGAATGTGTGTGGTGCTGATCGGAGCATGGCTTACTAGCCGGCCCGATAAACAGATCGCTTAGCGATTATTCCACTCCAACACAGTGAAGTTTCCGAGTCCGGTTTCCTCTACTAATGCTTCGGCTTCCGTTATACGACTGCGCATTTTTATCGCCGCAAGTGTGGGTGCAGATGCTTGTTCTGCCCACACCCGCTTGCCTTCTTCAACTAATTCATTGATGCCCCAACGCTGAAGAAACTGTGCTTGGGTTCGCACTGCATCAGGTTCACGCACAGCAGCCAATTGATCAATCAGAACTTGTGTTGTGATGTCTTGCTCGCCAGGGTTCTTCAGATAGTGCGTTCCCTTTTCGTGGCTTGCATATGTTCTCAACCATTCACGCCATGGCATTGATGCAACTTCGGCGGTGAGTGGTGTGAAGTAATCGAAGGTGATAATTGACCCACGACGCAATGTGGATAATGAATCAGCCAACCATTGCGCAGCTTCACGCTGAATAGGTGCCCGCGAACCATGTGGCGCCCGGCTTGGCAAGAACGATGGAACGGGTGAATTCACCAAAATCTCAGAAAAAGTTTCGCCAGTTGCAATCACGTGCGCTTCGCGCCATCCGTCGTCATACACCCATAATTCAAATGGAATGTTGTCGAGCAATTCATTGGCAATCACGACACCGTTTTCAATTATCGATTGCATTGAGTCAGTCGATGTCACGCCATCAGGGTGAAGCGCACGCTGTGCAGCACTAGTTTCAATGGTGATGTATGTGCCGCTCTTCAAGCACTCGGGTGCTGCAGCAAGAATGGATCGCGCAAGTGTCCCGGGGCCTGCACCCACTTCAACGATGTGAAAATTGTCTGGTTGCCCCAGTCGTTTCCACACGTCATCAATTGCTCGTGCGAGGACTGTGCCAAACAATGGCCCTACTTCAGCAGAGGTGATGAAATCTCCACGACGGCCGGCACGACCTGTTGTGGAATAGAAACCATGCTCGCTATACAACGCGAGGTCCATGAACGAAGAGAACGAAATGCTCCCCTGCGACGCTGCAATAGCAGCGCGTATGGAATCAGCGGCCGAAGGCACCGGCAAGACCGGCGATATCACCGAAGTGAATCACAATGCCAGGTAGAACACCCAACAACAATGTCGCAAGGCTTGTAATACCAAGCGCTACTGCAAGTGATGACTTCACAGAAACAGGTGACGTGTCGCCATCTGGTACTGGGCGCATCCACATTTCGCGCAAGATGCTGCCGTAGTAGCCAAACGCAACTACTGAGTTCACACCGCCAATGATTGCGAGCACATAGGCCCATGTGGTTCCAGCCGAAACAAGTGACTGGAAGGCTGCGAACTTACCGAACCAACCACCAAATGGCGGGATACCGGCGAGCGACGCCATGAAAATAGTCATCAGGGTTGCGATGCCAGGTGCATATGAGAACAAGCCGCCGTAGGAAGAAATTTCACCACTACGTGTCTTGCGTGCGACAACCATAACGACAGCAAAGACACCAAGGTTTGTTGCTGCGTACACAATGAGATACGTAACGACTGCGCGCAATGCAGACTCTGCGACACCAGTTTCACCCGCAACTGCGAGTGGCATCAGAATGAAACCACCCTGTGCAATTGATGAATAGGCCAACATGCGAACGATGCTGGTTTGCTTCAATGCCATGACGTTGCCAAGGGTCATTGTTGCTGCAGAGAGAATCCAAAAGACGGGCTGCCATACGGCATGCGAGCCGGGGAATCCGACGTACACAACGGTGACAAGTGCAACGAAACCGGCTGCCTTTGAGGCCACTGACAAGAAAGCGGTAACAGGAGTTGGTGCACCTTGATAGGTGTCAGGTGCCCACGTGTGAAACGGCACTGCGGAAATTTTGAATGCAAAACCAATGACCACAAAGAACACCGCTAGTGCACGAATTGATGTGAGGTTGCTGCCAAGAGAAGCACCGATCTCAGTGAGTTTTGTTGAGTTGGTAATTCCGTAGAGCAACGACATGCCGTACAACATGATTGCTGAGGCAAAGACGCCGAGAAGGTAGTACTTGATACCGGCTTCATTGCTTCGTGAATCACGCTTGCGCCATGCAGCAAGCATGTAGGCAGGAATGGACAGGAACTCAAGCGACACAAAAATTGAAATGAGGTCACGGCTTGATGCCATCATGACCATTCCCATAAGGCTGGATAGCATGAGGAACCAAAATTCACCTTGGTAGTAGTCGCCTTCGCGAATGTAATCAGCAGCAAGAAGAACAACCACATATCCGGCAAGTAAGAACATGCCCTTCATCACCAGACTGAAATCATCAATCACGTAACGACCATCAAACATTTGTCGTGTACCTGCATTATTCAAGGCCAATGTCAGCACAGGAAGGAAGGCGCCAAGCAAAGTGAAACTTGCAACAGGCGTCAGTATCCATTTGCGCGAATCAGACAAAAACAAGTCGAGCAGCAAGAGCAGCACAATGCCTGCCCCGAGAATCATCTCAGGAGCTAATGCGTGGTAATCAATTGTTGGTGATGACCACGCTGCGGTGGCGATTGTGCGTAGCACGGGTCAGCCTCCGAAAGCCTTGAGGGTAACGCCCACTGCTGGGTCGAGAACCTTGAACATCAATTGCGGGTACACACCAAAGACAACAATTGCGATCAGAAGTGGTGTCCAGGCAATCCACTCAAACTTGTTGACATCATGGATGTCTTCGTCATGTCCGTGACCAGCAGCAAACTCTGCAGCTGGTTCACCAAATGCGATGCGCTGGAAGAGCCATAACAAGTAACCGGCAGCAAAGACTGTTCCGATAGCTGCAATCACCATGTAAGTGCGGAACACGTTGACTGAAAGTCCTGGAGCTGGTTGGTATGCAGACAAGATTGCAGGGAACTCGCCCCAGAAACCAGCGAGTCCTGGCAGACCGAGTGAGGCCATTGCACAGAAACCAAGAATCCATCCCAGTTTTGGCATCTGCAACAACATGCCCGAAATGCGCTTGATTTCAAGTGTGTGGTAACGCTCTTTGACAGAACCAGCAACAAAGAACAACATGCCGGTGATGAGACCGTGAGCCACCATTCCGAACATTGCAGCGTTCATACCGAATGAAGTGAGAGTTGAAATACCGAGCATCACGAAGCCCATATGCGCAACTGATGAGAACGCAATCAGACGTTTCATGTCAGTTTGTGCAAGACAACCAAGAGAACCATAGATAATTCCAATCACTGCAAGACCGCCGATATACGGAGCCCATGCTTTTGCTGCTTCTGGAAGTACTGGAATGGCGATACGTACAAAACCGTATGTACCCAACTTCAATAACACTGCAGCAAGAATGACTGAGCCTTGAGTTGGTGCTTGCGTATGCGCATCTGGCAACCACGTGTGGAACGGGAACATCGGAACCTTGACTGCAAAGCCAACGAACATTCCGGCGAAGATCCAAATCTGAGTAGTGCGTGAAATGTTCATGCCCTGCTCAATGAGGAACGGAATAGAGAAGCTTTCAGCGCCGGTCTTGAAGAACAGTGCGAGGAACGCAACCAACATAAGTGCTGATCCGAACATGGTGTACAAGAAAAACTTGAGCGACGCATACTGACGATTTTCGCCACCCCAAACACCAATCATGAAGTACATCGGCAACAGAACGAGTTCGAAGAACACGAAGAACAAGATGAGGTCACGCGCAATGAACGTCCCGGCCATACCTGTTTGCAGAATCAACATCAAGATGAAGAATGCCTTTGGGTTTCCTGGTGACGGTACGTGATCCCATGAATAAATCATGACGAGAACCGTGATCACCATTGACAAGAGATACAGCGGAAGGCTGATGCCATCAATACCGATGTAATACGACGACTTGATGACTGAGATCCAGTCATGTTCTGCCACGAACTGCATAGCGCCGGCATTGCCGAAGTCAAACTGGACCATTGTGTAAATACCCACAGCGAGTGTGGCGATTGCTGTTGCGATAGCGACTGACTTAATCAGTGCCTCTTCAGCTTTCGGTATGAACAGCATGATAAGGACTCCGACAAGCGGCAAGAATGTGCCGACTGTTAGTGCCCAGTTGTGGTTGCTTATGACTTCCATTGCGGTAGCTCCCTAGGTATTTACGATGACGAGTACGAGGGCGCCGATGGCGGCTGCGCCGAACAACAACGCCCCATATTGATTGACTTTTCCGGACTGAACAGGACGAAGAGCGCTTCCGGCACCTTGGGCAACACTGCCCGTGCCATTCACTGCGCCGTCGACCACGCGTTGATCGATGTTGCGATACACCCAACCAGCGATTCCCTTTGCTGTGGTGCCTGCTCCATTAACGACGCCATCAAGAACCTTTTGGTTGAACCAATACACAGCAGCTGAAATTGGGTGCGCAATAGAGCGAACAATAATTTTCTCGTATAAAACGTCAAGGTAGTACTTATTGACAAGAAGCCTGTAACCAAAGCCCAATGCCTTGTTCCGCTCTGTGAGACCGACAAACTTCTTGTTCTTCTTTTCATACAACTGAATGCACACGAACAAACTGAGAAGGAAACCCGCAAAAACAATCAGCATTGACAACCCGGCCTTGGACCACTTAAACGGTGCATGGTTGAGTTGAGGTGCCGCACAGACGCCTTGTTCTGGAGTCTCAGTTCCACATGGTGATTTTGAATGTCCAGATTCTTCTATTGGAGTTTCTGATGCAATACGAGCTTCACCAACACCACCAACAACGTAAGCAATACCGGTGGGGTTGACTACTTCGGCACTTGGCTCAACCCACTTCTTAAAATTTTCAAACTTTTCGCCAAATGGCAAAGCGTTCAGGAAGCCAGAGCTAAGGGCAAGTGTTGCCAAAATAATTAACGGAACAGTGATGAGCCAACCAGATTCATGAGGCCCTTGTGATGCATGCGCATCGTGCGAATCATGTGCGTCGTGACCGTGATCTGCATGGTCATCATGTGCAGCATGCGAGTCATGGCTCTCTTCTTCATGATGTTCGCCAGCAGATGCACCACGTGGCTGACCAAAGAAAGTGAGATATGTTGCGCGCGTCATGTATGCAGCAGTAAGGAATGCACCAGCAAGTCCGACATACATGAACACGTTGTAGCCGTTGTGACCAACGTTGTCGATGATCTCATCTTTCGAAAAGAAACCGGAGAATGGGAACACTCCGCAGAGGGCAAGAGTTGAAATAATCCAGGTGCCAAAAGTAATCGGCATGAACTTGCGAAGCCCGCCCATGTCTTTCTTCATTTCGAACGAGTGATGAGAGGAACTATGGCTGATTGAACCGGCACCAAGGAACAAACATGCCTTGAAGAATGCGTGGGTGAAGATGTGGAAGACGGCTGGCAGCCATGCACCGGCACCAAGGCCCATCATCATGTAGCCAAGTTGGCTAACTGTTGAATAAGCAAGAACCTTCTTGATATCTGTCTGCACAAATGCAAGCAATGCAGCAATAACGATCGTGATACCACCGATGACGACGATGAAGTTGGCGCTACCACCAAGGATGTCCATGCCTTTGAAGAACACGGGGTACAAACGAGCAACGAGGAACACACCAGCAACAACCATGGTGGACGAATGCAACAGCGAACTAACAGGGGTTGGACCAGCCATAGCGTCTGGCAACCATGTGTGAAGTGGGAACTGACCGCTCTTGCCGATGGCTGCAATAAAGAGGGCTATTGCACCCATGGTGATAGCTGCATGGCCAGGGTCACCTGACAATGCCCACGACGACAGACCACGAATCGAGAACCCAGAAACACCAAGAGTTTTTGTAGTCCATTCGTTGGCGGAGAAGAACAAAATGGCTGTTCCGGTGAGAAGACCAATATCACCAGTACGTGTGGTGAAAAACGCTTTCAGCGCAGCGCGGCTGTTTGCGCCTTCTTCCCACCAATGACCAATAAGAAGGAACGAGCACAAGCCCATGATTTCCCAACCCAAGATGAGTTGAATCATGTTTTCTGCAACAACCATGTTGAGCATTCCCGCCGAGAACAAAGTCAGTGACGCAAAGAAGTGTGTGTATCGACGATCTCCACGTAGATATTCGAGTGAATAGATCTGCACCAAAGTGGAGATGAAAGCGACGACTAAAAGAATGGCGACAGTGAGTCCATCGACATGTTGACCAATGCCAAACGAGATTCCACTGTTTTGCCACCATGTCCACGTTTTGACAACGGGAGAAATGAATGCCTCTTCAGGGGCTGCGTTTACTCGTTGAATCCACTGGTAGGCCGCGCCACCTGCAAAGACCAATGATCCAAGCATGGAAGCAACACCGAATTCGCTGCCCTTTTTAGGCATGCGCTTTCCGAAGAAAATAATGAGAAAAAACGACAATGCAGGAATGACGGGAACGACCCATGCATGCTCGAGGAACCACCCCGACTTCAGTGCTACTTCTGTAGCTGCTTCTGTGGCTTCAGCGAACATCGGATCAGCCCTTCATCTCTGAGAGTTCATCAAGGTCAATAGAACGACGATTGCGATACATAAGGAGAACCATGGCGAGACCCACACCAACTTCGGCAGCGGCAATTGCGATGATGTACAGCGCGAAGGTGTGGCCATCAAGAGAGCCATTACGCATAGAGAAGGCCAACAGGTTGATATTGACTGAGTTCAAAATGAGCTCGATTGACATCAAGACAAGAACCGCGTTCTTGCGGGCAATAACGCCATAGACGCCAATGCAGAACAGCACAGCGGCAAGGATGAGGAATTGGTTGACCAACATAATTAGTCCCTCCTCGCGAGAACAATGGCCCCGACAACTGCTGCGAGCAGTACGAATGACAGCGCCCAGAACGGCAAAAGGTACGGGCCAAAGATTTGGTCTGAAATTTCTTGAGTAGTAGCGACTGCGGGATTCGCTGGCATTTTTTGGCTTCCGAATCCGCTATCGAGCGCAATGGCCATAGCGACAAACAAGGCGATTGCTACTGGGATTCCGAAAAACCAATTCTTATTATTCAAATCAGATTCAGCACCAATACGGGCACGCGTCAACATTGTTCCGAACAAGAACAACACCATGACAGCACCGATGTACACAAGTACTTGAGTAATAGCAACAAACTCTGCTGCAAGTAACACGTACTGTGCTGCAGCACCAGCAAGAACAACAACTAACCACAACGCAGCATGGACAACATTGCTGGTGGTAACGACACGCAAGGCGCCGATGACCATGATTGTGGCGAGAATTGCAAAACCAATGTTTTGAGCAACGAGGACCTCAGAGGCAAACATTATTTCTTGCCTTTTTTATCTGCGCCGGCTTCAAGTTCAGGTGCTTCAGGAACTGTTTCCATCCACTCGCCGAGTTTTGTTTTGTCATGCAAGAGATCTGCAATACGAGGCTCTGAGTATTCATACTCCGGGCTCCAGAACAAGGCGTCAAATGGACACACATCAACACAGATACCGCAGTACATGCATAATGCGTAGTCAATGTCGAAGCGGTCAAGTTTGTTGACTTTGCGAGCAGCACCACCAGCGCGACGCGGTGGCGCCATCTCTTTGTGGCCTTCAATGTAAATGCACCAGTCAGGACATGAACGAACACACAACATGCACGAGGTGCAGTTTCCTTCATGAAGTGCAATAACGCCGCGTGCACGAATCGGTGGAGTTTCCTTTACATGTGGGTATTGAACTGTGTTTGAACCGTCCTTGAAGGTTTTCATCATGGTGCCAAATGTGACACCAAGACCTTTTACGAGACCAGGAACTTTTGGCATTAGAACGCCACCTTCAAAATTGCTGTGACCATGATGTTCGCAAGCGACACAGGGATAAGAACTTTCCACGCGAACTTCTGCAACTGATCTTCACGGAAACGTGGGTATGAAAAGCGAATCCACATAATGAAAAAGACAATGACAATCATCTTTGTGAACAAGATAAGTGGTCCGACGATATTCATCCAGTTGTCAATGCTGTCAATGGTGGTCCAACCGAACCATGAGAACGGCACTGCCCAACCACCAAGGAAGAGAATGGAAGCAATCATGGAGAACACGCCTGCGGTTGCAAATTCACCAATGAAGAAAATAAGGAATCGGAAGCCTGAGTACTCAGTCATGTAACCAGACACGAGTTCAGATTCTGCGATTGGCATATCGAACGGAGTCTGTGTGAGTTCAGCTTGTACTGCAATCATGAACACGATGAATCCGACAAACTGCGTAATGACGTATGGATTACCAAGACTGCTGAACCCGAACATTGATCCGCCATTTTGAGCGACCACGATTTGCTGAAGATTCATGGTGCCAGCCTGAATAACGACACCAACGACAGCAAGAACCATCGGAAGTTCATATGCAATGAGCTGACCAGCAGCACGTAAACCACCAAGTAGCGAGTACTTGTTGGCGCTAGACCAACCAGCAATCAAAATTCCGAGAACCGATACCGATGAAACAGCTAGTGCGTAGAACACTCCGGTTTCAAAGTCTGTAAACAATGCATCAGGTCCGAACGGCACCACAACGACCAAGAGGAATGTGCTTGCCAAAACAATCAGCGGTGCCAACTTAAAGATGAACTTGTCAGCGCGGGCTGGATAGATGTCTTCTTTTTGCAACCACTTGCCCACCTCGGCAAAAAGCTGCATCGAACCTTGTGGGCCAGCTTCCATTGGACCAAGACGTGACTGCATGAACGACATCATCTTGAACAAGAACAAATACACGATTGTTCCGGCGGGAAGAAGGACGGCAACAAGGCCGCCTACAACGCGAAGAAGTGATTGTACCCAATACGGCAAATCAGCAGAAAGAAGAGTCGCCAGATTCATCAGCGGTCAATGTCTCCGAGAATGAAATACAACGAAGCAAGAATGGTGATGATGTCTGGGACATAGACGCCCTTCAACAGCCACGGCGTAATAGAGATGTTGTTGAACGATGCACTGCGAATCTTGACGCGGAATGGTCCCATGTCGCCTTGAGAAACGACGTAATAGCCCATTTCGCCAAGTGGGTTCTCAGTTGAGACCCATGCTTCACCTTCAGGAACCTTGATGATCTTTGGCACCTTGGCCATGATGGGGCCCGTAGGAATTGTTTCAAGCAGTTGATCAACAATGCGTGTTGACTCACGAACTTCCTGCAGACGGACCCAGCAACGTGCGAATGAGTCACCATCTGGATGAGTAATGACTTTGAAGTCAACCTTGTCGTACGCAAGAGGCAATTTCTGGTCACGACGAAGGTCCCAGTCAACTCCACTTGCACGCAGGTTTGCACCAGACATTCCGTATTGCAATGCGACATCCTTCGGAATCACACCAATGCCACGTGTACGTGATTGGAAAATTTCGTTTCCGAACAACAAGTCTTCAATTTGATCGCAGAAGCCACGAAGTTTCTTCATGACAATGCGAGTCTCGTCAATGAAGCCTGCAGGCAGATCGTCTTTCAATCCACCAATGCGGTCGAAGTTTGGATGGAAGCGTCCACCCGTTGCACCTTCAATAAGGTTCAAAACATATTCACGGTCACGGAACGCAAAGAACACTGGCGTAACAGCACCGAGCTGAACACCAAGATCACCGAGGAACAAAGTGACGTTTGCAATACGTGACAACTCAAACAAGATGGTGCGAATGTGCTGTGCACGTGATGGTGCTTCAACACCCATCAACTTTTCTGCAGCCAGAATGAATGGCACTTCGTTCGCAAATGATCCGAGCCAGTCAATGCGGTTTACCAATGCTGTGACTTGTGGGTACGAACGAACTTCAGTTAGTTTTTCGTAACCGCGATGCATGTAACCGCACGATGGGTCTGCCCAAAGAACTTGTTCACCATCAAGGCGGGCAATGATTCGCAAAGTTCCGTGTGTGGCTGGATGCTGAGGCCCGATGTTGAGAGTCATGCCCTCTGTTTCAAGTTCTACGTTCACACGTGCGTCAGCAGCTTGCGCTGCAATGTATGCAAGTTGTTGGCGATCTCCGAGAAGACTCATGATGCGTCACCTTCCTCTTCACTGTCATCACCAGGGAGTGGCTCGACATCGACAATTCCGGGCCATGGTTTCACCATGCGTGCAAGCAGTGGGAAATCTTTACGAAGTGGGTGTCCTTCAAAATCTGTTGGCAAGTACATATTGCGCAGATCAGGATGGCCATTAAAACCAATGCCGAACATCTCGTGTGTTTCGCGCTCATGCCAGTTGGCACCAGCAAAGACTTGCGACCATGAATCAATTGCCATCAGCGAATCATCAACATCAACTTTGATATTGATACCAAGTGTGGTGAATGGTTGTACGAGACGTGCGATCACCTGAAAACGAGTGTCACCACCTGCGTAGCCCTGTTTGATAACAGTGCTGCGCTCGACTGGGGGCGCAGTTGGGTCGTCTTCACCACGACCGTACGGGGATGGCAACCAATCAATGGCTGAGATGAATCCGAAATAGGTATAACCGAGACTCTTTAAAGTTTCGCCGGTTGAGCGCCATGCATCGGCAGTGACACGAATCCACATATCATCGTTTGGCTTAACGAGCGAATCAACGACAGCACTTCCGAGCGCTGCACACACGCGAGCAATCTCTGCATCGCGCACATCGTCGCGTGGCGTTTCAGTTGGGGTATCAGTTGTTGACGACAACGGGGATACCTCCCTTTTCTGCAGATTCTCCATCGATGTACATTGACTTTGTACCTTCGCCACGCCAACGTGCGCCCATGTCTTCGTGCTTAATGCGTTGTTGCAGCATCACAATTCCTTCAAGTAATGCTTCAGGACGAGGAGGGCAGCCAGGTATGTACACGTCGACAGGAATGATTTGATCAATTCCCTTTGTTACTGAATAGCTGTCCCAATATGGTCCACCGCAGTTTGCACACGAGCCCATTGAAATGACGTACTTCGGCTCAGGCATTTGTTCATACAAACGCTTGATCGCTGGTGCCATTTTGTCTGTAACAGTTCCAGAAATAACAACAAGGTCTGCTTGTCGTGGTGACGCAGGAAGAGGAATAACTCCGAGACGCATGACGTCGTAACGTGGCGAACCAAATGCCGCGCCCATTTCAATTGCACAGCACGCAAGACCCCATTGGTACACCCAGAGGCTGTACGAACGACCGAGGTTAAATAATTGTGTCAGCGGTTTGCCCAACCGACCACGATCTACAAGACCCATAATAAAACCCTTGTTCCTAGACCCAGCGCAGGACGCCTTTGCGCCACGCATAGACGAGACCAAGCAACAAGATGGCGACAAAGATGCCCATCTCTACAAGGCCAAAACCTCCGTAGCGCTCAAGTTGAGTAGCCCACGGGAAAATAAAAACTGCTTCAACATCAAAGATGACGAACAACAGAGCAAAGACGTAATAGCGAATTTGGCTTTGTGACCAACCGTCACCAACGGGATCAACACCGCTTTCGTAGGTGAGCAATTTTTCCGCGTTGGGATTATTCGGACGAATAAGTGCCGAAATACCAAGCAGCAAGCCGGCAACAAGAAAGGAGGCCAGTCCAAACCACACAACAGTGAGATAGGACCGTAGGAACGGGGACATCACGACCAAAACTACTACGGGGACTCACTATCGTCCCAACTTCCCAGTGGATCAGTGCTGAGTTACGCCATGTGCCTTTGTGCGATATTTTCTAAAAACCATGCAACCAATTCATCGCATCTCTGTTCGGCATCGTCCACGCGAGAACGTGTCTCGTGAATCAACTGGTCGGGGGTCATTCCGATAGCTGCTAATTCATCGCCCCCCTGGCCCGTCATCCACAATCGCACAATAGATTCAGATGCCTCAGGGTGGAATTGAAGGCCAAGGGCCCTGCCACAGATCATGGCCTGGGGTCCGATGGGTGAATCAGCAAGGGCAGTGGCCCCAGCGGGAACGCTAAATCGGTCGTAATGCCACTGCATCCAATCACCTCGAGTCAGGCATTCGGGGGCTGAATTGGTCGCCTCAGAAACTGGAAACACTTGGTACCAGCCGATTTCGGGGGTTTTTGCTCGGGTGATTTCCCCTCCCAGGGTGACCGCCAATTGTTGTGCGCCAAAACAAATTCCCAGAATTGCGATACCCCGTGACACGGCGTCTGCCAGCAGGGTTTGCTCGGCCCGCACGGGATCTGCAACATGATCCCAATACGTACTCCAATTCGACCCCATGGCAACAACAAGGTCACAACCGTCGAGTGACGGCCAATTCTGATGGTCTTCTCGAAGAAATTCAGTGAATGAATACCCGCGTTGGCGCAATGCACGTCCAACAAAACCAGGATCAGCATCCTCACTATTAGCGATGAGTACAGCGCGCATGCCCACTACGGTAGGGGCTGATGACAGCTATACCAATTGATTCTGCCGTCATCGAAGCGGCCCGGCTTGCCGGAATAGGGGTAGTCAAGCGCACCCCCATCACCGAATCTGCTGCATTGTCTGAACGGTACGGCGGAAACGTGGTGTTCAAAGCTGAAAATTTGCAACGTACGGGGTCTTTCAAAATTCGCGGCGCCATGAGCAAGCTCGCCTCTCTCGGTGATGCATTGAAAAATGGCGTGGTGGCGGGTAGCGCCGGAAACCATGCTCAATCAATTGCCTTTGCTGCACGACATCACAACGTTCCGTGTGAGATTTTTGTTCCGGCTGGTGCATCGTTATCGAAGATGGAAGCCGCGCGTTCATATGGCGCAATTCTGAGTGAAGGTGGCGACACATTGTCTGACGCTGTTGCTGCAGCACAAGGACGGGCAGATGCAATGGGAATGAATTTCTGTCATCCATATGACGACCCCGTTGTTGTTGCGGGACAAGCAACTCTTGGTCTTGAATTGCTGGAAGACATTTCCGATTTATCACTTGTCATCATTCCACTCGGTGGAGGAGGGTTGACTGGCGGTGTTGCAATGGCACTGAAAACTTTCAACCCAAAGATCAGAGTCATTGGTGTTCAAGTACGTGCGTGTGCGCCATACGCCGGGTCACCTCCCCCGGATGGTCCTATCGTCACACTTGCGGACGGAATTGCAGTGAAGATGCCTGGGGCTTTCACGCGTCCACTTATTGAACGATACGTTGATGAGATTGTTGTTGTAGAAGAAGATCTTGTTGCCGATGCGATGGTTCTCTTGATGGACCGAGGCAAGTTATACGTTGAAGGCGGTGGCGCCGTAGGTGTTTCCGCACTGATGAGCGGCCAAGTGAAACCAACCCAGACCGGTACAACATGTGTTGTGCTGTCAGGTGGCAATGTTGACCTCGGGCTGATTCCCGGGCTGATTCGTCGCAATGAGACAAAAGCCGGTCGCAGACTTATTTTGTTTGTTCGTATCTCTGACAGGCCTGGTGGTCTCGCTCGACTACTTACATTGTTTGCAGAAACAGGTGCCAACCTTGTTGAAGTAGAACACGTTCGTGAGGGCGTGAGTTTGCATGTTCGTGAAACTGGTATTCAAGCTGTCTTGGAAGTACGAAGTCGCGCGCAAGCTGAAGAAGTTCTCGCCGCAGTTCGCAAAGCCGGATACGAGGCCGACGAAGTAGAAACCGGATGAGCAAACCGCTGATTGCAATTCCAGGACGCATGAGCCCCGAAGCAACAGGACACCGCACTCCGGTTACAAGTTGTGGACAGAACTACATCGATGCCATCCATCGTGCAGGTGGCCTACCAGTCCTTGTTCCGCCTACAGACGACATGTCAACTATTGCCGCAACTATTGCTCGGTGCGATGGAATGCTCATGATTGGGGGCGGAGATGTCAGCCCATCAAAATACGGAGCGACCGAATGGGCAACGTTGTTTGGAGTCAATGAACTTGTTGATGACTTTGAAATCGCAGCCCTACACCGGGCCATGGAATGTGACATTCCAGTTTTAGCCGTGTGTCGCGGACAACAAGTTCTGAACGTCGCTCTTGGTGGCACTCTTGTGCAACACCTTAAGACAACTCCTGACCATCGCGACACTATGCACGGTATTCAAGTCGTCACTGGCTCACGTTTAGCGCAAGCAATGGGAACAACCGATCCGCTTATCCATTCACTTCATCATCAAGCGATTGAAAAAGTTGCTCCAGGTCTTGTTGTCGTCGGAACACATCAAGACGGCACTATTGAAGCGGTCGAACACACAGGCTCAACATGGATTGTGGCAGTGCAATGGCACCCAGAAGACACCGCCCGCGAGGACCCGTCACAACAGGGTTTGTTTAATACCCTGATTACTCACGCCAGCTAAATCAGCGCGGCGCGAAACGCGCAAGGCGCGTGGCCTGAAGAAGCAACTCAGGGAAGAACCCAACAATCAGAGTTGCAACAACGGAGACGGCAATCACAATGACGACCGCTGGATCTACTGAGATCTCAGAATCTGATGCAGGCTCTTCCAACCACATGCTGACTGCAATACGAAGGTACAAATAGGCACCAATGACTGCTGCCACCATTGCAGCAATTGCAAGAACATACGAGTTTGCTTCTACAGATGATTTAATGACCGCAAATTTTGCAACGAACCCAGCCGTTAGTGGTACTCCCGCTTGAGCGAACAACAGAACAGTAAATGCCAATGCCAGCGCAGGGCGGCGCTTTGCCAGACCTTTGAAATCAGAAAGATTCGTCTCTCCGTCGGTGTTGCCGGACAATGCAAGAACAATTGCGAATGAACCCATTACCAACACGGTGTAGATCGCGAGGTAGTTCATAGAAGTGGCAATGCCGTCGCTACCCATATGGCCAGCTGCTTCTACCCCGACCAAAATAAATCCGGCGTGACTAATAGATGAATATGCCAACATGCGTTTTACGTTTGTCTGGACTACTGCCAAAATCGAACCAGTGAACACGGTGAGGATTGCGAGTGCCCACACAACGGGACGCCAATCATCAACGCGCTGTTCAAGACCCACCAACAGAATACGAATGAGAGCTGCGAAGGCCGCAACTTTTCCTGCAGAAGCCATAAACGCGGTAACCGGGGTCGGTGCTCCTTCATACACGTCGGGAGTCCACACATGGAACGGCGCAGCCGACACTTTGAACCCGAGACCAACCAGCAACATGCCGATACCAACGAGCAGCATCGCATCTGCATTGATGATGGAGATATTACCCGAGAGAGCTTCGCCGATACCCGAGATCTTTGTACTGCCCGTTGATCCGAAGATCAATGCCACTCCGTATAAGAAAAACGCAGATGAGAAGCCGCCAAGAATGAAGTATTTCAGACCTGATTCCTGACTCTGCTCGCGATCACGATTACTTGCCGCCAAGAGATACAAAGACAAACTGAGTGTTTCAAGTCCGAGGAACAACACAATGAGTTCATTTGCAGACACCATTACCAACCCACCAATAGCAGCGGTCAATAAAAGGGCATATAGCTCGGGGCCATCAGCATTCATTCGCGTCAGATACGCCGACGTCATGAGTGCACCAAAAATTACGGCCAGACAGATTGTGATGCTGGCCAGAACAGAGAACCGGTCAATGGCAATTGCATCGGCAAAGAAGGTCTTGCCCTTGTTGTAATACAAGTTGTTCCACTGCACCGCACTTGCAACGATGGCAACAGTTGTTGAGATACCTGTTACCCACGCATATCCACGGCGTGGCCATGTTGGAACAAGCGAACCGACGAGTAGAAGAAAACAAGTACCAGCCAATAACGAAAGAATGGGAATCAGTTCAACCCAAGGAACTGATGGGCCATCAAGTGTTGCTGCAAAAACCATCACTCGCCTGCCTTTTCTCCATGAGGCTCAACCACAATGTTGGGTGTGGTCGGTACTTTATAATCGCTATGAGAAACAACATGTTCGACCAACTTGTCAACGCTTGGTTCAATCCGCTCAAGCATTGGCTTTGGATACACACCGGTGAAACCAATGAGTCCGATAAACACCATAATTAGTGCGCCCTCGCGCAAAGTCATCTCAGCAAATGTTGAATTCGCTTCATCGGGTTCACCGTGGAAAACGCGTTGGTATGCCCACAACAGATACAAAGCAGCAAGAATGACACCGGTCGCAGCGACAATGGTCCACCACCTGGCCGACTGGAATGAACCAATCAGAATCAAAAATTCTCCGGCGAATCCGTTGAGTCCTGGTACGCCAATTGAGCTCAACATCACGATCATGAATGCCGCAGAGAAAATTGGAGCAACTGATTGAATACCACGCAACTCAGCAATTTGGCGAGTATGACGACGCTCGTAAATCATGCCGACCAACAAGAACAATGCCCCAGTAGATATACCGTGGTTCACCATTTGCATCACACTGCCCGTGAGCGATTGTGAAGTGACGGCGAAAATACCAAGGACAATAAATCCGAGGTGAGCAACAGATGAATACGCAACAAGACGCTTTAAGTCAGTCTGCATGGTGGCAGCGATTGCACCATAGACAATTCCGATTACTGCAAGTGTTAGCAGTACTGGTTTTGCCCACACAGCTGCAGCTGGGAACAAATACAACCCAAATCGAAGGAATCCGTATGTTCCCATCTTCAACAACACACCAGCCAAGATGACTGAGCCACCAGTCGGCGCTTGTGTGTGTGCATCAGGTAACCAGGTGTGCAACGGGAAGATGGGCACCTTTACAGCAAACGCAATGGCAAATGATACAAACAGCCAACGGCCAGTATTGGTAGCAAAACTTGCTTGCTCAGCAAGGGTAACCAAGTCAAAGGTGAGGTATCCAATGTCACGTCGTGCGATAACCGCGGTGGCAATGATGCCAACCAACATGAACGCCGAGCCGAGCATCGTATACAAAAAGAACTTTGTAGCTGCGTAGACGCGCTTGTCGTATCCCCATCCACCAATGAGGAAATACATCGGCACAAGGACAATTTCGAAGAAGATAAAGAACAAAAAGAGATCGAGACTGAGGAAACTACCCATCACGCCTGCTTCAAGTAACAACAACCATGCCAGATAACGCTTGTGATCGTGGTGCGGATCAACACCAAGGATTACTAGCGGGAAGAGTATTCCGGTGAGAACGACAAGGAATAGAGAAACACCGTCAACTCCAAGATGCCAAGAGATTCCCCATGACGTCACCCAATCATGTTGAGAAACGAACTGGAATCCAGAATCATGAGAACGAAATGAAGCCAACAGCCAGACGGACATGCCACCAACACCGACGCTAAACAGCATCGCGATGAGTTTCACCAATTCAAGATGCTTGTTGCTGACAATTGTGATGAGAACTGCACCGAGAATCGGCAACAAGATAAGCGCCGACAGGATAGGAAATGAAGCATGCATTAGAGGATTCCTCTCAAAAGGAACCACGCGAGTAGCACCACTGCACCGAGACCGATAACGAATGCATATGAGCGAACAAGCCCGCTTTGTACTTTGCGCAAGAGACCACTAGCAGCACGGACTTCAGTACCAATTCCATTTACTGCACCGTCAACAACTTTTGCATCAAATGCCGCAACGCCACCAAAGGCTGCACGCCCGGGACCGCCAACAATTGCAGACACTGCAGAGTCATATCGCCACGCGTCGGCAAGTATTTTTGGCTCAATGATCTTGAACTTGCCTTTGGCATACACCGCTATTGATGCAACTACTCCACTGACAGCAATAAGAATTGCGATTACTAGCAACAACCATTTGTTGCTATATGCCCACGTACCAGAGATTGACACCTCTGAATCATGGATCACTGGTTCAAGCCAATGTTCAAGGAACTTGGTGCTCTTCGAGAACGGCAACTGAAGTGCCCCGCCGACAATTGACAAGCCGGCAAGGACAACGAGTGGTGCCACCATTGTCCAAGGGCTTTCATGTGGCGCGTGGTCGCCATGTGCACCATTTTCTTCTGCATGATCATGCCAACGTGCTTCACCAAAGAACACCATGATGACTTGGCGCGTCATGTAGTACGCGGTCAGAAGTGCAGTGATGACTCCGATAAGCCAGAGAAGACGATTGTTTGCAAATGCATAGAGAAGTACTTCATCCTTTGACCAGAAACCTGCGAACGGCGGGATACCAGCAATGGCCAACCAGCCAATAATGAAGGTGAACCCGGTGATGGGCATCAACTTGCGAAGAGCTCCCATATTGCGCATGTCTTGTTCGTGGTGCATCCCATGGATGACTGAGCCTGAACCAAGGAACAGAAGAGCCTTGAAAAATGCGTGAGTCACCATATGGAAAATTGCTGCAACGTACGCACCGGAACCAATAGCGAGGAACATAAATCCCAGTTGAGAAACAGTTGAATATGCCAAAACTTTTTTGATGTCGGTTTGAGCTACTGCAATAGTCGCTGCAAACAGCGCTGTAAGAGCGCCAACAGTGGCAATCACATCACCAACCCATGGATACGACGCGTGAAGGACCGGCGACATGCGCGTGAGAAGGAACACTCCAGATGTCACCATGGTGGCAGCGTGAATCAGAGCTGAAACCGGAGTAGGGCCTTCCATAGCGTCGGGCAACCATATATACAACGGCAGTTGTGCGCTCTTACCACACGCACCAACAAACAACATCATGGCTATTCCAGTTGCAGTAACTGCGGCAATCTTGCCGCCCGCGGCAGCAGAGTTAATTCCTTCATATGACAATGTTCCGACCGCAGAGAAGGCAAGGAACATTGCGACCATCATTCCCCAGTCGCCAACTCTGTTGGTCACAAATGCTTTCTTTCCAGCAGTTGCAGCAGAGTCACGCGTATGCCAGAAGGAGATGAGGAAGTACGAGCAGGCACCCACACCTTCCCAGCCAAGGAAGGTAACGAGAAGGTTTTCACCGAGCACAAGCATCAACATGGAAAAAACGAAGAGGTTGAGATACAGGAAGAACTTTGAAAACTTTGGATCGCCATGCATGTAGCCGATTGCATACAAGTGAATAAGAGATCCGATTCCCGTAACAAAGAGGGCCATCGTGATGCTCAAAGGGTCCGCCAGAAGAGCCATATCAACATGCAGTGAACCGACAGGCAACCACGAGAACAATGTGACGACATGATGGCGTTCTTCTGCAGTACGCGACAAAAGGTCGAGGTAAACGCCAACCACTACAACAAACGAAGATGCGGTCATCGCTGTGGCCAGTATTCCGGCACGTGGTTCGCCAAGAACCCGGCCGAACAAGAGAATCAATAAAAAGCCGGCTAACGGCAGTGCTGGAATAAGCCAAACAAGATTCAACATGCCAACTACCCCTTCAGTCCCGACATATCGTCAACTGTCAAAGTGGTGCGTCGTCGCATGATGGAAACGATGATGCCGAGCCCAACTACTACTTCGGCAGCAGCAACAACGAGAACAAAAAATACGGCGACTTGACCGTCAATGTTTGCAATTTGGCTCGACAAAGCAACGAATGAAAGATTCACTGCATTCAACATCAATTCAATGCACATGAACATAATGAGAGGGTTACGACGCACCATGACTCCGATGGTGCCTATACCAAACAACACTGCGGACAAAACGAGATACCACGTTGACGTGGGCTCTACCGCAGAAAGCACGAAACTCATTTCCGGGTCCCTACAGACTTGGTTTTACGTGCCATTACGACTGTGCCAATAACCGCAACTAGCAACAGCACTGACGTGATTTCAAAAGCAAAAACATTGTCACTGAAAATCACTCGCGCCAGTTGGCGAATATTTGCGTCAGGTGATTCAAGAGTCGTCTCATTGACGCCTTCTCCCGAAGCCCCAAGCCCAGCACGCGACGAGACAATTGCGGCGATCACAATGGCACTGATACCGACTCCGATAATTGCAGCGAGTGGGCGTTGGTTGGTGATCGGTTCGACACTGAGATCTTCTGCTCTATCAACACCGAGCAACATAATGACGAACAGGAACAGCACCACAATTGCACCGGCATAGACAATCACTTGTACTGCTGCCAAAAAGTGCGCATTGTGCGCAACAAACATCACAGCAATACCGAACAGAGTAAGAACAAGACTCATGGCGGCATGCACGGGGTTAGACCGAGTAACGACTCCTAACGCACCAACAAGAACCATTGCCGCAGCTACAACAAAAACGAAGAGCTCCATTAGTCTTCCAACTCAGATTCATCACTGATGTCTTGCGTTGGTTCAGCAGCGCGAACGCCGTACCCGAGTTCGCCACCCCACGACACGACTCCGACAAAATCTTCACTTCCGGCAGACGCAGTGGCGCGCATCCAACCAGATGTGTTCTGGTCTTCGCCTGGACGCCAGTCTTCCCACGGAAGATGCTGTGGCAAGCCATGGTTGTCGACAAGCAACTCAGACTTTGTATAAATGGCATCTTGGCGATTAGTAAATGAGAACTCAAATAATTTGGTCTCAGTAATTGCTTCTGTTGGGCATGCCTCGACACACAAATCGCAATGAATACAACGGAGGTAATTGATTTCGTATATGAAACCGAAGCGCTCACCAGGAGAAGTTGGATTGTCGGGGTTGTTATCAGCTCCACGCACATAAATGCACTTTGCAGGACACACACCAGCGCAGAGTTCGCAACCGATGCACTTTTCCATTCCGTCTTCGTAACGATTGAGAACGTGACGACCATGCATGCGCTCTGGCTTATCAATCTTTTCGTCTTTGGTGTCGTTGTGTTTACGACGAAATACCCGGCCACCTGAATATTCAGTTGTGACCTTGTTACGTGCACCATGCTGACGCATGGTGACTAGAAATCCTCCGAAGTAGCCCATTAGAAGCTCGCTCCATCCTTCTCACGGTTAATACGACTGACATGTTGTGCGGCGAGCAATAATCCATAACCGATAATTAAAACAAGAGCAGTAACAAGAGTGACCAATATCTGGTCCCATCCGGCATCTCGGCCGACACGCTGTGCGGCAAGAAGCATGAACCAACCGAGAGAACCAGGAATCAAAATCTTCCAGCCCAAGTCCATGAGTTGGTCATAACGGAAGCGAGGAAGAGTGGCGCGGAACCATACGTATATATAGAGAAAGACAAGCACTTTGAGAAGAAGCCAAATAGTGCCCTCAATCGCGTTCGGGATAAATGGAATATCAAGAGTGGTGTTTCCAATAGCGATGGGTTGAGGACCCCCAAAGAACAAAGTCACGATTAGCGCAGACATTGTCACCGTGTTCATGAATTCAGCCAAGAAGAACAGCGCAAATCGAATTGACGAGTATTCAGTATTGAAACCACCAACAAGTTCTTGTTCAGCCTCCACCAAGTCAAACGGAGGTCGATTCAATTCTGCAGTAGCGGCGATGAGAAAGATGACGAACGGTACAAATCCGGTTGCCACAATGTTCCAGTTTCCAATCGACGATTGCATGTTCACAATGCCTGCAGTTGACAAGGTTCCAGATACCAACAGCACCGCACCGAGTGACAAACCAAGAGCTGCTTCGTAGGAGACCATCTGAGCCGATGCGCGAACAGCACCGAGCAATGGGTACTTTGACCCGCTCGACCAGCCAGCCAACATGATTCCGTACACAGCAATCGATGAAATAGCTAATGCAAACAGCACTCCGACAGGAGGGTCAGCTAATTGCAGTCGAGTTTGATGTCCGAACAAGGTGACGAGGCCGCCCTTACCATCACGGAAATCTCCACCGAGAGGAATAATTGCAAAAGCGAGAAAAGCTGGGACCAATGCAAGGTACGGAGCCAAGCGGAACATGAACCGGTCAGAACGTTCTGGAATAAGGTCTTCTTTGAAGAACAACTTGATTCCATCTGCCAGAGTCTGCAAGATTCCCCATGGACCTGCCTTGTTTGGGCCAACTCGGTTCTGCATGCCGGCGATGACTTTGCGTTCGAACCACACCATCAACATTGTGGCGACCAAGCCAACAACGAAAACCAACAGTACTTTCACGAGGACTATCAGTAGCGGAGTCCAGAGGACATTGCCTTCCAACATTGGATCAATGGCGAAAATTACACCACTCACATTGACTCAATTCTGACATCAATGATCGATTCGTTACGACGAACAAGTTCACGAATATCAGCACCAATTTGATTGAACGGTACCCACGCTGTTCCACGAGGTATCGAGGACAATGCACGAACTGGAAGAACAATGGAACTGTGTGAATTTGAAACTCGCACATTTGTTCCTTCAGCAGCACCCACGCGATCAAGATCAAGAGGGTGAATAAATACATTCGCCTCAGTAGCCAAGTTCGCAAGTGACGGACTGGTTATTGTGCCGATTGCACGGTCAAACAACTTACGACTGAGATCGAGGCGGAATTCATATGAGTTGCGAGGGGCGGCAACACTTGCCACTGCTGGTCTAGAACTTGACGGAGTCACGGACACAACGACTCCGTCGCGCTTGATTGCTACTGTCGTAGTAGTGCTTCCGAAACCAGGAACAGCAGCAGACATAGTTTGTTGAATGTCTGCCAAAGTGGTGAAGTTCGATTCGTGACCGAGAAGTGTCAGGAGTTCGACTGCAATCATCCAGTCAGCCCGGGATGTTCCGTGTGGAGTAATTTTTTGCACGACAGAAGTGACTCGGCCCTCAAGATTCATCGTGGTGCCATCTTTTTCACCATAGGCAGCTGCAGGTAATACAACATCTGCATGCGATGCACTGGCTGTGAGGAACGTATCAATGGCAACGACAAACTTTGCCCCCGCGATTCCGCGACGAGCGAGATCAACGTCAGCAACATCGGACAGTGGATCCGCGCCAAGAAGGATGAGGCAATCAACATTGCCCTTCGCTGATGCTTCAAGAATTGTTGCAGCATCATTGCCATTACGTGGTGCGAGCCCAAGGGACAATGCACCCCGGACGTTTCCACGACGCAAAACTGGCAACACACTTGCTGATGGTGCAACTGTGAGAACAGCAGAAAGCGCATCCATTGTGTGCGATGCAGATTCTGCAAGGTTCGCACGACCAGCGACTACAACGACTGGGCCAGATGCAAGTTGTGCAGAGATGTCTGCTTGCGCAAGGAGCACTGGCATAGCGGCAGCTGCGGTGCCGGATTCTGCGCGAATTGATTTCCATGCATACTTTGTAAGGCCAGTTTCATGAGATGAAATCTCAATCAGGCGAATCCTCTTCTTCTGTACTGCATCACGAAGACGCAGGTACAACACCGGAAGTTCTTCTTTGATGTCTGGAGCCAGAAGAATCACTGTGCCACCAGCACATGCAGAATCAATTGTTGCTTGCGGATGCGAGAACACAGATGCTGGAAGTCCGTCATCGAGTTGCGCGTCACGCATGGTGACTCCGGCTGCATCAGCAAGAGCACCCCACATAAATGCGTCTTCGTTTGTTCCACGAGCACCACCAAGAATTGCTACTGAGCCTTCACGCGAATGACGAATGACACGAGCAACTGACTCAAGAGCGTCAGACCACGAGGAAGTAATAAAGGAATCACCAGACTTGATTTGCGGGGTTGAAAGGCGATCTTCTGAATTCGTTGACTGGAAGTTGAAACGACCCTTGTCGCATAACCAACCCCAGTTCACCGGATCACTATCGACACCTTGGTAGCGCAACAGTTCATCACGGCTTGATTGAACAACTGTTCGACAACCAACTGAACACGTTGTGCATGTGCTTTCCCGTTGTTCAAGGTCCCACGGACGAGCCTTGAATCGGTATGGCGAAGCTGTAAGTGCACCCACTGGACAAATTTGCACGGTGTTGCCAGAAAAATAGGAAGCAAATGGTTCATCTGGGAACGTCATTATCTGAGTGTTATTTCCACGCTGAGTGAAACTGATGAGAGGGTCGCCCGCTACTTCATCAGCGAAACGGGTGCAACGATCGCACAAGATGCAACGTTCGCGATCAAGAAACACCAAGTCACTAATTGGGATTGGCTTTTCATAGTGACGCTTTTCTTCAACAAATCGACTCTCGCCTGCACCATGGCTGAAGGCTTGGTCTTGCAACGGGCACTCCCCGCCTTTGTCGCATACAGGGCAATCAAGAGGGTGATTCGCAAGTAGCAACTCAATCATGCCTTCTTGTGCACGCTTTACTTGTGGGGTATCTGTGCGCACTATTTGACCATCAGCAACAGGGGTCATACAACTGACAACCATCATCGGGCCACGAGGCCCTTCTACTTCCACCATGCATTGGCGGCACATACCGACTGAACTCATACGTGGGTGATAACAAAACCGTGGAATATATTCGTCGACACTGTCGGCTGCCGCAATGATGAAATCACCTTTACGTGCTGCAACGGTGCGACCGTTAATAGTGATAGATACTGCGTTCGGGTCTTGAGGCGGCACATCGTTTGTGTCGGTGGTGTCAATAGTGGTCATTCTGAAACTGCCGTTACTTTGATCATGGTGCGCTTCACGATGCGCGCATCAAATTCACTGCGGAACAACGTCAGAGCTGAATGAACTGGCGCATACGCAGATGGTCCAACGAAACAGATGGTGTTCATGCGATACGGAAATGGCACTGCAGCAATTCCGAGTTTCTCGTTTGATGCATGAGGGAATGCACCAGGACAAATTGATTCGCCCACTTCAAAGATTTGGTCAAGGTCAGCATCTGTACCCTTGCCATCAACAACGCGAGACAAAATTCGTTCCAGCCAAGTTCCACCTTCGCGACATGGTGTGCATTTTCCACACGATTCATGAGCATAGAAACGAGTAAGAGTTAATGCGGCTCGCGGAATGTCGGTTGTTGAGTCCATCACCATGATCGCACCAGAGCCAAGCATTGAACCTGCAGGTCCAACTTGACTTGCTTCGAACGGAAGGTCAAGTTGATCAGAAGTGAACCAAGGAGCAGAGCCGCCACCAGGTACAAAAGCTTTGAGATCATTTCCATTGCGAATGCCCTGGCAGAATTCTTCCCCATACAGCAGGTCACGGAAAGTTGTAATGCCGTTGATGATTTCAAACACACCTGGACGATTCACGTGGCCAGAAACAGCGACCATTCGTGTACCCGGAGAAGTAGCAGTACCAATTGCTGTGTATGCAGCAGTTCCGTTATTCAACAACCAGGGAAGGTTGGCAAGAGTCTCAACGTTGTTAACAATTGTTGGTTGCCCGTACAAGCCATTTGCTGCAGGGAAATACGGAGGCTTCAAGCGAGGCATACCGCGATTACCTTCAAGGCTTTCAATCAGTGCTGTCTCTTCACCCACTACGTATGCGCCTGCACCCCAGTGAAGAACAATGTCAAGAGAGAACTTTGAACCAAGAATATTTTTGCCGATGTATCCGGCTGCATACGCCTCGTTGAGGGCCGTTGCAATTCGTTCTTGAGCAAGTGCCATTTCACCACGTATATAAAGAAAGCATTGTGATAATCCAGCCGCGTACGAAGCGATGAGACAACCTTCAATAAGCTGATGCGGATCGCGCTCCATGAGCAAGCGATCTTTATATGTGCCTGGTTCACTTTCGTCGCCATTAACAACGAGGTACCGAGGCCACACGCCCTGTGGCATAAGGCCCCACTTACTTCCAGCTGGGAAACCAGCACCGCCTCGGCCGAGAACAGTGGCGCTTCTTACTTCGTCATGAATTTCATTTGCAGGACGAGCAAGTGCTGAACGCAATCCTTTATAGCCATCGGTGGCTAGATAACGCTCGAGCGTGTACGAGTCTTCGTACTGAAAACGTGATGTCACAACTTGAGGACGATCACCGGCATAAAAGCCAGGTGCATGTTTCCATGTTCCACCAGTCATAGCGCAGCCTTTCCATCTAGCCATACAGGATTTTCTGTGACTAATTCTGGCGCAACAGCGCCAACTGCGCGATTGGTAGGAATGTGTTGGCGAACTACAGCAACTGTTCCGTGTGGAGGAATTTCTGACGTCAGATTTCCGGCCGACAGATCATCAATGAGGGCGTCAAGTTGATTGGGCGTGACGCGATATCGATAGCGATAGTTCACTTGCAAGCAAGGAGCTTCGGTGCAGGCGGCCTGGCATTCAGCATGTTCCAGAGTGAATTTTCCGTCTGGCGTGGTGGAACCCATCTTGATACCAAGGCGCTCTTCAGCGTGATGCATGAGTTCTTCAGAACCCATCAATGCACACGACATAGTGCCGCAAATATTGATGAGGTACTTACCCACTGGTTCAAATTTGAACATCTCGTAGAACGATGCTGTTCCGAACACTTCTGCTGACGACGCTCCGACTAATTCGCCAATGTGCGACATCGCTTCGTTTGTGACGTAACCATCTTGTTCTTGGGCGAGGTGCAACAACGGAATAGTTGCAGACCTGGCTTTTGGATAATGACCAATTATTTCGTGTGCAAGGCGAATATTTTCTTCTGTGAGTCGAGCCATTAGCGATCAACCTCCCCGAGTACGGGATCAACGGATGAAATTACAGCAACAGCATCAGCAACGAGCCCACCACGCATCATGTGCGGCATGGTTTGAATGTTCACGAATGACGGAGCACGAACATGCATGCGATATGGATTCGATGAACCATCGCTCACGATGTAACAACCGATTTCGCCACGTGGACTTTCGATGGCTACGTACACTTCGCCCTCTGGCACTTTGAAACCTTCGGTAAAGATCTTGAAATGGTGAATCAGTGCCTCCATTGATTCGTCAATGCGGGCACGAGGCGGTGGCGTGACTTTCTTGTTCTGGATACGGAAATCGCCAGAAGGCATGCAATCAAGAATTTGATACACGATGCGCATTGATTCGCGAATTTCGTTAAAACGAATTGAGTAACGGTCGTATGCATCACCGTATTGACCAACGATGACATCGAACTCCAATTGGTCATAGTGCAAATACGGCATGTCGCGACGCAGGTCCCATGCAACTCCGGTCGAACGAAGAATTGGGCCAGTTGCACCAAGAGCAATTGCTTCTTGTGCTGTGATGACACCAACACCCTGTAGGCGTTCACGCCAAATGGGTTGACCAGTCATCAAGATGTCATACTCTTCAAGCCGTGATGGCAAACCTTCAAGAATTGCAAGCACGTCATCGCGCCAACCTGCTGGCAAGTCTGCTGCTACACCACCAGGACGAATGAAGTTGTGATTCATTCGAAGGCCCGTGACCTTCTGGAAGAAACGAAGAACGTCTTCACGTTCGCGCCATCCGTACAACATCATGGACACTGCGCCGAGGTCCATTCCGTTGGTTGCGAGGAACAACAAATGGCTACTCATACGGTTCAATTCTGAAAGCAACATGCGCATCCAAACAGCACGTTCCGGAATATCGCCATCAATGCCAAGCAACTTCTCAACCGCCATCGAGAAAACAAGTTCGTTGTTCAATGGCGATAAATAATCCATGCGAGTGACATTGGTGCCGCCCTGCATGTAGGTCAGTGCTTCGCCGGTCTTTTCCATGCCGGTGTGCAAATAGCCAATGATTGGCTTGCAGCGCAACACAGTTTCACCTTGAAGTTCAAGCATGAGACGCAGAACACCATGAGTACTTGGGTGCTGTGGACCCATATTGATGATCATGGTTTGATCTTCAGGAGCCTCGGTCTCTACTTCAGCGAGAAGAGCCGCTTCTGTTTCGCTCAGACGCAATACAGAACCAACTTCACGTAGCAATTCTTTTGCCGTGAGTTCACTACGCGAGAGAAGTTCTTGTCCGCCTTCAGCGGTACCTGCAGAAATAATGGTCATGAGTTGGCACCTTTGAACTGAACGGGAATAGAGCCTTGGCTGTAGTCCTTACGTAACGGGTGACCGTCCCAATCTTCTGGCATCAAAATACGAGTCATGTCAGGATGACCTGAAAACACAATTCCAAACATGTCGAAAGTTTCACGTTCGTGAGCTTCTGTGCCCGGATGAACGTCAAACAATGTTGGCAGCGATGCATCATCTGCAGGAACCTGCACTCGTAGACGAATTCTCTTGCGTTGCGACAACGACAACAAGTTCACAACAACTTCAAAACGCTCTGGTTTAATGCCAAAACCAATTGTGCGATGTGGCATTTCTAAATAGTCGACTCCGGTGAGGTCAACGCACATCTCGTATCCCTCATCGGCCAAAGCCTTGATTACTGAAACATACTGATCACGCGAGACATGCAGTACACGCTGTCCGAGAGAATCTTGCACTGGGCAACCATGTTGAGTCTCTACAGCATTCTCCATTGTGCCTGCTGCGTCACTCATGATTACTTCGTACCGATTGTGACTGAAGTGTGCTCTACGGGTTCAGATGAAAGTTCAACACCAGCACCACCATTATTAGCAGTGCGACGACGCATGATTTCACCATCTTCGATTAACTGATGCAAAGTTTCAATTGCATGAATGAGAGTTTCAGGCGTTGGAGGGCATCCCGGTGCATACACATCAACAGGAACAATTTGGTCTACACCTTGCACAATTGCATAGTTGTTAAACATTCCGCCGCTTGATGCACATACGCCCATTGAGATCACCCATTTGGGTTCCATCATTTGGTCGTACACCTGGCGAAGTACTGGCGCCATTTTCTGACTGACTCGACCAGCAACGATCATGATGTCCGCTTGGCGTGGAGAAGCGCGAAACACTTCCATGCCGAAACGTGACAGGTCGTAATGCGAAGCACCAGTTCCCATCATTTCGATTGCACAACAGGCAAGTCCGAACGATGCTCCCCAACTTGAACGTGAACGTGCCCACTTCACCAAGTCTTCGATACGAGCCGTAACGAAGTTGTGGTCCATGCCGCCGAGACCATCGTCGGCAATATTTTGAACAGCTCCCATTAGGCCGCTCTGCCTTCTGAACCTACAACTCGTACAGAACTCGTTGTAGTAAAGCCAAGTGACTCTTGAGTTTCAAGTTTGCTTGACCGTTGTAGTGGGCCCCAGTCAAGAGCCCCGCGCGCAATCATGTACACGAATGCCACGAAGAACACTGCGCTGAAGGAGACCATTTCAAAGAATCCGTACGTGCCAAGAAACTGGCGATCAACGGCATACGGGTACGCAAAAATAATTTCAATGTCGAACATGATGAACAACATGGCGACAACATAGAAACTGACGGGAAACCGTTCCGGTGGTTCACGACTTGGCACGATTCCACATTCGTATGGTGCCTCTTTTGCAGAATTCGGGCGATTAGGCGCAAGTAACTTCGAAGCGAAAAGACTGATGACAGCAAACAGAATTGCCAACACCATCAATGAAACTATTGGAAGGTACTGGCCCATGAGCTAGGCCACCGAGGATGTGAGTGCAAGATTCTTGCGCAACAGCGCTTCGCGACGGTGCAAGACCCATGCCGACAAAAAGAAAATCAATCCTGAACCAAAGCCAATGAGGAACGCTGGTCGGCGCTTCGCACCCAAATCACGAATCATCACTACATAACGGCGAGGTTGAGCTTCATCAATCTGAGCACGCGCAGGTGCTCGACCCGGTTCTGCGCGTTGAGCTACTAACGGTGCAATTTCAACGATTGAATACCGAGGTTTGTGCTTGAACGCCAAGAAGTCAATCGAATCGCCAAGTTTTGGATATCGTTCGCCACCCTTGTCATACACAGCAACCGCAACATATTCTCCGGCCGCAAATTCCTTTGCTTCATTTTGAATAATTTCATCTGCTGAGGCGACTGCCTGGCCACGTTGTGGATTAGATTCCGCGAGAGATTCCCATCCTTCGCCCTCTAACTGATCAGAAATCTTCTTTGCTGCCGCAACAGAGTCAAGTCCTTTGATGTCGCTAGAGCTCTCTACAATTTCTGTTCGGTCTAGCAAAGCGCCATCGCGAACAATGGCAATTGGTTCGTGAGGATGCCACGTTGGCTCTGGCCCTTTTAATCCGATGCCGTATACAGCCCAAATAATGGCCATAGACATCATCCATCCGGCCAGACCAGAAATGGCAATCAAGAAGCCAAGGCGGGCACCGAGGTTGGTACCCAAGATGAGATACGTAGACCCCATCAACACCGCAACGCTGATAATTACGATGATCCATCCGCGGATCTCGGGTTCCCAACTGACTGCCAGTAGCGCTGACAGCATCACAAACTCCGCACGTATTCCACAATCAACTTCAGTTGATCTTGTGTGTACACCTGGCCAAAGGCCGGCATACGACCACCGCCCTGACCTTGTTCTCCGTAACGCTTACCCAGTTCAGAGCCGCCACTAATGAACGCAATCATTTCTGACTGATTCGGGAACTGTCGGACTGAAGAACCACCAGTGAGGTTTGGCCCAAAAGCGCCACCACCGGTTGCTTGTGGATCATCGTATGACCAACCCTTCGTATGACAACGTGCGCATGAATACGCACCTGAATTGAGATTGAGATTGAAAAGCGATTCACCAAGAGTTGCGTGAGTACCGTTGTCGACGAGACGTTGTGCTTCAGTAATAATCGCTTTGTTTTCTGCTGTAGGTAACTTGCCATCAACACATGTTGGGTTGTATGGGCCACGCGGTTCCACGCAATTATCTTGCGGAATCTGGATTGACTTCAAGTATTCAATAAGAGTGGTGATGTTCTGATCAGTCAGTGGACCGCCCCCGATGGTTCCCCATGCTGACATCGGAGAGAACGGACGGCCGTAGTTCAATACAAACCGAATTTCTTCGTCTGTGTAGCGGTACATCACAGTGTTTAACGCAGGAGCTTTCCATGACACAGATTTGACTTCGCTCGTTTTTGGATCAGTCATTGCGTACGCAGCAACACCACCAGTTGCCTTCATGCCGCCATGACAACCTGAACAGTTATAGCCACCATCAGCAGTTGACGCAAACAGTGTCGCACCCCATTCGGTGAAACGCTTTTCGAATCCAAATTGTGCACCGGCTGTGCGAGCAGGTTCAAGAACCCAATAGAGAGGCAGTGCAAGGGTGATGATGACAAGGAAGAAAAGCCCAAGAATCTGAACCCGCTCTAAGCGTGGCCCTTCAAGAACTTCATCATCGTAATATTCCTTGCGGTTTGCAGCAAGTTTTTGCTCAGAACCGATTTCGGCTCGTGACGAGCGAATGTTGGAGTATGCGTAGAACGCCCATCCGGCAAGTGAGATGAGAAGAATTACCCATGCAATAGAGGTACTAGTTGATGCAAACATGATTAGTGCTCTCCTCCGCCGACACAGTGTGGTCCTTCGGCTTCTTGACCAGTCGTGTTAACTCCAATTGATGGTCCTGCAAAAACTGCACCTGTGTCAATGGTGAGAACACCGTTGGCAATGGACACTCCGAAACGATCCATACCTCGTGGTGCTGGGCCACCCTTTTTTTCACCGACACGGTTGTACTGAGAACCGTGACATGGACATTCAAACCACTGCGAGCTCTTGCACTCAGGAACTCGACAACCAAGATGAGGACACTTTTGATATAGCGCAACAATGCCGGCTTGCATTCCGGAATACACAGGAGACTGACCGGCATACACAGCCTGGCCTTTACCAAGAGCATCTTTTGGATACTCGGTTACCCACGCGCGAGCTTCCGACAGATACAAGAAGCCTTTATTCTGACGAATCAATTGAATAACGTCGTCAACTTTTCCGGCATTGATCTTGGAGCCGAAACCGCCTTCAGCGCCTTTCCACAGAAAACCAACTACAGAAGCACCGAATGCTCCGAGACTTACCGTAAACAAGGTAATTGTTGCACGATTGAAAAACATGCGACGGGAAACGCCGAGTGCTTCTTCATCCGGTGCAACCCATGGCGCCAATTCAACAGGTGCTGCTTTGACAACTGATGTTGAGCGAACAGCTGCTTGTGCTTCAACTTCACGACCACTTGGCGCGGCATCTGAAATAGTCGTCTTTGCATTGCGAGAACGAGTCTCGCGAGACAATGCGCCTGCGCCACGAACTTCAGTGGTTCGCGATGTTGTAAGAACAACTATCAGGCCAAAAACGATGGCCGCAATAACAACGATTGCGATGACAATTCCGGTGCTCATGACTGTGCATTCCTTGCTTCTGTGTCGTTACGTCGCGTGTCGTAGGGGGTATTCATTGTCTTCATCACAATTCAAAGAAGATTCCGTCACGCCACGGGAAGGTGAAGTTGAATCCGGGACCACGGAAGAAAGAACCGATGATGACGAGCACTGCCCAGAACATCAGGAACAAGGTGAACATGGAAGTCATCCACTTGCGATCTTCAGGTTTGTTCGAAGCGTTTCTGTCGACAAAAGGAGCCAAGATAAGGATAATAAGTCCCATGCCAGGAAGTGTCACACCAGCAACGAGCGGATGGAACATAGTGAGGAGTTCCTGTAACCCGAGGAAGTACCACGGAGCCTTTGATGGGTTCGGGGTTTTGTTGAAGTCAGCTGCGTTAAGTAGTGGTGCGTTAACAACCCACGAGAAGATGAACAAGAACGCTGTACATGCAAGACTTGCAACAAATTCAACAGCCAATAAGTGAGGCCATGTATGAACTTTGTCAACTGGTGCTGCTTTCGTTTCTTGAATAGAACCTGACTTAACAACGGTCAATAAACGTTGTGTATGTCCACCAGGACCAGCACCAACGGGCAATCCGGCTGAGGGAACCGAAGTTACAACTGCTGATACTTTTTCTGCAACTGCCACCGCTCCACCTCCATCACGAGCAGCTTTGCTGCGTTCAAGCAAATGGTCAGGAATACGTGAGTCGCTAGCGGCTGCAGCTGGTGTTGCCGCATCTTCTGCCGCTTTATCGCGAGCTGCTTGTGCTCGCTTCAGTAGGTGTTCAGGTATTTCAGTCATTTGATGTCCTCTCGATCACAAAGGTCCGGAAATTCCGCCATCTTTACGTACACGCCAGAAGTGGATGGCCATAAAGATAACGATAACGAATGGAAGTAAAAGCACGTGCAGTACGTACCAACGGAGCAATGTTTCGGAACCAATTTCGACTCCGCCTAGCAACACGAATCGCACTTGCGATCCGAACACTGGCGTGTAACCCATCATGTTGGTACCAACAGTTACAGCCCACAGGGCTAACTGATCCCATGGCAACAAGTAACCGGTAAATGACAAAAGCAGTGTGAGTGTCAACAACACAACACCAATGACCCAGTTGAATTCACGTGGTGCTTTATATGCACCGTGATAAAACACGCGAGACATGTGCAGGAATGTTGACAACACCATGAGGTGCGCTCCCCATCTGTGCATATTTCGCATAAGAAGTCCGAACGTGACAGAGGTTTGCAAGGTTTGAATGTCTTGCCACGCTGCAGCACCTGTAGGCCGGTAGAAGAACATCAAGAAGATGCCTGTAACGGTGAGCAAAATGAACAAGAAGAAGCTGAGGCCACCAAGACACAGTGTGTAACTGACCTTGACTGCGTGACGCTTTACCTTCACTGGGTGCAAGTGATAAAGCACCGAGTTCATGATGACGTACGAGCGGTTACGCGGGCTATCTGTGTAGCCCTTACGAAAGATTGAACCGGGACGAAAAACTGCGTTCCATGCCTGACTACCCTGAACTTGACTGCCTAATTGGGCTGCCCGATCTTTCAGAGTAGGACGTGGATTATCAAGAACTTTTGCCATGGGCCTTTACCTCAGAGTCTCATTCCATAGCCGTAGCCATGATTATTAGTTCGGATATGACTGTCACCATCTGGATCTGGTGCACCGACTTTGCCCATGATGATTACTCCTGTTGGGCAACGATCGACACAAAGTGCGCAACGAGTGCACACATCATCATCAATGATGAAAAGAACGTTGTCAGACGGGTCTAATCCGGGCATTTCAGTGTCGTGTGCTTCTGCAATTGCATCAGGCGTCACCATGTGGATGCACTTCCACGGACAAATATCAACGCAACCTTCACACATGATGCATTCACTTTGATCAATATGAATAAATTGCTTCGGCTTGACTGCCTTGCCGAGGTAATCAGCATCGACTTCAACGAGTTGATACTCAGTTGACCATTCAGGCATTGGTGGGTTTGCGTCTGTACGTGCCATTAGGTTTAGCCCCTTTTCACCAATGGTCGACCGTAAGTGGACACTTCGATTTCTTTAGCGCCACGTTCTCCACGCTTTTGCCACCAAACAAACATAAACACCATGAGAGCAATGAAGTACCCGTGAATCACAACGGCCAGAATGTCGCGCACTGCTTCATAGCTAATTGTCATGGGGAAATTGCCGCCGAATGCCTTTGGCTTCAAGAGGTCGAAAGGCCCTAGTAATAGTTTGTCTTTACGCCAACCGAGGTCTTTGTCGGCATGGTCAAGGAACTGGTGAGGTACAACACCAAATGCAAGAAACAAAACAAAAAAGGTATAAACAGCGCCGATCATGGCTTCGCCCCATGTTGTGCCGGTGCCAACAGGACGTCGCTTACCGAAGGGAATGACGACAAGAGTCATGGCAGTTGTGAGACCAAAGGAAAACAAAAAAGCCTGGTTAACTCCTGGCCATCTAAGTATGTCAATCGAGAGCATGAACGATTCTTCTTCTTCGGTCCTAGTGACGGTTGTGTCATGGGGCTGGTGCCTAAGCACTTTTAAGACTAGTCATCGCAGGGACAGAAATTCCATTTTCTGAATGTGACCAATTCCCGTGATTCTCGGCCAGTTATTCATGCCGAGGTTGTGCCATTGTGCATATTTCATTGAGTCCTGTCGTTTGGTTCGACGAACAAACTTCTCGACTTTTGGCAGATGATTACTCACACGAAGGGAAGTTTGTCTATCGTGGAGGGGTCAGGCATTGCATTTGAAGGCACCCCGTCTTCTTAGTGGCCTGACAGGTCTCCCCGAGAGGTAAGCGCAGTGACCGAGATTCCCGAGCACCTTCTGAATCGCTCTAAAGCACGACGTGCGGATGCGTCTGGCGACAGCACTGGTGACAGCACTCCAGCAGTCGCTACTCCTGCAGCGTCAACTGCACCAGCAAAGGCAAAAGAAGCCCCGGCGCCGAAGGCTGTTGTACCAGACCCTGCGTATGTTGTTGCCGCTAAGACACGCAAAAAGATTCCGTTCTGGGCAATGACAACTTTGGCTCTACTTCCTGCGTGGGCAATGTTGTATCTCATTGCTCTGAAGCCAGCAGAGAAAGTAATTGCAGGCCCAATGTCAGTCGGGGCTGCTACCTATGGTTCGTGTGCAGGTTGTCATGGTGCTGCCGGAGCTGGCGGAGCTGGTCGAGTTTTGTATCAAGGTGAAGTCATGAAGACATTCCCTCATATCGAAGACATGTTGAACTTCGTTTACACCGGTAGTCAAAAGTACGTAGCTGCTGGCCTTAAGTTGTACGGCAATCCAAAGCGTGAAGGTGGCGCACACGCCCCACTGTCATACAACGGAAACGCCATGCCAATGCAAGGTGAAAAAGCTGGTGGAGCCCTTACTGAAGCAGAAATTCTGTCCGTTGTATGCCACGTGCGATACACAACCTCTGGTACAGACACTGCAAGTGAAGAGTGGATGGCAGAATATGAGACATGGTGTTCACCAGAATCAGAAATCTTTAAGGCATTAGAAGACGGAACATCATCGTTCGACAGCATTGAAAAAGATTTCGCGATGCTTGCTGAAAAACCAGCTGCCGTAGGCACTGAACCTCGCGCTTCAATCGCTAAATAACCTATTTACACTTCACAGACACAACATTGTCTGTGGTGAGATTAACAATTGTTTTACTGAGTTGATCTGGAAAACGAGAGATGAAGTCACGTAGTGACGACGTAGAGGTATCGCCACATTCTCTTTTCACTGGCGTCGCCAACTTTACTACCCACCCATTTCGTAAAATTCCTTCGCCGCCATTTGCTTGCATGTCGACCAAACCTGGCAGCGTCAAGAACTCTCGGCCGGCAATTGCATCAGCGGACACGAGCGCGAACCACACAACCGCGTCTCCCAACATGTCTGCCAAAAATACGCACGAATTTGGTCTTGCAAAATCGGTACACGCCAAAATCGAACCGTAATTTGAAGTTAAGGTTCCGTCTTGCACAGTCAACACTCGTAAGTCATCAAGAGACAACCGTATGGCGCCACCACGTGTAACACCACCTTCCTGTGACCATGCAGAATCGACATTGATTGAATTAACACTTGCGATCAAATTAATTTTACGAAGCGTTTGAGTTACAGAAATTTCTGATGATGACCCGCGGGTAGCGAGAAAAAAAATTGTAGCAAGGGTTACTACAAATAGCCCGACAAGAATTCGCCGACTCAATTCATGAGGCCTTTCAATGCCGTAGATACGCGAACTGCCAATTGATCAAGAACTGAATCTGTGTGAGAAAGACCAACAAATACAGTTTCATATGCTCCTGGTGCCAACGCAACACCCCCACTCAATAATGCATGAAACACTTTTGCGTACAACGCTTCATCTGTCGTTTGTGCCTCTGCAAAATTCGTTGGATTCTTCGTACCAAGTTCGTTTCCGAAATACATTCCGATCAAAGTGCCGACAACCGGAAACTGTGCAGGAATTCCTGCATCACTACATGCATCACGCAACATCGCTGCAGTAAAACGAGCACGTGCTGATAATTCCATATACACATCATCAGATAATTCATTGAGTGCTGCAAGACCAGCTGCAGTGGCAAGCGGATTACCAGCAAGAGTTCCTGCGTGAAACACAGAACCAAGTGGTGTGAGATTTTCCATAATGTCGCGTCGACCGCCGACTGCGCCAATTGGTAATCCGCCACCAATAACTTTTCCGAAACATGTGAGATCTGGTTTGACATCGTATTTAGCTTGAGCACCACCAGAGCCAAGACGGAACCCGGTAATCACTTCGTCAAATACAAGTAGCGCACCAACGCGGTCACACTCTGCACGAAGTCCTTCAAGGAAACCTGGGGCGGGTGAAACTAACCCCATGTTTGCTGCAACAGGTTCAACAAAAACTGCTGCGACATCATTATCAAGTGTTGGCACAACGTTGTATGGCAGTACCCATGTATTTGCAACTGCTTCTTCGGGAACACCAGCAGTGCCTGGCAGACCAAGCGTTGCTAATCCACTTCCGCCTGCAGCCAACAATGCGTCTGTAGCACCGTGAAAGTTTCCGTGAAAAGTAACTATGCGCTTACGTCCGGTTGCGCCACGTGCCAAACGCACTGCCGTACTTGTTGCTTCTGTTCCACTGTTCATGAAGCGAACACGTTCACATGAAGGAACGCGTTCCGAAATGGCTTCTGCCAATTTCATTTCGCGAGGAGTGGGTGCGCCATACGACGTACCGTCTCCGGCTGCACTGCGAATTGCTTCAGTTACTTTTGGATGTGCGTGTCCAAGAATTATGGCACCATAACTTTGAACTAAGTCAATAAGTTCATTGCCTTCCACGTCATATACAAATGCACCTTCAGCACGAGACACAACATATGGAGTACCTCCAACAGCTTTGAATGCACGAATAGACGAGTTCACTCCACCAGGAATGACTAGCGCAGAACGATCAAACAAAACTTGGTTTGATGCAAGTCCAATGCCGCGACACACAGTTGCAGAACAGCCTGCAGCAACGCACGCGTTGGCATCACAAAAAGGGATTGGTGAATTCATTGCGTATTTCCTTATGAAGAATACTCAGCGAACCAGCGCGTGAGGTACGTGAGAATAATGTCAGCACCTGCGCGTTTAATGGCCGTCAGTTGCTCTAATGCAACTGCATCATGATCAATCCATCCACGTTCAGCAGCAGCTTTGATCATGGAGTACTCGCCACTTACGTGATACGCAGCTACCGGTACATCGACTGCTTCGCGCACATGAGTTATGACATCTAGATACGACAGCGCAGGCTTAATCATCACAATGTCAGCACCTTGTTCCAGATCTTCAAAGACCTCGCGCATCGACTCGCGCGTATTACGCCAATCCTGTTGGTACCCCTTGCGGTGACCTCCACCTTCAATCTGCACATCAACTGCATCACGAAATGGTCCGTACAACGCCGAGGCATATTTTGCTGAATAGGCCATAATGGCCACATTCTGATACCCAGCACCATCAAGCGCAGCCCGAATAGCACCCACTTGTCCGTCCATCATGCCGCTCGGCGCTACAACGTGCGCTCCGGCCTCAGCTTGTGCCAGCGCGGCTTTGCAATAGATCGCAAGCGTCGCATCATTGTCGACGTCTCCGTTGGCCCCAATAATTCCGCAGTGCCCATGGGACGTGTATTCATCAACGCACAGGTCGGCCATGATGACCATGTCATCGCCCACTGCAGTTCGCAGATCTCGAAGTGCCACCTGAACAATGCCGTTCGGGTCATACGCTCCCGAGCCGACTGCGTCTTTTACAACAGGGATTCCAAACAAAATCACGGCGCGCACGCCAAGGTCACGCAAAGAAACCACTTCGGCGACAAGAGATTCACGAGTGTGCTGAACGACGCCCGGCAACGACACAATCGGCTGCGGGATAGTAATTCCTTCGCGCACAAACAACGGCGCAACTAGATCTGAGACATGAAGGCGGGTCTCAGCAACCAATTCACGCATGGCGTGAGTGGTGCGTAGTCGGCGGGGGCGTGAAACAGGGAAAGCCACACTGTGATGCTATTGGCTATTGCGCCTGCATCGACAGGCGCCACCAGTTACACGTCGGCAAGCACCCTTTCAGCGGTCTGAATCATTGATTCAAGTGTTTGTTCGGGCGCTACGGCCGTTACATCAATACCAAGAGCGGACGCGACTTTGGCTGTTGATGGCCCCATCGCCACTACAAACGGTGGTGTGGTTTTTCCGAATGCATCGAACCACGCGGTCGCTGCACTGCCTGATGCGAGCAGCAACACATCTGCAGCCATAGCTGGCAACATCATCTCGCGTGTTGGTCGTAATTGCACAGTGCGATATGCAACTACTTGAGTCACCACCCACCCTTTTGCACGTAGCGAGCTACTCAACGAGTCATCTGCCAAATTTCCTTGCACAACCAAGACTGATCCGGTACCGGTTGGAAACTGCTCAGCAAGAACGTCTGCTCTCGCAGGATGCGCTGTCATCGTTACCGTGACACCAAGCGAACGTGCCGTTGCTTCACCAACAGCAGCAAGTGACGGAAAACGTTCAGCATCACCAGCAGCATGGGAAGCAACCAGGAATGGAGCTACGCAATCTGCACCATTGGGTGATGTCACAACAATCCAATCGAATTGATCAAAGTGCTGAAGAACTTCATCTCGCTCACGCCCCTCATCTTCGGGTTCGGTAATAGCGATGAGCGGAACTTCAACTACACGCGCACCACGAGTTTCCAATAATCGACGCAACGATTCATTCTGTGAAATGGATCGAGTAATAACCACTGAACGATTATCAAGCGGACTACCCATGGACGTTAATTAAGTGGCTTTGCGAGTCGAGCACGGCACTCAATTGCTGCAGTTATTCCGACAACGCGATAGTCGTCAGAATCACCAATGGAACCGACAATCTGTACCGAGTCACTGAAATCATCATTTGCCATGAACGCACGAAACACTCCGTCGTTTGACAGATGTGCACCAACTGGCAAAGAACACCCGGCGCCAAGTTCTGCAAGAAATGCGCGTTCTGTCTCCACTGCTCGGCGACTTGCTGCATGATCAATTAGCGCAAGAATCGCTCGCGTTTCTGAGTCATCAGTACGCGCTTCAATCGCCACACTGCCTTGCCCCACCATTGGAACAGCCACGTCTAGATCAAGCACTTCATCAATATGCGATGTCATACCAAGAATTTCTAATGCTGCAACAGCCATGACAATTGCACCTCCGTCAGGAATTTTCGATAAACGAGTTTGGATATTCCCACGAAGATCCACAAACTGCAGATCAGGACGAACGCGCATCAGTTGCGCACGTCGACGAACTGAACCAGTGGCAATGGTGGCGCCAACTGCAAGTTCCTCTAATCGTTTTCCAACGAGAGCATCATTTGGTGTTCGGCGTTCGCCAATTGCAGCAATTACGAGCCCGTCTGCGTTCTGCGATGGGAGATCTTTTGCAGAGTGCACCGCGATATCTGCGTGATTCTCAAGTACTGCACGTTGCACTTCCTTCACAAAGACACCTTGACCACCCATGAGATGCAATGGCGTTGTTGCGTTGAGATCGCCGTGCGTATCAACAAACACATACTCAACTGCAACGCCGTCGCGGGCGGCTATCAATAATGCGCCGACCGCCTCTGCCTGAGTGCGTGCTTGTGCGCTAGAGCGTGTGGCGATACGAATAGTTGTCATAGATGTTCTTAGTCGAGACTAAACAAATCTCGGACCGCCGCAGACAGTCGTTCGCCCTGTGGAGTTCCAGCAGCCTCACGAAGGCGCACAGAAGGAACGTGAAGCATTTTGTTGATGATGCCCTGAGAGATGGATTCCACAAGTTCCCGCTGTTCGGGGGTCATCGCTGACAACGCTGTCTCGAACCGGTCCAGCTCTGCCGTGCGAATTGATTCGACTACTTCACGCAATTGGGCGACAAGCGGCGCTGCTTGTCGTTGTGTTTGGTCAAGCAGGAAGCGTTTTACTTCTTCACCGATAATTTCACGAACCTGGCCAACTTCAGATGCTCGCTTATCAATACCCCGCTGCGCCCAGTCACTGAGATTATCGAGGTCACGCAATGTCACCCCAGGCAACTCTGCAACACTTGCAGCAACGTCACGCGGTAATGCAATATCAACCACAAGTATCGGTGTTGAAACGCCCTGACGAACGCGAGCCAATAACTCGTGATCAATGATGACTCCACCTGCACCTGTGCACGCCAACACAACATCTGCTGTGGCTAGTTCATTTTCGAGACTTTCAAAGTCAGAAACTCGAGCGCCAATCTTATCTGCGAGTGCTTCTGCCCGAGAAACGGTGCGATTGAGAACGGTAATGCTTTCGGTACCAGCGCGAGACAACGCACCGGCGACTCCTTCTCCCATTTCACCAGCGCCAACAACAAGAACCCGTTTACCACTTAGTGTTCCGAGAATTTCTTCGGCCATCTCTACAGCAGCATGTGCAACAGACGCAGTAGAGCGGCTAATACCGGTTTCTGTTCTGGCACGCTTTCCAGATTCAAGTGCGTAACGGAACAACAGATTCAATGTGCTGCGCGATGTGCCTTGCTTCATTGCAAAATCCCATGCATCACGCACTTGACCAACGATTTCAGTTTCACCGAGAACTGCTGAATCGATTCCAGCTGCAACTTCAAAAAGATGCACAACGGCGTCATCATCAAATTGGCTATACAGATGAGGCGTGATCTCGTCCGCACTAAGCCCACTCGTCTCACACAAGAATTCAAGAATGTCTGTGTGTGCGGCGTGGTATCTCTCAGTTACTGCATACACCTCTGTGCGGTTGCAAGTAGACAAAACAATAACTTCACGAATGTCACTATGGCTCGACAGAACTTGCAATGCTTCAGACAATGCAGGAACTGGAATCATTACCTTCTCAAGCAATGTGACCGGACTCGTGTGGTAGTTAATTCCGAGGACAACGATTGACATATCGTGTTACGCGCTCACCGGATCTATGCGGCCATCTGTAGGCACTTCGCGCAAATTGCCATTACGGCAGTCTTCGTAGTAGCTAAGAATTTGCAGTTCAAGCGCCAGATCAACTTTTCGCACGTGCACATCGCGGGGTACAGACAAAATTGTTGGAGCAAAGTTCATGATGGATCCGATGCCTGCACGCACTAGCGAATCAGCTGCGTCCTGGGCATGAGCCGCCGGAGTTGCAATGATTCCGATACTGACTTTGTGCAATTGAACTAGCTGGGTGAGAGAGTCAACATGAGTAACGCTGACGCCGCCAACCTGCGTACCAATTTTTGATTCATCTTTGTCGACGACTCCGACAATATGAAAACCACGCTCTGCGATGCCAGTGAAATTCGCCATCGCCTGACCAAGATTTCCAGCGCCAACAATGACAACTGGCCACGCCTGGTTCAGGCCTAGTTCACGTTGAATCTGCACGGTCAGAAATTGCACTTCATAACCAACGCCTCGAGTGCCGTAGGTGCCGAGGTACGACAAATCTTTGCGCACCTTTGCAGCATTGACTCCTGCGAGTTCTGCAAGTTGTTCACTTGACGCTTGCGCAACATTTTCGTGGCCGAGTTCAACGAGAATGCGCAAATATATGGGAAGACGCCCGAGGGCAGCTTCTGGGATTCGGCGGCGGGGGGATTCCGACATGCACCCTCAGGCTATTACTTCGTGCATGATTTCACGAAGTCCGTAGCCTCACGCCTAGCATTGGGACTGTGACCTTCAATACGGCGCTTGCCGCGGCTTCCTTCATCATCGCTGTGGCCTTTGGTCTCAGCACCCTGGATCGCTGGCTTCGCAGGCGCAGGCCCCATGAACTGGCGTGGACAATCGCTATGGGGCTCTTTGCCATCGCGGCTCTGGCTCTCTGGTGGGCAGAAGCTCGAGGCTGGAGTTCGGCCTCATTTCGAGTCTTTTTCCTCTTTGGCGCCGTCATCAATGTTCCCTGGCTCGCGCTTGGCACCGTATATCTCCTCGCTGGCCATCGAACAGGCCACATTGTCGCCCAGTGCCTCCTCGTCTTCAGCGGATTTTCCACCGGCATCATCCTCACTGCTCCAATGAAAGACGCCATCAACCCAACAGATATGCCACAAGGCAGTGATCTCTTTTCGGCTCTACCCCGCATTCTCGCCGCTGTCGGTTCATCAATTCCTGCGATCATTATTTTTGGTGGCGCCATTTGGTCAGCGTGGCGCGTGATGCGTGGCGCAAACCCTGCGCTGTCGTCAACTGTTCAACGACATGCGACATCAGGTCCAAAACTTGCGATTGGTAATGCACTCATCGCACTCGGTGCAGCCACGTTGGCTGCAAGCGGAACTTTGTCTGGACGACTAGGTGAAGACACCGCATTTGCCGTCACACTCATGTTGGGCATCGCAATTTTATTTGCAGGATTCTTAGTGGCAAGTGCCGCCACTCAATCGCCTACCGTAAAGCGAAGCGCTGAACTTTTCCGGTGAGATTGCGCGGAAGCGCATCAACAAACAACACTTTTGATGGACACTTGTACCGTGCCAATTTTGTACGGCAGTAATCAATAATTGCATCTTCATCAAGATGCACACCATTACGAGTCACAACATATGCGCGCACGGCTTCGCCTGTATGTGGGTGCAGTGTTCCCACCACAACAACTTCTGCAATATCAGGATGTGCACCAAGCACGCCCTCTACTTCAGCAGGGAAAACATTGAAGCCAGACACAATGATGAGATCTTTCATGCGGTCAACCATGTACAGATGTCCATCTTCATCGACAACTGCAATATCGCCAGTACGCAACCAACCATCTCGCGTTAATACTCGGGCTGTTGCTTCTGGATCATCGAGATATCCAGCAAAAATATTTTCTCCGCGAATCCAAATTTCTCCGCTATCTCCAACAAGAACATCATCACCGTTCTCATCCACTAAACGAAGCTCAATTCCAGGAACAGTTCGACCAATAGAACCGGGAATCCATGTCAAGCCAATTGATGTAGTCACCACAGGTGCAGCTTCAGTGAGCCCATACCCTTCAAACACTTGAAGGCCGAAACGAGCGCTAATTGATTGACTGATTTGCTCTGGCAATTTCGCTGCACCAGACAATGCAATACGCACTCCGGCGAACCCGTTGGGCGTTGGGTGATCAAGTTGCGCTAATGCCATCCACATGCTGGGCGCACCAGGCAACACAGTGACTTTGCGTTCAACAATTGTTTCCATCGCCGACACTGGATCAAAGCGTTGCACTAACACCACACAACCTCCGCCAGCAAGAGTTGTACCAAGCACAACGTTGAGGCCGAAAATATGAAACAACGGCAACACACCGAATGTGACATCGTCAGGACCAATGTGTTCGGCAACATTTGCTTGTTGAATATTGGTGAGCAAGTTGTTATGCGTCAACACTGCTGCTTTAGGTGATCCGGCGGTACCGCTAGTGAACATGTATGCAGCTGGGTGCGAGGACTCAACCTCGACAATGTCGGCAGACACACCAGACAACATGTCGTCAATAGTGAGAGCCCCCGGAATAGAATGGCCTTCAGTACCAATTACTACCCGTACTGCAGACGATGTGACTGACGGAATAAGTTCCCATGCAGCCGCTGCAGAAGGTTCTATTACGACAACCGTTGGTTTTATCGCAAGTAGTTCGCCTTCAATTTCGGGCGCAGGACTAGTGGGATTCAGTGGTGCGATGATCGCGCCGATTCCAATAGCTGCAAAATATGAAACAACGAAATAGCGACTATTGCCGCACAACAATGCAACAACATCACCCTTGCCTACATTTTCGCCAAGCAGTGCACCGCGCATACTGGCAATTTGTTGACGCAATGTTCCGTACGTTGTGCTGCGACCGCGACTCACTAAGGCAGTAGATGAATCCGGGTGTGCATCGAGAATATGAGCAAGATTCATCAGGCGGTGGTCCTTATTTCAGCATCAAAAGATTGATTATGCCCGCTGCCATGATGACCCCAATGAGGAGGACGATGGTCAAAGTCACTGCAGGGCGCACGCTTGTACCTTACTTGGCGGGACGTATCGACACAGCGGACGTAGCGCCAGCTACTTGTCCTGCATAGACATAGACACCGTCTCCGGCACCAACACGCAACACTTCAGCAGCTGATCCCCTATCGACAGCCAATGCCACCATGCCGTATGAATCCGTGACAGCGCCAATGGCGCCGCCATCAATGTCAGCAAAATGAGTTGTCATGCGCGCACTACGCACATCTTCACCAATAACTAAACGAAGCACAGGACCAAGGTGCACCAGGTCTTCTGGTCCGATGTTTAGTTGGCAATTGCCATACACATCAACCCACGTGATTTCACAACGCACTCCGTCGCCATATGTTTCATGCGTCTCGTTAGTGGGAATAGGTACTAGTCCTGGCATCACACTTGCGGAATCAATTTGTTCACCAATTTCTTCAATGGCCCCACCGTTGCAGAGAAAACCAGCAACAGGAGCGAAAATATCGCGGCCTGCAAATGTTGTGCCTGGCGCTTCAATGTGAAGCATGGCGTTGCTGAGTTCAAAAACTCGTTCTGCACCTCCTGCCATCGCAGCAGCAGAAGCAAGCAACCCATTGTCTGGACCCATTAATACGCCGCGACCATCAGATACTTCAATAGCTATTGCGCGACGTGAGGTACCGACCCCTGGGTCAACAACTGCAATCACAATTCCTGGCGGCACATACTGAATTGCGCGTGCAAGAGCTAACGAACCAGCGCGAACATCGAATGCAGGAATACCGTGCGTGATGTCAGTGATGCGTACATGTGGTGCCATGTCGGTGATGACGCACTTCATCACTCCAACGAATTCATCGTTGAGGCCGTAGTCAGTTAAGAGAGACACGTGTGTGTGCATTGGTTCACCATATTGGAAGAGAAACGATTTGAGCCCAGACATACGGGAGGACCGGTGCCAACCCCCCGACGGCACCGGTCCTCTCGGCGCAGCTCATTGCTGAGCGCGACTCCCAGCAATGGTTTCCCGGTGCTGGTGACCTGTGTCACAACCATACACCCGTTGTTGCAAAAAAGTTAAATACCCTTCACAAAAAAAATGAATGGATTTATTTACCCATTTCAACACTGCGTGCGGCAGCTGCCTTCACGACGTTGTGCATAGTTTCACGAATGCCTGAACTCTCGAGAACGCCAAGCCCTGCAGCGGTTGTACCGTTCGGTGATGTCACGCGCTCACGCAACGTGGCAGGGCTTTCCGTAGATTCTGCGAGCAAAATGCCAGCGCCTTTAAAGAGTTGCCTAACAAGAGCATCAGCAATACCCGCGGGTAATCCTTCGGCGCGCGCAGCGTCAAGAAGTGACTCGGCAATCAAGAACAGATAGCCGGGGCCGGAACCAGCAACTGCTGTCACTACATCCATGTGTGCTTCATCAACACGAACCACAATTCCCACAGCACTCAACAACGACTCTGCCCACGCAAGATCTTCTTCAGTGCATTGCGCGCTACCACAAATTGCAGACACTCCTTCGCCAACTAATGCCGGTGTATTCGGCATTGCACGTACTGCAGCGGTTGTTGCACCAGCAGCATCTTGCAATGTTGCAACAGAAATTCCCGCAGCAATTGAAAGCACACGAGGAATTCCAAGCACAGCTGCTGATGCACACACTGCAGCTGCATCGCCGGGCTTCACCGCAATAAGTGCACCCTCACCCGCCACCACTGTCGCGCTAGTACGAACACCAAATGATGACTCCAGTGATGATCGCTTTTCGCTATCAAGTTCGACAACGGTGATGCTTGATGCTTCCCACCCGTTAGCCACAAGGCCACTGACTATTGCAGTGCCCATATTGCCCCCGCCAATAATGACGAGCAGAGGAGTGTGTGAAGTCATATGCCAACACTAATAGCGATGGTGCCGAGGACGGGGCTGACTTCCCCGACCTCCCCGCCCCTCGGCAATTGAGATGTGGGCGAGCCCTATGGCTGTTTGGCAATTAGTTAGTCAGCAAAGTGACTGGCGAAACCAATGCGGATGATGGTGGGGAAAATGCGCTCAACAGTGGCATAGAGGGTTCCAACTACTCGGTCGAGTTCGTCTTCATCGACCATGCGCAACGGCAATTCGCCACGGAGGAAAATTGCGTCTTCAATTCCAATGGAGAAATGAACGCCCACCAACGATTCGTTGCGGCGCAGAACATGCTCATACAACTGTTCCGCATTTTCTTCTGGTGCGGGCATCACATACGTTTCAAACTGAAGCGTGCGTTGGCCAAGTGTGAACCACACAGTTGTGAATTCTTTTTCTTCACCGCGCATGCGTACGTACCAGCGATATTCATCAGGTTCGCCACGGTCAACTGCAACGATCGTTTCATTGCGTTCCATCATGGCCATCAACCAGGAAGTGATCTGCCGATCAAGCAATTCAAGGTGCGTGTTGCCAAAAAGCTCGCTCACGGGTGAACCTACTTACACTCGACTCGGTCGCGCGACGTGAGGTCTGTATACGCACGACGCAAACGCGCAGCAGCAAAGCTCCAGGTGTATGCCTTTGCACGCTCTGCAGCCTGTGCAGACATCTTTGCTGCAACTGATGGGTCATCAAGAATAGTGGCAATATGGCGAGCGAAAATATCTGGTTGACGATCTGGCACCAAGAAACCTGTGCGACCATCTTCAATGATGTTCAGAAGTCCACCGACTGCAGTAGCAACCACTGGAATTCCGCATGCAGCTGCTTCCAAAGCAACAAGGCCAAAACTTTCACTACGACTTGGCACAAGCACAACATCTGCTGCGCGGTAATACGTAGACAAAATATGGTGAGGCTGTGGTGCAACGAAACGTACTTGACCTTCAACGCCAAGTTCTTCAATTAACGAATGAACATGGGCTAATTCAGTTTCACCTTCAGTGCCACTTGCACCGCCGACAATCAAAAGCACTGCATCTTTGCGACGCAACTCTGCAAGAGAGCGCACCGCAACATCAGCACCTTTCAATGGCTGGATGCGACCAACGAACAACAACACAGGACCACTGCCAAGTTCAAGAGCTTTACGTGCTCCACGCTTATCGCCAGGTGCGAAGAATGCATGCTCGACTCCGGGCGCAACGATTTCAATCTTCCCTGGAGGGTTTCCATACAAAGACAAGAACTGACGCTCTTCTTCTGTGCAACTGACACAGATGGCATCTGAGCAACCAATAACTTCCGTTTCTGATTGTTCGCGGAATTCAGATTCAGGGTCGCCACCTTCAGCCTTCACGCGAGCAAACGTATGAAAGGTACTGACCAGTGGAACATCAAGTTCGTGCTTCAGCGAATGTCCACTAAGACCACTCAGCCAATAGTTGGCATGAATCACGTCGGTGCCACCGTGTGCATTGATGTGATCAAGTACCCCTTCAGTGAACTGAGGGACAATTGAAATCATGTCGCCCTTTGGCATATCAATTGCACCCGCAGGAATATGCACCACTTTGTGGTTCGGTTCAATCATGACTTCAGCAGGAAGATCATCTCGCCACGTACGCGTATATGTGGTGCAATCAACTCCGGCATGAGCAAGGGCAGATACCAATTCGCGTACATACACGTTCATTCCGCCTCCGTCGCCAACGCCTGGCTGGACAAGAGGCGACGTATGTAGTGAGAGGACGGCTACACGAAGCATGCAGAACTCAACCTATCTAGGGCTTGTCCCATTCCCTAAGGGTGGCTATTCAGTGGCGACCGGGCCAACAAAAGACCGATACACGGACAAAAGGCTTTGCTTTTGTTCTCCCGAGAGTCGCTCATCGTTGTTAATAGCTTCGGGAACACTGCTGGCCACCGGCGGCGAGCCATCGAGGATGCCTGCTCTGACATACAAGGTCTCTGCTGATATCTCGAGTGCCCGAGCAATTTGCTGCAAGATGTCAGCCGATGGTCGACGGATGCCGCGTTCTATTTGCGAGAGGTATGGATTCGACACACCAGCTGATCGCGCAAGATCACGGATACTCTTTTGTGCGTTCTCGCGTTGTTGGCGAATAAATTCACCGACATCATGCAATGTCTCAGTAGGGCGAATGGGCATAGACCTATGAATCTTTCACCACTGCACCGGCGCCACTTTCACGCACACGCGCTACTAATGCTGCGGTAAGCGCATCGATACGTTCAAACAAATTATGACGTTGTTGAGAACAAGATTTTTCAAACATTCCCAATGCACCTGCAAGGTCTGACAACGCACGATCATCAATGTTCTCAAGTGATTCAAACTGATAGTGCTCGCACAGTTCATCAAGTTCTTTTACCAATGGGTGATCGCCAGCAACATTTGTTTCACGGGGAGGACGCGCACTACCACCACCATGTTGTTGTCCAAATACATCTGCAAGTCGATCAGCTAATGACCCGACTGGTGCATCGGCACCGCTTGCTCTGCGACGTTCTTCGTCTTGCACTAAATCAAGTCGGCCTTGAGCCAGTCGACGTACATATGAGATGGCATCTTCTTCCATATTCAATGCATTGCGTTGTGCACGAATCTCGGCCAATGTGCCTGGGATTTCAGTTGACATCAGATTCCTCCCGACACAGGCGGCAACACCGCTACTTCATCTTTATCGGTCACGGGGTGCTCGAGTGACACCTCCTCACCATTGAGCCACACCTTGCTCATGCCAAGGACGGCTTCGAACTGAGCGCCGTACTGGGCAACAGCAGAATCAAGCACTTCGCCAACGCTGGCTCCGGAAATAGTGGCGGTTCCGGTTCCAGCGGCCTCGCGTGCCTGAGCAAAGAAACGAACCGTAGCCATCCATGTCAGGGTACTCGGGCTATCAGAGAGCCCATGGGGCTCAACGAATCTCAAGACTCGGTCCGCCCACAACGAAGTGCCCAATCGCTGTCCATGATCCAGACGCAATGAGCAGGTCAGCGATGTGTTGCGGAACAGCTGCCAATAAACCGCCTGATGTTTGTGGGTCCATACAAAGAGCAAGGTGCGCTTCGTCGGCTGTTGCAGTGAGATGGTCACCTACATATTGGCGATTACGGGGGTCTCCGCCAGTGCGATGACCAGACTTTGCAATATCTAATGCACCTGGATACAGCGGCAGTGAAGACGAGTCGATGACCAATGTGACGCCGGAGCGTTCTGCAATTTCCCAACCATGGCCAGCAAGTCCGTAACCAGTGACATCGGTGACGGCATGAACATGATCTTGATGCGCGCGTAATTGTTCAGCAGCTGTTCGATTCAACGTGCGCATGCCAGCAATGGCAACTTTCTTGTCAGCATCAGTACCCGCCGCCGTGACTAAACCAGTTCCGAGTGGTTTCGAAAGAATTGCGATATCGCCGGCTTGTGCTCCGCTCTTTCGAAAGATGTGCTTCGGGTCAACAACGCCTTGAACCGCTAACCCAAAAATTGGCTCGGGGTTACGAATGGTGTGTCCGCCCGCAATCGTGCCACCGGCTTCCAACACGGTTGCGGAGGCTGCAGCAAAGATTGCTGCGATCACGTCCGTTGGTAACTCTTCAGGAAACGCTGCGATGTTCACAGCGAGAATTACCCGACCACCCATTGCAAAAACATCACTGCATGCGTTCGCTGCAGCAATGGCGCCGAAGTCAGACGGATCATCAACAAGCGGTGGGAAGAAATCCGTTGTGCTTACCAATGCGACGTCGTCAGTTAACTGATACACCGCTGCGTCATCAAATGGCGCGAGCCCGACTAACAACGAAGGGTCGAACCCGCTTGGCAGTTGTTGCACCATGTCTGACAACAACGATGCTCCCCACTTGGCAGCACACCCGCCACATGATGTCCATTCGGTCAACTTGATTGGGCTCTCGTTGGTGTTCACACAGCAAAAACTACTAGGTTGACATTCGTGAACCCCAAGGCGACATACCCGCCATCTATAGATGCCATTGCGCGGGAATTGGCTTCTGCATCGTCACTTCCACACGCCATTCTTGTTGATTGTGCTCGACGCGCAGTTGCCGATGACTCTGAGAACAGCATTGCGGCTGCCAAAGAATTAGTTCGGGAATTCGAGACCTCTCTTCATCAAGATGTCATCAATGCAACAGGTGTTTTATTACACACAAATTTGGGACGAGCACCACTGGCGCTTCACTCAACTGGACGATCAACAAATCTGGAGTTCAACTTAGAAACAGGTGAACGCGGATCTCGTCAAGATGCAACAGCTGCTCTCATCTCTCATCTCATTGGTGCTGAGGATGCAATTGTTGTCAATAACAATGCAGCAGCAGTGATGTTGGTTCTGGCCGCACTGGCCGAAGGGCGTGATGTTGCAGTGTCACGCGGAGAGAGCGTTGAAATTGGCGGCGGCTTTCGTATTCCTGATGTGATGGAGCAATCAGGAGCACGACTTGTTGACGTTGGCACAACAAACCGCACACGACTGCGCGACTATGCGCGCGCTATTGATTCACGCCGCAATGACATTGCACTAATCATGAAAGTGCATCCGTCCAACTTTGCTATTGAAGGGTTCACTGAAGACACATCAATTGCGCAACTGGCAACGCTTGAAGTTCCGGTAGTCGCAGATATTGGTTCTGGTTTATTGGATAACACTGCCCCATGGCTTCACGGATTCACAGATCACGTACCTTCATGGATTACTGGAGAACCTGCAGCACGCCAAGCCCTTGCTGACGGAGCAGATCTTGTGACATTCAGTGGAGACAAACTTCTTGGTGGGCCACAGTGCGGAATCATCGCTGGTCGAGCTGACCTTATTGATGCATGCGCATCTCACCCACTGATGCGCGCACTGCGACCAGGTGGCCACACGTTGACCTTGTTGCAATCAGCATTGCTTTCATACAGCGCGCGAACTGCTTGCACCGACATCCCCTTTTGGCAAATGGTGTCAATGTCATCGGCAGACCTTGAAGCGAGAGCTGCAGCCATTGTTTGCAGCGCTGAAATAGGAACCGTTGTGCAGGTGGACTCTCTAGTGGGTGCTGGTTCTGCTCCTGGCTCCACAATTGCATCGTTCGGCATTGCATTGAGTGGTGACTATCGCGATGCATTACGCCATCACAGCATTCCTGTCATTGCTCGCACATTCGACAAGGTGACATACCTTGATATGCGCAGCATCTCTCCCGCCGATGACCACATCGTTGTTGCTGCACTCGCATCATTGCGGTAGACCATGACCGTTATCGCGACAGCTGGCCATGTCGACCACGGCAAGTCATCACTGATTCGTGCAATCACTGGCACAGACCCTGACCGGTTGGCAGAAGAACAGCGTCGAGCAATGACCATTGATCTTGGTTTTGCTCATTGCACTACAGATAACGGAACCGTTTTGAGTTTTGTTGACGTGCCTGGACATGCCGATTTCATTCGCACCATGATCTCTGGTGTCAGCGGCGTGGACATCGTGATGTTGATTATCGACGCCAATGAGGGATGGAAGCCACAGACAGAGGAACATCTCGGAATCATTGAAGTACTGGGTATCTCTTCAGGCATTGTGGTGCTGACAAAGAGCGACAAAGTGGATGCTGATGTTCTTCAGCAACGCCAAGAGGAAATAGCCGCTCGGCTTGGTACAAGTTCTGTGACATGGCATGACACTGTTGTCACTTCTGTTACCTCTAACACTGGCATCTCTGAATTAATTACTCGGATTGAAACTCTTGTTGCCTCGCAAGCAACAAAGAGTCCTAACACTCGCCCCCGATTATTCATTGACCGCGTTTTCTCCATGAAAGGTTCCGGCACAGTTGTGACCGGAACACTTGAAGGTGGGAACCTCGAAGCGTCGAACACTTTGATTGTGGCGCGCACAGGAACTGCAGTACGCCTTAGAGAAATTCAAACTCATGGCACGGTAGTTGCTATAGCGCAATCAGGCACGCGGTGTGCCATCAACCTTTCGGGTATTGACACAGATGAGTTACAACGAGGTGATGCACTTGTTCGCGAGGGTGACTGGCATATGAGCAATGCATTTGACGCACGCATCAAAGTTTTGCCCGCTCTGCAACATGCACTCACTCATCGAGGAAGTTTTACATTACATGTCGGTACGCGTTCACAATCGGCAACGATTCGCATCTTGCAAACCGACAGCATTGACCCAGGTCAATCTGGTCTTATTCGAATTCGATTCGAACATTCTATGCCCTTAGTGCCAGGCGATCGGTTTCTTGTACGCGATACAGGTATTGGTGCCACTGTTGGTGGTGGAGTCATTCTTGACGTTGATCCGCGCGGTCGTGTCAAAGACGCTGCGCCGGACGGCAGTGACGAACAGATACTGGATGACCGTGGATGGCTAACAGTTGACGAAGCCCGCCAACTAACAGGACATGACATTGCACCAATTGTTGGAAACTGGGTCGCAAGCGCAGAAACTTTTCGCGCAACGGTGACTTCACTTGAACAACAGCTCTCGACAACGCAATCAATTGACACATCACTACTCACTGCATTTGAGCGCGATGTGCTCGTGACGATTGATGGAGTTCACATCAATAACGGAATTGCAGTACGTGGCGCCTCGGATCCGTTACTGAGTCATCCGTACGTCACACTGTTCTTACAGGCCGGCGTGACAACTCCCGATGCTGACAAACTTGACCGAAACATCATTCGCCAGTTAGTGCATCAGAAGGTCTTGTTCGAGCACGACAACATTGCATTCCATGTAGAGACCCTGATGTCGTTGCGGCCAGTGCTGGAACAATTGTGGGCGCAATATCCAGAGGGGTTCACAATGGCAAACCTTCGAGACGCACTCTCCATCACCCGCAAGCATGCACTGCCGCTTGGAAACTGCCTGGACAAAGTGGGACTGACAAAGCGCCAAGGTGATGTGCGTATTGCTGGTTCAGCCTGGTGATGGCGGAGGCGGACGGGAATCGAACCCGCCGAACGGGGTTCGCCCGTTCCGTCTGTTTTGAAGACAGCGAAGCCCACCAGGTACTCAAACGCCTCCGCTGTCAGAGTAGCGTTCGCACATGAGTTCTGTTGTGCCGGTACTTCCTGATGGATTTGTAGTCATTGTGAAACGCGAATGCGCCACCTGCCAGATGGTCGATCCCGTATTGAAAGACATCGCTGCACACAGCACATCACTCACGGTTTACACACAAGACGATCCAACATTCCCGGAATCAGTTTCCGCTGTGCATGACTCTGATTTAGCAGTCTCCTGGCACAACAACATCGACACTGTCCCCACACTGATTAAAGTTGTGAACGGAAAAGAAGTAGACCGCACATTCGGTTGGTTGGCATCTGACTGGCAACGCATCACCGAAATTCCACAACTCGGAGCAGATCTACCTGTAATGCGACCTGGTTGCGGCTCGATGAGCGTTGACCCAGACATTGTTGACAAGTTGCGCGCAAAGTTCACCGACTCGCCAATTATTGCACGCACTGTTGAATTTTCGGATGCAGAAGATGAATTTGAAGCAATGTACGCACGCGGATGGACCGATGGTTTCCCAGTTATTCCGCCAACGCGAGAGCGAGTGTTGCGGATGCTCACGGGCACTACTCGCCAGCCACAAGAAGTAATTGCAATTGCACCACCCGATTTAGTGGAACTCACGGTTGAAAAGATTGCCATCAATGCTGTTATGGCAGGATGCCTTCCTGAATACATGCCATGGGTAATTGCTGCTCTAGAAGCCGTATGTAATGACCAATTCAATATGCACGGCGTACTTGCAACAACAATGCCCGTTGGCCCAGTGATTATTTGTAATGGTCCAGGCACACGCGCCATCGGAATGAACTCGGGCATTAATGCATTCGGCCAGGGCAACCGAGCAAACAACACCATCGGCCGCGCTGTGCAACTGACAATTCGAAATGTTGGTGGTGGTCGTCCAGGTGAAGTTGACCGCGCTACTCACGGCAACCCCGGAAAGATTTCTTTCTGCTTTGCAGAAGATGAAATAGGTTCGCCATTTACTTCACTAGCTACAGAACGCGGCATACCAATTGGTCAGAATGCTGTCACGGTGTTTGCCGGTGAGGGACCGCGTTGTGTTGTTGATCAATTGGCGCGCACACCTGAAGAGCTGACCAATTCGTTGGTTGCATGTTTACAAACAGTGCATCACCCGAAATTGGTCATCGGTTTTGATGCCATTCTCACAATCAGCCCAGACCATGGTCGCGTCTACGCCGAAGCAGGATGGTCCCGCGAGAAACTCATTGCAGAACTGACCGAACGCTCAATGACTGCAGGCGCCGACCTGGTGCGTGGTGCACGTGAGATGGCCGAAGGTATTCCCCCTCACCTGCGCGATGCCACATTGCCAAAGTTCCGTCCCGGTGGCATTCTGCTCACGTTTGCAGGCGGTGGAGCGGGTCTCTTTTCGTCCATCGTTGCTGGCTGGGCTAACGGTGCAATCGGTTCTGACCCTGTCACCCGAGTCGTCGGCTCGTGACATACTGATACCCATGGCAACTGGCATAACCATCCTTGATCCGACAAATGAGTCGAAGCCTGCAACGCGTCACACTTTGTCACGGCCTACAAGCATCTCAGGTCTCACTATTGGCCTTCTCGATATTTCGAAACCCCGCGGCAATTTGTTTCTGAACCGCATCGAAGAACTTCTCACTGAACGCGGTGCAAAGGTCTTGCGATTCTCGAAACCAACGTTTACCAAACCTGCACCAGTTGACTTGCGGCAAGAAATTGCCACACAGTGCAACTTGGTCATAGAAGCACTTGCTGATTGAGGCAGTTGCACGTCATGCAGTGTGCATGACATTTCAGATCTAGAACTTCGAGGCATCCCTGGTGTCTTTGTCGCTACCGAAGAGTTCATCAGTGCTGGCACTGCTCAGTCTGTGTCGCTTGGGTTGCCCAGTATGAAGCGGGTGTACACCACCCACCCTGTGCAAGACCGAACAGACGAAGAAATGGTCGCAATGGCTGATCAGTTCTTTCTTGAAATCCTTTCCTGCATTACATCGGGCGAGTAACGCTTCGTAGCCAAGTACCATCGTGGAGTGCTCCCCGCTACCCGAATCCTGATGTTGCGCCATGGCCAGAGCGAATGGAATGCACAAGGTCGTTGGCAGGGTCAAGCAGATATCGAACTCACTGATCTTGGTGTTGACCAAGCGCGAGCTGCAGCACAAAAACTCGGCATGTTTGATGCCATTGTGTCGAGCGACCTATCGCGCGCTCGCACCACAGCCACCATCATCGCGAACAGTCTCGGTGCAGGGCTGATGGAGCCAGACGTTCGTTTACGTGAAACTGATGTGGGCGAATGGCAAGGACTCACCCACAACCAAATTGAACGCGATTGGCCGGGCTATTTGGAATCGCATCAGCGCCCACCTGGTTTCGAATCGGACGAATCAATTGTTTCGCGGGTGACTGATGCGCTCGTTGACATTGCAACACAATTTGCCAGTGGCGAAGTACTAGTTGTTGCCCATGCCGGAGTTATTCGCGTGATGCGCAGATCGCACAAAATGGTTGATTCACGTATTTCCAATTTGGGTGGGTGCCAATTTATTGTGCGACCTGGATCACCAACCCCTATTGAGATTGGCGACATTGTTGATTTGCTCGAGCACGGCGCCATTGGCGAAGAGCTCTAACTTTATGTTTTCTCGTTTCGTCGACAACTCATACGCAGCACCTGTTCGCAAGAATCTCGACCGCCTTATATGGGGTCGCTTGGTTTCAAATGCTTGTTACAGATTTGCTCCACCGTTTATCGCAGTTATTGCGCGTGGGCTTGATGTCAGCGTGGCGCAAATGGGAATTGCACTGATGATCGGCGAATTCGCTGGGCTCGGGTCTCCCATTCTGGGACGCGTGGTCGATCGCGGTAATCGAATTACATCAATGACTGTTGGAATGGTCGCAATCACGCTCGGAGTTCTCGGAGCTGCAACTGCCACCACGCTTGTGCAGTTCGCGATTTCTATGTTCCTCATGAGTGGGGCAAAGGTGCTATTCGATACTGCGCTCATTGTCTGGGTGAATGATCACGTCGAGTACGAACGCCGCGGACGCATTGTCGGAATCATCGAGACGTCGTGGGCATTGTCCTTGTTTATTGGTGTCGCAGTAATGGGCATTGCAACGGCTCTTATTTCGTGGCGCGCCGGCTTCATCGTTGGTGCAATCGGAATGGCCATTACGGGTTCACTGATTGCTAGCGCGCTTCCACGTGATGAAGCGCACGCACCGGTACGTACTGAACTACGTGGTGCGGTGCCACGTAATGCCTACTTCGTATTTGGCTCATCATTTCTACTGATGGGTGCGAGCCAATGTCTCGGCATCACGTTTGGTCCATGGTTTGAAGATGAATTTAGTTTCTCAAGCGCTGCACTGATTGGCGTAGTCATTGTGCTCGGTCTCTTTGAACTCGTCTCAAGTATTGGTAGCTCGCGCGTCACTGATACATGGGGCAAAGAAATCAGCGTTCGCCGCGGAGCAGTTCTAATGGTGGTTGCAACTGTTGCCATGGCCGCAGCACCTCATGTTTCTTTTGTTGCAGTTCCCATGTTGGTGTTGTTCATCATGGGGTTTGAGTTTTCACTTGTCAGCATGTTGCCATTGGCTGCCAACATTGTTCCGAATAGTGGCGGAATTGGTCTTGGTCTCACAGTGGGTGCAGGTACGTGTGGCCGTGCAATCTTCAGCACTGTTGCCACTTCTCTGTATGACTCTGTTGGCCCCGTAGGCCCAGCGCTTACCGCTGTTGCATTATCTGCAATCACCGTGATGCTGATCAGTCTCTATGCGCGATCGGTGCGATAACCATTTGTAATTGGCATACGTCGGTCTTTACCGAATGCCTTTTCAGAAATACGAACTCCTGGTGCACATTGGCGGCGTTTGTATTCATTGATGTCAACTAAACGTGCGATGCGAGCAACGACGGCAGCATCAAAACCAAGCTTCTGAATTTCGGGAACTGTTAGGTCATCGTCAATATAATGACGCAAGATCGGGTCAAGGTCTTCATACGCCGGAAGGCTCTGGTCATCACGCTGATCAGGTCGTAATTCAGCGCTTGGTGGCTTAGTAATTACTGTTTCTGGAATTATCTCACGGCCTGCACGTTCATTAATGCGTCGACACAGTGCAAACACTTGTGTTTTGAACACATCTTTGATGATCGCATACCCACCAGCTGAGTCACCATAAATAGTGAAATAGCCAACTGCCATTTCGCTCTTGTTACCGGTGGTTAACACCATCCAACCGAACTTGTTGCTCATCGCCATCAGAGTCATTCCTCGCACACGACTCTGCAAGTTCTCTTCTGTGAGATCTGGGTCGCGGCCGGTAAACGACGGCTCAAGCATTTCCAAGTACGCACCAAATGCTGGCTCAATAGAGACGACGCGATGGTCAATACCTAAAGCAGTGGCAAGTTTTTCAGCATCATCAAGAGAACCCTGACTTGAATACCGTGACGGCATTGCAACACCATGCACATGGTCAGCACCAAGAGCATCAACAGCAATGGCTGCAACGATGGACGAGTCGATTCCGCCTGAGAGACCAATGACAACATCGGTGAACCCGTTCTTGTGTACATAGTCGCGTGCGCCGACAACGAGAGCGTCATACACGCGGTCAAGATCTGAGGCGAACGGTTCAACATGAGTTGGTGCCACGGTTCCGTCGCCACCAATAGTTACAACAGAAAAATCAGACTCAAACGATTTCAATCTGCAAGCAATAACGCCATTGCAATCAACAACAACACTTGAACCGTCGAACACAAGTTCATCTTGCGCACCAACTTGGTTCACGTACACAATAGCGCTGTTGGTTTCCTTGGCACGCGTTGACAACATCTGTTCGCGTTGCACGTTCTTGCCCTCGTGGAATGGTGATGCATTCAAGTTCAACATGATTCGCGCGCCGCTAGCTGCCTGAGCTGCAACAGGACCATCTGCGTACCAGATGTCTTCACAGATTGTGACGCCAACTGTTACGCCATCAAGAGAGAACAATCCAGATGCAACGCCGTCATCCTTGGCAGGTCCGGGTGTGAAATAGCGATCTTCGTCGAACACTGCATAGTTAGGAAGTAGTTGTTTCAGATATACGTCTTGGACTCGGCCGTTACGACACAATGCAACTGCGTTGTATAAGTGGTCACCGTCTGCTTTCACAAAACCAATAAGAGCAGCGCACTCTCGCGTCGCTTTGGCAATGCGCTCGACAGCCAATTCGTTGGCGCGAACGAATGCCTTTTTCAGTAATAAGTCCTCTGGCGGGTACCCCGTGATGGTCAATTCGGGATACACGGCGACATGACAGCCGGCTGCTTCAGCTTTGGCATAGTCGGCCAAAATTTTGGCTTCGTTGCCCGAAAGGTCTCCCACAAGTGGATTCAATTGGGACAAGCCAACGATCAGGCCCTTGGGTGTAGCGAAAGATCCGGCGGATGTCACGAGGTCAGGCTAACCAGCGACCCCTCAAAACCCCATCTACATAAGGTTTCCCATACTCAGAGGGAGCCAGCTCTCTCGTTTTACACAGCGTTCACATTTGGGCAATGGGAAAGAAACGGCTTCGTGACATCCTGTAGACAGTAAAAAAGAGGGATTTGTCCCTTGTTAGTAAAAGGACACCACTGTGCCCATTCAGGCTGAATACATCTGGATCGACGGAACGTCACCAACACCATTGCTCCGTTCAAAGACCAAAATCATTCCCGACTTCGCCGGCGCCATCGCCGACATGCCGATGGATGAATGGGGCTTTGACGGTTCTTCCACAGAACAAGCACAAGGCGATTCGTCTGACTGTGTGTTGCGCCCTGTCTTTCAGTGCCCAGACCCAATTCGTGGCGGCAAGAACGTACTCGTCATGTGCGACGTGTTGTTAGCAAAAGATGCGTCACCGCACCCAAGCAATACCCGCGCGCCGCTTGCTGCTGTACAAGCAAAATATGCAGACCAAGAAATGTGGTACGGCATTGAGCAGGAATACACGATGCTTCGTACAGACGGCAGCCCGTACGGTTTCCCGATTGGTGGTTTCCCGAAGCCACAAGGGCCGTATTACTGCGGCGTAGGCGCAGGCCGCGTTGTTGGTCGTGAGATCATCGAAGAGCACACACAGGCATGCATCGACGCAGGCCTTCTCATCGCTGGTACAAACGCAGAGGTAATGCCTGGCCAATGGGAATTCCAAATTGGCGCAGCAGATGCACTTACAGTGTCAGACCACATGCATGTTGCACGTTGGTTACTCCACCGCATCGCAGAAGATTACGACGTGGTTATCTCATTCGATGCAAAGCCGATGAAGGGTGACTGGAACGGCGCAGGCGCACACACCAACTTCTCAACCAAAGCAATGCGTGAGGGCTACCCAGCCATCATCGAAGCATGCGAGAAGCTTGGTACCCGCGTTATGGAACATGTCGAGAACTACGGTGACGACATTCAGAGCCGCCTTACCGGTAAGCACGAAACTGCTCCATGGAACAAGTACTCATACGGAGTATCAAACCGTGGTGCATCAGTTCGTATCCCATGGCAGGTTGCTCGCGACCAAAAGGGTTACGCAGAAGACCGTCGCCCGAACGCAAACGTTGACCCATATACGGTCACACGTCTCATTCTTGAGACCGTTTGCGGCTAAGCCACAACCAATAATTACGAGAAACGGGGGGCTTTGTGCCCCCCGTTTTTCATTTCAAGTAGCCCTATGACCCGCCTCACGGCAGACTGAAGAGATGAGCGACATGATGGACCAACACCGCGACTATGTATTGCGTACCGTCGAGGAGCGCGGAGTGCGCCTCGTACGCCTGTGGTTCACCGATGTGCTCGGCACGTTGAAGAGCTTTGCTATCAGCCCAGCTGAATTGGAAAACGCACTTGAAGACGGCATGACATTTGATGGTTCGTCTATCGATGGCTATTCACGTGTGCAAGAAGCAGATGTTCTAGCGGTTCCAGATCCGAACACATTTGAAGTGTTGCCCTGGGTTGACAACAAAGCAGCCGAGGCTCGCGTCATCTGCGATGTTCGCAATCTTGATGGCTCTATTTTCGAAGGCGATCCTCGCCAAGTGTTGCGACGCAACCTTGATGCTGCCCGTGCCATGGGATACGAATTTCTTATCGCACCCGACATGGAGTACTTCTACTTCGAGCCACCTGTGCGCGGACAAGTTCCGGTGCCTCTTGATGAAGGCGGATTCTTCGACCTCACCACAACTGACGTTGCATCATCACTGCGCAAGCAAACAATTCGCACACTTGAGACAATGGGAATTCCTGTTGAGTACTCCTTCCACGAAGATGCACCAAGTCAGCAAGAAATTGACCTGCGTCATACTGATGCTCTTTCCATGGCTGACAGTGTGATGACTTTCCGCATGATCGTGAAAGAAATTGCAGCCATGAACAACGTGCACGCCACGTTCATGCCAAAGCCACTTGAAGGTGTCCAGGGTTCCGGCATGCACTTACATTTGTCATTGTTCTCTGGTGACACCAATGCGTTCTACTCAGAAGACGACCCGAACAACTTGTCACCTATTGCAAAGTCATTTATGGCGGGCCTCTTGCGTCACGCCGCTGAAATCACAGCAGTCACCAACCAAACAGTCAATAGTTACAAGCGCCTTGTTCCTGGTTTCGAAGCACCTGTGCACATCAGTTGGGCACGCAATAACCGCAGTGGGCTCATCCGAGTCCCAATCCCAAAGCGCGGCAGTGCAAGTGCTACGCGCATTGAATACCGCTCGCCAGACCCAGCGTGTAACCCATATCTTGCGTTCTCTGTGATTCTTGCTGCTGGCATGAAAGGGATTCGCGAGGGATACGAACTAGAGCCAGAGGCAGACGCCAACTTATTTGAAATGGATGATGCTGCTCTAGACAAGTTAGGCATCCGTCAATTGCCGCAATCGCTAAATGATGCGCTCAAAGTGATGGAAACATCTGAACTCGTTCAAGAAGCACTTGGTGAGCACATCTTTGAATGGTTCCTTCGTAACAAGCGTCATGAATGGCGCGAGTACAAAACTCAAGTCACCCCGTTCGAACTCAATCGCTACCTCAAGTCCTTGTAACCCCACTTATGGCTACTTCCGACATGATTGTTGTGTTCCCTGCGAACCCCACTCCTGATTTAGCGCGCACCCTCGATTTAGGTGGCTACCGGTGGAAGGCAGTGTCTGGTGCAGACGAAGCTGGCAAGTGTGAACCTCAGGCTGGCTGGATGGGTGCAATCATCACGTGTGATGAAGACCCTGAAAATGCGTGGGCCTTTGCTCGCGCATTACGCAAGCGAGACAATGCAGTTGATTCAGTAATTGTCCTTGTCTCTGGTACGCAACTTGGAGATCTGGAACTGCGCGACGACTTGTTTGACGACTTCTGCCTTACGCCGTTTCATCCACGCGAATTAGAAGCACGACTTCGTCATCTCTTTTCCAGCACCGAAAGCGGATTGCGTCCGGAACTTGTTGAACATTCTGGCCTCATTCTGAACCTTGAGACATACCAAGCAACTTTCAACGGTCACGCACTTGACCTCACATTCATGGAATACGAGTTGTTGAAGTTCCTTGCCCAGAACCCTGGCAAAGTGTTCACTCGCGAAATGCTTCTCTCACGTGTATGGGGCTATGAGTACTACGGCGGTGCTCGCACCGTTGACGTTCATATTCGTCGTCTTCGCGCAAAGCTCGGTGAAGAACACGCCAACCTGATTCAAACTGTTCGCAGTGTTGGCTATCGCTTTGGCCAATCCCGCTGGGGCTCCTAGAGCCAGTTGTTCCTTCGGAACACGCGGAACAAACCTGCCGACACAGCGGCTAAGGCACCAAGGACTATGTAGTAGCCATACTTCCATTGCAGTTCAGGAAGATGCTCAAAGTTCATTCCATAGATTCCGGCCACCATTGTTGGCACAGCACCAATGCCGACCCACGCAGAAATTTTTCTCATGTCAACATTTTGTTGCACCTGAATGAGAGCCAGGTTCGCATACAGCGCTGCATCCATTAAGTCACTCATAGTATTTACATCGTCGATTACCTTCATGAGATGGTCGCGCACGTCAGCAAACTGGGGCGCAAACTGCACATCAATGTGAGGTACCTCACTAGAAGCGAGTCTGTTCAGTGGCTCAATTAACGGATACACGGCTCTTCTGAATTCAAGGAGCTCACGCTTCACTGTGTACAACCGTGCTGATGGAGCGGGAATCTCATCGTCAAACACAACGTCTTCCAAACTTTCAACATCTTCTTGAAGATTCCATGCGACGTCAACGTATTGGTCAACGAGACGGTCGAGTACCTCATGAAGTACAGCAGTCGTCCCTTCTTTCAGCCGATTTGGATGTTTTTCTAGATCTGCCCTGATTGACCGCATCGGAATTGCATCACCGTGCCTGACAATGACAATGAATTTTTCACTGATGAAGATACTGATATCGCCCACAACGATTCGTGATATTTCTTTGTCGAACATCACTGTCTTGAGGACGAGAAACGAATGACGTGGATACACGTCAAGTTTCGGACGCTGACGACCCATCACCGCGTCTTCTACAGCCAGTGAATGCAACGAGTACTTCTGTTGATAATCCTGAATCTCATCAACTTTGGGATCAAGAAGCCCCACCCAAGTGAATCCGCTACCGAGTTCAACTTCGTGAGTTCTTACACCATTGAGATATGTCGCTGCATCTACTAACACAACGTCACTCTACATTGAGCGGAATGAACGGTAAGAGGTTTCTTACTTCACGCGGCGTGAACAACGGCGGTTAACGCAGTGCGTCGGCAAACATGATGGATGCAAAGACAAAGAATGCAATTGATGACCCGATTCGTACGGTCGTAGCTTGTAATCGATCACCAAGTGCTTTGCCGACTGCAATGGCGAGACCATCAGCGACAACCATGCCAACAGTTGAGCCTGCCCACGTACCAACTAGCCCCTCAGTAGTTGCAAGAGTGACAGTTGCGAGCATTGTCTTGTCACCAAGTTCTGCCAAGAAGAACACTGTGCCGACAGCGATGATGATGTGCTTTGACGACACCTTGGTGCTCTCTTTGTCTTTTTCAGTTAATTCATCACCACGGAGAGTCCAAATTCCAAAGCCGACAAAAACAACAGCGCCAACAATGCTGATGAGTTTCGTCGGCAATGCTGTGCCGATGACGCCACCTAATGCGACTGAAAAGAGATGCACAACACCAGTCGCCAACGTAATTGCAATCAGTACGGGCACAGTTTTATAGCGTGTTGCAAATGCAAGAGCCATTAATTGGCTCTTATCTCCGAGCTCAGCTACAAAAATGACTCCGAATGACAAGAGGAATGCGTGCAACATTATTTGTTGAGCTGCTGCATCTTTGTGGCGATGCGTGTGTGAGTAGTCATCATCTCATTCACCTTGGTGCTGACTAATTCTCTGTTTCGCACCACTGCCCTGCCGTGCACAATTGTTTCTCGTGCAGAAGTTGGGCCGCAACGAAGCCATGCTTCAATTGGGTCGGCAATTGCACCAGCAAATTGAATACCGGTGAGATCCCAAATCGCTATGTCGCCCACCATGCCAACTTGTAATTGACCAATCTCACCAATGCGTCCAAGACATCCTGCGCCACCAATGGTTGCAACTTCAAGTGCCATGCGCGCATCGGCCGCATCGGCGCCACTCTTCAATTTTGCAAGCAACATTGCTTGACGAGCTTCTAGCCACAAACTGCCAGAGTCAGCACTTGAAGAACCATCAACACCAAGACCTACGTGTACTCCGGCTTTGCGCAGTTCAACAACTGGTGAGATTCCCGACGCAAGAATCAGGTTGCTGCTGGGGCAATGTGCGGCACCAATGCCGGCTGCACCAAGTGCTAGAACTTCGTCATGGTTTGGCATGACGCAATGCGCCACCCATGTGCGATCAGACAGCCAGCCAACTTCTTTTAAGTATTCAAAGGGCCTGCAACCAAATGTGGCAATGGAAAAATCATCGTCTTCAGCGTTTTCTGCAAAATGTGTATGCAAGCGAACATCAAGTGATTCAGCAAGTTCAGCTGAGCGAATCATGAGATCTTTCGTAACGCTAAATGGTGAACATGGCGCAAGAGCTACTCGTGTCATGGCACCAAATGAACGGTCGTGATGCTTGTCGACAGCGTCTTTCGAGAACGCGAGAATCTCATCATCTTCCTGCACCACATCATCTGGTGGCAGTCCGCCATCTTTTTGCGACAACGACATTGAGCCGCGTGTGGGGTGAAAACGAATTCCTAGATCTTTTGCAGCTGCGATTTCTGCTGACAACAAGTCACCACCGTTGCGTGGGTGCAAATACAAATGGTCTGTGCTGGTGGTGCAACCAGATAGTGCAAGTTCGGCTAAACCAATCCACGCAGATACGTGTGCACCTTCTTCATCGAGTGCTCGCCACAACGGATACAACGTTTGTAGCCACCCGAACAACGGAGATGACGTCATCGGCGGATACGCACGAGTCAGGTTCTGATACAGGTGATGATGCGTGTTAATGAGGCCAGGAGTTACTAAACATCCTGTTGCGTCGATACGTTCTGTGGCAGTCGGCAGTGGGTCTATTGAAGAACCAACGCCAGATATCAATCCATTTGTGATGGCAACCCATCCGCCTGGTAATTCACGACGTGCGTTATCAACCGTTGCAACAAGGCGAGCGTTGTGAATAAGAAGATCAGCGGTCATACGTAGACCTAGGGAAACGAACTACTAGTAGTTCGAGTCGATGAGTTCACTGCCTTCATGGCGGATCTCTGCATCGCGATACAAGAAATGACCAATGAG
>JBBANI010000005.1:69936-76720 GCA_040402015.1 Ilumatobacteraceae bacterium
CAGCATCAGGCGATGTCGTCATTGCATCTGTGACTGCCGACAAACATGACACGAATATGCCAACTCCATATTGGCCATTCATTATTGAGGTGCAAAAAGTTGGTGTCTACCTTTTGATACTCGACGTGGCTCCCGAGTCAGAGATGTCGTTTCAAGTGGAAGAACGCGAGAACGTGTTGAGTCCATTGGTCGGCGATCCGTTGCCTGCGTTTGATACACCGACTGTTGATAACAGCCGTGGCGTTGACCCAATCTGCACGCGCCCCGAAGGCACTTGCCCATTCCACACTGTGACGTTGACCGAAGCGTTGAAAAGCGGCAAACCAGTCGTGTATTTAATTGGTACACCCGCGTATTGCGAAACGGGGACATGCGCACCTGGCCTTGAAGCCCTTATTGATTTATCTACAACAATTGGCGATGCTGCGGTTTTTGTGCACGCCGATGTCTACGTAGACAAAACTGCAACAACTGTTGCGCCGGCAGTTCTGGCGTACAAGTTGGCATACGAGCCATTGATCTACATCACTGATGCAAAAGGTGTGTTGGTGAACAGGCTTGACGCAGTGTTCGACGTAACTGAAATGAGCAGCGCGTTAGCTGCTGCGGGAATTAGCTAAACGACTTACCGCAACCGCATGAGCGTGTTGCAGTTGGGTTTGTGATTGCGAAACCTTGTTCGTTCAGACCATCTTTGTAGTCAAGGCTTGCGCCTTCAAGCATGGGAGCTGATGCTGGGTCAACAACAACGCGCACTGCACCAAATGTGAGTGTGATGTCGTCGGTAGCAATATCGCCGTCGAAGTACATGTCGTATGAATAACCTGAGCAACCGCCGGACTTCACTGCAACGCGAAGTGCCATCTCTGATGCTCCCTCTGCTTCGAGAAGCTGGGCTACTTTGCTTGCTGCATTGTCTGTGAGAGTGATCATGGTGGACCTTTCGAAGCGGGTTCCTGTACCTACCTAATAATAGGCACAGGAGATGGCATTAACAATACGCCAGTAGGATTAATTATGTGAGCAAGAGAGCCGTTGCAGCGCCCTCCATTGAAGAGGTCCAGAACCTGCTTCGTGCTGTCATTGACCCCGAATTGGGCGACAACATCGTCGATTTGGGCATGGCTGGGGCCATCACCATGGCCGATGGCGTCATCACTATTGGCGTGAAACTCACAATTCGCGGCTGCCCATTGCGCGCCCAAATTCAAAAAGACATCCGTTCTCGCCTTGAAGTGCACCCCTGGGTTACCAAAGTGAAGATCGACTGGGGTGAAATGACGCCCGAAGAACGCACCGAAGTCATGTCACGCGCCAGGTGGAATGCCCGCGAGAACGCCACCGATACTGCCGTGCCATTGTCTGCACGTGTTCTTGCAATTGCAAGTGGCAAAGGCGGAGTCGGTAAATCTTCGGTCACTGTGAACTTGGCAGCTGCGCTTGCAGCAGCCGGGAAAACTGTCGGAGTTCTCGACGCAGATATTTGGGGATTCTCTATCCCCCGCATGTTGGGTATGCCAGACCGTTTAGAAGCAGCAACTGTTCCTGGTCACGACAAGCCAATGATTATTCCGAACGAACGTGTCATCGGAAACGGATTACTGAAAGTCGTGTCAACCGGAATGTTGGTAGAAGACGAAGGCACCGCGCTGATGTGGCGTGGCCTCATGCTGACAAAAGCTGTCGAGCAATTTCTGAACGACGTCAATTGGGGTCATCTTGATTACTTGTTGATTGATATGCCACCGGGAACTGGTGACGTGCAAATGGGGCTTGCGCGCATGTTGCCGCGCACAGACCTATTGATTGTTACAACTCCTGCAGTCTCTGCACAGAAGGTTGCGATTCGCGCAGCTGATATGGCACGCAGAAGCTTTTTGCGTGTTGCAGGTGTTATTGAAAACATGAGCGAGTTCACATGTGATCACGGCGAGTCATACGCATTGTTCGGCACGGGTGGCGGACAAGCACTTGCTGATGAAGTGGGCGTTGAACTTCTTGGTCAAATTCCGATTGAGCCAGCAGTTGCTGCAGGCGGAGATAACGGAGAACCGCTCGTACTCACTTCAACGTCTGAAGCAGCACGCATCTTTACCGCAATTGCGGCACGCATCATTGCTGATACTCCCGAAGTGGAAGAAATGGCTGGTTGTTCTGCGCGCGACGAAGACGTCATGGTCACAGTACGTCGTAGTCAGAATCCCCAGGCATAGCAATACCAATTACTCGACCATCAGAGTCGATTTTGATTTTCGGCAAAATGGTTTGTGGAGTGCCGACTTTTGCCGCTGCTGCCATCACTTCATCTGTTGTTGCATGGGGAAGTATGAACTCAATGTTTGCCCTGGTTGGAGGCATCAACATGAGATCTTTATCGTGGGCACGACGCATGGCCTCTTGAGGGCTGATCCAGAAACTTTCAATAGTTTCACCATCATCATGTAGTGGTACTTGCGCTGCTGGTGCACGTGCAATAAAGAAACGCGTGTCGAAACGGCGCTTCTCGCCCATTGGTGTAATCCAGTGGCTGACATAGTGAATGTCATCTGTGGTCAAACGCAAGCCTTCTGCCACGCATAAATCAAGCAGTGCTACTGAACCATCATGAATATTGTGGCGTTCGTGATTGAAACGTGCCTCGACTTCAGGAGAATCGAATCGAACAACATCGCCAGTGTCTTCGTGGCGCGCTAGCAATACACCGGCCTCTTCGAAACACTCGCGAATGCACGCAACCCAAAAGGCAAGCCCACCGTTGGCGAGACCTAATAATGAACTGGCGTGTGCGTCAGTCAGTCCGTCGCATATTTCTGCAATTTCTTCAATGCCGTCTACGTCGTCAACTTTCCCCCCTGGAAATACAAACATTCCACTAGCGAATGCAGCAGAAAAAGTACGGCGCAACATAAAGACTTCAATGCCACCTGCAACTGCATCCCGAATAAGTAGAACAGTCGCTGCGGGTTTTATCGGCACGGTCCGCGGGTCAAATGGCTCGTCGCTGGTCTGTGGTGCGTTGCTCATTATTTGTTCTCCCCCTCAAGAGGGTCTACATCGATAACATCAAAAGATGAAGCCAATGTTCCCTTGGTCTCTACGATAGGTCCCGAGTGTGTTGCGCGTATCACTGTGATCTTTGAACGACTTCTACGCAGCACCAACTTGGTGGCCACAGCTCGCGTTTGTGGCAACAAGAGTGTGACGGCTAGCGCGTCAGAGATAAACCCTGGCGCAAACAGAAATACGCCAGCAGCCAAGACACAGACCCCATGCACAATTTGTGTTGACGGTTCTTCCCCACGCTGAATAGCCGCAGTGAAGTCTTTATAAACACGCATGCCTTCACGTTTTACCAACGATGTGCCGACCGCTGAAATAGCAATTAGCAACGCCACGGTGGGCAGCAAACCCACTTGTTGACCTACTTGAACAATGACGTACAACTCAATCAGTGGCAATACCACGACAAGCGAAACGATCAGTAAAAACATCTTCTAGCTTTTTGACCGAGCTTCGCGATAATCCTTCGCTGCACCTTCAAGTGGCTCCACTTCCAATGTGATGCCATCGATAGCAACGACTCGCATCTGGTCATTATCTGCCAACGGCGTAGCGCGGTTGGTACGTGCATGCCATTTCGCACCATCTACCATCACAGTTCCTTCTGGGTTTACAGCGCCGACTGCAACACCAACGGTGCCAAGAAGATTCTCACGACCGATAGTTGGAGTCGCAAAGCGTGTGCGCACCATCGAAGGCATACCCACAACGAACGACAATGCAACGCTGATGATGCACACAGAGAGCGACAGCCAGCCTGGTCGCATGGTGATTCCGTCGACATCTCTGAACATGGTGAACGCACCAATGATGTACGACACGAGGCCGACTCCTGTCCAGACTCGTGGTACACCCACTTGTACGTCGACTGCGAATGCCACGAACGCGGCTAAGAGAAATGCAAGGCCAATGCCGCTCATCGAGAGGGCACCAATTCCCATGCATCCGAGTATCAGGCATACAGCACCAACAAAGGCAGCGATACCAATGCCGGCAGTAAAGAACTCAAAGAGCAACAACGCAAGCCCGATAGTGACCAGAAGAAGTGCTGATGGCGGGCTTGCAACTGTGTGCAACAAGCGAGGCATAAGACCCAGTTTGAAAAAGCGAACTGTGGTTGCTTCACGCGTGACTTGCCCTTTTGCATCTAATGCATCAGACACGGTGTCAAGAGTGACAGAGCGAACGTTCAGACCATCGAGTGCATACAACATGTTACGCAAAACAGGAACACCACGGTCATCAGTAGAAAACTTCAAAACTTCTTGTTCGCGTGCATCAAGAAAACCCAAAGAGCCAGCTTGTAATTTGTCATCTGCAGCACCAAATGTCACTTGACTACCGTTCACGGACAACATTGCGCCAGTGCGTCCAATGCGTGCGCCAGGTGCCATTGCTGTCACGTCAGCTACTGCCAACATCTGCGCTGGCAATCCGTATGCGCGGGCTCCACTTGGTCCCACCCAAATTGCGACAGGAATTTTTGATGCTGAAATTGCAGTAAGAACTTCGGTCATCCGATCGCGGCCGACAACAGCACCTTGCGTATTCAGTTGAAAGATGACCGCCTGTGCGCCGTTGTTTTGCGAGCGAACAATTGCTTTCTCAATGGAGTCCGCCACGATGCTGTCAATGAGCCCGCTGACTTCCACCACATCAACAGGGGCAAGTTTCGCTGAGTTGTCAGCCGCGCTTGCACCGTGGCCTGTCATCAAGCTGAGCGCTGGCCCAGCAATAACAAGTGCCAGTCCGCACATGATGCGTCTTTTTGCGCCTACCCTCAATGGTCTCTCCTTCGTTATGGAACTACACCCTTTTTTCACGGCACAGCGTGTCCTAATTGTCGCTGGTAAAGGCGGCGTTGGGAAATCGACCGTTGCCGCCTCTCTTGCCCAGCTCTCGGCCCGTAGTGGATTTCGCACCCTGTTGATCACTTTGGATGAGCCGGCGAACGGACTGACGCCCCATGAACTTCTCGAGCACATCACCGTCAGCCCAGGCAGAGCACTGGCTGATTACCTTGCTACCAAAGGGTTAGGGCTAATTTCGCGCCAATTAGCGCGCTCGGGAATCATGGAATTAGTTGCCACCACGGCGCCTGGACTCGACGACCTTTTAGTCCTGGGGCGCATAAAAGCGTTCGAGAATGAACGACCAACTGACGTGATCATTGTGGACGGGCCAGCGGCCGGACATGCACTCGATTTAGTGCGAGCCCCCGTGCAATTGAAGCGGGCCATTGGGTCAGGGCCAATCAGTCAACAAGCTGACGAAGTACTCACCATGCTCAGTGACTCAGCTCGGTGCAAGGTGATGTTGGTGACAACTGCTGCCATCACACCCGTTACCGAAACGTGTGAAGCAGCTGATGAACTGATGGAAAAAGCACACATTGCACTTGCCCCCATCGTTGTCAATAAATGCAATCCTGCTGTCCCCCGTGTTGACGAAGCAATTCTTCTTCCATCAACTCGCGAGGCGTATCACTACTTGTCACTTCGTGCTGAAGCTCAATCAGAAGCAATCGGTGTACTGACTGATTCTCTCGAACAACCACAGTTACATCTGATACAGCATCACAGTGACGGAACTGCTCTCATCAATGCAATCGCAGATGATCTTGAACAAGCGATTCGAGATTTGCCATGAGCACACAACCAGTTATTGACATGTGCATGTCTACTCGTGTCATCGTTACATGCGGAACGGGTGGTGTTGGGAAAACAAGTGTTGCAGCGGCACTCGGATTTGAAGTTGCCCAACAAGGAAAGCGCGCCATTGTGATCACCATTGACCCAGCGCGACGACTCGCTGATGCAATTGGTCTGGGTGAAGGAACGGGGAACGAAATTCAACGAGTTCCCCTTGATGCAGCTGGTGAATTATGGGTCACCATGCTTGATGTTCAGGAGACTTTCGATTCGTTAGTTCGTGACACTTCACCAACACCTGAACGAGCAAAAGAAGTAATGGACAATTCCTTCTACCGCAGTTTGTCTCGATCATTATCCGGCACTCGTGACTATATGGCTGCAGAACGGTTGTATGACCTATGCGAAGATGAACGCTTTGATGTCATCATCGTTGACACTCCACCATCGCGTAACGCTCTTGATTTTCTTGAATCACCCGAACGGCTCGCGCGATTCTTAAAACATCCAATCGTCAAGTTCTTAGTTGCACCAAGTCGAGGTGGGTTTCGTTTAGTCAATGCGGCAATGCAGCCAGTGTTCAAGGCAATTTCAACTGTTGTCGGTGGAGACACCCTTACCGGCACAGCAGCATTCCTACGAGCATTCGATGGAATGGAAGAAGAGTTCTCTCGTCGCGCACTTGTGGTGGCAGACACCCTTCGAAGTTCAGTGAGTTCTTTTGTCATAGTTACGGCTCCGTCTCCTGATGCATTGACCGAAGCGAATCATTTTGTATCCGAGCTTTCTCGCCTCGGCATCACGTTGCGACTCATTGTCGCCAATCGCATGCCACCGCACTTTGGCACTCTCACCGCCACTGAAGAACACTCGATGGCGCAATCTCAATCGGGAGACCTTGCGCGCGTACATGAACTCATCGCTGGTCTTCATGACGATGCTGACAGGGCAGATTCAGACATTCAGGCCTTCATTCAGCGAACTTCCGTGGCCTTTCCCGCAGTTTCGATTGCATTTGCTACGGAATTGGCAACAGACATTCACGACATGGACTCCATTGGCGCTTTGGCGCA
>JBBANI010000006.1:0-68281 GCA_040402015.1 Ilumatobacteraceae bacterium
ATGCGTCGACACATCTGAGGGAACCCTATGCCCCGACTGCCGGGCGAACACATAGACCTATAGAGGCGACGCAGGGAATCGAACCCTGGTACAGGGCTTTGCAGGCCCTTGCCTAAACCACTCGGCCACGTCGCCAGTTGAGGTGCACTACGCACCACGACTCTGCAATGATATCGGCGAGAACGGGTCGCCACCCCCTCCGCTAGCCCTTACGGACTGCGTGGAAAATAGTGCGGGTACCGCTTGATAGCAACATCTTTGACTTCACAGTGAAACGCTCGTTCAACAAGCGCTCGAACTCATCCAGATTGAAATCATCATGAATTCCGTCGCGCTTATTAGTCAACAATTTGCGAACCATTGGGTCATCTGCATGAGGCATTTCAATAATGAGTTCTGGTGTGAGGTCACGGAACATGTCCAGTTGTGATGCCAGCGGAACATGGAATGTGATTGCCATGTGATGAATAACCGCAAGAGCCATCACGATGTCCGGCTTACCGCGATTGAAAATACCTGGACGTTCTTGTCCGCGCCAGCCAACGCCGCCGCCAGAATCTGTGAGGTCAACGTAGAGCGGAAGAATTTTTTCGTTCTTCTCAGCCTTTAACGTGTTGTACAGACGATCGATGACGAGTGGGTCAGCGTCCATAGCTACTACGTAATCAGAATGAGCTGCTGCAATACGACTGAAGATGCCGTCGTTACAACCGATATCCCACACTTGTGAGCGTGGAGCAGATGCCACAGCATCACGCACAAACTTCTGCTTTTCGTCAAGGCTCGATTCGATGTAGTGACCGCGCTCTGAATATTCAGACCAAGTCGACGTCTTGTCCCCGAGATTGATGCTGGAGACAATGCCTTCCAACTTCTTCATGGTGGCATCAAGTACTTGTGCATTCAGGCCAGATTTAGCAGCTTGCTTCTTCATGTCAACGTTTGAATCGGCGTAACGCTTCTGTGCAGCAGCATGAAGTACAACATGTGTAAGACGACCCTTGCGAGGGCGACGAAAACTTGCAGGAAGCAACTTGCGCATGGTGTCAATTGAGATTCCGTTCACAGAACCGCGCAACATCTGCTGGAAGCCAACGCCGAGATACCCCTGCAACATCAATGGATACAGGAACAATTCGCAGAACTGCTGATATCCGTACCACGGGTCACCCTTTTTGCGCACTTCAAACGAACCCGCATCAATAAACTGGGCACGCGAACCAATGAACTGAATGTTGTACGGAGTTGCATCTTTAACACCTACTCCATCAACGACCGCAGCGCGAGTGAGCTTGAGTTGCAACAAAGCTGCATCTTGCAACATTGAAAATGTCCACTCATACGGATACGAGATAAATGGCACCAATGGATGCGTCATCGCGGAGACCCATGGCTCACCGAGACCAACCGATGCAGGTTCAACGATTGTGGACGAAATGAGATCACCAGATTCAAGCGCGCGCTGAATGGACTTTTTCTTCCACACCTTGTCGATGTCTGAAGCGCCCATTTCCGTGAAGGCTCTGACTACCTTGCCGTCGCCAACAAAGACCTTGCTCAAGGGGTCACGAAAAGAGCCTGGATCTTGAAGAATGCTCGACATGGGTTAGTCGTGAGCTGAGGCGGTGTCGTCCTCGTCCGAGGAATCGAAATCAGGCATTGGCTTGCCAGTGATTTTGGACTTGATGCGAGCTGACCACATCTTGACTGCGACACCAAGTCCGGCCACACCACCAGCGATGGCGGTGATAATCATGCTGCCGGTAGCGGCGTCTAAGTAAGAGAACATGAACATAAAAATAACACAATCTGAACTTTCAGGGGTACCTCTCTCATAAAGGCCACGGAAGATTGGCCATTTTTCGTTAGCATCGTCAGGTGCCACAAAAGCCAGACACCAATGCAATCACAGCGGGACGAGATGGTTCTCGGTCTCTATCGCCTGCGATTTGGCCAAATTCTGTGTGGGAATCTGACAACTTAGCCGACGCTACAAAACGTGCGACAGGGCTTCGGTCAGAGACTTTTTACTCTCGTTTCTCCAACCCAACCGTGACTCAGTTTGAAAACGCCGTTGCTCAACTAGAAGGCGCAGAATCGGCACTTGCCTTCGGCTCAGGCATGGGAGCAATTGCTTCGGTCATCTTGTCGTTCTGCGGAAACGGCTCTCACATCGTTGCGCAGAACAATCTGTACGGAGCCACCTTGTCTTTCTTGCAAGGACCATGTGCGCGCTTTGGAATCGAAACAACATTTGTTGATCCAACAGTCCCCGGTTCATTTGCAGCTGCAGTAATTCCGGGCAAGACAATGTTGGTGATTGCTGAGACTCCATCGAATCCCAGACTTGCGATTACCAATCTTGCTGAGTTGGGTTCCATTCGTGGACCGTTCACTGTGGTCGATTCAACTCTTGCAACACCAATGGGTCAACGTCCTCTTGATTTCGGAATCGACATCGTGTTGCATTCCGCTACCAAAGGCATCGGCGGACATAACGACGCCCTGCTCGGCGTGATTGCTGGCGAGAAGGACCTGATTGATTCGGTGTGGGGATATGCGGTCATGCATGGTGCGGTCGCCTCGCCATATGACGCCGCAAACGGATTGCGCGGCATACGAACACTTGGCGTGCGCACCGAGCGCCAGAACCACAGCGCTCTGATTCTTGCTCGCTCACTAGAAGGCCACAATAAAGTTCTTTCGGTATCACACCCGTTCTTGGAGTCACACCCTCAACACGAACTTGCTCGCGAACAAATGAGACTGGGTGGAACTGTTATTGCTGTCGAAGTCACCGGCGGATTCGAATCATGTCAATCACTTGTTTCACATCTGCAACTTGTACGCATCGCAACCTCATTCGGTGGCCCAGAGACTTTGGTATGTCACCCCGCAACAAGCACCCATGTCGGACTTTCGCAAGAAGATCTTGTAACTATGGGTGTCACAGCAGGTTTATTGCGGTTCTCTGTTGGTCTAGAAGATGCAGACGACCTCGTCGACGATATTCACCGCGCACTAGCGGCGATTTAGCTTCTAAGCCTTCTTTGGTAAACGCGGAATAAACACGCTGGTACGAGTTGCATATTCTGCATAGCCTTCGCGGCGCTTGTTCATTGAATGCTCCAACATAGGAACCCCTGAGACCTTGAGCAATAAATAGGTCATTACAACAGGACCAATGAAGCCGATGACTCCACTGCCGGTTTCAGCGCCAACAATTCCGATTCCCCACCACAACAGAGCGTTGCCAAAATAGTTGGGGTGTCTTGTGAGACTCCATAAGCCTGTTTGCATTACTTTTCCCGCATTACTTGCGTCGCGTTTGAAGCGTGCCAACTGCCAATCACCAACTGCTTCAAACAGAAAGCCAACAGCCCACACAATGATTCCGATAACAGCAATCGGGCCAACACCAGGAGTGGAATCGGAGTTACCAAACATCACGGGCAATGAGACGATGAACATCAACGCCCCTTGTAATCCGAACACAGTGGCAAGACTGATAATTCCGAAATTCGGGCCTCTCTTCTTGCGCATCAATTTGTAGCGCCAGTCTTCACCGTGCCCAAGATTGCGTTTCGCTAGATATGTACCGAGCCGAACGCCCCACAGACCAACCATGAATGCAAGCAATGCTTGCCTCGTTGGGTCTCCGTCAATAGTGAGCGCAAGTACCCACGATGTGATTGCAAAGCCAAGGCCCCACACAATGTCAACGATTGATGCGTTCTTGATAGCAAGACTCAGTAGCCACGTGGCCACCATGATGATCACGATTGTGATCGCTGCTACTGCCATTGCTTTACCCATGAACAACACCCCGATTGCTATTTGCTTTTTTTTCTAACTGACGTTGAACTGCGATGTCCATCTCAACCCATTTTGCATCAAGCCAAGACACAAATGCTTCGCCCGATGGAATCGAGGTACGAGAAATCTCTTCCACATGAACGTGCACATTTGCCTTTGCACGACCCAAATGACTAAGAATTCCTGAAAACGTATCGAGGCCGTCAAACCCGCTGTGCCACATAGTGAGCACATTTGCCTCTGGTACAGCAGACAACAACGCATTAGCTCCGGCCGGCTTCGGTGGAATCAAGTACTTCAACCCGGCAAGAGTCTCTGCACGCTGAGGCGAACGTTCACGCAGTCGTTCAAGAGCGCGAACACGTTTTTTTGCACTGGCACGACTTCCCTCGGGAAATATCACTGCACAATCTTTCACTCCAAGCCCAGCTGCCATCTGTTCTATTCCTTGAAGTTCGCCTGCAATGTCAGATGATTCGCGGTCAACGAAATAATTAGGTAGCCGGTGTCCAAGTATGTCGAGACACGGATCTATTTTCAGTTCCTTTTTCAACACGAAGCGCGGACGTAATCCGACATGTGAAGCAACAACCCAGGAACTCATGATCGAATCAGCAAGACTTGCGTGACGACAAAACGCGACAAACGGCCCTGCACCCACATTCTCAGCACCTTCGACAGAAATTTGCAGGCCAACAGTAAAACCCAGCGCTTGAATCAGACTGCGACACCACCATGTTTGTAATGCGTAGTGAGCAGACACACTGCGCCCGCGTCCTGAGAAAAACAAGAATAAGGCAACGACAAGACCAGACGTTTCTAGCCATGCCCAGCATGTGGCAAAAGCAATGAGGCGCGAGATGGGAAATCTCACGCGGCCACGCACGGCATCAACCACCATGGTGACAATGGCCCAGAGCGGAAGAGTCACCGTGAGAACAATGGCAATCAAAAAGACACCAAGGCCTGTGATCGGGCGGCGGACCCAACTGGATTTCATATGGGAACCCTATTCCGCCACGTGCCCTCCACACGGAACCCAAGAACTTTATGGCTTTTAGTTTTACTTTTCGTATAAGTTGGTTCCAATGACTGACCTAGCCGATTCATCCACACGTGTCTCATTTCGGGTCAACGGCCAGGACGTATCAGTCGCTTCCGACCATCCGCACCTGCTTGCAGCCTTACGAGACGAACTGAATATCACGTCACCAAAGGATGGGTGCTCCCCCACTGGTCAATGCGGCTGCTGCACCATCATGATTGACGGCAAAGCACTGGTCTCATGCCAATACCCCGTTTCCAAAGCAGCAGGGCGCACGATCATCACATTGGAAGGCGTCGAAGAGTCAGAGCGCCAAACTTTTTCAGATGCGTTCGCGGCGTGCGGCGGTTTGCAGTGCGGTTTTTGTATTCCCGGCATTGTCATGCGTGCGAAGTCACAAATTGATAAAAAGGGTGCAGACCTACAGCGAGAAGATATGGCGCGCCACCTTGGTGCACATCTGTGTCGCTGCACCGGATACGTAAAAATTCTCGATGCCATTGATGTCGTTGCCAAAGGAACACCGGTCACCGTTTCACTTCCTGGTGGCATCGGTTCACGCGGCGCAAAATATGAATCTGCCGAATTAGCTCTCGGTGATCGTGGATATGTCGACGACATCAGAGTGCCCGGGATGCTGCACGCAGCGCTCCATCTCACCGCCTATGTTCGCGCAGACGTACTTGAAATTGATACTTCCGCTGCTCTCGCTGCACCAGGTGTTGAGGCAGTGTTTACCGCAGCAGATGTTCCTGGGGATATTCGTGTCGGAATTATCCACAAAGATTGGCCAGTCTTTATAGGCGTTGGAGAACGTACGTCGTATGCGGGCGATGTTCTTGCCATAGTGGTTGCCCGCACTCGTCGTGAGGCACGTGCAGCTGCAGAGTTGATAAAAGTCTCCTACGCGCCACTGCGACCCATCGTTGATGCAGTTGCAGCAATTACCGACACAGAAATCGCCGTGTGGGGCACTGAAAACAATGTGTTGTCGCGTAGCGAGTATCAACGTGGTGACACTGCGTCTGCACTTAGCACTAGTTCATTCACAGTTACCGAGACTTTTCAGACGCAACGCATTGAACATGCTTTCTTAGAACCAGAATCAACTCTTGCAGTGCCAAATACAGAAGACGGCACAATGCATGTGTATTCGGGTGGCCAAGGCGTGTGGGATGACCGCGACCAAATCTGCGACATCTTGAATGTTGCGAAAGACAAAGTAATCGTTGAACTGGTGTCTAACGGTGGTGCATTTGGCGGCAAAGAAGACATGTCGAACCAAGGACAGACAGCTCTTGCGGCGTGGCTGTTACAGCAACCAGTCAATTGCACGTTGTCGCGTGAAGAAAGTTTGCTGATGCACGCCAAACGTCACCCCATTCGCATGGAGTATTCAGTTGGCTGTGACACGAACGGAAAACTAACTGCCGTGCATGCACGAATGATCGGCGACTCTGGCTCGTACGCATCAGTTGGCATGAAGGTTCTCGAGCGGGCTGCCGGACATGCAACTGGTCCGTATTTTGTACCGAACGTTGATATCGCTTCTGTGGCAGTTCGTACGAACAACCCTATCTGTGGGGCTTTCCGAGGTTTCGGTGCCAACCAAGCTCAGTTCGCTATGGAAGGCTGTCTCGACCGACTTGCCGAACAACTTGGTATTTCTGGTTGGGAGATTCGCAAACGGAACGTTATTCATCCGGGGCAAGTGTGGGGCCCAGGCCAAATCATGGATGATGGATGCAAGGGCGCAGATATGTGTCTTGATGAAATTAAACCTGCATACGATGCCGCTGTTACCGCGGGACGTGCAGTTGGTCTTGGACTTGGTCTGAAGAACTCTGGTCTAGGAAATGGATTCCGTGAAGTGACGCGCGCGGTCGTGCACTTCCGTACTGATGGCATCGTAGAAGTTCGCCACGGATGGACCGAGATGGGCCAAGGCGTGCATACTGTTGCGCTTCAAGTAGCCGTGGAAGAACTCGGCATCGACGCGTCAACAATTCGCGTCTTCGTTGACACAACTCGCCAATTAGGTTTTGGTCAAACAACGGGAAGTCGTGGCACTCTCATGGCAGCTGCCAGCGTGCAACGGGCATGTGCAGCGGCTCTCGAAGATGGCTGCAAGACCGGAATTGACTACACCGGTGAATACGTCATCGACTGGACACACCACTTAGGTGAACCAGGTGTCGAGAACCCAATTATTCACTCTGCATTTGGATATGCCGCGCAAATGGTGATTATGGACCCCGAGACTCAGAAGATTGAAAAAGTAGTCGCCGTGCACGATGTTGGCCGTGCTGTAAACCCAACTCTGTGTGAAGGTCAAATCGAGGGATCAGTGCACATGGGTCTTGGATACGCATTGACTGAAGATTTCCCTAGCGATGAGATGGGTTACCCAACGAATATGACTTTGCGTTCTCTCGGAATCATTCGCCCGAAAGATATGCCGCCGGTTGACGTTGTCATGGTGGAATGTCCGCAACCACGCAGTCCCTACGGCATTAAGGGCGTCGGCGAGATCGGCCTTGTTCCTACAGCGCCAGCCGTTGCCGCGGCATTACATGCAGCAGATGGAATATGGCGTACCCGACTTCCAATGAAACCTAAAAATGCCGATGCAACCGAGGACCCAACATGACAAGCCCCGCCGCCCTCTACTTGCAAGATGCACACCCCATTGCTGAAGGAATGGAATACACAAAGTACGCAGAACAAAAAGGGTTCGAAGCCGTATGGCAAGCAGATAGTCGACTTGTTCGTGATGCCATAGTTCCGATGTCAGCGTTTGCTGCTGTCACCGACACCATCAAGATTGGTTCAGGCGTCGTTGATTGCTGGACACGCAACCCTGCTCGTCTCGCCGCAACATTCTCAACACTCGATGACCTTGCGCCAGGCCGCGTCATTCTTGGCATCGGTGCATGGTGGGATCCACTTGCAGAAAAAGTCGGTATTTCGCGCGCTAAACCACTTCGCGCAATGCGAGAAATCATCACTGCAGTTCGTGCTCTGCTTGCCAACGAAACCGTCACCATGAACGGCGAATTTGTTCACCTTGATGGCGTTGAACTTGATTATGTCTACCAAGAGCGTCGCCCGAAAGATGTACCCATTTATCTCGGTGCTACCGGCATGCAAATGATGGAACTCGCTGGTGAAATCGCTGACGGAGTTGTTCTCAACTATCTCGTGTCGCCTGACTACAACAAAAAGGCACTTGAGCATCTTGCTATTGGCGCCGACAAAGCTGGCCGGTCGTGGGAAAAAATTGACAGACCACAACTCGTTGTGTGCAGTGTTCACGAAGATCGCAAAACAGCACTTGACATGGCACGCATGATGGTGACCCAATACCTCGGACAGCAACCACACATCATGAAGGCGTCTGGCGTTTCGCAATCTCTGCTCGACAAAGTCGGAGAAGTTCTGACATGGCCCGCAACCCATGAACAAGTGGAGGCTGCATCAAAGCTTGTGCCAGATGAAATTGTTCAGATGCTCACTGCATCGGGAACACCAGACGAAGCACGTGCAAAAGTACGTGAATACATGAAGGATGGTGCAACCTGCCCCATCTTGTACCCACTAGGTGACGTCACAGCAATGATCGATGCATTCGCAGGCTGGACTGCCTAGTCCCGCTCTTCCATCACATACGATTGAAGCAGTGAACGCTCAATCGCCATTAACGAGTCGACTACAGGGCTTTGGTGCGTCAATTTTTGCTGAGATGACTGCACTTGCAGTGTCAACAGGATCCATCAATCTTGGCCAGGGGTTTCCGGATTATGACGGACCAGCAGAGGTTCTACAGATTGCTCGCGATCAAATTGCAGCGGGAAATAATCAATACCCACCCGGTATCGGAATGGCCGATCTTCGACTTGCCGTCAGCGGACATGAAGATCGATTCTGGGGACTCGTGTATGACCCTGCGTCTGAAATTCTCATCACGATGGGAGCTACGGAAGCTCTCGCAGGCGCACTTCTTGGAATCCTGAACGACGGTGACGAAGTAATCGTGTTCGAGCCATTGTTTGACACGTATGCAGGCTGCATTGCCTTGGCAGGCGCTATCAGCGTGCCCATCACATTGCGTCCGCAATTGTCTGGCCGTTACGAATTCGATGCTGATGAATTACGACGTTCCGTAACTCCTCGTACGCGAATGATTCTTTTGAATTCGCCGCATAACCCCACTGGTTCTGTATTTACATTGGAAGAACTTACGACCATTGCGGGGATAGCCATTGAGCACGACCTCATAGTTATCTCAGACGAGGTGTACGAACATTTAGTTTTTGACAATAAAAAGCACATTCCGATTGCGACCCTGCCAGGAATGTTCGAACGAACCATCACTATTTCATCTGGTGGAAAATCGTTTAACACCACAGGATGGAAAATTGGGTGGGCGTGTGCTCCTGCTCCCTTAATAAATGCAACTCGCATGGCAAAGCAATTATTCACCTTCGCAGGAGGTTCACCATTTCAGCCTGCCATTGCTGCTGGCCTTCGCTTGCCGGATTCGTACTTTGTTGAACTCAGCGCAGACCTCCAAAACAAACGTGACGTATTAATGCAAGCCCTTGATGAGTGTGGTCTGCGACCCATCACCCCTGAAGGCACATACTTTATTACTGCCGATATCCGCGGCCGACGTGCTGATGGCGACGGTATGGCGTTTTGTCGCGAACTACCTGGACAGGCCGGAATCGTCGCGATTCCTGCTGCAGTTCTCTACGACCCACGACATGAAGCAGAAGGTCGCCACTTGGTTCGCTTTGCCTTCTGTAAACAACTATCCACCATCTCGCGCGCATCTGAGCAATTGCGAGCCTGGGCATGAAAGTCGCCGTCATTCAAGTAGACACCGTGTGGATGGACAGGGATGCAAACTTTGCTCAACTCGCTCCCCTCATTTCTGACGCAGCACAGCACGGCGCATCGCTTGTCTTGCTGACAGAAATGTTCTCAACAGGTTTTGTTGTGGACCGAAGCGATATCGGCGAACCTGAAGGCGGCGCGTCTTCACAGTTTCTTTCGCGAATGGCTACAGAGCACAACATCTGGATTGGTGGCAGTTGTCCTGAGGTGACCTCAGATGATCCTCGACCCTTCAACTCTTTTGTTCTTGTTAACCCACTAGGCGAACAGCATCGATATCACAAGATTCACCCGTTCACCTATGGAGGCGAAGACACTTATTTCCGTCCCGGAGCTGATTTTGTGACAGTGGATGTGGACGGGATTCGAGTCAGTCTCTTCGTGTGTTACGACCTTCGCTTTGCTGATGAATTTTGGAAGACTGCAGCCGATACTGATGTCTTTCTCCTACCTGGCAATTGGCCAGCAAGCCGTCGTGAACATTGGATGTCGCTGTTGCGTGCTCGTGCCATTGAAAATCAAGCGTTTGTGATTGGTTGTAACCGCGTAGGCACAGGCGGCGGCTTGTCATATGCGGGCGATAGCCGCGTCATTAATCCTCTCGGTGAAGTAATCGCCGAAGCGCAGGACCAACCAACAATCTTGTATGCCGACATTTCCGCAGAAGAAGTACAGACAGTTCGTACTACATTTCCGTTCATGCAGGATCGTCGATGATTTCGCGACCCCTTCTTGCGCGCATTAGTTCACTGATAGGTGTTGCTATCGGAATTGCCGGTGTTGCATTCGTCGTCAAGACATTGATATCAAAATGGGATGAAGTCAGCGATGCCTTTAGTCAAGTGGATGCAACCAATCTGGTTCTCAGCCTTCTCTTCGGTCTTGCAGCCATGACATCGATCGGATGGATCTGGGTCACGATGATCGTTGCCCGCTCACACAACGTGCGTCATCGCAATGCAATGTCCTGGTATTTCACCGGCCAATTGGGAAAGTATGTCCCAGGTGGAATCTGGCCCATCGTTGGGCGCGCTGAGCTTGCTGTACGAAATGGAATCCCTCGTCTTGATGCGTATGCCTCAACTGGCTTATCGCTTGTCACGACGTATGCAGCGGCAGTCGTGACGATAGGAATTGGAGCAGCCGCTACCACAGGACACCGACTCATCGCAATTCTGATTGCTATCGGTCTCGTGGCCGCATATGCAGCTTTCTCGCAACCGTCTCTTCGTGCCGTAATTATTCGTGCCGCATCACGAATCTCATCTTCAGCATCGACACTCACAGACCCAACGCGACTTGTGCGCCTCACCATGCTGCATATCCCGGCGTGGATATTGATGTCCCTGTCGACATCAGTAACGGCAACAGCATTTGGTGCCAACATCGGCATTGCCGACATGCTCTTCATTACAACGACTTCATGGCTGGCAGGTTTTGTTGTGGTCGGCGTTCCCGGAGGAATTGGCGTTCGCGAAGCCGTGTTTACATCTCTTGCGGGAGGCATCATTGGCACTCCGATGGCAGTGTCACTTGCCCTGATGAGCCGAGTTGTTTTTATCGCTGTCGATCTCAGCGGCGCACTGATATCCAACGTGATTTCTCGACTAAATAGTTCAGCGAAATCCTGAAAAGCGGTCTTTCGATATTTCCTTACGTTGGCCGCTCAAACTCTTCACACGCAGAATGCGCACTAAGAACCAACGCACGTAGCGCATGATGTAACCACGTAGCTCACGGGTACCTTTGCGCCATTTCATGTAGCGATAACGCTTGGCAGCCATCAGGGTTTGCTTACGCACCAACTCGCGATGAAACGAAGCAACGTGACGTTCGGGTTTCACAGTGCCGAAACCATGGTTTGGGCCTATAAGTTGCGGTGTATGCAGACCGAGGTTCTGTAGAAATGCTGCATACGCATACGCGAACTCACCGAAGATGACTCTGTCCGTTTGGGATTCACGTATCTCGTCTTCACCGACCTCAATTGAGACACATGATCCGCTATCAACCAATCGCTTCAACACAGTCTCTGCAAATTCCGTACGACACACAACAAGACTCACTCCGGTTTTCGTAAATACGGTGCTCGGCAACCAAGCATCACCCACAACCAGATCAGCAAGGAAGTTCGAATGGTTAATGCACACATGACAGCGATTCGTATTGAAGTGCCTATCAAAAGCAACTTGATAACCGAAATCGACGCGGCGACTAGCGGTGTAGACCTCACCATCTGTAGTGGTAACGGTCAACTTCCCTACTGGGCCGCCACCACGATATGAAATATCAGAGATGTTTGCAGGGTCGTAACCCAGATACTCGCCCATTGCGTTAATGCTGTGGTGTGAATACTGCCATCCGCACAACAGTCCGACAGTCAGCACAATCTTGTCTCGTAGTTCAGGCGCCTGAGCGCGAATCCACGAGTACATGCCTTCCAACTGGCACGGTATGGCTACTAACGCAAAACGTCCCGGCGTGTCTCGCAAAATCTGTAACGCAGGAGTTTGTTTGAGGTTGTGATAAATCGAACCGGGCAAGGTATCAACATCTTCAGGCGTAGTAACCAGACGCGCTGCGAAATCAATTCCTGCCACATGGTCAAGTGCAATCACACCGTCTATATCCCCTGATGACAGGACATTGCGCAGTACTTCCTTAATCAGGCCACCAGAACTGGCCGCGATGTTTCGTGCGCTATTCGTGCTTTGCGACAAGTGCACGGACCGAACAACACCGTATGCACCAATTTCAGAACCAGGGAACAGATACTTCTGCAGACCCTCATAATCAACCGCAACAGCAGGACATACATCTGCTGCAGCCTGAGACCCGTGAGTTTCTGGTTCAAAGATCAGTTTCTTCGGATTCAGCGAGACTCGAACAGACGAGTCGGCCATCTCGCAGGCACCACAGCCAATGCACATGCCAGAGGCAATGACACCAGACAGGTCAGTCGTTACATTCATCGGGCAACTGCCTCGGCGATAGCTGAAAAATTACGAAGTGAGCGAATCTTCACTGCTGGAAGTGCCACGGAAATTTGTTGAGACATTTCATCCTTTGATGCAAGCACATTCGTGACGATGTCAGCAATTTCAGATGGTTCACGAAGGGCCGATGAATCGAGACCCAACGAGGACAATCCGAAATCATCAAGAACTTCCTTGTACTTATGACTCCACCCGATAACAATTGTAGGAGTCGATGTGGCAAGTCCAGAGATCATGGCGTGAAATCGCGAGGTCACAAGAACAGAGCTATGAGCAACCAGATGTCGCAGTTCACCAGCAGTCAGATCAAAATCGAGACCAAGCACCTGAGAATCTCCAGAACATGCTCCAGCAACTTCACGACAGACGGGGCCATCATTCATTCGGCCCTCTGGCAAACCTGCTTGATACGAGTGAGGAGCAATGACAATACTGCAGCCAGTCTTGTGTCGAATGTCAGCCACTAAAGCCGCCATAGCCGATACATAATTTCCACCAGTGGATTCGTAAATTCCGCGCACTACAGCACTAGGCATAACAACAATAAAGTTTTTATCAATTGTGTTGAGCGCCGCAGAGACAGCACCGGGAAAACTTGCGGCCTCATCAAGTGAAAACGCCAAATCTGCTACATCAATAACTTCGATTCCACCCAATGAATCAAGGTGTTCACGCGTGCGAGCCCCTCGCGCGCATACGGTTTTTACTCGACGCAGTATTAGTGGCGCCAACCACTTGTTCGGGACTGTCTGAAATGGCCCAAGAGCTTGCGCAGCTTTCACCACGGGAACCCCGAGCAACAAAGGAACGCCAGTCATCAGAGCGTTGTAGATAACAATTGCGAACCCACGACCATCAGCAAAACTAATTCCCGCCACGTCAACAACGACTGCGGCATCCAACATTGATCTGCAGCCCCGTGAACGAACCCAAAAGAGAGGCAGTCGAATCTTTCGCATCAGAAGGGCGAGGCATGCAACCGGAAATTCAACTACGGCAAGCCGCAACGGCTGGAGACCCACAATTGATGCGTCTGCGCCTATCGGCACTCGCGAGGCATCAGCATCTGGGTACGTAGTGAGAATGTCAAAATGACACTCACCCATCTCATTAGGTAACCGAGTCATCACAGACTCAACCATCGCAGCTGCACCCTTATTTGCAGACAGCGCTGCGCCGATGATTGCTATGCGAACCGGTTGAGGCACAACGGTTATCGCTTACGCAGGAGGAACAGAGGTGGGTGACTTGGTGGCACGCACGACAAGATCAGCAAGCAATCCGACAGTTATTACTTGCAGAGCTGCGAAGAAGACAAGGAGCGTGTTGGCAGCAAGCTTGAAATCGCGTCCGGCCCAGTCAAATCCGAGCTTGATACATCCGAGAGAAAGCAATGCAAGTCCAAGCGGCAAGAACACTTTGAGTGGATTATACGAAAGCGTCATTCGCACAACCTGCAGAATGTACCGTCGCGTGTCTTTCAACCAATGGAACTTTGAACTTCCGGCACGTGGGAAATACTGAATAGGGAAAAACGCAATCTTGTAACCATTTCCAAGAAACGACATTGTCAAGGTAGTGACGCAGGAAAAACCCTTCGGTAATTCGTGCACATATTGCATCGCTACATCGCGACGAAATGCCCGTAAACCGGAATTCAAATCTTTGATATCCGTCTCCGAAAGATAACTAGCCAATTTACGGATAATCCACTTGGCAGGGGTACGCAGGAACTTCATAGTCCCCTCTTCAGATTGTCGCCAACCGACGATGTGGTCATAACCATCCATCGCTTCGACCAATTCAGGTATCAGGTCATTCGGATACGTCATATCGACATCTGTCCACACGACAATCCGTCCACGCGCAGCAGTGGTACCAGTGCGACGCGCAGAGCCACTGCCCTGGTTCTGACGATGGCGAATCACGGTGATGTCAGGAATTGTCGGAAGTTCTTTTTCAGAACCATCACTTGAACCGTCGTCAACGACAATGATCTCGAAACTAAAGCGCGACGCAGTAAGAGCTGCTCGAACTCGGTCAATCTCGGCACGGAGATGGCCTTTTTCGTTATAGACAGGAAGAACAACGCTGACGTCGCATTGGTCGGGGCTATAGGTCATTGTGTCGACATCTCTCTCATTAGCATCGGGTCGTTCCAACCCTTTGAAACAGTACCCGTTGGAGCACCACCTCGTCTGCGACGATGGCCCATTGACCATCAGTTGGCGGCTTGTTCGGCATTCCATAGACGCAGCTATATTCGACAGGTATCACTGCATCTGGTCCCGAAATATCAAAGCGAACGATTTTGATGGGATGCAGTTTGTAGCGCAAGTAATAGTACGACCTGTCATTACGAACGCCCATGTCAAAACCAACTAGTTGAGTGCCCGAATCTTTTACCTTGGCCAAAGTCTGAGTGGTGGCTTCCAAGTCATCTGTGCGACTGAGAATACTGCGGGATCCGGAGTACATAGAACCCGCCGCCAATGCAACAGTAAGCACAACAACAGACCACGTTCCATGCAAGCGCGACACAGTCCACAACACCAAAGCGGCCAGTACAAACACCGCACCAAAATTGACAAGGCTAGGCGTCACCAAATAACGCACGACATCCGTACCAACGATATTGGGGAACACGATGTCGTTGCGTGAGTATCCGCCTTTGACCCCATCTCCCCTGTCAATCAATACATAAATGAGCGATAAAGCCCCGACGAATAATCCAGTCAACAACCATGCCCGTTGAGCAAGCACAAAAGATTTCTCAAGCCCAACGCATGCAACTACCAAAAGTGCAGGAACCAGGATTTCTACATAGCGGCCGTAGATCAAATGATCTCCACGCGCGCCGTACAACAATTGCAAACCACCAGTGAAAATGATCAAAAGTGAACTCGCAACCAGCACGAGTAGACCGAGACGCTGCGGGTCTGCAGTCACCGTACGTACACCACCTTCAGATCGAATACGCCACATTGCAAATGCAATGCCCACACCAACTAACCCACATGATGTTGCGGTGAGGTACCAGGTTTGACCAGCCATCGTGCGCAACAGCGCCGGCCACACGGAGGGATTAAACAGACGACGCAACAGACGACTCTCTTGGTCATATGAAGCCTCGTACAACGAACGCTTCACAAACTGATTCAACAGACGAGAGCCTTCGTATCCGATAGCCGTGACGAACAACGCCAGCAGTGCGACACGTCGAGAGATCAGTCGTTGTATCCCCCACCACAGGAACACCAACCCGACCACAGGGATAAGCAATGTAAAGCGGCCGTGTAACGCAGGCATGAACCCCGTAAACAAGCCAAGTCCGACGACTTGAATTGCGGATCGATTCTTGGCAACCGTTATCACTAGAGAAATGAACACCAAGAACGCAAGTCGAGATGCAGTCTCTGGCCATGCAAACATCGCGGTCACGATTGTTCCCGGCACTACGAACACAAGTGCCGAAACGATGCGACCCATCAGTTTTGATGCGCCATAACCACGAACAGCAAGTCGTCCGGCAAACCAGCCAGTAAGGATGGCCAGCACAACGTTCGCCAGGAGCGCAAACCGATATGCGCCAGGTAAAGAACCTGTCAGCAGAGCACCGAGGCCAGTGATTAATCCGTAGCCGGCCGGATAAAAGCTTCCCGTAGGAACAGGTGCCTCAGTATGACCAATCAGTGCCTGACCATTCGATAAGAAACCCCATTCATCGGGATGAACAGTCGGGCCAGCCTGGCGTAGAGCAACACCGGCCATAAAAATTCCACAGACAACAGCTACAAACAGAACAATCCGTGTCTGCAACGACGATGGCTCACTGGCGCGATTCTTGTGAAGCCGCTGGTCGAGCTGTTTTATTGCTGTCAAGACCACACAGACACCCTACTTAACCGAAGCCGGCCGTACCCGCTATCGCAATGTATGGGTTATATGTACCTAATTGAGTACCATGAATCTGTGAATAAACAGCAACGAACCACACAATTAGATTTTTTTGTCTATGTAGACACAGTCGTATTCACGATAAATCCCGACCGGTTGCTCGAACCAGAAGATCGACTAGAAGTTCTCGTCATGAAGCGGCCAGGTGGCTCCAAAGGAAAATGGGCTTTGCCCGGCGGCTTAGTGGCTGACAACGAGAAACTCGAACACACTTCCATTCGCAAAGTGAAAGAGGAAACTGGACTCACCTTGAAACTTCGCGACTTACACCAAGTAGGGACATACGGTGACCCAGACCGAGACAACCGTTTCCGCGCCATAGCAATTGCCTACATGGCGCTAGTCCCCCATCCGTCTGAGTTACGACCAATTAAATATTCAGACGCCGCACGTTTCGTCTCCTATAGAACGTTACGTGACAACAGACTTCTTGAGTTCGATCACAGCAATATTATTTATGCCGCACGAAAGGTGGCGAGGAACATGTTGGAGGACACGAATGTGGCTCTCAGTTTTTGTAAACCAAAATTTACCTTGACCGAGTTGCGAAAGGTGTATGAATCTTTCTTGCAGTACAAAGTCGACCCAGCAAATTTCCGCAGAAAAGTTGCTTTGACTTCTGATTTCATCACGCCTATAGACGAATTTTCCGATTTCGGAAGCGCACCAGGACGCCCTGCACAGATGTATCGAGCCGGAAAGTCTGATCAGCTCTCTACCCAGATTCGATTTCGCCGGAGACTTGACAAAGTCCGCCCTGCTGGCACCTCTAAAAAGGTCTGACACACCCCTGCCCTATTATTGTAGATACCACCTTAATGGTGGCTCTACATAAGGAGATCCAGTGTCAACCAATATCCCTAACTCAACCCATCTCGTCACCCTCATCGACAGATCCGGTTCAATGGCGCCTATCGCCAACGACGTCATCGGCGGGTTCAATACGTTGATCGACGAGCAGATTCGTAACGGAGCAGATGCCCGTATGACCATCGTTCAGTTCGATTCGCAAGATCCGCAGGATGTCACGATCTGGGGAGCTCCACTTCCCGAGATCACACACCTCGATTCTCAGACGTTCGTACCACGCGGAGGCACACCCCTTCTCGACGCAACTGGACTATTGATTGGCCGCACCATGGTCGATCAATCAGCACGCATCGCTGCGGGATTACAGGCCGAGGACATCATCTTCGTCACCATCACTGACGGCGAAGAAAATCAGAGCCGCGAGTTCAATCTGGCACAAATTCGCGAACTGGTCGAAAAGCGCACCCAGGACGGTTGGGCGTTCATTTATCTTTCAGCTGGAATTGATGCGTATGCCGATGCGGCACAAATGGGCATTCACTCAGGCGATACACAACAGTGGAAACGAGACGGCAAGAATGCACGTCTTGCGTTCTCAAGCACGTCTGACGCAGTATCCAACATGCGTGAAAAGAAGCGTCGCATGGAAGACACTGTTCGGGGAACAGCGTTTGAAACCGGCAAGCACGCCGAAGAAGACGACGAGGTCTAGGTCGGGTTCGGGCGAGGTTTTGTTGGGTCTGGCTCTTTGGGCAGGCCCAACACTCGTTCACCCACAATGTTGCGCTGCACTTGTGCAGTTCCGCCCCAGATGGTGGACGAACGATGCTGGAACATTGAACCGATCCAGCGGTCAACTTCGTACTTGCCGTCTTTATCGTTCTCAATCAGCATGGAATCTGCACCGCGTGCATTCACCATGAAGGTACTGAACTTCTGCGCATATTCTGACCAGAACATCTTGTTGATGGAAGCAGCAGGTCCCGGTTCTTTACGAGCCAACACCTCTGACAACAACTTCAGGCCCTGGAAACGCATGATCTCCACATGAGAAAAAGCCCACGCCAAGTTCTGACGAACTACTGGGTCTGATGTGAGGCCTTTTTCTCTCAGAAGCTTGACGCCATCCCAGAACTGGCGAGTGAATTCAACATGTTGCGTTGTAGCGTTTCCGCCGCGCTCGTTACCGAGTGTTGTCATTGTGACGCGCCAACCATTGTTCATGCCACCAATGATGTTGGTGATAGGTGCACGGGACTCTGTCATGAAGGTCTCAGTGAAATGCGATGCGCCGTGTGGCTGTTGAATTGGACGCAATTCAATACCATTCGACTTTTTCTCTGACGTAAACATTGGTAGAAGAACATAGGAAATACCTTGATGCTTAGGAGTGTCTGGGTCAGTACGGCATAAACAGAACATCATGTTTGCTTCAGTTGCTCCAGACGTCCACACTTTTTGACCAGTGATAACCACTTCATCACCATCAATGATTCCGCGAGTTTTCAAACTTGCAAGATCGGAACCTGCATCTGGCTCTGAGAAGCCTTGGCAGTAGCGGTGTGTGCCGTCAATAATACGTGGCAAGAATTCTTTCTTCTGCTCATCAGTTCCCCACACAATGATGGAAGGTCCCACAAGCCACTCACCCATGCCACGAGTAACACGAGGAACATCAGCGCGAGAGAACTCTTCGTTCATCACAGCAACTTCGATACCAGTGAGTCCGCGACCGCCGTATTCCTTCGGCCATGACACACACATGTACCCAGCTTCAGTCAGTGTCTTCACCCATGCTTTGCCGGCAGCAGTCATATTGCCCCGCGCGAGAGATTCCGCTGATACACCAACAAGTTCTTTCGGAATGTTGGTCTTCAACCACTCGCGAAGTTCAGTACGAAATGCTTGTGCAGCAGGTCCTAGATCTAGTTCTAACGGCATGTGTCTCCCATGGTTTTGAGAAATCATTCTTTCATTTAGTCGAGTGCTACCAAGAACTGGACGATGGCCTTGTTCACGGGCTCAGAATGGGTCATGTTTGCAGCATGAGGTCCGCCGTCAATTGGCACCAACGTGGCGGGGCCAGCAATGCGGTCGCGCAGTACCTCGGCTTTTTCCATCGCAATAGCCACGTCTGCAGTTCCGTGCACGATGAGCGCGGGGCACGTAATCTCACCCAGACGTTCAGTGATGTCATCACGATGCATCAGACAATTAAATGCCTTTGTGAATTGGTCTGGCACCATGGCACCCCATTTGACAAACCACTCTGACCACTCGCCAGGTCCGAGAATCAGACTTGCAATGACATCTTGCACTGCAACGGCACCATGTTCTACCCATGCTGCGTGCAGTTGGTTGTATGGCTCGACTGTTGCTGGGTCTTCTGTGCCAGCTTGCGTGTCAAGAAGTATCAAAGCTTTCACTCGCGATGGCGCAGTAAGCGCGACACGCAGAGACAAGAATCCGCCTTGAGACATTCCACCAATCACAGCAGATTCGATTCCGAGATGATCCATTAACCCGAGAACGTCGTTAGCAGAATCCCAATACGTGAAATCGCTGGTAGCCAATGTTCCGCCGAAACCACGTTCGTCCCAGGTGATCACGCGATGTGTCGACTTCAGCGCAGCAACCTGCGCGTCGAACATTGTGTGGTCCATGAGGAAGCCATGACTAAGAATGACAACTGGACCTTTGCCACCTGAATCTTGAAAAGCGAGATCGATACCGTTGATGTGTGCTGTTTGCATATTTGAACCTTACTTCGGGATGACGGGTATGTCAGATGAGACGCGAGAACGCCACAGCGGAACACGTTTTTCGAAAAATGCTCGCACCCCTTCTGCAGAATCGGGGGCTGCAGCGAGACCAGGCAGCAACTTGCCTTCGGTCGCAATCATGTTGTCAACGCTTGTGTTCATTCCATCCCACATCAACTGTTTTGCTAGTGCGGCTGAAACGGGCGACACATTGATGGCAATATCACGTGCTATTTCTGTTGCCACTGCTAGTACTTGGTCTGCCGGAACTGCACGAGATGCGAGCCCCATTGCCGCAGCCTCGGTGCCCATGATGAGACGACCGGTTAACAACAAATCAGCAGCCCGAGAAAACCCAATGACCCGTGGCAACAAGACGTGTGAGCCGAGCTCTGGCAAGATTCCACGTCGCACCATGGCGTATTGAATCTTTGCGGTCTCAGACACGATGCGAATATCACACAACATCGGATACGTAATACCTACTCCGACAGCGTGCCCGTTTATGGCTGCAATAACGGGCTTGCGCACTTTGTACGGCATGAGACGAGGACCACCTTGGACACTTCGGCCACCTGCAAGGAATCCGCTTTCGCCTGCACTTAAATCAGCTCCAGCACAAAAGGCTTTTCCAGCACCCGTCAGCACCACTGCACGCACGGCATCATCAGCGTCGGCTGCACCCATCGCTAATGACAACTCATCGCTAAGTTGTGGTGTCCATGCGTTCATGGCCTCAGGACGATTTAACGTAATGGTGGCAACACCGTCACGAACGTCATACAGCACTGTCTCTAAATTCATACGCCCCCCGGCACATTCGGAATACACCGAACCGTAGTCGCAGAAACGAATACTCAGAATGTCGGAGTCTCTTAGCGTTGTGCCAAATACTTTTCGATTGGCTCCAGATCAAAGGGTGACCCAGTCATAACAATGAGATGGTCAGCGCCAGCTTCTTCGTAGGCGGCTGCATCAACCAAGTCTTTGGCGTTGATTCCGACCGTTCGTTCGATTTCACGAGGGTTGCGGCCCAGCTTCTCGCACCACTGATCGAGTACTTCCATCTTGTGGCGAAAATTGTCTACTGGACCGAAGGCGTTATGGGCATCTGCATGTTGAGCGGTCAATTTTAATGTGACCTTTTCTCCACTTCCGCCAATCATTAGCGGAATGTGCCCGTTCACAGGTCCAGGAGTCAACTTCGATAGGCGTTCCTTAATGACAGGGATACCTGCAGCAAGAAGCTTCAATCGCTCTGGGGCTGTACCGAATTCGTATCCGTACTCGGTGTAGTCACGTTCGAACCAACCTGAACCGATTCCGAGAATAAAGCGGCCATCAGAAATGTGATCAATAGTGCGAGACATATCTGCAAGCAATTGTGCATTGCGATACGTAAAACATGTCACCAATGCACCAACGGTTGCGTGTGAAGTATCAGCCGCCATTGCAGCAAGCAATGTGTACGCCTCAAAGTGAGGTGCCTCTGGGTCTCCGTACAGCGGGTAGAAATGATCCCATACCCACAGCGAGTCAACACCCATGCCATCTGCTGCGCGCCATGCTTCGCGCATTGCTGTAACTGTTGTTGCCTGTGGATGAAGTTGTACACCTATTTTCATCGGCCAATACTAGGACCATTCCTTCTTCATCATGGGAACTATCGTTCGAAAATATTCGGCAAGGAGATTTTGATCCCACGGCGGTCGAATTGCGATGTTGATGAGTTGTGCACCTGCTTCAACAAAGGGCGCAATTTGTTCCATAACGTCTTCAGGACGCCCGAGTATGGAACCGGCAATGATGCGATCAGCTGCAGCTCCCCATTGCGTGCGCAATTGATCTTTTACGACACTCACATCATCTGTACTCAGCCCGAATGACAAATTAAGGCTGCGCTCTACTGCTGACGGTTCACGTCCTGCTGTCACGCACCAGTTGTCAAGGATGCCATTGAGTTCCTTGTATTGCGACGGGCTTGCATACGCTGCGTTCCAACCATCTGCATATGTACCTGCCATTCGCAATGTCTGCTTTGGTCCAAGACCACCGATCCACAACGGCATGCGACCGCGAATCCCGGGCACCATTGACGCATCGCGTAATTCAACACCGGGCGTTGACTGAGTGACGCGCTCGCCAGATTTCCATTTATTGATTGCTTGTAACTGTCCTTCAAGAACTTTGAAACGTTGCCCTTGAGATGGGAAATCGATTCCAAATGCTGCGGCCTCCTGGTCGTGCCAGCCGCTGCCCATACCCAGTTCGAATCGGCCGTTAGATAAATGATCTACAGAAATTGCACCCTTCATCAGCACGCCAATGTTGCGATATTGCGAACAGAACACCAAGCAGCCAATCCGTGCCCGACTCGTGTCGACTGCCAGTGCTCCAAGCATCGAGAATGCTTCAAAATGTGGCTGCGTGCCCCCAGCAGGAGGTGCTTCATACAAGTGATCCCAAAGAGAGATCCAATCGCTACCCGCTTCATCTAGCCACTTCCACAATGTGCGCAGTTCTTCAACTGTGGCATTCTGTGCCCCTACGTGCACACCAAACTGAACCATCTGAACCCCCTTCAGATACGACAAAGGCCCCCAAAAGAAGGGGGCCTATATCTATGGAGCGGATGACGGGATTCGAACCCGCGACCCTCACCTTGGCAAGGTGATGCTCTACCACTGAGCCACATCCGCGTGGAACTACAGCATAGCGAGATTGACCCGACGTGCCACTTGCCCTACGTCTCGTGCACCACAAGCGTTTCAGCGCTCATCTTGCCCTGCATGCGCACGAGAGCCGTCAGAGATGCAAGAACAATGACCCCGCCCAGCAATTGCAGCAACGTGAGCGACTGTTGAAAGAAAAACCACGCCAAGATTGACGAGATGACCGGACTAATGAGTCCGAGCAGGCTGGCGAGTGACACATCAATGTGCCCTTGTGCCCATGTCATCATGCCGTGACCGATGACGCCTGGCCCCAGTGCCATTCCAATGATGTACCACCAATCGCTGACATGCATGGCTCCGAGGTCATTGCTAGTTATCGCCCCATATGGCAAAACAATAATTGCCGCACACAAAAACACAGCCGCAATAAACGACCAAGAGTGAATGCCCTCATCTCGTCTTTTCTTTGACATTACAAAATATGTGGTCCAGATAAATACATTGAGTACTGCAAGTAGGTCACCGTCGAGATGAGCACCACTCGTTGATGCTGCAGCCATCACGACTACCAGAACTCCAGCCATTGCACTGACCGAATACAGAAGTTTTAACTTCGTAATCTTTTCGCCAAACAATTTCGGAGCCACAAACAGAACAAGTACTGGCTGCAAAGTCCCGACCATGGTTGCATTTGCGATTGAAGTCATCTTGACAGTGGCGAAACCTGTGATGAAGGACATCGCGAACATAAAGCCTGGCAAAGCGGCCTTGCGAATCACATGTTTGTTCAAACTGCCGCCATTCATATATGCCATTACAACCATGATTGGCAATCCGAGGAGCATTCGGTAGAAGACAATGCTTGATGTGCTGACAGACAGAGCCTTGTTAAATATGGGTCCGATACCCCACGCCGTCACCGCAAGAATTGCGGCGAGGACATGAATGTCATCGCGACTCCGAAAAGAACTTTTCGTCGAAGTGTCGGTTGAAGTCACTTCGACGGAGGATTCAAATCAATGCGAAGTGTAAGAATTCCATCTTCCAGCGAAGCAACTGCATCGCCAATGATTGCAAAATCACGGAAATCAGTTTCAGAGTTTGCGATGAACAGTTGACGTTCTTCACCGGCAATTGGTGGCAATGGGCGTTTACGAACCGCCGTTGCCCTGTCGCGAAAACGCGTAATCATTTCGTTCGGATCAAATACAGCCATGGTTTACTCCTTGTTTTTTTGTTGAATGAGAAGAGGGTCAATAATGGAAGGCAGCACATCGACTGCATCATCGTCATGTGGGAATGAATCATGGAAAGGCTTTTCAGGCTCTGAGATGGGCTCGCGCATCAGCACAGCTGGCGTGACGTGATGAATGATTGGTTCAGCACCATCTGTTCGAACATCGTTCAGCATTTCTGTTCTCTTTGCTTGATCAGCTCGCGCGAAAGATCTGTCTGCCATGACTTCAAGCGGCGCCAATACAGCCGGATCTTCGATAGCAGCTCGCCAGAAGGCCAGCGTTGCAACCAGGAGTGCGATGCCAAGGATGACTAGTCCCCCGCCGATCAGATTGACCGAGAGTTTCGATGCCAGAAGTAGTCCAATAGTCACGGTTCCCATTCTTTCACGCGATCGTGCTTTATACGCGTCTCCACGCATAAGGCAAGAAATTATTGGGTGACAGTGAGAAATTCAGAAATATGTCGACCCACAGCCACAACTTCAATGAGGAAGCCATCATGCCCCTCCACGCTCTGAATCTCTTTGTGCGCATTTCGTGGGTCATTATTCGTCAACAGCGACTGAATTAATTCTTGTTGGTATGCGGGATACAAAATGTCAGAGTCGATGCTGACAGTCAGGGTGGGCGCCTTGATTCGGGCCAACGCAGCTTCAAGCCCACCACGGCCACGGCCAATGTCATGAAGGTCCATGGCCTTACCAATGTACAAATAGCTATTTGCGTCAAATCGACGCACCAATCGGTCACCGTGATGATCGAGATACCCCTCTACTTCAAAGCGTGAAAATAGATCAATGCCGTCAGAGTTGAAATTCTGATCTTTCAATTGCCGACCAAACTTCTCATTGAATTTTGAATCTGTTCTGAAAGTCACTTGGGCAATCATGCGCGCCACCGAAAAACCATTCCATGGACCACCATCTGGCCCTGCGTTGTAATAGTCACCGTTCTGATACGCCGGGTCCATCAGTAATGCACGACGCCCAATAGAGCCCCATGCGATTTGTTGCGCACTTGCCTCAGCGCACGTGGCAACTGCGATGAGTGCACGCACGCGTGTGGGAAACGTAATTGCCCACTCAAGTGCCTGCATACCACCCATGGAGCCACCAACAACTGCTCGCCACGTGTTGATTCCGAGCGCGTCAGCAAGCGAAGCCTGCGCACGCACCATGTCTCGAATTGTGACAACAGGAAAGCGAAGCCCGTACGGCTCGCCATCGTCAGGATGTGGCGAAGCAGGACCTGTTGAACCTTGACATCCGCCAAGTACGTTCGAACACACAACGAAATATTTGTTGGTATCAATAGCATTCCCAGAACCAACGACACCTTCCCACCAACCGGGTGTTGCATGGCCTTTGCCCGCAGGACCAGCTACATGACTGTCGCCCGTCCATGCATGGCACACCAGAACTGCATTAGAGGCGTCCTCATTCAAAGTTCCCCATGTTTCGTACGCAATGGTGACATCGCGCAAGGACCCGCCGCCTTCAAGAGAGAAAGGGCGTGTTTGCGCAAACTGGTGAAACTGACGGTGACCAGCAGGTTGATCAGGATTCCACCCGCCAGAGGCGGGATACGGCGCAGGGTCATGACGGTATGGCTCGTTCATGTGTTCCCTTTCGCTGGTACAAAATATGTGCACGAAAGAGAGATTGCTGGCCTGTTGCTCCGCTGGATTGCGGAACCACATCCCTCACCTTTCGATGAGGAGGCACCGTGCGCTTGTCACCCCGGTTGCCGGACCAATTGGTCTCTCTTAATGTGAGATTGAGACTAGCGGTGTTCGGCGTCGTTAGCGAGGTGTTTTGGTAGACCGACAATGTCGGTGAACTCATCGAATGCCGTAATGGTCCCGAGATGGTCTCTTAAAGTGCCAAATGACTGCAATCGTCCGTATGCATCACCCAAAGCCTTTGTGGCTGACAAAAGGCCCGACAATGGGGACACGATGAGCGTAAACCCTCTGTCAGCCAATTCAGATGGGGTCAACAGTGGCGTCTTTCCCTTTTCCACCATGTTGGCCACCAGGACTACATCAGGAAGTGCCACAGCGATCTCATCCAATTCAGATAGCGATTGTGGAGCCTCGACGAACACGGCATCGACTCCAAGGTCGCGGGCCATGCGACCACGCTCTAACGCGTCAGTTACACCGTTTACCGCGCGAGCATCTGTACGCGCCGTGACGAAAATATCCGATCGCGTTCGCATCACAGTTGTCAACTTTGCCAACCACTCTTCCGTCGGAATTACTTGCTTTCCATCCATGTGACCGCATTTCTTTGGCCAGACTTGATCTTCCAAGAACATTCCACTCGCGCCAGCCGATTCCCATAACTCGGTAGTTATTTGAACGTCTCGTTCATCGCCGTACCCCGTGTCTGCATCGACCACCACACACATGTTGGGCACCGCAGCACATACGCGCCTCGCAACGTCTGCCATATTCGCTTGATCAACAATGCCGATATCTGGTTCTCCCAAGAGCGTTCCGGCAACAGCAAAGCCCGACACAAAGACAGTATGAAAACCCGCGCGCTCTGCAAGAAGCGCGGACAATGGATCCCACACGCCCGGCATCAATACGGATTCGCCGCCAGACAGGCGCGAACGCAAGGAGGCGGCATGAGTCATTTCGTGCCGAGTGTGTCGATCGCGTGTTGCTTCAATCGCTTGTAATCAACCTTGCCGTTTGGTGCGCGACCAATGGTCGACACAACAACAACATTTCGCGGTGCTTTGTATGCAGCAAGTCGAGCCTTTACATGCGCCGACAAGATTTCAAGTGTCGGTGTTTCGCCAGGCTCTGCTTCTACGACAACACAAATAGTTTCCCCGAATCGAGTATCGGGAATTCCCACTGCGACTGCGTCACGAACTGATGAATGAGTTTTGACCATTTCTTCCACTTCTTCAGGGAAGACTTTTTCACCGCCCGTATTGATACACACTGAACCACGCCCGAGAAGGTGCAACGTTCCGTCTTCATTAACTTCTGCCCAGTCGCCTGGCACGGTCCACCGTCGCCCTTCGAACTGGCGGAATGTTTGAGCGGTTTTGACTTCGTCTTTGTAATAGCCGACGGGAATAGCCCCACCGACAGCCACTAATCCGCTTTCGCCAGATCCAGGCTGTACTCGCTTTCCGTCTTCGGTGAACACAACACAATTGGGTCCAAGAGCAAACTGTGCAGTCTTTGGCGCAGCACCTTTGGCTGCAACTGACATTCCCATTCCAACTGCTTCTGATGAGCCAAAACTGTCAGTGATGAGCATTTGCGGAATGTGTTCAAGCAGAGCGTTTTTGTTTTCTTGGCTCCACATAACGCCAGAGGAACCCATCTGTACGACGCTAGAAAGATTCCAACGTGTGGGATTCGCATCGAGCGACTCGAGCATCGGACCAGCAAAAGCCTGACCAACAATCACAATGGAGTTGATGCCCCGATCTTGCACGGTTTGCCACAGCAATGCAGAATCGAAATTTCGATTCGGCATTGTGACAATGCATCCACCCATGGAAAGAGTAATGAAGGCAGAGAATTGTCCAGTTCCATGCATGAGGGGACACGCAACGAGCGTGCGTATTCCGACACCTCCTGGTTGGACACGTCCCATGACTTCATCCATTGATTCTGCAGGAGCAACACCAGTGATGGCATTGCCGCCTCGGCCAAGTACCTGCAGCAAATCTTCTTGACGCCACATAACGCCTTTTGGCATACCAGTGGTGCCGCCCGTATACAAAAAGAGCATGTCATCATCTGACAATGGTGTTGGAGGAACAATGTCAGCAACGGTCTTTGTAACAACAGTGTTGTAGTCGACAGCCCATGATGGCAATGCTGTCCCTGATTCGTCTGGAACCATGTACCAACGCTTCACTTTCGGTAACGCAGGCCGAACTTGTGCACACAAATCCGCAAAGACTGCATGAAACACCACGGCTTCCGCGTCAGAGTTATCAAACAGGTACGTGATCTCTTCTGGGCCGTACCGATAATTCGTATTCACGGGCACAAACCCGGCGAGGTATGAAGCAAACGTTGCCTCAAGATATTCGGGACAGTTGTAGAGATAGTGAGCAACCTTTGCCTGGTTTCCGAGCCCTGCTGTCAACATGTCTGCTGCCAAAGCATTGGACCGCTGATGAAAGTCACCCCATGAATAGACAACATCGCCAAACATCTGTGCGGGACGCGCTGGATCTGCGAGCGCAATCCCCTTCCACATCACTCCGTAGTTCCAAGTAACCATCTCTTTGCCCCCAACGAGTTCAATTTGTTTCACAGAACCGTAGCAAGTCCGTTCGGTCTCCCTATGAGCGGGTTATCCCGCCTACGATTCTGGCGTGCGGACATTGACAAAAAAGGAAGTTGAAACCCTTTTGGACACGTATGACGCAGACCCTATTGGCAGTCTGCAAATAGCCGTTAGTTCTCTGCTCGGTGTTGAATGCCCCACATGGGAAGCGATGATGACTCTTCTGCCATCGCGATACTCCTTTTTGAGTTCACTCGCCCTGCAGGAAACCACAGCTATGGACAACCTCGTCAAACAACTTGTTGAGCATCGCGCTTTATAAAAGCGACAGAGCTCCATTTTCAAGTGCTTGAACAATATGTCGAGTAGCCATTACTTCGAACATCTTGTCGCCGCGATCTGTACGACCAACAATCTGTGACGCAATAACCGCCATTACAAGTCCTGAAATTGCTTCTTTACGGTAATGGTCTTTGACCCATTCATGATCAATGGGGTGACCGTACGATTCAATTCCGGCAATGTATAAATCAACAAGTTCCCACTCGTACTGTCGTCTGTCATGTGGCAATAATCCCGCACCAATGAAATAGGCAAGATCACCAATACCGTTGCCGTGTCCTGGGGTTTGCCAATCAACAACAGCACACGGCACACCATCTGCAGTAGTGGCGAACAGCAAGTTGTCGAGCCGGTAGTCACCATGAGTCACCGTGAATGGTTCATTTTTTGCTGCTACATACGCAGGAATCAAATTCTCAAGTTGATCCACAAAGTCAAGACCAACTTGGCCCGTCTCTGCCAAAATAGCGTCGTGGTATATCCCTAGGAACCCAGGCTTGAACAACGAATACAAACCATGCAAGCGAGCACCATCTTCTGCATCGCGACGTTGCAACCAGTCAATGTTGAACAGTGTCGAATCATTCCAACGCGGGCCATGCAAACGACTGAGTTCTGCGATTGCAAGCCGAGCCTCTTCTATTCCACAACCTCTGATTTGGTCACCCTGCTCAGATGGCGACATGTCTTCCAGAACGATTGCAATATCGCCACCGGCTTCATTCCAATCAGCGAAGTAACAATGCGGTAGCCGCACATCAAGAGACGATGCCACTTCGTTATAGAACTTCACTTCGCGTTCATAGTTACGAAGGCCGATACCGGTTGCTCGACTGGTGGGATCTGGTGAGGCCATCTTCACAACAACAGACGACGGCACTGACGAGTCATCTGACGTCAGCACATATCGCAAGTTCATGCCGACTTGGCCCTCACCAATTCGTTTAGGGGGGCTTGCAGAGACATCTGCACCGAACACCTCGCGCCAAAACTCAGAATCAATGCTGTCTTCGGTGTATTCCCTGTGCCCCACGGCACCTACCGTACTCGCTATATCTGACGCCGATAGTGTTGCAATCGCATGGTTCGCAAGTTGCTATCTCCCCGTTGGATATTGATTCACATCGGCGTTGCGTCACTTATTCTCTTAATGCTCAATTTTGGTTTTTGGCAGTTGAACCGTCTCGAGGAAAAGAAAAATTTTAATTCTGTTCTGCGTGCACACACATCAGCCCCACTGCAAACCCTTGACCAAGCCGTTCCCACTAAATGGAACAAAGCGGCGAACGAGTGGGTTCGCGTCAGCATCACTGGCTCGTACGATTCGTCCAAGGCAGTCACCATCATCAATCGTTCACAAGACGGATCTGCCGGATACGACTCGACAGTGCCATTTACCTCGCTCAACAATCGAACAATTCTTGTAAACCGCGGATTCGTCCCGCTTGCTATGCCGACACCCATAGCCCCGACAGGGCCAATAACTATTGTCGGATACCTTCGTGCTTCCCAGACTCGGTCAGCACTCGGAGCAATTGATTCCACAGATACTGGCAACACTGAGTTTCAGCGTTTTGATGTTCCGCTCATTTCTACTTATGTCGGCGGAACTGTTGAACCAATGTTCCTACAACTGATTAAAGAATCGTTCCTAGGTCTGCACCAAGAGACTGAATCGCAGTGGCCAGCCAAAGTTCCTCTTCCGCCACTTGACGAAGGTCCACACTTGTCATACGCGTTGCAGTGGTTCTTTTTTTGCTTAGTAGCGCTTACCGCTTGGGTGGTAGTCGTTCGGCGAAAACTTTCGCAAGTTAATGCTTCAGTTCAAGTGCAAACATCCGCCTGAACTGTTCGACGACATCTGGACTCTTATGTGCGGGGCTCAATGATCGATACACGGTGTCAACATTGACTGCAAGCCGACCAAACTCTCCCCATTTTTCAAATCCGTTGAGAGCAATATCTCGCGCTGCATCCCATGCGTCCATGCCCCCGTTGAATCGCTCAGTCGCTTCGCTCTGCACAAATGAGAGATAGTCACGAATTGCAGTAACTCCGGCCTTGTCAGTTAGCGGACCATGCCCTGGAACAATGTGGTCAACATCAGAGGCACAAATAAGGTCACAAGCAGCGATCCAGTTATCGAGAGGCCCGACCCATACAACGGGGGTTCCGCCAATAAACAAAATGTCTCCTGTGTACACAGTCTTTGCATCAGGAACAAATACCAACGTGTCGCCCTGTGTGTGAGCAGGACCGACTTCAACCAACTCGATTACACGTCCTCCAACTTCGCAACGATATTTCCCAGAGAAAGTAGTCGTCGGGAGCACAGGTGTAATGCCATCAAAATCAAACTCGCCAAAAAAATGACGGAACAAATCGCCTATTTCCCCTGGTGCGCTATTCAATGCAGCCAACATGGACGGGGGCACTTCCGACATTTCATGAGCAGTGGCTTGCGAAGCAATGATGTTTGCACCGACAACCAACTCATTGCCATAACAATGGTCTCCGTTTGCATGAGTGTTCACCACTGTCGTTATAGGCGCACCGCGCGTGGCGATCGCCATGGAATCAAGCATGCGTTGAGTGATCTTGAGATCAAACAAAGTATCAACCAATAAGGATGCCCCATCGCCAACAATTAGGCCGGCATTAGACCAACCCCAACCGCCATCTGGCTGCAGGTATGCGTGACAGCCATTGCCCAATTCATGTAAACCCAATGTGTAGCTCATGTCAATGTTTCCCCTATGGCCCGCGCAATTCGCGCTGCCTCAATGACCACCGGTCCGGCGGGCGAACACGGTGGCACACTGTGCAATATAGACGAATCGGCTATGTAGAGATTTCCAACGCCTCGCACCTTGCCGTCGGAGTCAACAATTTCGTGACATGAAGAGGTTGCATGAGACACAACGGTCAAATGGTCTGCGATCCATTCATCCAACTCAGCATTCTTCATTGCGTCAAGCACTTCCACCGAGGTTCCATCAGAATCAACCAATACCGGGTGAGAAATTGCAGAAAAGGAAGCACTCATCGCAGTAGAAATCAGTTCACGAACAGCCTCGCGCATTGCCACTCTGTCACGAATGGTTGCCAACATATTGAAATCATGCTGCATCGCTGTCTGTGATCGCCATACTCCGCCTCGAGACTCGGGATCCATGAGCGAGATAGATAGCAGTCCGGCTGTCGCATTTTCTGCATTAGTTCTTTCGTAGGCAACAATCAGCAATTCAGCTCCAGACGATGAGCGCGATTCACGCACCACCGTGGCGTCAAATCGTTGCGACACAGTGTTCTTCAACTGAAGAGTGAAGGTAATAGTTGGATGATTTTGTAGACCATCACCGATACCGGACACTGCTCGCTCGAGCGAAGAGTGCAGCAACAGTGCAGGCGTTGCAAGTGCACCAGCGCACATCACAAACAGAGACCCTTCAATGGCTTCATTGGTGGTGTGAGCAATGGTGACGACGCGCTGAGCATGTTCCAAATACGTGACAGAGTCAGAGATAACCGTCACTCTGCCTTCCTCGACCAGATGCTGCACGGCACGACCAGGGTTCCAACGCCCACCGTTCCACCACAATCTGCTGAATCGTCCGTTCTCTGCAAGTAACGCCGTACCCACTTGGCCACAATCTTCTGCTGTCGCCATTCGAGTAAGACCAGACAAGAAAGACGGCTCTTCACCTGTCAATAAAAGACCATTGATGGCACTTCCTCCCCCGAGAACCTGAGCCTGCACATAGGGCATGTCCATGCCACCATCAACCAACGTTGTCTGCACTTCACGAGACAATGCCTCCTCGGACAGAACAGTAAAGAATGCTGATTCATCATCGTGCACACTGGGTGAACCAGGTTCGATAAGAACGATGGGCAGAGTGGTCATCGCTGCAAGCGTGGATACAACAGTGCACCCAGCCGTTCCGCCGCCAACAACTACAATTGGCAATTGTGTTGTCATATTTACGACGCCGACGAATCAGGCGAAGTGACAGGCTCAAGCGTAACTAAGTGGGCTGCATCGTTATACCGAACGAGCCTCCACTTACTTCCTTCTACATGAAGAATCTCAGTAATTGACGTGTTGAGAGTATGAAGTTCGAATTTCCCTGTTTGATGCATCTGCAAAGTATGTCGCATGACAGCGTCAACTACTCCACCATGGCAAGCAACAACAATCGTGTCACCTTCATGTTTGCGAACGGTTTCACGCAACGTGCGCACAACCCTGGTATGAAATTGTCCGACAGTTTCTCCGCCTGGGAACATCACTTCATCAGGGTCTGACCATGTTGGTGTACCAAACTTGTCTATGTATGCATCCCATGACATTCCGTCTAGTTCGGGACCTGGGTCGTGTTCTCCCCAGCCAGCATCAATATCTATAGGCATCGAACCGAGAGCTGGCGCCAAGATTTGAGCAGTCTCAACAGCTCGCGGAAAATTGCTGGATATTAAAACAGTTGCCGAAACATCATGCCCTGTTATTAGGCGGTCACGCAACGCTTGTGCCTGCAGTCGACCAAAATCAGTGAGACCAGTGCAAGTACGCGATCCCCCGAGAAAGCGTTCAACTGTTGCTCGTGATTCACCATGGCGAATCAGTACGAGTCGAGTGTTGGACACAGCGACTTACGCCAACTTCTCAACAAATGCCTCTAATTGACGCAGGTTGCGACACTCATAGACACCATCGGTATGAGTGCCGTACTCACCAACAATTGAGTCACCGGTATTCCAATAGGAACGCGGTTCGGGGTTCAACCAGTAGACATGGCGTGCTTTTTGGCGAATCTCTTTAATAACCCACGCTTGAGACGCGTGGTAATTGTTACGAGCATCACCAAGCAACAGAACTGTTGACTTTGGATTAATTTCTTTTCCGTACTTTTCCCAGAACACTTCAAAGGCGTGACCGTAGTCAGAGTGGCCATCAACCCAAATAACGTCAGCTTCTGTATTGATGCGATGAATCGCCTCGGAGATGTCTTCAGTCTTTTTAAAGTATTCGGTCACTTCATCGATTCCATCAATGAAAACAAACGAGCGAACTTTAGAGAATTGGCCCGAGATTGCGTATACCAACATCAACGTAAACCGGGCAAACGCTGCCACTGAACCTGAGATGTCAGCAATGACTATCAATTCTGGTTTGGCAGGACGTGGGTATTTGAACTTTGGTTCTGCAGGGACACCACCGTAGGCAAGACTGTGGCGCACTGTGCTGCGAAAATCAAGAGGCCCCTTGCGGCCGTGACGGCGTTTACGCGCTAAACGAGCAGCGAGCTTACGAGTCAACGGCTGAAGTGACTTCTTAAGATTCTGCATCTCATCACGACTTGCATGCATGAACTCAACATCTTCAGGAAGAGGCTTGCGCAATGTCTTTGCCATTGCTTCGGCTCCTCGATCAGCTACCAAGCGACGGCGGATTTCTGCTTCAACTTCTTGCTTGAACTTTTCAATGCGGTCGTTGTACTCGTCCTTTTCAAGACGCTCTTCCAGTTTGGTGAGATCGCCGCCCACCTCTTTCTTACTGGCCTCCATGAGTTTGTCGAGCATGCCGTCAAGGTCAAGATTGCGTAGTGTGCGATAGAGGTAATACGTACCGCCAACTGGGCGGCCTGGTTCCATACCTGCGAAACGCTGCACTGCTTGACGCGCCAACGCGCGCATGAGAGCTTGATCGCCGTTCATCAGAGCATTCATCAGAATGTTCATGAGTTCTTCAGGTGTGAGCGAATCCATTCCGCCAGCGCCACCATTGCCTTCGCCCTTCATCTGGGCTTCTTGCATCTGTTGCAGCAAGTCGTCGATGCTGCCTTCTCCGTCACCGTCAGTGATGGAATATTCCGGCCCGCGCAAGCTGAAGTACACCTCGAAGACAGTCTCGAATGAACGCCAGTGAGCGTTGTTTTTCACAAGGGTTGCCCCAAGTGCGTACTTAAATGCCTCGCGGTCCTCTAAAGGAATATGCGAGATGGCATGCATGGCGTCCAGGTTCTCCGTGAGACTTACTGGCAAGCCAGCATTTCTCAACTCAACGATGAACCCGGACAGAAGATCGAGCATGCGTCAGCGCCGATCGATTCAGTCGTCAGACAGCTCTTTGGCTGCCTTTGCGATATCTGATTGGTATTTCAAGAGCACGTGAAGAGTTTCTTTGGCTTGCTCAGCATTGATAGTGCCAATACCAAGCAATACCAACGTGCGTGCCCAGTCAATAGTTTCGCTCACTGATGGAGCCTTCTTCAGGTCGATCTGACGAATACTACGAACAATGCGTGCGATCTGATCGGCAAGCATCTCAGAGACTCCTGGAACCTTCCTCAGAACAATCTCTTTTTCACGATCCATTTGTGGGTAATCAACATGAAGGAACAAGCAACGACGCTTAAGTGCTTCTGACAACTCACGGGTGTTGTTTGAAGTCAAGAACACTAGAGGAATCTGAGTAGCAGTAATTGTTCCGAGTTCAGGAATTGATACTTGGTATTCCGAAAGAATTTCCAATAGCAATGCCTCGGTCTCCACTTCAACGCGGTCAACTTCGTCAATTAACAGCACTACTGGTTCTTTAGATGTGATTGCCTCCAACAAAGGACGCGTCAAAAGGAATTCGGAACCGAAAATGTCATCGTGAATGTCATTCCATGCATCAGAATTGCGATCAGCCTGGATGCGTAGCAACTGCTTCTTGTAATTCCACTCATAGAGCGCCTTCGATTCATCAAGTCCCTCATAGCACTGCAGGCGAATCAACTTTGCGCCGATCATTTCTGCAACACTCTTTGCCAATTGGGTCTTACCTGTACCAGCAGGGCCTTCGACAAGAATCGGCTTTCCGAGGCGATCAGCCAGGAATACAACGCCAGCTATCCCGTCGTCTGCAAGGTAATTGACGTCCTTGAGGCCGTCGCGGACAGATTGAACAGATTCGAAGCGGTTATCCATAAGTCTTCCAATCTAGTGGCGGGTGCGCGATTTAAAGGCATTGGGCCAAAGGCCTCTGTACCCCATTCCAGCAAGCCACAGCACCTAACCTTCCAGTCATGTTCAAGGACACACTTATTGTCGCAATCGGGACTGCCATGTCTCGCCTTACAGGGCTATTGCGGGTCGTGGTGTTCGGAATCATCATTGGACAAACTGCTCTTGCAGACGCCTTTGACGGCGCCAATAATTCCCCAAACTCAATTTACGAATTGCTTGTCGGTGGGCTTCTTGCTGCAAGCCTCGTGCCATTGTTCACACGCTTTGCGGAGGACGACGACGACGAAGCCACGAACGCTGTAGTTTCTGTCTCGCTCATCGTTCTTGCTATTGCTACAGCCGTTGCAGTGGCAGCAGCACCTTTGATCTTTCAACTATTTTCTCTTCACGTCAGCCCACTTGTTGATCCTGAACAGTTCCGTCACGTCGGCACAATCATGTCGCGTATTTTTCTCATTCAAATTTTCTTTTATGGGCTTACAGCAATCGGTTCAGCACTTCTCAATTCACGCCGCCACTTTTTTGCTGCCGCATGGAGCCCGGTTCTATCAAATGTCATCACCATCACGATGCTTCTCATCATCCCGTTCACCCGCGACGGAACACCCGGCCTGGAAACTGTTCTCACTGATCACACTTTCTTCTGGCTTTTTACAATGTCGGCCACCGCTGGGGTGATGGCAATGGGGCTAGTGCTCATTCCTGCACTGAAACGCGCCAATATCACTCTTCGCTTCACCCCCAACTTTGGCCACCCTGCAGTGCGCACGATGATCAAACTGTCATCGTGGACTTTTGGATATGTCGTTACGAACCAAGTGGCCTTAGTCGTGATTAAGAACCTTGCAGAACCAGGCAGCGGAAATCAAGATGCTTACAGCAAGGCATTTACATTCTTTATGTTGCCCCACGGTCTTCTTGCAATTTCGATTGCCACAACATTTGTGCCTGAACTTGTTCGGCGCGTGCGTGCTGGCGACACAGCGGGTTTCAAATCATGGCTTACTTCAGGAGTGCGCTGGATCAGCATCTTGACAATTCCAGCATCGGTCGCCATCGTCATTTTGGCCAACCCCATCATCAGTGCAATCTTGGAACATGGGCACTTCAACTCCGTCGCATCTCATAACACGGCCCGTGCACTCGCCGGATTCTCTGTTGGGTTAGCGGGCTTCTCTATATTTATATTCTGCCTCCGTGGCTTCTATGCACATGAAGACACCCGTACGCCGTTTTATATAAACCTGTTTGAAAACGCACTGAATATCGTCTTGGCTCTGTACCTAGTAGAGCGGCATGGCGTTCTCGGGTTAGGTCTCTCCTTTGGCATTGCGTACATGGTTTCGTCAGTTCTTGTCTTATGGCTTCTTCATAAGAAGTATGAAGCTGTTCAATGGCTGAGCCTTCTTTCTCTTATCTGGCGAGCCACCGTTGGCAGTGCGGTTATGGGCGCCGCCGTTTGGGGGCTTGAACACGTTTTGCGTCCACGTTCAGGAATGTCGCAACTTGCCGAGTTGTTCCTCTGCATAAGCGCAGGTCTTGTTGTCTACATCGTTGCTCTCTATGCACTTCGGGTTCCAGAAATGCACAACTTTGCTTCGGTCATGCCCACTCGAAGTACAGACCACGAAACAACGTTGTAGTTAATTACTGGTTCGTAAGCACAACGAGATCGTCACGATGCACGGTTTCAACAACCGCCAGATCAACAAGGTCAGCAGTGCGCTTGCCCATGCATGTTGCAACAACATCAGACGACATAGCCGTTAGGCCGCGAGCTAGTAATTCACCCGATTGAGTGACAACTTCGACAACAGCACCCACATCGAATGATCCCGTGACTGCAGTAACGCCAGCTGGGAGCAACGACGTACCGCGCAACACCAACGCATCACGAGCACCTGCATCAATCACTATTGACCCTCCAACTTCCGCAGCAAAAGCGATCCACAATTTCCGCGCAGATAACTGGCGGTCATGCGGTAAAAATCGTGTGCCGATGGCATCACCATTAATCGCTGCCATAACGGCTGAATCAGAGTCGGCTGCAGCGATTACCGCTGTTACTCCAGACCACGAAGCGATTCGTGCAGCCGCGAGTTTCGATGCCATCCCGCCGCTACCCCGGTCAGAACCGGTACCAGACGCCGACACTGACAACAGCGGATCATCTGCTGCGACTATCGATATCACTGTTGCATCAGAATTAGTGCGTGGGTCAGACGTGTACAGCCCTGCAGTGTCTGTTAACAGCACCAGCATGTCGGCAGACACGAGGTGTGCAAGAAGAGCTGCGAGATGATCGTTATCGCCATACCGAATTTCATTATTTGCGATTGCATCATTTTCGTTGATGATAGGGATACAACCCAACTCCAAAAGTCGACCAATCGTGTCACGAGCATGTAAATACTGTTGACGATCAACAAAGTCGTGAGGCACTAAAAGTACCTGCGCGCCGACTAGCGAGAACTGCTTCAGTGCGCTGTTATATGCAGCCATCAATTGTGGCTGACCAACTGCTGACAACGCTTGAAGTGAAAGAACATCGTTCGGACGTTCCGCTAAACCAAGTCCTGCAATCCCCGATGCGACCGCGCCCGACGTCACCAACAACACCTCATGGCCTTGTGCACGTGCAGCAGCCAATTGCTGCGACACCAGCTGAATTACTTCAGTCCTGATATGTCCCTCTGAGTTAGTAAGTGAGGAAGTTCCTACTTTGACGACGACGCGCATCGCTACAGCATCACACTTCTGGCACGAATTCGAAACTGAATTGTGCAACCCAGACGACATCACCCTCTCGGACCCCTGCTTTTGACAGCAATTTAGGTATTCCGAGCTTGGCGAATTTTTCGTCAATATAGTTCAGGGCAACTGGAGTAGTGACGTCGTTCAGGGCCACAACCCGCTCGGCATTGCGACCATGAATGCGGAACTCGTTGTCCCCCATTTGCTCAACCCATGCGTGTTCTGTGTCAGGACGCATGATGATGGTGGCTTCAACAGTTGGCTCTGCTTGACGTGCATATTTCACTTGCTGAGCAAGAGAACCAATGATGCTTCGCACATTTGTCATGGTGATGGCCGACATAGACGGATGCGGCCATGCAGCAAGAGTCTCGGCATCAATGCTGTCGGTCTTTGTGCCAACAATGATGAAAGGTCGTTCAAGAAGGTCCGGGCGATAATTTCCGACTTCGTGCTGCAAGATGCGCAGTTGCTCCTCGGGAGATATGCCGTCAAGTGCGACTAGATCAATGAGATAACACAAGACGCGCGCACGCTCAATATGTCGAAGGAATTGATGGCCTAAACCGCGGCCTTCACTTGCACCCTCAATCAAACCAGGAATGTCAGCCATAATGAACTCTGTTGTGTCATCAATGCGCACAACACCAAGATGTGGCTCGAGAGTAGTGAACGGATAGTTAGCAATCTTCGGTTTCGCAGCTGACACCGTGCTGATGAACGTACTTTTTCCGGCATTCGGGAAACCAACCAATGCGACATCTGCCATCAACTTGAGTTCTAGTTTCAACCAACGCTCGGTTGCCTCTTCGCCTTGTTCGGCAAACGTTGGTTCACGACGTCTGTTGTTAAAGAACTTTGCATTCCCTCTGCCGCCACGACCACCGGGAGATGCCATCCACCTGTCGCCATGATTCACGAGGTCAGCCAGGACTTCACCTGTGTACATATCGCGAGCAACAGTTCCCTCGGGTACTGCAATGATCAAATCTTCACCGCGCCGACCATGAAGATCTTTTCCTTTTCCGTGCACTCCGTCTTTGGCGCGACGATGCGGATGATCACGAAAAGCCAAAAGCGATGCAACATTGCGATCTGCCACAAGCCAGATATCGCCACCCTTGCCGCCGTCGCCCCCGTTTGGGCCACCCATGGCTTCTGGTCCCTCGCGACGAAAGGCCACACAGCCAGCTCCGCCCTGGCCACCTTTGACATTCAGTTGGGCTTCGTCGACAAAAACACTCATAAGACTGCCCCAAGGCTACTGGCGCATTGTTGTTCATCTCGGCGACACACCAGCCACCTATCGTGGAGACGTGGAAAAGGAATCAACGACAGACCGCGGCGTGACCTGGGTCTCCACCATGTCGGGGTACAACGCTGATCTAGGCATCACAGTCGCGCACGCAGACTCCTGGGCTGGCATCGGAACCACCGACATTGCTGATCGATCATCACGAGAAGTGGCCCTATCTGGCGCCCTTGCTCCGCTCGCTACTCATGCAGTTGGCCCTGGCCACAGAGCAATCGCAGAAGATGCAGACCCATACCGCACCTGTTTCGAACGTGACCGTGACCGCATCTTGCACGCATCTTCCTTTCGTCGGCTTGCCGGAAAAACTCAGGTTTTTGTTTTCCCTGACGATCATCAACGCACACGACTAACTCATGCACTCGAAGTAGCCCAAGTAGCTGTGTCTATTGCCCGTGTCTTGCGCCTCAATGTTGCACTTACTGAAGCAATGGCGCTTGGCCATGACTGTGGGCACGGCCCTGGTGGACACGCCAGTGAAGATGCGCTTTCTCCGTATATAGAAGGTGGCTATGACCACGCGGTGTGGGGAGCAGACAAAGTGCTGGTGCCCCTCAACTTGTGCATTGAGACTCTCGACGGAATTCGTAATCACAGTTGGTCACGACCAGCTCCTCACACTGCAGAAGGCGAAGTCGTCAGTTGGGCTGACCGCATTGCGTATGTGTGTCATGACTTCGAAGATGCTGTCGATGCAGGAATTGTCACCCCTGATCAATTACCCCGCCTTGTACGTGAACGATGTGGCAGTACCCGTCGCGAACAACTGGGCGCTTTTATTACTGGCATGATCAATGCAACTGCGCACACAGGCCGCATTGGCATGGTCCCTGAAATTGCTGAAGCCCTGTCGCTGTTTCGGCGGTTCAACTACGACCGTATTTATGATCGGCCCGAGTCCAAAGCACAGGCCAACAGCGTCATCAGCATGCTGCGCACATTGATCGACCATTACATTCAGTCACCACTATTGCTACCGGCGTGGCACGAGAGCCCATTTGATGCAAGTTCACCTGCTGCAATTACTGAAGCTGTTTCATACGTGGGTGGCATGACAGACCGCTTTGCGTGTCGACAAGCCGTCATGCTTCTTAATTACCCAGCGGACAAATTGCCGCAGGGCATCGACACACTGTTGTCAGACAACTAAGTTCCAGAAACTCAAAAGGCACACCCGAAGGTGTGCCTTTTAAAAAATTTTTATGTGTTAGTTATTCAGCAACTGGTTCAATTGGAAGAACGTCAACAATCTTGCGGCCTTTACGCTCGCCAAACTTTACGTTTCCGTTCACCATTGCGAACAATGTGTCATCTTTACCAATGCCGACATTCTTACCGGGATGGGTACGAGTGCCGCGTTGACGAATAAGAATGGTGCCTGCTGTAATGAGTGTTCCGTCGAACACCTTTACACCAAGTCGTTGTGCATTTGAATCGCGGCCGTTACGTGTAGAGCCGCCGCCTTTAGTCTTTGACATGGTTGATCAGCCTTTCGCGATGGATGTGATTTCAACAAGAGAATATTGCTGGCGGTGACCAAAGCGACGACGCTGGTTGGTGCGCTTTTTGTATGTGAAGCCGTTGATCTTCACTCCCTTTTCGGTGCCGATGACGCGTCCCTTTACAGATGCGCCCTTCAACTGGTCGGGAGTTGAAAGCACCGTGGTGCCATCAACGAGGAGAACGGGTATGAGGGAAACCTCGGTACCGTCTTCGACGTGCAAGAGCTCGAGCTGGACCTTTTGGCCCTGAGAGACTTTTTCTTGTTTGCCACCTGAGGCGATTACTGCGTACATAGCGGATTTAAACCTATCTGCGGGTTGGGGTTACGACAATCGCCGAACCAATGTTTTAGGGGATTCGAGAAATTTCTTAGTCGAGAAGGCCGAAATCGACCTTGAAGCCAAGGCCAGTACATTCTGGGCACTCGATGGCAAAGGCTGTTGACAGACCCTCCCCGATTCGTTTGCGAGTCATTTCGACGAGGCCAAGCTCTGAAATATCAAAGACTTGGGTACGGGTCTTGTCGCGACTAAGAGCCTGTCGGAACGAATCAATGACTTTGCGACGGTTGTCTTTGATCTCCATGTCGATGAAGTCAATAACAATGATTCCACCAATGTCGCGCAGACGTAACTGACGCGCCACTTCTTCGGCGGCTTCCAAGTTGTTCTGGAACACCGTTTGTTCAAGGTTCGAGGTACCGACATTCTTGCCAGTGTTTACGTCAATAACCGTAAGGGCTTCTGTGTGTTCGATGATGAGCGAGCCACCAGATGGCAACCACACCTTGCGGTCTAACGCTTTGTGCAGTTGCTCATGAATATGTTGTGTTTCAAACAACGAAATCGGTTCGACTTCACGATCGAAGAATTCAATTCGATCAGCAAGTTCGGGGTTAAAGGCCGATACGTATCCGTGCACTTCTTCGTACAGAGTCCAATCATCAATTAGCACACTGCGATATTCAGCGTTGAACTCTTCACGAATCGTTCGCACTGCAAGTTCTGGTTCGCGATACAACAATTCCGGGCCGGTTGATGTAGCAGCAGCCTCTTCAATCTTGGCCCACTCTTCCAACAGACGAGTCATGTCGGCAGTAAGTTCATGCTCTGTTGCATGTTCTGCAGCTGTACGAACAATGACGCCATGATGGGCGGGCTTCACGCGATCAAGAATGTGGCGCAGGCGGCGGCGTTCCGTATCTGCGAGACGCTTTGAGATGCCGTACGTCTTCGAATTAGGAATCAGCACCACAAATCGACCAGGAAGCGAGACTTCCTGTGTGAGACGTGCGCCTTTTGCCCCAATGGGGTTCTTGGTTACTTGGCACAAGATCATTTGACGCGAACGCAAGATGTGCTCGATGCGAGCGGTGTCCTTTGTTTCAACATCTTCGGGGTCGTACTGCACGTCGCCGCGATACAAAACGGCATTCTTTGGCGTTGAGATATCAACAAAGGCTGCTTCCATGCCCGGAAGCACGTTTTGTACTCGACCATGGTAAATATTTCCGTGAATTTGGCCCACATCATCTGCCGGACGACTGACGTAGTGCTCCATCAGGCTGCGGCCTTCCATAACCGCTACCTGAGTGACTCCATCACGAACTTGCACGCACATTTGGTACCGACCGACGGGACGACCATTGCGCTCGCGCCCTTTGCGACGCTCGATGATTTCTGCGTCAACCTCTGGTCCGCGCAACACAGTTCCGCCACCGGACCGAGACTTTCCTCGACCGCCACGACGACGCTTTTTATTGCCAGACGATTCGTCATTTGAGTTGGCAGCAGGTGCTTGTGCAGCCGATGGACGGGTGTCGCCGATCTGAGGCTTGCGATTCGGGTCAGCTATCTGGCCTGCTGGGCGCGCGCCTGGACCCTTGGGAGCTGGATCATTGCTGGCAGAACCATCTGCTGATTTTGTGCGATTTTTTCCGCCACGAGAACCCCGACGACGTTTCTTTGGACCCGATGGGCCCTCGCCTTGCGTGTTTCGCTGCTCTGTGTCATCGGCTGGCGATTTATCGCCAGAACCGTTCGTGTCCATGAAATTCCCTTCTCACGTCGCGCAACAAGCGCGCCATGCGGATCTGGCTGCTGCCATAAAGTGGCGCAACCGATCCTCGGCCATTGCTAAGGATAGCCCCCCGAGTTACCTGAAGCGCCGCATATGGACGCTCTGAACCAAACCAATCATCATCGCAAAGGCCACGGTATGGGAACCGCCGTACGACATAAATGGCAATGGAACTCCAGACACGGGGGTAATTCCCATGGTCATGCCGAGGTTCTGGAACCCCTGCCACAAAATCATGGTGAAGACACCCGCGCACAGCAACGTGCCGAGGCGATCTTGGCAGAGTTGGGCTGTGCGGTATATCCGCCACAGAACGATGGCAAACAACCCAAGGACTATGCCCCCTCCCAGCATCCCGAACTGCTCTCCCACCGCTGAAAAAATAAAGTCGGTCGACTGAACAGGGATAAATGAGCCGTTGGTCAGTGGCCCAGACAGATACCCCTTGCCGAAGAAACCACCGGTGGCAACAGCGCGTTTTGCAAATCGAACCTGCGAGACCAATTGCTGCAGGCTGGCTGAATCAGAGTTCTGATTCAGGAATCCTGTAATTCGACGTAATTGATAATCCTTCACCAAACCGGAGACCGCCCCACCCAGAACAGAGACAATCGCAATCGACGTAATCAACAAGATGTATCGCATGCGCGCGCCGGCCACAAGCAATACACCCATTGCTGATGCTACGAGGACCGAGGCAGAACCGAGGTCAGGTTCGATACCAACAAGAAATACTGGAACACCAATAATGAAAAGAGCTTGAATAAATCGCTCATACGTGAGCTCATCACCATCTTCTTCAGATAAGAACCCGCAGAGAAACAACAGAGATGTCGCCTTTGCCAACTCTGATGGCTGAACAGCGATAGGTCCGATATCAAATGACAGTCGAGCGCCACCCTTCACCGTGCCTGCAACAAAAACCAGAATCAATAAGAGCATCGTGATGGCGTAAAACATCTCGGCATTGCCTCGCAACTGCACATAGTCAATCCACATAATGACCACCATCGCCACGATGGCAATCATCACAAAAACAATTTGTCTTTGAACAATCTGAAACGGATCAACTCCACGATTCATTAACTTCACTCGAGTTGCCGAATAAATAATGAAAAATCCAATGATGGTTAAAGCACCAACAGCAGACATAAGAATCCAATCGATGTTTCGAGTAGGTGCCGCAAAACCTCTCTTGATATTTCCCAAACCAGAGTCAGGACGACGTGAAAACATTGTTCTACTCATTAGTCACGCACCGATGATCCGACGCCAACGAGACATAATGGGTTCGGCAACAATTGTGGCGATGCCACCGCAAAACTTGCGGTGTCTAATGGGTCTGCAGGGACAGCCTTCGCAACTGTGGTCTTCCCTGCGAGTGCGGTGAACACACACTTCACAACGGGTGCCGCAGCACGTGATCCGTACCCGCTCTTTTCCAAATACGCGACAGTTGTATAGGGCTGTTTCGGGTCTTTGCTGAAAGCACCGAATACGGATGAGTCATTCCATGGAAGATTCCCTGCGCCTTGGGCGGTGCCCGTCTTTCCCGCAATGGGCAATGATCTACTGGGGTACGAACGGAACAACTTCTCCCCAGTGGTGGAGTGATAAATATCGGAACGCACACCCGGGCCTTCCACCACTCGCGTTAACCCGCGAATAATCGGGTTGATTACTTCGGGTCGTGCATCAATGTCGCGAACAACTTGGGGTTCAGCAAAACTTTGCAACACAGTGCCCCTAGCAAGGTTTACGTAGCCTGACTTTCCATTCGGAGTTCCGGGAGCCAAAATGGCATGCGCAACACGCGGCCTCATGACCAAGCCACCATTCGCCAGCGCCCCATAAGCAACCGCCAATTGCAATGGCGTCGCAGACAACAGACCTTGACCAATTGAGAATTGCACATTGTCACCGACGTAGAAGCCCTTACCCTCATCTTTCGCGATAGCACCACTTGCTGCAAGACGTTGTTTCAATGCCTTGCTCGGAATGGTCCCGATAAATTCATATGGCAGATCTATTTCCGTTGGAGAACCAAACCCGAACAGGCGAACTTGGTCTTCTAACACCGGCCTATTTCCACGTTGAGTGAATATTTGTTCACCAATCTTATAAAAGAACACGTCAGAGGAAACGGCTAGTGCAGATACAACATTAATACGGCCGTATTTACACGGCGCACCATTGCCGCATACAGCATTTTTAAAGATACATTTCACGTTCAATTGGCAGCGTTCTTTAGGAATGCTCTCTAGTTTGTACGTTCCTTCATCTTTCAAGGTGTAATTGGTACCACCCGCTAATTGGCCACTATTTAGTGCAGCAAAAGCTACGAAAGGTTTAAAAGCAGAACCCAAGTTGTAACGCCCTGAAATTGCGCGATTGACAAGAATCGACTGGTCAGGATCTTTTGTCGTTGGAAACAATTCTGCAAACTTGTCCGAAGAGATTCCCGCGTTAAACCACCGGTTATCGAAATTCGGATAACTAGCCATTGCTACCACTTCGCCGGTTTTATGATTCAGAACAACACTTGAACCAGCGGGAGCTTTGTAATACGTGATTTCAGGGTACGCGGGGTCTGGTTGTCCGAACGACAACACTGTTGGTGCTTCTGTGCGCCGGCGCACTAACAATTCATTCTGGAGCGCTTGCTCGGTAAATTGTTGAATATCCAAGTTGATTGACAACTGCAAGTCATTGCCTGGAATCGGTTCCTTGCGTTCAATCAAACGTAGTATTCGACCACGAGAATCCACCTCGTATTTGACGTATCCCGATTTACCCCGCAGTACCGACTCGTACGTCTGCTCGACACCGAATTGCCCAACACGTGCGTCTGGGTCATAACCGAGATTCTTGTAGTACGTAGTTTCGCTTTTACGTATTGCCCCGAGAAACCCAAGCACATGGCTTGCCATAGGTGCGTATGGATACTCGCGTCGCCAATTTTCAACGATGTCGATGCCTGGATAATCCTCCGAGCGTTCCCGCAGGAAGATAGCTAAATCTTCAGAAACATCTTCTTTGAGTGGCACAGGTTGCAACTGGTTGTATCTCTTCGACACGTATCGATCTTCTAATTCTTGCACGGACGTATTGAGTGCTCCCGACAGACGATTCCACATTTGCTGGCGCGCCAACGGCCCTGCAATAACCGCTCTATCAAGCGTGATGGTGAGCAGTCGTTCATTGTCAGCCATGATTCGGCCTCTAATGTCAAAAATTCGTCCGCGTTCTGACGTCAATTTCACAGTTCGTGTTCGTACTTCTTGTACGCGCTGTTCTAAACCTGGGGCATCAACGGCTTGCAGGAACCACAATCGAACTGTGAGCAATGACCCGAGCAACATCGCGACGGTCGCGAGAATTGCCAAGCGCGACATTCTGCTTTCGCGCGGCATTAGCGAACAGCCACCGGTTCAGTGAGCGCCCATCGACATAGTCTCTCAGCCGGAACACTCAGCACCGCATTGAACAAACCAACAATGAGAGCTACAAACAAAACACGAAGGTTCAAAATTCCCGTAGCTCCAGTAACCGTGGAAGCGATAGGCAGCAAGATCATTCCTATTGCGCTTGCAATAGAGCCGAGCAACATCCGCGTCCACCACGTAGGTTCGTACACCAATGACTGACCAACACCTGCGAGATAACCAACGATTGCAAACACAGCGGCACACAAACCCATTGGTGTTGTGAGAACCAAGTCATACAACAATCCAATAATAAACCCGGCAATAGCGCCGACATCAGACCCGCGGGCAAGACCAGCAGATGCTGCAAGCAACACCATGACCTGCAGACATACACCAAACGGTCGCATGTCGTTAAACACTGTGGTTTGTAACGACAGCACCATCAACCCAACAAGAATCAGACGCGCGTAACGATTCTCAGCGAACAACAGAACCCGTTCGATCATGGCACCACAACTTTTTCTGAAGATGGTTGATATAACAAGATGCGAACAAAGTTCAGGTTCTTCAAGTTCGCCGCCAGCGTGACTTCAAGAATTGGTCCGAGCGTTCCTGTTCTGTTCACTATGCGACTCACAGATCCAATGACAATGTCAGGAGGTGCAAGAGATGTTGCGCCACCTGCAGAGATGATGGGAGAACCAATACGTACCGCACCGAATCTCGGTTGATTTTCAACGAAGCGAACAATTGGGGTACGTGAGATTCCTCTGCCTTCTAAGGCTCCTGTCTCACGCAACGGCACGTCAAGGCCTGGTGGCACTGTGATCTCTGAGCTGGTTGATTTACCTGGCTGATTAGGTCCGACATCTCCGATTGGCACTGTCACCTCGCCTGGCAGAGGCGCGAGCGTCGATGAAGTCGCAATCGTGGCTCCTGGCACAAAGCCCGGGATACCTGTTGTAGTCGTAACTCGCGGCAGTGTGGTGGTCGTAGTAGTCGAGGTCGTTGTAGTGGTGTCCCCTACTGGCGTTCCCGGAGCTGGCGTAGTTGTTGTCGTGGGTGCGGGGATATTCACAACTTTCACAGCTAATGAATAACCAGGATCTGTCAGCAACATCACAACAGAACGCTTGTTGTAAACGTCGGTGATTTTCCCAATCATTCCGGCAGCATTCAGAACCGGCATTCCCACTTTCAAACCACATTCTGAGCCGCGGTTTATTTCAACCGTTTGTGTGAAGTTTGACGGAGATTGCCCAACCACTTGTGCAGTACACGAAGCAATTCCAGCCAGTGTGGGCAGTCCGTTCAATGACAGGAGCTCTTGGGCTTCACGCACGCTTGCAATGGCAGAGATAGTAGAGCCTTCGCTAAATGCAACAAGGTCATTAAGTCGATGATTTTCTTCTACAACTTCGTTGTAATGAGTCATGCCATTCCATGCGTTACCTATTGGACGAGTAACAACTTTTGTTGCGCTTTCAATCGGGCGAAACACAACACCAAATGTTGATCGAGCAAAATTAATGACCGAGCTACCGCGCAGGTCCATTGTGATCAGAATCACAGAGGTAAGCGACAGCAGGAGAATCGCCCGACGACGCGTGAAGGAGAAGTCCGCCACGGGATTAGTACTACTGCTGGTCGAGTCCTGGGAAGGACATCATTCCGCGCATCGCTTCGATGTTTTCAAGCGCGCGACCTGAACCGATAGCGACCGCATACAACGGATCGGGGGCGATGTAACACGGCATTCCTGTTTCATGAGTGACGCGTTGTGTCATTCCGGACAGCAATGCTCCGCCACCCGACAGATAAATACCGCGGTCCATGATGTCTGCTGCCAATTCAGGTGGCGTGCGATCGAGAGTCGACTTCACAGCATCAATAATGGCAGCAATTGGCTCTGCGATGGCGTCGCGAACATTGGCTGAGGTGATCTCTATAGTGCGTGGCAAACCAGAAACCGTGTCTCGTCCACCCACATCGCCGGTGAGTTCTTGCGAAAGAGGCCAGGCAGAGGCCATTTGAATCTTGATTTCTTCAGCCGTATTAATTCCGATATCCAATGAATATTCAGCGCGCACGTAGGCAACAATTGCCTCATCAAGTTCATCGCCCGCCACACGGACACTTTGAGCAACAACAATGCCACCTAGCGAAATCACTGCGACTTCTGTGGTTCCACCTCCAATGTCAACAATCATGTTTCCGCTTGGCTCATGAACGGGAAGATCTGCACCAATCGCAGCCGCCATAGGTTCTTCAATGATGTGCACCGGACGACGAGCACCCGCATATTCAGCAGCATCTTGAACGGCGCGTTGTTCAACTCCGGTGATTCCAGATGGAACACAAATAACCATTCGTGGTTTGCTCCAACGACTAGTTGTCACGCGCTGAATGAAATAACGCAGCATCTTTTCGCACACATCGAAATCGGCAATAACACCATCTTTTAGTGGACGAATCACTTCGATATGTTTTGGCGTTCGACCGAGCATCCGCTTTGCTTCCCAACCGACAGCAACAGGCTTTCCGTCGCGCATATCAATAGCAACCACAGAGGGCTCATTCAAAACAATTCCTTGACCGCGCACGTACACCAAGGTGTTGGCAGTGCCGAGGTCGATTGCAATGTCACGCCCCATCGACAAAGGATTATTCCGATTCATAAAGAGATCTCCCTGAGTTGGCGTGGAAACGTCAACTCTGCAGAAATGCTAACTACCCGCGCCCTAGAGGGCGGGAAAGAAGATTCCGAGCTCGCGTGCGGCTGATTCGGCTGAATCGGAACCATGGACAAGGTTTTCAGTGAACAATGTGCCGTAGTCACCACGAATGGTGCCGAGGTCTGCCGTACGTGGATTGGTCGCGCCCATCATTGTGCGAACGATTTCCCATGTGTCTTGCGGACCTTCGATGGCAAGAGCAACAACGGGGCCACGGCCCATAAATGCAACAAGTTCTGCGTAGAACCCTTTGCCCACATGCTCTTCGTAATGACGGGCAAGAATGGCGGCATCGAGAGTGCGTAATTGCATCGCAGCAATACGGAGTCCTTTGTTCTCGAAACGAGACAAAATGGCCCCGACAAGTCCGCGTTCAACGGCGTCGGGCTTTAACAAAACAAGGGTGCGATCTGACATGCCCTACAGGCTACGCCAGGAGCGTTGGATTGCCCCCGAACTCATGCCCCGTCAGGGTAAAACGCGACGGAGATGCGTTCTGGCAGCTCCAACGACATACAGAGAGCCGGCCACCAATATGGCGTCGCCGCTCGTTGCATCTGCCAAAGCGATGTCGCACGCCTTCTCAACCGTGTCAGCCACCACGACCTCTGAACATCCCATGCCACGCGCTACATCTGCAATTTCACGACCAGGGCGAGCACGAGGCGAAGGCGCCGTGCAACAGATGACTAATTCATACTCGTCAACCTTTAAAGCAGACAAAGTGTCTTTAATATCTCTGCCGCCCAAGGCACCCACTACCAGGATGCGGCGACCGTGTGGGTCAAAGTCTTCAAAAAATACACTGGAGCACACATCTGCGCCTGCTGGGTTATGTGCTCCATCAAGAATGACAAGCGGTTGATGACCTACAACTTCAAAGCGACCGGGCATGAGAACTCCGGCCAAACCTTCTTGCACGGTCTCGGCGTCAAGTGCGGAACCAAAGAATGCTTCAACAGCCGCAATCGCTACCGCCGTGTTATCCCCTTGATGCCATCCATGAAGTGGCACAAACAGATCGAGGTATTCAGCACGATGGGTACTGATGTGAACTGAACGACCACCCAACGCGAGATGATTATCGACAACATCGAATTGTTCGCCCCGAACCAACATTTCTTCACATGGTTCGGCTGCAAATATCGAACGAAGGTCTTCGTTCACTTCTCCAATGATTGCCACACAACTCGGTTTGATGATGCCGGCTTTCTCTGTAGCGATATGCGCCAAAGTTGGCCCCGCAAATTCAGTGTGATCTAGTGCAATGTTCGTAATCACTGCGACATCTGGATTCACCACGTTTGTGGCGTCCCAACGACCCAACATTCCCACTTCAATGACTGCAACTTCGATTGCATCATCAGAGAACCAACGAAACGCAGCAGCGGTCATAATCTCAAAATACGAAGGCCGGACAATGCTGATGCCTTCTGCATTTGCCACTGCCGCTACTGAATCAGCAAAATCAATCTCAGCTATCGGTTCTCCGTCAACCTGAATACGCTCGCGAACATTTTCAAGATGGGGACTCGAATATGTGCCCACCTTGAGACCGTGAGCCATTAACAGCCGGGTAATGATCTGCGATGTTGAACCTTTGCCATTTGTGCCAGTGACATGAATAACGCGAAAATCGTTTTGTGGATCGCCCAGGACTACGAGAAGTTCTTCAATAGTTGCGGTTGAGGGAGCGTCGATGCGACCCGTCTTTTCATACGAGGCGTGCTCGTCGAGATACACGAGCGCTTCTTGATAATTCATGCGGCCCTAGGAAGCTGCGCGGCGCTGACGAGGTGCTCGTGCAGCAGTCTTGGTCACAAGTTCAGGCATTGCTTTGTTCCTGACACAATCAGCATTAACGACAACGCGAGCAATGTCTGTACGACCAGGCAATTCATACATAGAGTCAAGCAAAGTCTCTTCAAGTATGGAACGCAGCCCACGAGCGCCAGTTCCACGAGTCATTGCAAGTTCTGCAATTGCTTCTAACGCTGCTGGCTCGATGTCTAGTTCAATGTCATCGAATTCAAACAACTTCGCATACTGCTTCACAAGAGCATTCTTTGGCTCAGTTAAAATTTGCATGAGGGCTGGCTTGTCAAGCGCGTGTACTGCACCCACCATCGGCAAACGACCAATGAACTCAGGAATCATTCCGAACTTCAACAAGTCCTCCGGAAGAACTTGCTCGAACAACTCGCCGGGGTTTTTGTCGGCTTTCGATTTCACTGTGGCGTGAAAGCCCATGCCCTTGTGACCAATGCGTTGTTCAATAATCTGCTCAAGACCGGAAAACGCTCCACCACAGATGAACAACACGTTGGTTGTATCAATCTGAATGAATTCTTGATGTGGGTGTTTGCGACCACCTTGTGGTGGAACAGATGCAACAGTGCCTTCGAGAATCTTCAACAGTGCTTGCTGAACGCCTTCACCAGACACATCGCGCGTGATGCTGGGGTTCTCAGCCTTGCGGGCAACCTTATCGATCTCATCGATGTACACAATGCCCTGCTCTGCACGCTTCACATCAAAATCTGCAGCTTGAAGAAGTTTGAGCAAGATGTTTTCAACGTCTTCACCGACATATCCGGCCTCTGTGAGCGCCGTTGCATCTGCAACAGCGAATGGCACATTCAACATGCGAGCAAGAGTTTGGGCTAGGTGTGTTTTACCGCATCCAGTTGGTCCGAGAAGAAGAATGTTGCTCTTCTGCAGTTCTACTTCATCACGGCGAATACCTGTGTTCTGTTGCATATATTGCAAACGCCGGTAGTGATGGAAAACAGCTACGGAAAGAACTTTCTTTGCGCGCTCTTGCCCCACTACGTATTCATCGAGGAACGTACGAGTTTCGATTGGAGTCGGAAGTACGTCAAGGCGCACATCAGAGCGCTCGCCTACTTCTTCTTCAATGATCTCATTGCACAGGTCGATGCACTCATCACAGATATAGACACCAGGTCCTGCGATGAGTTTCTTGACTTGCTTTTGGGACTTGCCGCAAAAGGAGCACTTCAGAAGCTCTCCTGTGTCACCAAACTTGGCCACGAAGGCCCTCCTCGAACTGTGTGTTAGCGAATTGGTCCGGAACGGTCCGTTAATTCGCGTGATGAAATCACACTGTCGATAATGCCATACTCGACGGCCTCATTGGCTTCAATTACGAAGTCACGGTCAGTATCAGTATGAATTCTTTCCATGCTCTGGCCTGTGTGCTTGGCAAGAATCTCTTCCAGAAGGTCACGCATACGAAGGATTTCCTTGGCGGCGATCTCCAGATCGGTCACTTGGCCGTAGCCAACCTGGCCATATGGCTGATGAAGAAGGACTCGGCTATGAGGCAAAGCAAGACGCTTTCCCTTGGTGCCAGCAGCCAAAAGGACGGCCGCTGCTGAGGCTGCTTGACCGAGACAAATGGTTGCAATGTCATTCTTGATGAACTGCATTGTGTCGTAGATAGCAAATAGTGACGTGATGTCGCCGCCAGGGCTATTTATGTAGATGTTGATGTCGCGGTCTGGGTTTTCGCTCTCCAAGTGGATGAGCTGGGCGCAGATGAGGTTTGCCACGGTGTCGTCAATAGGCATCCCCAAAAAGATGATGTTCTCTTTCAACAATCGTGAGAACAGGTCAGATGTGCGTTCCCCTCTGCTTGTCTGCTCTGTGACATTTGGTACGTAGTAATTCTGGAAGTTCATTCTGCATCCTCTGCTTCATCTTCATCATCGTGGTCGGGGTCGTGGTCGTGGTCATGTTCTCCGAGCACCGTGTCGGTGGGAAGAACAGTTCCATTCTGGTCTACAAAGGTGGAGTTATGAAGCAACCACTCAAGTGCTTGAGATTTACGCATCTGGGCAATGAGATCAGCAATGGCATCATTCTGCTCGTATGCCTTACGTACTTTGGCTGTTTTTTCATTAACGCGAACGCCAATTGATTCAAATTCAGCTTCAAGATCATCGTCGCTGACGGTGATGGCCTGAGCTGATGCAACGGCGCGCAATGCAAGATCAACCTTGACGGCCTTTTCTGATTGCTCTTTCATACCGGCGATAAATGACTCTGTGTCTTGGCCGGTAGCGGACAACCACTGGTCAAGAGCGATGCCCTGCTGTTGGAACTGCTGGATGGTGTTTTGAACTCGCGCTTGCATGTCTGCACCCACCATTGATTCTGGCGCTTCAATTTCAACAAGCTTTGCAAGTTCGTCAGTAAGACGATCAACAACAGTGCGACGCATTTGGTTCACGCGCATCTCGGTGTAACGGTCGCGAAGTGATTGGCGCCATTCAACAACTGTTTCAGAGTCTGCAATGTTTGCTTCAACCCATTCATCAGTGAGTTCTGGAAGTTCCAATGTTTGAACACGGTTCACAGTGACTACGAAATCTGCAGCTTCTTCAGTGCCATTCGGAATGGCGTTGAAGCGAAGAACATCGCCCTTCTTCGAGCCTGTGAGCTGGTCATCAAATCCGGGAGCAACCCAAGCGCGCCCAATTTCATAGGTCCATTCGTCAACATTGAGTCCGGCTACAGGCTCTCCGTCACGAAGTCCTTCAAGGTCGATCACTACGTTGTCGCCAGTTTCTGCGGCGCGATCAACATCAACCAATGAACCGAAACGACGACGCTCTGTGGCAACTGCTTCTTCAAGTTCTTCGTCAGAAAGATCAGGGCTTGACAATTCAATGCGCAGTCCGCCGTATCCGGGAACCGAAACTTCAGGGCGCACTTCACAAATTGCTTCGAACATCACTGGGTACACGAACTCTGCAGGAACAGGATTTTCTGTATCGACAGGATCGTTGTTGTTTGTCAAGGTGACATCAGGTGTGGAGATGATGTCAACGTCATGTTCACGCACTGCTTTACTGAGATATTCAGGAATCGCATCTTGAAGTGCTTGACCTCGAGCAGCATCAATACCGATTCGTGCCTCAAGCACGCGGCGAGGAGCTTTACCCGGCCGAAAGCCAGGGAGACGCACTTCATGAGCGATCTTTCGGAATGCAACATCCAAGTTGCGGTCGAATTCCGACTCATCAATTTCGATGGACAGCTTGACTTTGTTGCCCTCTAGGGCTTCGAGAGTGCTTTTCACAGGTGGCAAAGTGTATCGGGGTGCCCGTCTGACTGGACTCTTGTCTTTCGATTGACGGGTTCGCTTTTCTGGTGCTGTTTCAGGCAATAATGGTGACATGACTCTTTGGAAGCCCCACGCTCTTGCTAACCCTCATCAAGGCCAAATCAACTTGCGCAATGGCGACAAGGTCGTGACAACGGTTGATCTTGATGGCGTTGTCGCCGGAACAGAGGGCAAGGTCATCTTGTCGAATGGTTTCAATTGGCTTCGCTACCGCGTGCTCTTTTCAAATGGCGTCGAAATCGGCGACCTCGATCATCGCCACCTTGCGCCCATTGGTCGCACTGCAAAACGGCTTGCCCGTATTGCTAAGAGCGCCAGCTAAAACCTCCCGATAGCATTATTGGAAACACCGCGGGGTGTGGCGCAGTTGGTAGCGCGCCTGGTTTGGGACCAGGAGGCCGGGAGTTCAAGTCTCCCCTCCCCGACCAATAGTTGTCAGTATTTTCTGGAGAGGATTTTTATGCCTGCAGACCTTGACGCCGCAAAATATGTCTCGTTTACGACATATAAAAAAGACGGAAATGCCGTTTCCCTTCCCGTGTGGGTTGTGCGATTTGAGGGCGGATACGCCTTCACCACTGACCATGATGCATTCAAAGTAAAGCGCGTTCGTCGTGACCCGCGAGCCACCTTGGCTGTCTCAACGTTCAAAGGCCTAGTCGCCGCCGACGCAACCGTGTACCAAGGAACAGCAGTCGTTCTTGATGGTCCCGATTCACAACGAGTCGCTGATTTGGTGCGCAAAAAATACCGAATCATGTACATCGCAATCATCGCCCAATCGTGGCTGAGGCGCATGCTAGGCAAGGCCTCCCACGCAGCTGACACTGCGATCAAAGTCACACTGACAAATTAATTTGAGATTTCCCTAGGTTTTCCACAGGGCTACCGCTAGTCTGCTCAAGCGCTTCGAGTGCACCCATGGGTACAAACCGGTATCTATGGCCCTTATAAGGGAGATACCCCCATGGACACCCGTCCTACTTTTGCTGACCTTGGTCTGCCCACGCCCCTGGTTGATGAACTGACCTCACAAGGTCTCATTGAACCATTCCCCATTCAGCAAGCAACCATCGCAGACGCGTTGGCTGGTCGTGACACCCTCGGCCGCGGCCGCACGGGATCAGGCAAGACGCTTGCATTCACATTGCCGCTGTTGGCTCGTTTGCTCGAAAGCAACAAGCCACGCGAGAACTATGCACCACGTGCACTGGTTTTGGTTCCAACCCGTGAGTTGGCAAACCAAGTCTGTGATGTGCTTGCACCTCTTGCTCGTCGCCTCGGCATGCGCACCACAACCGTCTATGGCGGCGTTGGCTACCCAAAGCAAATCGAAGCATTGCGTAACGGCGTTGACATCGTTGTTGCATGCCCAGGTCGATTCATTGACCTCATGGAATCAGGCCACGTTGACCTTGATGCAATTGAGATCACTGTTCTTGACGAAGCAGATCACATGGCGGAACTCGGGTTCCTTGAGCACGTCACACAGATTTTGTCAAAGACTCCTCGCGACGGACAACGCATGTTGTTCTCTGCAACTCTTGATCGCGGAATCGACAAGATTGTACGCAAGTTCTTGAACAACCCAGTAACGCACGAAATTGAATCTAATCTTGAAGATGAAGCGACAATGACTCACTACTTCTTCAACGTGTCACAAGCGAATCGCTTCGATGTGTTGCAAGATTTGTGTGCAGCACCTGGCCGTTCACTTGTATTCACACGCACCAAGCATGGCGCACGCAAGCTCACTGAAGCTCTTATCAAAGCTGGAGTTCCTAGCGTTGAATTGCACGGTGACTTGTCACAAAATGTTCGTGCACGTAACTTAGCTGCCTTCTCTGGCGGAAAAGCAGACACGCTTGTCGCAACAGACATCGCAGCACGTGGTATTCACGTTGACGACATTGCACTGGTTATCCATGCTGACCCACCAGAAGAGCACAAAGCATTTCTTCACCGTTCGGGTCGTACGGCTCGCGCCGGTGCAGAAGGCACAGTCATCACCATGGTGACTGAGAACATGCGTCGTCATGTCAAGCGTCTTGCAAAAGATGCAGGCATCGACCCGATCTCAGTAAACGTTGCAAAGGGTGATGCCATCCTTGAAGAAGTTGCTCCTGGCGAGCGCGAATTCAAAGAGATGCCATCAATCGAAGAGCGTCGCGGTGGCGGCGGCGGTCGCAACGGCGGAGGCGGTCGTGATCGTGATCGCTCACGTTCAGGTGGCGGAGGTCGTTCATACGGCGGCGGCGGAGACCGTGGCCGTTCAGGCGGCGGCAGGTCATACGGTGGTGGAGGCGGCTACGGCGGCGGACGCGATCGTCGTGACGACCGTGGCCCACGTGATGATCGCCCACGCGACGACCGCCCACGTGATGATCGTCCACGCGACGACCGTCCTCGTGAAGACCGCGCACCTCGCAGTGACGCACCTCGCGGAGACCGTGATTTCCGTGACCGTGGCCCTCGTAGCGATTCACCTCGCGGACCTCGTCCTGAATCACGTGGAGGACGCCCAGGCGGACCTCGAGGCGAGCGCTCAAGCAGCTCACGCCCAGCGCGCAGCTATTAATTCAGATCTGAGTGGTCTGGTCTCATCCACTAGACCACTCACCTTCTGTCCCCACTAAGGTTTCGTATATCGAACACCAAGGGGGGCCAATGGAACGTTCAGTTGATATCGCCGTAGTCGGCGCTGGTTTTGCTGGCATGTATATGGTGCATCGCGCACGCGCTGCCAATCTGTCAGTTCAAGTCTTTGAAGCTGGCACAGACGTCGGTGGCACCTGGTACTGGAATAGATACCCCGGCGCACGTTGCGACATTGAAAGTGTCGAGTACTCATACAGTTTTGACAACGACCTGCAACAAGAGTGGGAGTGGAACCAACGATATGCAGGTCAGCCTGAGATCCTTACGTACGCACAACACGTAGCTGATCGCTTCGACTTGCGTCGCGATATTCAATTCTCTACGCGCGTCACTTCTGCAAGCTTTAATGAGAAGTCAAATAATTGGCGAGTTACAACAGACAAAGGTGACGTTGTCACTGCACGATTCGTTGTGTTCGCTACTGGGTGTTTGTCTTCAACGAACGTACCCCAATTCATCGGTGCGGATTCATTTACCGGTCCCACGTATCACACGGGCGAATGGCCACACGATGGTGTTGACTTCACCGGAAAAACGGTCGGGCTCATCGGCACCGGATCTTCTGCAATTCAGAGCATTCCCATCATTGCTACCCAAGCAAAACACCTCACTGTGTTTCAACGCACTGCCACATATTCCATTCCTGCTCGCAATGACACAATCGACAAGGAATATGTTAAGGAAGTAAAGGCGAACTACAACGAATTCCGTGATCTCAACCGACAACAAATGGGTGCATTCGGTTCGAACATTCGTCGAGGCGAACAAGCTGCATTGGAAGTCTCTGAGGCAGAACGACGTCAAGAATTTGAACTGCGTTGGGAAGAAGGGGGCTTTGCATTTTTGTCCTCCTACAACGACTTTCTTCTCAACCACGATGCCAATGAAACCGTTGCCGAATTTGTGCGCGAAAAGATTTTTTCCGTAGTGAAAGATCCCGCAACCGCACAGAAACTCCTTCCCACACAAGTCATCGGGTGCAAGCGCCTGTGCCTTGACTCTGGTTATTACGAGACTTTCAATCGCTCCAACGTGTCACTTGTTGACGTTGGTTCAGAACCAATTGAACGCATTACCGAACACGGTCTTGTCGCTGGTGGCGAACAACACACATTTGATGTCTTGGTGTATGCCACTGGCTTTGATGCAATGACTGGTTCGCTGTTGAAGATAGATATTCGCGGCCGCAGCAATCAACCACTTGCAGATGCATGGAATGCAGGTCCAGTTACTTACCTCGGGCTCAGTACGGCTGGTTTTCCGAACATGTTTATGGTGTCTGGCCCCGGCAGTCCATCAGTTCTGACCAACATGATGATGTCGATTGAGCAGCATGTGGAATGGATCTCTGACTGCATCTCACACATCGTGTCGTCTGGAAAATCAACAATTGAAACCACAGACAAAGAACAAACGGAATGGGTTGCTTTTGTCAATGCAGTTGCAGACATGACGCTGTACCCATCGTGTAACAGCTGGTACCTCGGTGCCAATGTTCCTGGGAAACCCCGCGTGTTTATGCCACTGCTCGGCTTTCCTACCTATGCAGATAAGTGCACCGAAGTTGCTGCTAACGGCTACGAAGGATTCGTACTGGCCTAAGCGACCGGTACTCCATTTTCCAGCACAGCAATTCCTCGGGGTTCATCGCTAATGGCATGAGAACCCGTAGCAGCGCCAGCATCGGCGTTACCTTCTAACACCCGAGCATCTGACGCTGCATATTGCACGATGTATGCCTTGCGTGTGCTGTTACTGAAGTTCGGACCCGTGAGGTGAGGTGTCAAGGAAGAAAAGAACACTGCTCCCCCAGCTTTCACTTCTGCAATGACAGGTGCTGTTGGAGGTTCTTCAAAACACTCAAAACCAAGAGTGTCGACATAATAGTGAGCAAAGGTCCCTTTTTTGTGAAGCCCCGTCACCACTTGTGGGCATCCATTCTCAAAGGTGGCATCAGTCAGTGCGATCCAGCATGTGAGGTAATGCTGGGGTTCAACATATAAATAGCCGTTGTCTTGATGCCATGGAAACCGGCGAGGCTTCTCGGTCATCTTGTACACGGCTTGATCGTGATACATCCGCACATTCGGACCGATCAAATCAGCGCATACTCCAAGAATTTTTGCATTCCGTACGAATGGTCGGATCTCTGGCTTTTGTCGAACTATCTGGGCAGCAAAAGTAATGGCGCCGTTTTCTGAAATAAGAAATCGCTCATCAGCTTGCTTTTTCAGTTCCGCAATTGCTTCGTCTTCTGCTTCATCAGTAATACGAGTTAGTTCAGCCAACTCGTCAGAGGTGTAAATATCGTTAAGAACAAAGAAGCCCAATTCGTCAAATTGATTAATCTGGGCCTGCGACACTGCCCCGCTCTGCGCCGAGTGTCGTTCCCAGGAGAATGACCCATTCCAAGGATGTGACTTCATCCGACGATTATGTCACGGTGAGTTGCGTGTACATACCGTTTTTATAGTGACCAGCGAGGTTACACAACAACTGATAATTGCCAGCTTCTAATTTCAAGGTGACAGTTCCTGTAGTTCCCGGATTCCATTCAGAAATCTCTCCAGGAACAGACACACCTTTACCTTCTTCATCGAAACGATTATCAGGACCCAACGGAATCTTGCCCGGTGCGAAATCGGTTTTCACAATAATGAACTCGTGAGGGATTGTGCCATTATTCTTCATCGTGAACGTCACATTGCCAGCTGTTGCTTCAGAGGCATTCACAGCAACTGCCCACTCTTTCACACTGCCAGAAATATCATTACTGGCAACTGTTGCCACGGGGACAGTTGACTCAGTTGTCTTCACTTTTGCTGGAACTACCGTGAAAGTAGTGTGCATGCCGTTTGCGTAGTGCCCGGCAAGGTTGCACAGCAGTTCATATGTCCCGGCTTCCAGATTAATCTTTAGTACTTTCGACTCGTTCACTGGCCATTCAGAAATCTCATCAACAACCGACAAGCCCTTGTCTTCCTCGTTAAATCGAAGGTCAGATCCCAAGGGGATCTTGCCTGGGTCGTAGGAAGTCTTTGTCACCAGAAATTCGTGTGGCATCGTGCCGTAATTTGCCATAGCAAAAATGACTTCGCCGGCTTCGGCAGTTTGAGCACTGACATTCACTTTCCATTCTTCGACATTGCCCGTGATCTTGTTGGACAGAACAGGCGCCGCATTTCCGACATCTACGGCCGTCATGTCCGAGGGGTCTGTGCCACAACCAACGAGACCAAGAGTGGAAAAGCCAATCAGGGCCGTAATGGTGAATTTCAGAGACTTCATGTTGACCCTCTTGTTACGTGTGACTAACGCCACACTACCCCCCTGTCGCTCCGCTATTTCGCATTTGCCTCTGTTGCCCCTAGCGTCTAATACATTGCCCGTCCAATGGGCTACACAAAGGGAAATCACCATGAAGAACTACGACACGATCTATATCAATGGCCAATGGGTGGCTTCAGAGGGCACACAGACCATTTCAGTCTTTGACTCCACTAACGAAGAAGTCATGGCCACTATTCCCGAGGGAACCGCCTCAGACGTCACGAAAGCTGCAGCAGCCGCCAAGGCCGCCTTCCTTTCATGGAGCACATTGCCAAAGGCAGACCGCGCCAAGTTCCTGAACGCAATTGGCGATGCACTCGTGGCTCGCATGGATGAAATTTCTTCTGCAATTTCACGCGAGACCGGAATGGCAAAGGCCTTGTCAAACATGATTCAGGTGGGCCTGCCCATCAACTCGTTCAAGCAGGCAGCAGCTCTCGCAGAATCATTTGAATTCGAAAAAGAAGTCGGAAGTTCATTGATCGTTCGTGAACCAATCGGTGTCGTCGGTTGCATTACTCCATGGAACTATCCATTGCATCAAATCGCTGCGAAAGTTGCTTTCGCAATGGCCTCAGGTTGCACCGTTGTATTGAAGCCAAGCGAAGTTGCACCAATTGATGCCTTCATGCTTGCTGAGATAATTCACGAAGCAAAACTTCCTGCTGGAGTATTCAACCTTGTTACCGGAACTGGCCCCGTTGTCGGTGACGCAATTTCTGCAAGCCCAGACATCGACATGATCTCATTCACCGGTTCAACACGTGCAGGAAAACTCGTAATGCAAACAGGTTCAGAGACTGTCAAGAAAGTTGCACTTGAACTTGGCGGTAAAAGCGCAAACATCATTTGTGAAGATCTTGACGAAGCAACATTTGCAAAAGCAATCAAGGGAGGCACTGGACAGGCTTTCCTGAATAGTGGTCAAACATGTTCACTTCTTAGCCGCATGCTGGTGCCACGTTCACGCCTTGCAGAAGCTGAAGGACTCGCTGCTGGTATTGCTACTGGCGTCAAAGTCGGAGACCCATTTGCAGAAGGTACAAACGTTGGACCACTTGCTTCTGCAGCACAGCGTGACCGCGTGATTGGATACATCAACAAGGGAATCGAAGAAGGCGCAAAGCTCATTGCCGGTGGCCCTGGAGCTCCTGAAGGTCTCGATAAGGGTTACTACGTGAAGCCAACAGTCTTTTCTGAAGTCAACAACAAGATGACCATTGCCCAAGAAGAGATCTTCGGACCTGTCCTTGTTCTGATTCCGTACGACGGCATTGATGACGCAGTGGAAATTGCGAATGATTCTCCATACGGCCTCGCCGGCGCAGTATTCGCAGCCGACAAGGAAACCGGTATCGCAATCGCGCGCCGTATTCGCACTGGTCAAGTAACCGTCAATGGTGGAGCCTTCAACCCCAATGCTCCATTCGGTGGATACAAGCAATCAGGCGTTGGTCGCGAACTCGGTGAATACGGTTTCGAAGAATTCCTCGAGATCAAGAGCCTTCAGCTCTAGGATCCATAGTCCATTCATTAGTTAATTCATTTTTTGAATTAACTGCGACAATTCGGAATCGCCGATCACCCCAATGCGTGTGGTGGCGGTTCCATCTCTGGCTACAAAAACCCACGCAGGCTGATACGGCACTTTGTATTTGGAATAGATGTCTCCGGGCGTGTCATCTAGGTTGGCAAATGTCAACCCATGGCGTTCAACAAAGGATTGGTACGACGACTGGTCACCGGCCCACGCCACGCCTACAACAGTGACTGAATCTGCAAATTTTTTCCATGTCTCCTCGACCGAGGAGGCTTCAGCATTACATGTCGCTCAACCAGGCGCCCAGAACCACATCACTACAGGCTTTTGCGCAAGTGCGTTCGACAATACGAACGTTTCACCACTTATTGTCTTTGCTACAAGATTGTCAACGTTCGAACCTGGCTGAGACTCAGTGCTTTGAGAGGATGCAGTTGTGGCAACTACAGCAACAGGGAAAGAGGAGTCTGCACCACAAGCCGACAGTGAAATTATTGCCACTGCCATTGCCGCTGTACTTCTCAACTTCATATTGTCAGCATAACGAGGACACGAGTCGCGCCATGCACATCACTTCATCAAGGACATCTGTGGGCGACTCGTCTGCTGGCACATTCAAGACCGCACGCAAATGTTCAAGCGTCTTCGGAAGATTCAGTGTTTCAGGATTACAGACTTCCCCACTACTCAAAGTCTCCACCAAGACCCCTTGGTTTATGCGATACATAATGCCTTCATGCCTGATGTCTTGAAGTCCACCATCACGTAATGCGTTGGCCTGCGATTGTCGATGTAGCGCTCTGCCCAGTGCATCAATGCGGTCCCGGACAAAGGCGGCTTCTTCAAATCGCTGATTCTGAGAATGCACGGTCATTCGATTCGTGAGGAGATCTACGACTTCTTCGGCATCGCCATTCAATGTGCGCACCACGGTGTCGACGATGGCACCGTACGCGCTGGCATCGGCAGACCCTGAACATGGACACTCTGCCAGTCCCAAGCGTGCCGCTGAACAAACAGGGGCATCAGTGGGCGCAACATAATTTCTACCCATGCGCACTGTGCACCGACGCAGCGGAACCACGGACTCAATAGCGTCGACAACATCGCGCGCCATACCTCTTGTCCTCATTGGGCCAAGAGTGATTCCTTTGGACGATGCCGTCTTTGTGACAACAAGACGAGGCCACTCTTCTTCTGTTGTGAAACGGACATAGCAATACTTTTCACTACGCGTTCCGGCGTAGTTGTATCGAGGTCGTAACCGCCGAATGATACGCAGTTCAAACACTTCGGCAGTGACAGGATCTGGGGTCTCAATGCACTGGATACTGTGCACCAACTTCAACAGTGACCCAACTTTTTTGCGTGATTCACCAATACTGAAATAACTACGGACACGAGCTCGCACATTGGTTGCTTTCCCCACATACAAGACCTCGCCTGCGAGATCAATGAACAAGTACACCCCTGGTCCGCGAGGAAGATCTTCTGTCATCTTTAGTTTTCGCGATTCAGGGTGAGAGCCGATGGAAGGCAATGCCACCAAATCTTCAATATCGAAAACGCCAAATGCAGCGGCGCGTTCAATGAGGTAGTGCAACAAGTCTCCTGTTGCCAACACATCATCCATAGCGCGGTGAATAGGTTGATGGGGGAAATTGAAATGCGCTGCCAAAGTAGAAAGCTTGCAGTTCGGTACTTCGCTACGTACAAGTCGACGCGCCAAGGTGACAGTGTCAACAACGGCGTTCGACAGTGGGTCATACCCGTGACGTTCGAGTGCAGCGTTCAAAAAGCCAACATCGAATCGAGCATTATGTGCCACCAACACCGTGCCCTGCACAAAATCGAGAAACATGTCGAGCACATCTTCCACACGAGGGGCATCAGCAACCATGGACGAAGAGATACCAGTCAACATGACAATGTTCGCCGGAATCGGTTGACCAGGGTTGATGAGAGTGCTGAACCGTGATAGTTCTTCGCCCCCTTTGTACTTCACGGCACCAATTTCCGTGATGCCACCAACAGAACTGGAACTACCCGTGGTTTCAAGGTCGACCACACAGAATGTGACCTGGGAGAGCAAGGTGCTCTCAGAGGTAAACGACCAGGCCTTCTTCACCTACGTCACTGTAAACGACAGGTGCTTCACCTCCATTCACTACGCTTGGCACAACTACACAAGGGGACAATCATGATTCACGCAGTAATTGAACAATGGCACGCACACATGCGCGGAGAACTAAAGAATGGCCTCGACATCTTGCTCGACGACGACTGCGTGTTCTTCTCCCCCATTGTCTTCACCCCACAAGTGGGCAAAGAAATCACCAAGATGTATCTCATGGCTGCCGGACAGACATTGCCTGGCGATAAAACAAATTCAAGTGGAACGAAAGATGACTCGACCAAATTTCGATACACCAAGGAAGTGCTCGATGGATACACCGCAGTGTTGGAGTTTGAGACCACTATCGAAGGCAAATATGCCAATGGTGTTGACATCATTACTTGCAACGACCAAGGAAAAATCATTGAATTTCGAGTCATGATGCGCCCATTACAGGCCATTAATGCGGTTCACAGACAAATGGGTGAAGCTTTAGAGCGAATGAAGTAGCAAACACCTCTCGCGTGTTCTAGAATTACCTTTCCGTTTCTACAACGACCCCGAAAGGGTGATACCAGTTCACAACACAACCGAGAGGATTTCCCATGAATACCTTCGAACAATTCGAATCAAATGTCCGTTATTACTGTCGCCGCTGGCCCGTGGTCTTTGCGACATCACACGGTTCCACGATCTTTGATGAAGACTCCAAGGCATATCTAGATTTTTTCGCAGGTGCAGGCGTGTTGTCGTACGGTCACAACAACCCAGAACTCGTTGAAGTAGCCCTCTCGCACTTACGTTCAGGAAAACTCCTCCATAGCCTCGACACCTTCACTGTCGAAAAGCGTGAATTTCTCAACACCTTCGAAGAGCTCATTTTGAAGCCTCGCCACATGGACATGGTGGTTCAAACCGTCGGCCCTACTGGCGCTACTGCCGTAGAGGCAGCACTGCAATTGGCTCAGCGCCTCACAGGCAAACGTGCCGTACTTGGTTTTGCTGGCGGCTACCACGGCATGTCATACCGGGCAGCGTCAGTTTCAGATTCAATGGCTGGCCGCGAAACTGTTGCCCACATCGGCGACTTTGCTGCACTTCCATTCGTGAAGCAGATGACGAACGACGATCTTGACTTGCTCGACCGCACATTGCGTGCCGGCGTCGACGGCCAAAAATTCGGAGCCATCCTCATCGAAGCAACTCAAGGCGAAGGCGGTGCTCGCGCATTCGACCCCGCCTACCTTGCAGCTCTGCGCACAAAAGCAACCGAGCTCGGAATCATGGTTATTGCAGATGAAGTACAAGCTGGCGTCGGACGCACCGGTGCATTCTTCTCATTCGAAGGCTCCGGTCTTGACCCAGACATCGTGTGTTTGTCAAAAGCAATCAGCGGCCTTGGTCTCCCAATGGCCATCAACTTGATTAAGCGCGATCTTGATACCTGGAACGCCGGCGAGTTCACCGGCACATTCCGCGGCAATAACCTTGCATTCGCAACATCCACCAAGATGATGCAGATGTACTGGAGCGACAGCCTGTTTGAACAAGACACGAAGTACAAAGGCATCTTGGTTCGAGACGCGTTGCAGACAATTGCCGACACGTATGAGTCTCTTGATTTCACTGTCAATGGCAACGGCCTGCTCTGCGGTCTCAACGTCAAGAACACTGAACTTGCAGACAATGTCACCCGTGCAGCATTCGCTCGTCAACTCATCGTTGAAACCTGCGGCGCTGGCGACCAAGTTGTCAAGCTCTTGCCACCACTCACCACCACAGATGAAGAATTACGTGAAGGTCTCCAACGCCTCAGCGATGCCTTTGCCGAGGTGTGCGTGGCCTCAGTGGCATGACCGCCACACCATGGCGCGACATCTTTGTGTCGCTTGATGAACAAGGTCGACAGCAATTAGCTGACGCTGCACAAGTAGCAATTGAAAGCATTCAACGTCCAGCAGGGCCACGCAGTTCACTGTCCCCCACTGAATTGCATGACCTCATTTGGGAAACTGATGTCTGTCCCGTCGACGGAACTCCGTTAACCGAGGTCCTACAAGAATTCGGAACTTCAGTGTGGGCCAACAGTGTGGTCCCATTTGACCCTGCGTGCGTTGCTCACCTTCATCCGCCAACCATGATTCCAAGTGTTGTTACAGAGATGTCCATTGCTGTGATGAACCAGTCAATGGATAGCTGGGATCAAGCACCAGCAGCAACAGAAGTTGAACTTCATCTCACAAGTTGGCTCGCCAACCTCATGGGAATGCCTGCTTCAGGTTCCGGTGTCATGACTTCAGGCGGAACAGCATCAAACGTTCTCGGAATCACACTCGCTCGTTCATGGGCTGCATCTCTCATCGGTGTCGATGTTCTCAAAACAGGACTTCCCCCTCAGGCCGCAACGTGGCGCATCCTGTGTTCCGACCAAGCACACTTCTCAATACAGCGCGCAGCAGCCCAACTTGGCCTCGGCCGCGATTCTGTTGTCACTGTCGCCAGTACACCCAGTGGCGCGATGGATATCAACGCACTTGATTCATCTATCGCAGAACAACTCAACGCGAAACACACCATCATCGCAATCGTTGGAACAGCAGGAACTACCGACTTAGGAGTCATTGACCCGCTTGATGACATTGCGACACGATGTGAGCAAATCAATGCTTGGTTTCACATTGATGCTGCAGTCGTTGGTTCTTACTTGATGTCACCACAACTTGCCCCCATGTTGCACGGAATCGCGAGAGCTGACTCAGTCACTATTGATTTCCACAAACTGTGGTTTCAGCCATTCAATGCCAGTGCACTCATTGTTAAAGACCTAGAGCGTTTCGATCTCCTACGCGTGAAGTCAAAATACCTTGACCGCGGCGACGAAGTTCCCGGCATGATCAACCTTGTCGGAAGATCACTTGATACGTCTCGTCGCTTCGATGCGGCGAAGGTTGTTGTCTCACTGCGCACGATCGGCCGCACAGCATTCACGGAAATGCTTCACCGAGTTGTTGAACTCAGCGCGTATGCAGCTGAGCAGATTGAAAAATCAGAAGTATTGACTCTTCTCACACACCCAACCGGACCCATGTGCGTTTTTGATGCCGTGGGCTGTGACGCAGATGATCTTCGGCGTGCGCAACAGAATCTGCTGATGGCCGGCGACATGGTGCTTGGGCGCACCGAAATCAACGGACGTGCCGCCTTGAAGTTCACGTTCATGAACCCACTCATCAGTTTCGAAGACGTGGACGGCTTAATCGCTGCCGTTGAAGACGCCCTGCGGAAATAACCGCAACTTGCGATTAAAAACACGAAAGGCACCTGTTCAAGTTTGACTTGGTCAGGTGCCTTTTTAGTGGGCGTTGAGGGGCTCGAACCCCCGACCCTCTCCTTGTAAGGGAGATGCTCTAGCCAACTGAGCTAAACGCCCGAATGTTTCGGAGACCACATCATATAGGGGTCCTCGGTCAGCCCCTACATCGATATGACGCCGGAGGGCACCCAGCTGCCGTGTGCGCCATAAGGAACGCGCTGGGGCAGATGAATAGTGGCCAATGGTGGGGCAGCGAAATTCTGCGCATCGAGAATTACAAGTCGGGACTTTTCTGTGGCTGTGTCGTGAACGATTGCCATGACATAGCCATTGTCTTCATCTCCATTTGATGACGATGCTGCAAAGACTGGTTCTCCCCCGCGAGTTGTTTTGCCTAGGTGATGTTCCCAGCATTGACCGGTTGACAAGTCGTACTTCCATAATGAAGAACCGTAGATGGGTTCTTCAGAGTTGCCTTCACCGCCTAATGACATGAGATATGCGAACTGTGCCTTTGAACCAATATATGCATCGTT